>CAVRBT010000009.1:0-191426 GCA_963719275.1 uncultured Actinomycetes bacterium | reverse complement strand
GAACGCGTCGGGCGGCAGCGAGTCGCGCAAGAGGTTCCCGAGCATCAGCTCGCCGACGCCGCCGCGGGCCTTCGGCGGGCGCAGGGCCTGTTCGAGCCGTGAGAGGTCGTTGGCCCGCGCGAGCATCTGCGCCGCGGTCCCGTCCAGCTTCCCGAGGCGGTCGACGATCTCCGTCGCGGTCTTGCCTGCGCTCTGCTGCGTCGAGAGCAGCCGGCCGTCGAGCCCCTCGAGCCGCCGGTCGACGCGCGTCTCGAGCTCGGCCACACGGCGGTCGATCGCGTCGGCGACGCCCCCGAGCGCCTTCGCGGTCTCGGCGCTCTGGTCGGCCAGGCGTCGGCTCAGCCACAGCGCGAGCGCGCAGCCGCCGGCGAGCAGGAGGACCACTGTCAGGACGACGATCATGAGCCGACGAACGGTAGAGGAGGGGTCGGACAGCACGAACGAGGGCGGCTCGCGCCGCCCTCGAGAACACCTGGATCAACCCGTGCTCAGGGCGTGTCGCTGCGCTCCGCGGGGTGCTCTGCGGCGCGATCCCGCTCTTCCTGCGCGACTTCCTCGGCGTGCTCCGCGCGCTCGGTGGCCATGCCCTCCTGCTCCTGGTGCATGCCCTCGCGCTGCATCGATTCGTCGCCTTTGAGGTCACCCGCGGCCTTTTTGCTGCGGCCGAAGAGCTTGTCGAGGAAACTCATCCGTTGCCTCCTTGCGGTTGGCCTGCGGGTACGAGTATCCGTAATGCCAACAAAAAACGCCAGATCCGGAAAACCTTGCGGCCTTCCGGATCTGACGGGACGACCCTAACGGGTCATAGGGACCTAGTCAAGCCCGTTGCTACCATCGCGCGCCGGTGGCGAAAAAGTCCCGCACTCCGGCTCCTCCGCGCAAGGTTCAGGCGCCCCAGCAGCGCAAGGATCCCAGGCGTCAGCGCTCGCTTCCGGGCGGGCCGTGGACTGCCCTGCTGGTCGTGATCGCGGTCGCCGCGGTGGCGGCGGCGGTCGTCGCGGTCGTGGTCGCGCGCGGCGGCGACAACAGCTCGTCGTCGTCCGGTGGGGCGCAGCCGACGAACCTCGTCGGCCTGCAGACGGGGCCGGCTCCGTGGAACCCGGGGCTCGACACGCTGCCCGACCGGCTCGATGCCGTGGGCGTGCACGACCTCTCCGCCGAGGGCGAAGTCCTCCACATCCACCAGCACCTCGACATCTTCGTGAACGGGAAGCGGATGCCCGTTCCCACCAACATCGGCATCTACGACGGCGAGTTCCTGACCGAGCTGCACACGCACGACGCGAGCGGGATCATGCACCTCGAGTCGCCTATCGCCAAGCACTTCGCGCTCGGCCAGTTCTTCGGGGTCTGGGGCGTGCGGCTGAACGAGGACTGCGTCGGCGGCTACTGCCGTCAGGTGACGCCGTGGACGGTCTACGTCAACGGCCAGCCCTACAGCGGCGACCCCGCGACGCTCGACCTGAAGTCGCACCAGGAGATCGCCTTTGTGATCGGCACGCCGCCGAAGCAGATCCCCCGGTCGTACACGTTCCCGCCGAACACCTAGTCGGCGGAAGCCGCGACTATCCTTCGCCGCGCCGGGGTGGCGAAATTGGTCATACGCGCCTGACTTAAAATCAGGTGTCCCCAGCGGGGACGTAAGGGTTCGAATCCCTTCCCCGGCACCTCACGAAGCGCGCCGCCACCAGCTGCGGCGCGGGAGCTCACCGCCGTTGCCGAGCACCTGCGCGGCCGCGGCGAAGTCGGTGTCGACGAGGCTGATCAGATCCTCGGCCGGGATTCCCTCGAGGCCTTCCCCCGCGGCGAGGCGCAGGGCCTGGGCGTTCAGCGCCTGCTCGAAGATCGTCCGCGCGTAGCGCGCGTTGCCGAACCCCTCACCGCGACGCGCTCGGTCGAAGATGCGCTGTAGCTCTGCCTGCGCCGGCTCGGTCACGCGGTACTCGTTCTGGCCGGCGAAGCGCTCGGTGATCGCGACGAGCTCGCCGGTCGAGTAGTCGGGGAACGTGATCTCGCGCGCGAAGCGCGAGCGCAGGCCCGGGTTCGAGTCGAGGAACTCGTGCATCAGCCGCGGGTAGCCGGCGACGATGACGACCAGGCGGTGGCGGTGGTCCTCCATCCGCTTCAGCAGGGTCTCGATCGCCTCCGCGCCGAAGTCGGCGCCGCGATAGTGCCCGGGCCGCGCGAGCGCATAGGCCTCGTCGATGAAGAGCACGCCGTCGAGTGCCCTGCGGATTGCGCGGTCGGTCTTGATCGCGGTCATGCCGACGAACTCGCCGACGAGCCCTGCGCGGTCGACCTCGACCAGATGGCCGCGCCGCAGCAGGCCCATCGCGCGGTACATGTGCGCGAGCAGCCGCGCGATCGTGGTCTTCCCGGTCCCGGGGTTGCCTAGGAAGACGAGGTGTTGCGAGGTCGCGACCTCCGGCAACCCGCGCTCGAGCCGCTGGCCCTGCACCTGCAGGAACGCAACGAGCGCGCGCACCTGGTCCTTCACCGTCTCGAGCCCGACCAGCGAGTCGAGCTCTACCTGCAGCTCCTCGAAGCTGCGGGTGTCCTCCGGCGGCCTGCGCGGGTCGAGCCGGTCGAGCCAGTCCGCGTCCGCGCCGAGTCCCTCCCGCACCTGCTCGCGGAGGGTGTCGAAGCCGCGAAGCAAATCGTTGAGCGGATTCGCCATGGCGCCTCTCCTACCCTAGACGCGCGAAAGGGAACGGGGAGCCGCCCCGCGCCTAGACTCCGCCTGTGGCCGAGGTGCAGGAGGTCTCGCCCGAGCAAGGGCACCTGGAATGGGAGACGCCGCTCTACCGGACGGCGCTCGCACAGTACGAGCAGGCGCTCCCGCACGCGGACGTCGAGGACTTCGTCGCCGAACGGCTGCGCTTCCCGGAGCGGTCGCTGGTCGTCAGCGTGCCCGTGCGGCTCGACTCCGGCCGCTGGACGGTCTTTCCCGGCTACCGCGTGCAGCACTCGACCGTGCTCGGGCCGACCAAGGGCGGCGTGCGCTACGACCCGGAGGTCTCGCTCGGCGAGTGCGCGGCGCTCGCGATGTGGATGACGTGGAAATGCGCCCTGCTGCGGCTGCCGTACGGCGGCGCCAAGGGCGGCGTGCGCTGTAACCCACGCGAGCACTCGAGCGACGAGCTGCAGAAGATCACGCGCCGCTTCACCTCCGAGCTGCTGCCGATCATCGGCCCGCAGAAGGACATTCCCGCGCCCGACATGGCCACGAACGAGCAGACGATGGCGTGGATGATGGACACGTACTCGATGGAGATCGGGCACGCGGTTCCGGAGATCGTCACCGGCAAGCCGATCTCGCTCGGGGGCTCGCTGTTCCGGCACGAGGCGACGGGCGCCGGCGTCGTGATGGTCGTCGAGCGCGCGTGCAGGCGGCTGGGGTGGGAGCTCGCCGACCAGCGCTGCGTCGTCCAGGGCTTCGGCAACGTCGGCGGGATCGCCGCGGCCGAGCTCGATGCCCTCGGCGCAACCGTGATCGCGGTCTCCGACGTTTCCGGCGGCGTCCACGACGAGGGCGGGCTCGATGTCGAAGCCCTTCGCCGCTTCGCCGAGCAGCGCGGCTCGCTGGCGGAGTGGACCGAGTCCGACCGGATCACGAACGAGGAGCTGCTCGAGCTGCCGTGCGACGTGCTCGTGCTCGCGGCGCGCGAGGACCAGATCACGGCCGCGAACGCGCCTCGCCTGCAGGCGCGCATGGTCGCGGAGGGGGCCAACGGGCCTACATCGCTCGAGGGCGACGCCATTCTGAACGAGCGCGGGATCCCGGTGCTCCCCGACGTGCTCACGAACGCTGGCGGCGTAACCGTCTCGTACTTCGAGTGGGTGCAGGACCTCGGCCGGCTCTTCTGGGACCGGCGCGAGATCCGCGCGAAGCTCGCGGAGCAGCTCGGCGACGCGTTCGACCGCGTCTGGTCGCTGTCGGAGTCACGCAACCTGACGCTGCGCAGCGCCGCGCTCGTGGCCGGGATCCGCGAGGTCGCCGGCGCGTTGCGCGCGCGCGGGATCTACCCGTGAGCGCCGTGGGGCGCGTGCGGGAGGCCATGATCCCCGAGCCGCTGACGCTCGACGTGTCGGCGTCCGCGCAGGAGGCAGGCCAGCACCTCGTGGAGCCGGACGTGCGTGCGGTCTACGTCAGCCAGGGTGGCCGCTTCGCCGGCGTGCTCACGCGCAAGACGCTCGTCGAGCGGGTGGTGGCGGCCGGCCGGGACCCGCGCGAGACGCGGCTGGGGGAGATTGTCGAGCCACCGAACTGGACGATTGATCCCGACGTGCCGCTCGACGAGGCCTTCGCGCAGCTCGAGGAGTGGGACGCCGAGCGGGTTCCCGTCGTGGACGACGGCCTGCTGGTCGGCGTGCTCTCCCGCGCCGTGCTGCAGCGGCGGCTGGCGGAGGACGAGCCGCCGGCCGACCTCGATCAGCAGCAGGTGTAGGCGCCCGGCGGCGCGTCGCCCTCGACGGGCTCCGGCAGCTTCGCGGCCTCGAGCGCGGCGCCGTGGAGGAGGTCGCGCTCGCTCGCCTCGAGCCCGGCGAGCCCGTAACGCTCGAGCACCTCGCGGACGACCACCGCGCCGCCGACGATCACCGGCGCGCGTTCGGGGTCGAGCCCGGGGAGCTCGCGGCGCTCGGCGAGCGGGAGGGAGGCAAGGCGTCCCAGCAGCGCGTCGACGGCCTCGCGCGTGAGCCGGTGGCCGTGGACGCGATCGGGGTCGTAGCCGCCGAGCTCCAGCGCGGCGAGCGTCGTGACGGTTCCGGCGACGCCGATCGCGTCGCTCGGGTCGAGTGGCGGCAGCACCGCGCGCACCGCCTCGGCGGCGGCGTCGAGCTCTTCGGGCGTCGGCGGGTCCGAGCGCAGGTGCCGCTCGGTCAGGCGGACCGAGCCGACGTCGAGGCTCGTGCGCTCGTCCCTGGTGATCAGCTCCGTCGAGCCACCGCCGACGTCGAGCACGAGCGTGTCGTCGGCGAGAGGGCAGCCGTTGGCGACGCCGCGGCGCGTGAGCCCGGCCTCCTCGTCGCCGCTGAGCAGTCGGGTGGCGAAGCCGTAGCTCCACTCGATCTCGCCGAGGAACGCCTCGCCGTTCTCGGCGTCGCGGATCGCGCTGGTGCCGATCGCGAGCACGCGCTCCGCGCCGAGCTGCTCGAGCTGGCGGCGGTAGTCCGAGAGCACGTTCCGCACCCGCGCGACGGGCAGCGGCAGCAGCTTGCGCCGCTCGTCGACACCCTCGCCGAGCCGCGTGATCACCGTGCGCCGCGAGACCTCGTCGACGCGGTCGCGGTCGACGTCCGCGACCAGCAGACGGGTGGAGTTGGTACCGAGGTCGACGACGCCGACTCGCACCCTCGAAAGGCTACCGCCGCGCTATAATGCGGCCCGCGACGCGGGGTGGAGCAGTCAGGTAGCTCGCCGGGCTCATAACCCGGAGGTCGCAGGTTCAAATCCTGCCCCCGCTACTGAGAAAGGCGCTCGAAATGGCGCCTTTCGGTTTCCTGAGCCGAGTATGGAGGTCGCGTGCCCGTCCGGGGACCGTGCACGCTCCGGTCGGGTCGGGGGTCAACGGTGTCCTGCCTGCTCCGAGTTCGGGGGAGCGAGCTGGGCGGCGAGCTCTGTGCGGTTCCGGACACCGAGCTTCGCGAAGACGTTCGAGAGGTGCCGTTCCACGGTCTTGCGGGAAAGGAAGACTGCCTGGGCGATCTCGGGGTTGCTGGCACCGGACGCGGCGAGTCCCGCAATCTCACGCTCGCGGTCGCTGAGCGCGTCGAGTCCGGACCGCGCCGGGGCGGCGCTGCGACGTGTCCAGGTGCGCACGCCGAGTTTGCGAAGCCTTTGCTCGGCGAGCTCGGAGAGCGCCGCCAGGCCGAGCAGCTCGGCCCGTTCCGATGTGGTCCGAAGGAGCTCGGCCGAGCGCGTGCGGTCGGCGTCTGTGAGGATCCTCGTAAGATCGAGTGAGGTCCAGAGCGCGAAGAGCACCGCATCGATTCGCTCGCTCTCGACCTGCACCCTCTCGAGCACCTCAACCGCCCGCTCGGGCTCGCCTTCGAGTGCGGCCAGCAGAGCAGCGGTACGCTGCCGCGAGAGCGCTTCCAGCCTGGGCGGATCGGGTCGCTGCGCGTCCCAGGCCTCGAGGCAGGCGCGAGCCTCCTCGGCCCGGCCCGCGCGTGCAAGGATCTCTGCGCCTTCGAGGTCGCGCTCGGTCAAGCAGCGAAGGCAGCCAGCGGAGGCGGCGTCTGTGTCGGCCTTGGCGCGGTACTCGAGCGCCGCGCTGTTCAGGCTGCGTCCGCCGACGCGCGCCACGAAGAGCGCCAAGACGGCGTTGTACTGGAGTCGCTGGTGAGCGTACGGCTCGGCGCGCGCCGCCTCCTCGATCCGCCGGCGCGTCTGCTGCCAGCCGGCGCCGAGCAGATCCAGGCGGCGGCGCTGATGCTCGACCCGCCGCAGCTCGACCGGATCGCCCAGGCGAGCGGCCAGCTCGCCGACCTCGGACGCGATCGCCTCGGCTTCGCGGACGCGGGCGCGATGCTCGAGCACTCTTAGGAGCCAGTACCCGGCCTCGATGCCGACCTTGGGCATGACGCGCTGACGCGACTCGAGCCGGATGCGGCGAAGCTCTACCTCCGCTTCCGCCAGCCGGCCGAGTTGCATCAGCGCGTACTGCTTCCAGACCTGGGCGCCGAGGCCGATCTCCTCGTCGAAGCCGCGCGCGGCGGCCACGATCTCGTCACAGGCGACGATCGCTGCCTGGACATCACCCTGGACGATCGCGCCGATGTTCTGCGCCTCGAGTGCGTCGAGGCAGGCTCGCCGGGAGCGAGCGCCGAGTCGGTCGTAACCACCCTCTTCTGCCGCAAGCGCTCGCGCCGTCGCCGCGACTCGCGGCCCGGCTGCGAGCAGCTCGACCGTGATCGGCCCGAACCAGCTCTCGACGAACAGCTCGGCGGTCTCGAGCTCGAGCGCGACCACCGGGTCCTCGAACCCGAGTTCGCGGGCACGCGCGAGAAACGCACGCGCCTCCTCCGGGCATTCGGCGAGGCTGGCCGCGCGCGCAGCGCGGATGAGCGCGGTGGCGCGGTCCGCCGGGTCGGGGCGGCGCCCCGCCACGATCGCCCAGCGCTCGAAAGCCAGCCGGTAGTCCGCGAGATCGAACGCGAGCGAGGCAACCGCCTCCTCGAGCTCGCTCGCGTGGCCATCGCTGGGGTCGGACTCGTCGAGGATCGCCGTCAGCAGGCCGAGCACGTCGCGCACGAGCAGCGTCCGCCTGGGGGCTCGGGCGAGCCGTAGCGCGAGCGGAAGCGCCGGCAGTCCGCCGAGGCGGCGATGCTCCAACGCCGCTCGGAGCTCACCGGGATCGTCCCCGGCGCCGACTTCGAGCCACTCGGCGAGCCGGCGATGGAGCGCTCGCCTCGACTCGTCGGGAAGACCTCGGAGCGCAGCCTCGCGCAGCAGATCGTGCGCCGGCCGGAGCACACCTCCGCTCTCCATGGCCAGGCCGCGGCTCGCGAGCTGAGCTGCTGCACCCTCGACGCGCTCCGGCGGCCAGCGCTGCAGCGCCGCAGCCTCGTCGAGCGTCAACGGTCGACCCGCGACGGCGAGCAGAGCGAGCAGCGACCCGGAGTCGCCACTTGCTCCGCGCAGGCGCCGGGTCACAAGCGCCGACGCGTCGACCCCGCCCTCAGCGCCCACCAGTGCCTCGATCCAGAACGGAGAGCCCCGGGCGCGTTCCCAGACACGCTCCGCGGCGCCCGGCTCGAGACTCGGCGCGAGCCCGGCCGCGAGCTCGACGCCCTCCTCCCGGGAGAGCGGGCCGAGCTCGATCGTCGTCGCGAGCCCTGCCGCCACGACCTGCTCGACCGAGCTCGCGAACGCGGCCGCAGTGCTCGCCGGCCGCGACGCGGCCAACACAGTTATCTCATCCCCCGCGTACGCGGCGGCGCGCACCAGGTAGTGACACAGGGCGAGCGAGAGCTCGTCCGCCCACTGGAGATCGTCGACGCTGAGCAGCACGGGCTGCAGCCCCGCAAGCGCGAGATGTGCCGCCTCGAAGATGCGGATCGGCTGAAGCGCCCCCGTCTCCGCCGGGGAGTCCGAGAACAACGCCGTCAGCTCCGCTCCGCTCGGCCGCACACCCGCAAGCTCTCGCAAAAAGCTCGACGCGGCCGCCAGCGGCACCTGCCGCTCCGGCTCGAACCCCACCATCGAGAAGCACGCCTCGAACCCAAGCCGCCGCCGCGCCTCCGCGAGCAGACGAGTCTTGCCGCTGCCCGGCTCCCCGAACACGAGCGCGACACCCGGACCGCCGTGCCGCCTTGCCAGCCCGCTCAGAACGTCGAGCTCGCGCGCTCTTCCGACGAAACCATCCACTACGACACACAGGCTAGAACGCGTTCGCTCCTCACCCAAGCCCGCCGCTCGACACCACCGAGGGAGCCCTTTCGAACGTCGAGGGAACTCCCCGATTAATCCTGGCCCCGTCGGTCGTAGCCTCGACCACGGACCCGATTCCGCCGACCGAGGGAGAGACACGTGGCGATGCTCGTCGTGGTGATGGACCGAGACGACCGACAGGTCCTTCTTACGCCGTCGCACGTCGCGGCGCTCGGCCGTCTCGGCGTCGTCAGCGTCGGCCTCGTCGCCGACGAGCGCACGCTCGCCGTCGTCGTCGAGGGCTGGGCATTCGACGCCGTTCGGGCGGCCGACACCGCCCACGCCGCTCTCGGAGTGGCGGACCGAGAAGTCCAGACCCTCTACCAGCTGGCGCACGTCGCCGTCTCGCCCGCGACGTAGCCGCAAGAAAGGAAGTGGTCGAGATGACGCACCTGCATTCGAGAGAAGGCCCAGAGCCGCGCGAGGCGCAGCCGCTCGCTCGGCCCAAAGGAGGCGCCCGCGGCGGCAACTGGGGAGGCAGGTTGAAGATGAAATACAAGCTCGCACTCATGCTTGCTATGGCGGTCGCGGCAACGGTCACAGCCGTGGCGAACGCGATGAACTTCGGTCCGTGGCAGCCGGCGCAGAACCTCGAGGCCGTCGGCGCGGACGACAACCTCAACACTGCCGCGCTCGAGGGGTGTCCATCGATCTCGCGCGATGGCCTCCGCCTCTTCTTCGCCTCGAACCGGGCAGGCGGCTACGGCGGGCTCGACATCTACATCACGACGCGGGCGAGCGTCGACGACCCATGGGGTGCGCCGGTGAATGCCGGGGAACCGATCAACACGAGCGGGGACGAGTTCTGCCCCACGCCACGGCACAACGGGCGCCGTCTCCTGTACGTCAGTACGCGACCGGGCGGCTGTGGCGGCTCGGACATGTACGCGACCCGGTGGCACCCGCGTCACGGATGGGCGCAGCCGGTGAACCTGGGCTGCGACGTGAACAGCGCCGCCGACGAGGCGAGCCCCTTCGTCGCCGCCCGCCAGTTCTACTTCTCCAGCACCAGGAGCGGCACTTCGAAGATCTACGTCGCTCCGATCGACCACGGCTCGATCGGAGAGCCCGTCCTTGCGCTGGTCAACTCGTCCGCGAGCGATGCGCGGCCCAACCTGCGGCACGACGGACGCGAGATCGTCTTCGACTCAACCCGGGACGGCGGGTGCGGCGGCGCCGACCTCTGGACGTCCACGCGGGCGAGCACGAGCGACCCGTGGACGACGCCGACGGATCTCGGCTGCGACGTGAACAGCTCCGTGAACGATCTCCGTGCGTCGCTCTCCTGGGATGGCACGCACTTGTACTTCGGCTCCAACCGCAGCGGTAGCGAGGGAAACCTGGACCTGTACGTCACGACACGCGCGCGAACCAGGTGAGTCCGTAGCGGATGGGATCTCAGCAAGAGGCGCCGGAAACGGCGCCTCTTGCGTCTCTCCGGACCGCGTCTGGAGTCAAAGAAGCGACTGCGCGAGTCGCTGGCTAGTGCCGCGATAGCCGCACGCGCAGGACGTGCGTGGCGCACCGTGTGCCCTCAGGGTTCCCTTTGAGTACCTCCGCGCACTCCCACGCATGCAACGCCCCTGCAAATCGGCACCCGGGTGACCCTCTCCATACAGCTCACAAATACCGCGTCCTGTCCAGACAATAGAAGTAGCTGATTTGCAGGTATTTAAGCCCTCTTCCGGACACAAACCGGACACCGTATTCCGCCCGAATGCACGGCTGCGGCTGAAAACCGGGTCGAAACCTGCGTTTAGGCGGAATACGGCGGAACGCGCGTACATAACCGAGGCGGCTCATAACCCGGAGGTCGCAGGTTCAAATCCTGCCCCCGCTACTGAGAGGCCCGCGCGAGCGGGCCTCCCTTTTTTCCGGTCAGAACTGCAGGCGAGCTCAGATCACATCGAAGGTGCCCATCATCCCGAGTTGCGCATGCAGCGTCTGCGAGCCGGGCTCGTTCACGAGACACAGGGCGAGGTACCGACCCGCGCTTAGATCGAACTTGACGTAGGCAGTCTTGGCGGGGTCGAGAACGCTTAGGAGCTCGACGATCGACGCCCACTCCGGCGGCTTGGTCGCCCCGCTGAGGATCAGGTTCAGCACCTCGCGCTGGCTGTGGCCGGGCTTGATGCGGACAAGGCTGATTTCGTGACTCGTCCTGCCGGCGTTCGTGATCTTGACGACGCCGCGCCCGGAGAATCCGTTCGGCAGGCGAAAGTCGAAACGGAAGTCGCGCATGTCGATCTCTCCGACCGTGGCTGGGGGCACGCTGCGGGCTTGAGTTGCTGCTACCACGAAGCGCTTGTACATGCCGCGCACGTAGTTCGGTTCCGGGCCGTCCTGCGCGAAGTCGAGGAGTGCATACGAGCCCGGGCCCAGCCGCTCGGTCATCGCCCACGAATGGCCGGGCACGACCTGCTGGATGCCGCCGAGTGACTCGAGCAGTTCGCGTTTCTCCGCTCCGAAGGCCCGCACGAGCTGTGGGGTCGTCAGCGGGCGCTTGAGCCGGACGAGCTCGATCCCATGCTCACCGCGGCCCGTGTTACGCACCTCGAGGCGGACGAAGCCTGCGTGGAGCGAGCCGGCGCCTGTGACAACAAGCTCGGTGTCGCGCGTGCTCACGGCGACGTGCTGTGCGGATTGCGCGGCGGTGGTCTTGGCTGAAGAGACCTCGGCTGGTAGATCGGAGTCTCCGCAGCCGGCGGCGAGGGAGAGCGCCGCAGCAAGTGGCGCGACCGCGGCGATGAGCAGAAATGTCGGTTTCTTGGACATCTTGGAGTCCTTCCGTCGGATGGCGTTTCTCTCCAGCCGACGCTAGGCGGCTGTCAGGCGGCTGTCATCGGCGGGAGGACCGATCCGTGCTCCTGCGCCTCGGCGAACTTGACCGCGGCCACCTCGTCCGCAGGGAGGAGACGGCTCGTCGGCTGCGACGATGCGGTTGGGCGAGTTCGGCGATACCGTCACAGCATGGCCGCGAGCCGTTTCCGCACCACCCAGGGCGCTGTCGACGTCGCGGTCGCGCTCTTCTTCACGTTCGCGCTACAGCTCGAGATCTGGATCTGGTGGGTGCCGGAGGAAATGGGGCCGAAGCCGCTTGCGGCTGTCATGGGCATCCTCTTGACACTGCCGCTGCTCTGGCGCCGGCGGGCACCGCTCGCGTGCCTCGCCGCGAGCATGGGCGTGCTACTCGTCTGGACACTGATTGCGGCGCCTCAGGGCTCGCTGGTGCCGTTTCTGACGACGCTCGTACTCGTGTTCTCGCTCGCGGTGCACGCTTCGGCTGGTCCGGCGGCAGCCGGGCTTGCGTTCTCCGCTACGGTCTTCGCGGTCGAAGTCGCCTCGACGACGAACAGTTTCGGCGACTACGTCTTCGTCGGGGCGTTCCTCGTCGGATCGTGGCTGGCCGGCCGAGCGGTCCGGGCGCGGCAGCGGCGCGCGGACGAGTTGTTCGACCGCACAGTTCGCCTGGAGGTCGAGCGTGAGGAGAAGGCGCGCGAGGCGGCGGCGAACGAGCGCACCCGCATCGCCCGAGAGTTGCACGACGTCATTTCGCACAGCGTCAGCGTCATGGTCGTGCAGGCCGGTGCCGCGGAGGAGGTCTTCGACAGCGACCCCGACCAGGCGCGGAACTCGCTGCGGTCGATCCAGGAGACAGGCCGGCAGGCTCGCCACGAGCTGCGCCGGCTCCTCGGTTTGATGAGAGCCGACGGAGAAGGTATGGACCTAGCGCCCCAGCCGGGTCTCGCCGAGCTCCAGACCCTCGTTCAGCAGCTGCGCCAGTCCGGCCTCGACGTCGATCTCGACGTGAGGATCGAGCCGAGAACGCTCTCGCCCGGGCTGGAGCTCGCGGCCTATCGAATCGTCCAGGAGGCGCTTACGAACGCGCTCAAGCACGGCGGGCCGGGTCGCGCTCGGGTCCTCGTGCGCCACGATGGCGACGCGCTCGAGCTGGAGGTGCTCGACGAGGGGGAGGCTCAAGGGGCCGGCAGAGGCGGGGGGTTCGGACTGATCGGGATGCGTGAACGCATCGCTCTCTACGGGGGTGAGCTCGAGCACGGCCGCCACAATCGGGGTGGGTATCGCCTCCGCGCCCGGCTTCCCTTGAACGCGGGCGAGCAGTGATCCGTGTACGGCTCGGGTCGACAGGTCTGGAGCGGACGATGGGGACAGCATGCGCCACTGCCTGGTCGTGATGCGCGAGCGGCGCTTCCATCTAGGAGTTGGCCGTCGCCGTTTTTCTCTGAAGTACCGCTGCGCCGACCCAGGAACGGTGTTCAGTGCCCGAGCTGATCAACCGAACCGTCACCTTCCTCTTCACCGACATTGCCGGCTCAACCGAGCTGTTAAAGCGCCTTGGCCGCGTTCGTTACCACGAAATCCTCACGGAGCACCAACGCTTGCTGCGCCGTGCTTTCGACGCGTACGGAGGAGAGGAGATCGACGCCCAAGGCGACGCCTTCTTCGTCGCATTCACGAGCGCGAGCGATGCCGCCGCGGCAGCAGCAGGCGCTCAGCGCATGCTTGCCGGCCACACGTGGCCGAAGGGCAACGAGCTCAAAGTCCGAACCGGGCTGCACACCGGGCAAGCGACACGGGCGGACAGTCGCTACCTCGGCGTCGCAGTCCACCGCGCGGCACGGATTTGTTCGGCTGGACACGGCGGCCAGGTGTTGCTTTCACAGACGACCTACGACCTGCTCCAGGACGAAGAGGAGGCGCCGGCCGAGCAGTTCGCTTTGCGCGATCTCGGCCAGCAGCGTCTGAAGGGCCTCGATCGCGCAGTCCGGCTCTATCAGCTGGATGTCCCAGGTCTGCCGAATCAATTTCCGCCCCTGAGGACCGAGAGCGAGGCATCGGACGTGTTCTCGGGGGATGAAGCCACACTTGCGGAGTCAGCTCTTACAGCGGTTGCTCGTTCTGGAACGCCTTCCCCTCGGCCCGACCCTCCCGGGAGCATTCGCGTTCTGCTCGCCGACGACCAGGCGCTCGTGCGCGGCGGCTTCCGTCTGATCCTCGACTCGCAACCGGACATGGAGGTCGTCGGCGAGGCAGCCGACGGTGCGGAGGCCGTGGAGCGGGCCCTTCGGTTGACGCCGGACGTCGTGCTTATGGACATCCGCATGCCCGGCGTCGACGGGCTCGAAGCGACCAGGCGGCTGGTGCAGAGCGCCCCGGCCTCGGTGCGCATCCTGATTCTGACCACCTTCGACCTCGACGAGTACGTGTACGAGGCGATGCTTGCCGGGGCCAGTGGCTTCCTCGTGAAGGACGTCCCACCCGCCGAGCTGGCGCACGGAGTTCGCACGGTCGCGGCCGGAGACTCTCTGCTCGCGCCGACCGTCGTCCGTCGGCTGCTCGAGGAGTTCGTCCGCCGCCCGCCGCCTGGCTCGCGGACGCCGCCCGAGCTCGAGGAGCTGACCGACCGCGAGCTGGAGGTGCTCAAGCTCGTTGCACGCGGCCTCTCAAACGCCGAGATCGCTGCCGACCTGGTGGTGGGCGAGACGACCGTCAAGACGCACGTAACGCACGTCCTGCAAAAGCTGAATCTGCGCGACCGGGTACAAGCGGTCGTCCTCGCCTATGAGACCGGTCTTGTACAGCCGGGCCGCTAACTCGGGTCCAAACGATTCATGACTCGGCCGCAACCCGAGGCACCAGCCTCGGATCGCGATACTGGGCTGAATCCGAACCGTGGGCGTCTACCTTCGAGCCGACCTTCGACCCGCGCCTGCAAGCGTCTTGCAAGCATCTGGCTTCCGCGGGAATGTCACCGTGTTCCGCCTAAATGCACGGCTGCGTCCGAAAACTGGCTCGGAGTCCGCATTTCGGCGGAATACGGCGGAACGCGTGTACACGATCGAGGCGGCTCATAACCCGGAGGTCGCAGGTTCAAATCCTGCCCCCGCTACTGCGAAAGGCGCCGGAAACGGCGCCTTTTCGCTTATTCGGGTAGGTCTCGGGGCGCGGCCTGCAAGCGGTCTTGCTGCCCGAGGACATCCCTGAGCTACCAAATCGACCCCTACCCGAGCGGAGTTGGCCGTCGGCTACGAGGCAGCGGTAACGGGCTCGGCCTCGGCCGCCGGCCGCTCCATGTCCTTCTCCACCTCTTCGTTGGCTGCGCGGAGCACGCCGGCCGATCCGGCGGCTCCCGCGGCGAGCGCCGCGAGCGCCCAATGCGTGCCCCAGTGGCTTCTCCCCAGCGCGCCGTCGATCGACCACTGGCCCGGCCCGTTCTCGGTTAGGCCGAAGACCGCGGCGAGCAGAACGAGGTTGTACTCGTAACCACCGGCGCTCACCCAGACGCCCTTCTCCCAGTGGACGGTCTTGATCGCCGTGATCATCGAGCCTGAGACCGCCGCCGCGCCGAGCGGCGTGGCGGCGCCGAGGGCGAAGAGAAGTCCACCACCGGCTTCGGCGACACCGGCGGCCAGGGCGTAGCGGCGCCCCGGTCGAAGGCCCAGCTGCTCGAAGAACCCGCCGGTTCCGTCGAGCCCAGCGCCGCCGAACCACCCGAAAAGCTTCTGCGTGCCGTGGCCGACGAAAAGCAGCCCGATCGTCGTACGTGCCAGAAGGCGAAACAGTCCCATCACGACTCCTCTCTCTCGTCACTGTCGGTGGAAGATGCGTAGGCGGCCTCGCGCACCGCGTCGTCCGACTCGAGCCCCGCGCCGAGAGCCCCACCCACGGTTGCAAGCGAGGCGGTGAACCAGGCGAGCGTGGCGTAGTCGCCTGCCCCGACGGCATGGCCCAGCCCTGAGCCAAGGGCTTGAGCGCTGAGGAGCAGCTCGGCCACGGCGAAGATCATGAGGAAGAGGGCGGCGTATAGCGTGGCGATCCCGATCAGGATCGTCGCTGCTGTCGCGACGTTGAACAGGATCACCTGGTCGCGCAGGTTGCGGTCGGGCGCTCGCTCCCATAGGCCGTGCGCCACGATCACCGCTCCGCTCGTCAACGAGATCGAGGCGATGGACGCGAGCGCGAGTCGCGTCGACCCGGCCGTCGCCGAGATCCGCCAGATGTCGGAGGTGACGAGGCCGTAGGCGCCGGCCACGACCGCCGCGAGCAGGGCGCGGTAGAGCCGAGCCGCTAGACGCCAGGGGCGATTTGCCCGCACCATTCCGAGCAGGAGGCGAAGGTGGCTCGCGAGAACCTCCGCGACGAAGAGGAATCGCAGTGCTCCCGGCCGATCTGAGGTGTCGGTGGCGAGCTCCTGGAGCACGCCGCGTCCCCAGCGGCGTCTCAGGCGCGCGAGCGCACCGTCGCCGCTCCAGTGGCCGCCGCCGTCGCCGACCAGCTCGCCGACGAGCCCGAGGAGCGTCTGCCGCAATCGCGGCGCGAGGTGCAACGCGCCGAGGGCGGGAAGCGAGACGACGGCGATCCCATGCGTCGGGCTGACCTGCCGCGAGACGGGGCGGCGGCCGACTCGGAGCGGGAGGTCGGTGACGACGACGCCGAGATCCCAGTTCGCATCCAGCAGCTTGCGCCGCGCCGCATCGATGATCTCGGTCGTCTGAGCCGGAGGAGCGACGAGGCGGTCCACGGTCAGCTCGGTCCGCCACTCGACGCCCAGGTCCAGCGCCTCAAGGTCGTGCGCGAGCTCGCTGGCGATCTTGGCGGTGACGTCGCGTGCGAGACCCGGAGCGACGATTACGCCGAGGACAATGTCCGCCTGCGGCTCCGCGCGGTGTTGGTCCGCGGAAGCGGCTTCGGGCTTCGTCGGCGCCGCCTCCACGACTGAGCTTCGTCAGCGCGGGGTAGGCTCCGCGCTGACCTCGCGCTCGCCGGCCTCCTCCGGCTCCCGAGCCGCGCCCGTGTCGACGTCGAAGCGCAGCTCGTCCTCTAGCGCGTCGACCGTGACGCGGTCGCCGGGACCGATCGCGTCGGAGAGCACCAGCCGCGAAAGCTCGTTCTCGACCAGGCGTTGGATCGTCCGCCGCAGCGGGCGCGCGCCGAACTCCGGATCGAACCCTTCGTGGGCGAGGAGCTCGATCGCCTCGTCGGTGAAGACGACCTCGATCCCCTGGGCGTGCAGCCGCCGGACCAGCCGGTCGAGCAGCAGTTTGGTGATCTCGGCGAGCTGCTCGTCCGTCAGCGCCCGGAAGACGATGATCTCGTCGATCCGGTTGATGAACTCCGGGCGGAAGCTGCCGCGCAGAACCTCCATCAGCTCCGCTTTCAGCTCCTCGAACGACTCGCCGCGACGGGCATAGTCCTGGATTCGGGCTGCGCCGAGGTTCGAGGTCATGATCACGACCGTGTGTTTGAAGTCGACCGTTCGCCCCTGGGCGTCCGTTAGGCGGCCGTCGTCGAGGATCTGGAGCAGGATGTTGAAGACGTCGGCGTGGGCCTTCTCGATCTCGTCGAAGAGCAGCACCGAGTACGGCCGCCGCCGCACCTGCTCGGTCAGCTGCCCTGCCTCCTCGTAGCCGACGTAGCCGGGCGGCGCCCCGACCAGGCGAGAGACCGTGTGCCGCTCCTGGAACTCGCTCATGTCGAAGCGGACCATCAGGTTCTCGTCGCCGAACAAAGCCTCGGCGAGCGCGCGGGCGAGCTCGGTCTTCCCGACGCCGGTCGGGCCAAGGAACAGGAAGCTGCCGACGGGTCGCTGGGGATCCCCGAGACCCGCGCGCGAACGCCGGACCGCCTCCGCGACCGCCGAGACTGCCTCGTCCTGTCCCACAATCCGGCCGTGCAGCTCCTTTTCGAGCTTCATCAGCCGCTCGCGCTCCTCGGTCGTCAGCTGCGAGACGGGGATGCCCGTCGTCCGTGATACCACCTCGGCAATGTCGTCGGGAGTGACCTCGGGCGCCCGCTGGCGGCCCCTGCGCCGTTCCTCGGCCTCGCTCTGGCGCGTCTCGATCTCGTCGCGAAGGGTTCCGGCACGGTCGTAGTCCTCTGCCGCCGTGGCCTGGTCGCGCTCGCGCGCCAGCCGCCGCAGGTCCTCCTCGAGCGAGCGCGTGTCGTCGTCTTTCGTTTTCGTGCGCAGGCGCACTCGTGCGCCCGCCTGGTCAAGCAGGTCGATCGCTTTGTCGGGCAGAAAGCGGTCACGGATGTAGCGGTCCGACAGCTCCGCCGCCCCCACGATCGCCTCGTCCGAGATGCGCACGCGATGGAAGGCCTCGTAGCGGTCCTTGAGGCCGCGCAGGATCTCGATCGTCTCCTCCACGGTCGGCTCGCGCACAAACACTGGCTGGAAGCGTCTCTCCAGCGCCGGATCGCGCTCGATGTTCTTGCGGTACTCGTCGAGAGTCGTCGCGCCGATCACGTGCAGCTCGCCGCGGGCGAGGGCGGGCTTGAGCATGTTGGAGGCGTCCATCGCGCCCTCCGCCGCGCCGGCTCCCACCACGGTGTGCAGTTCGTCGATGAAGAGGATCAGATCATCGGAAGCGCCGCGGATCTCATCGATGACGGTCTTCAGGCGCTCCTCGAACTCGCCGCGGTACTTCGTGCCGGCGATCATTCCGGCCAGGTCGAGTGCGACCACGCGCCTCCCGGCGAGCGTCTCAGGCACCTCGTCGTTCACGATCCGCTGGGCGATCCCCTCGACGATCGCGGTCTTGCCGACGCCGGGCTCGCCCAGTAACGCAGGGTTGTTCTTCGTCCGTCGCGAGAGGATCTCGATTGTCTGCTCGACCTCGTCCGTACGGCCGATCACGGGGTCGAGTTTCCCCTCGCGCGCCTCCTGCGTCAGGTCGCGGCCGAACTCGTCAAGGCGCGGCGTACTCGAGATCTCGCGCGGCCTGCCGGCCTCGACGCCCCGGATCACGGCGCCGCGGAGCTTGGTGTGCGAGACGCCGAAGCGCTGCAGCACCTGCCCGGCCTGGCTCTCCTGATCGCGCGCGAGCGCGAGCAGCACGTGCTCCGGGCCGACGTACGACGAGCCGAGCTCGCGCGACTCCTCGTAGGCGGCAAGGAGGGCTGCCTTCGCGTCGGGTGCGAGCGACGGCGCCACGTCCGTCCGCTCGCCCTTCTCCGCCTCCTCCTCGAGCTGTGCGGCGATCGCGTCCGGGTCGGCGTCGACCTGCTGCAGGACGTGGCGCACGACGTCCTCCTGAAGCGCGCCGTACAGCAGGTGGTCGCTCTCGAGGTCGAGGCTTCCCCAGTCGAGCGCCGTCTGCGCTGAGCGCTGGAGGAGCTGGCGGGTGGCCTCGCTGAAGAATTGCGTCACGTCGACGGTCTCGGCGCGACGCGTAGGCGCCTGCCTCGTCGCCGTGGCGCCGCGCCCGGTCGGCGATTCGTCGAAGAAGTCGGAGAAGAATTCGTCAAAGAGGCTGCGGCCGCCCCCGAGACGACCCATTCGCTCCTCCGCGAGGTCGATCTCGCAGAGGTATTCGACTTCCTGTGTCCCGTCCGGACGAAGCCGGACCCGGGACGCGACTGCCGGTCGCCCGTGACGTTGGCAAAGGTGCTCGACGGCCATCTCAACCCCCTGTCGCTAGGTCAGTGATTTGGGTTGCACGCGAGGCGACCGGCACCGTCAGCGCCCTCGCCTCACTTCGACTTGATCTCGATCTTCTGGCGCTGCACGCGCTCGGACTTCGGAACGCGGACGGTCAGGACGCCCTGGTCGAGGCTCGCCTCGATCTTCGAGGCGTCGACCTGCTCCGGGAGTCTGACGCGGTACTCGAAGCGCCCGGTACGGCGTGTCCGCCGCCGGAGGGCGCCCTTGCGCTCCTTCTCCTTGATCTCGCCCGTGACCGAGAGCTCGTTGCCCGCGACCTCGATGTTCACGTCCTCGCGCTTGACCCCCGGAAGCTCCGCTTCGAGGAGGTAGGCATCGTCTTGTTCCTCGATGTCCACCAGCGGCGCCCAGCCGGCTCCCTCGGTGATCAGCGGCGACTGCAAGCCGAACCCGCCAAACGTCTGGTCGAGCATCCGGCGCATCCGCTGGGTCATCTGCTCGAGCTCGCTCAGCGGCTCCCACCGCTGCGGCTCGGTTGTGGAACGACGCTCAGGAAGAGTCTGCGACATCAGCTGCCTCCTTGGTACTTGGCGGTTCCGGTCCGTGCCACACCCGGCGGCACGAATCCGCTATCTGATGTCTAGCCGGAGCCTGTGCCGACAAACTGTCGGATCTGCGACAGTGCCGGAATCGCGCGCTCGGTTTCCCTCGCCCAACGGAAGCCGCGGGCCGACAGCCCGCGTTTCGCTCCCTGGCTGCGCGCGACGATGACACAGGGGGACTTCGAAGGGTTGCCCGGGGACGACGTCGAGGCGCTTCGTCGCTTTGCCACCCGTCGCACCTTCGCGCCAGGCACAACCCTCTTTCGCCAGGGCGACCTGCCGCGCGAACTCCTAATTATCGAGCGGGGCGAACTCGAGCTGGTCTCCGAGACGCACTCCGATCGATTGGTCGTCCAGATTCTCTACGCCGGCTCGAGCGTCGATCACCTCGCGATCCTTCTCGACATTCCCTACCCCTACTCGGCCGTGACGTTGAGCGACGCGACGCTGCTTCGACTCCGCCTCGACACCATCCGCACGCTCGAGGAGCTCTTTCCCGAGATCGCCTTCCGCTGGCTCCGCCTGCTCGCGCACGCACTCGACCGGGCCCACCAGCGGGTCCGGGAGATGGCCGGGAAGTCAGCCCTCGAACAGGTTAGTCGCCTGCTCCTAGACGAGCTGGCCGAGCGCAAGGAGCCTACGCTCGAGCTGACGCAAGAGGAGTTTGCGGCAACGCTGGCGCTGAGCCGACAGACGATCTCGCGTGCCTTTCACGACCTGGCCAGAGAGGGCGCGATCAAGCCGGAACGGCGCAGCGTCCGCCTCCTGGATCTCGAAAAGCTCCGGGCGCACGTGCCGCGCTGAGAGGCGTCGCCGGGCCTGCAAAGGTGTGTGTGTGACGGCTGAACCCGCGACCTGCGGGGTGACAGACCGGCAATAACGTGGCGGCCATGGTGAGTTTTCGTGAGTTGAACCGGAGACGACGGGGAAGTCGGGCGTGTCTAGGGCCCGAAAAGGCTTGACGATGCCCTCTCGTCCCCCGATTCCCCAGATAGGCACGCTTACATGGAGGTGGTCTTGCCGCGAGCGGTTGAATCGACCTCGGACTGCAAGCGTTCTGCAAGCAATGGGCTTCCGCGGCGATGTAACCGTGTTCCGCCCAAATGCAGGCTCGCCGCGCAAAACCGGCTCGGCGTCGGCGTTTAGGCGGAATACGGCGGAACGTGCATACACAATCGAGGCGGCTCATAACCCGGAGGTCGCAGGTTCAAATCCTGCCCCCGCTACTGCGAACGGCCCCGGAGACGGGGCCTTTTCGTTGGTCATCTACAGTGGCGCTGCGCCCAAGAGGGCGAGAGGGCAGGTTCCTCGCCCCGGAACTCGACGGTCAGGTGAGCGCGGTGCGCTGGTCAACGACGAGCCGTTCAACGTCCTCGCCTTCACGCGGGCTCCGCCAGATCGTCGCGCTCCCCGCGCGGCCGTCAAGCACGAGCTCTGCCAGCGTATTCTCGAACGTCGCTGGTCGAAGCGGCCGCCACGTGGCAGAAGGCGGATCCACGGCGGCCAGCTTCGCCAGGCGGAAGAAGATCCTCTCGGCGGTGCGAGAGCCGGTCGCCTTCACAACGCAGCGCTCCATCGCCGAGAGCGGATTGCGAAACGGTGAACAGACGATCTGGTGGACGCTGCACGACCCGTTCGGTCCCAGATCGATCTCGCTCACCGAGCTGCAGTGGACGTCGCCGCCGAGAAGCAGGATCGAAGCCGGAGGAGGGGTGTCCGCCGTGCCGCGGGCGATCCTCCGTAGCCAGTTGCACAGCTGCTCGAATGACCGGTTGAACGCCGCCCAGTGCTCGAGATCCACGGCGCGTCTGAGCCGCTCGCTGAGGCTCGCGAGGGGGCGGCCCCATTTCCCTGCGCACAGCGACTCGTTCCACGCCTGAAAGTGATGGAGCCCGCGCGACAAGAACACCGGAAGGGTGCTGGCGATAATCACGTGGTCGAACGCGCCGATCGAATGGTCGACGATCCATTCCCATTCCCCGTCGTCGATCATCTGCCGCCGGCCGTCCGACAGCACGCGGGCGGCACGAGAGTCCAGGACGAGGAGGCGCGTGTCTCCGAAGTCGCGGTAGAAGGCCCAACGGCTCGCGGCCGACTCACGATCCCACGTGTGGGCGAGCCGGCGAAGGAGCGGTCCCGCGTCCCGCTCGCCTTTGACCTGCGGGAACGTCGTGTCCTCCTCGAGCTCGGGCGGGGAGAGGTTGCCGAGATGCTGGTAGAGCCAATAGGCCATCAACGCGCCTGTAATCCGGCTCTCCCACCAGTTCGTTCGACGCATCTCCTCGACCCAGAGCCAGGAGATGTTCCAGTCGTCGTGCACGTCGTGGTCGTCGAAGATCATGACCGTCGGCACGGTGGAGAACAGCCATCGAATGTCCGGCTCCGACCAGGACTCCCGATAGAGCCGCGTGTACTCCTCGAAGTCGGCGATCTGCTCGCCGGGAGGCTCCTCCGTCCCGCGCTTCTCCCGGATGAATGCGAGGGTCTGCGGTGAGACCTCGTCGGCGTACACCTGGTCGCCGAGGAGCAGCACCGCGTCAGGCCACTCGACGTCGCCGCGCTGAAGCTGCTTCGCGTACGTCCAGAGCGCGTCGACCCCGATGGCGCGGACGTCCTCCGGCCATGCGGCGCCGAGGTTCGTCGGCTGCGGGTCGCCGACCCGGCACGATCCGAAGGCGAGCCGCGCGCGGCGCTCGTGGTTCCGGGTCCGCACAACAGGTTGCGGCCGTCCGTCCTCTGGAGGCCAGGCGAGCTTTCCGTTGAGCCTGACCTCATACGGGGTGACGGATCCAGGAGTGAGATCCTCGACGAGGAGCAGGGCGTAGTGATGCCCCTCGACGGCAAAGGTCGACGTGCGGCGTCCGAGGATCTCGACCTCGCACGATGCGCTGGTCTCGAGCCAGAAGGTCGCGCTCTCCGTGCCCGCGTAGCGGAGCATGGGGCCGAGCAAGAGCTCGGGAGCACTGTCGCCCGGTTCGCTCATGTGCACGTGCTCGCGACTAGATTTTCCGGTATCGCGCTTCCACCAGCGAGAAGCACGCGAACACGATCAGCCCGGCGGCGACGGCGCCGAGAAGCCAGGCCCCGTACGCGCCGTCGTACAGCTTCCCCAGGGCGCCGTCGAGCCCGATCGCCTCGTTTGCCTTGTAGTCGTACGCCGCCTTGATGAGGAAGACGGCGACCAGCCCGAAGACGACCGCGCGCGCTACGTGCCCGATCGTGCCCAGCACGGTGAACCCCTTGAAGACGAGCTGCGGCATCTGATCCGTCTTCGAGTCGTCGAGGAACTTCTTGCGGAGACCGCGAATCAGCTGGAAGCAGGCGACGCCTGCCAGCACGACGCCCGCGATCGCAACCAGCCAGCGCCCGGCAGGCCAGCTGAACACGTCACCGGCCGTCTTCTTCGCACCGTTCCCGGACGTCCCTGGGCCGGTAAGGATCTGGACCGCGACGACGCACATCGCGGCGTACGCGATCCCGCTGCCGAGGGCGCCGAGGCGCTCGATCCCCCGGTCGGTGCCCTCGCGGCCGTGGCCGAGAGCGGCCCGGAAGAGCCGCCAGAGCGCGTAGCCGCCGAGACCGATTGCGAGAAGCGTGAGCAGGAAGTGACCGAAGGGATGCTGTTCGACCGACCTGAGAGCCCCCTGCTGGTTTGTGATCTTGCCGCCCTGCCCGATCGCGAGATCGAACGCCAGCAGTCCGATGATCCCGTAGATCAGGGCACGGGCGACGAACCCGGCCCGCGAGAGGATCGCAAAAAGCCGCGAGTTGACGAATCCTTCCCCGGCCGATTGCGCGCGGCGCACCGAAATGGACGAATCACGCTGAACCGTTGACATCGTGTCTCCGCTCCTCCCTGGGGGTGCAGATCGTGATCGCCGCGGGCTGCACCTTGATCGTGAACGACTTGACCTTCTCGCGATCACTTCCGTCGACCTCGTAGAGCACCTTCCGATCGAGCTTCACCTTGACCTTCGTCGCTCTCGTCGCCTGCACCAGAGGCGAGCGCTCACCGTGGCCGACGGCTGTGCGCGCCAACGTCCGCACCCAATCCACGACGCCGTCTGCGTTGACGACGCCGATCTCGAGCCGTCCGTCGTCGGGCCGGGCATCCTCGAAGACCTCGATGCCCCCGAACAGGCGGCCGACGTTGCCGACCAGGATGCAGCTGGCGGCACCGGCATACCAGGGAACCCCGTCCACCGCGATCTTCGCGTTGAAAGGCTTCGCCCGGAGGTTCCTGGACCCAGTCCACACGTACGCAACACGTCCGAGCCGGTCTTTCAGGCCCCCGTCGGCCTCCTGGATCATCGACGCATCGAATCCCGCGCCCGCCATCACCGCGAAGCGCTCGCCGTTGAACCGGCCGACGTCGAGTTTGCGACGCTCTCCCCGAAGCCCAATCGAGACGGCCTGCTCGATGTGTTGTGGGATCCCGAGGTTCGTTGCCAAGAGGTTCGCAGTCCCGGCGGGGACGATCGCGAGGGCCGTTTCCGACCCGGCCAGCGCATCGATGGAACGCTGCGCCGTGCCATCGCCGCCCCAGACGAAGAGCAGCTCGGCGCCCTCGTTCAGGACGCGCTCCACCTGCTTGGGCGCGTACCGGCTCTTCGCGATTTCGATCCACAGGGGATCGGCCACGCCCTGGTGCCCGAGCTCGCGCTGGAGCTGGGGGAGGCCGCCACCGAACGACTTGCCGGCATGCGCGATGACCGCGACCTTCGTCACTTCGGGGCGCTTCGGTGCGGGAACGAGACGACGTGCGCGGCCCGGCTGACGAGAACCATGGCCGACAGCGCCGCGATGCCGATGAGCACTCCGCCGCCGATGTCCAGCGGGTGATGCATGCCTCGATACATCCGGGAGAACGCCACGTACACCGGAATGAGCGCCGCGACGGCCCAGATGCAGATCCGTGCGGTGACGTTCGAGATTCGTGACGTGAGCAAGAGTGCGATCCCCCAGTACACGGCGATCGAGGCCGCGGTGTGCCCCGACGGATAGCTGGCGTCCACCGGCAAGTTCTCGAGCCGGTGGACCTCGGGGCGGTGACGGTGGACCACGAACGTCGTCGCGCGGTAGGAGCCCGACTCGACGGCAAGCGCGACAAGGAGGAACCCGGCCAACCGCCAGTGCTTGGCCACCGCCGCGGTCACCGCAGCGATGCCCGCGATGATCGGGAGGACGACGCCGCCGGCCATGATCGAACCGACGAGCGAGGCCTCCGTCAGGCTGCCGGAGCGATGACGGGCGAGAAACCGAACGAGACGCTCGTCGTCGCCGGCAAGCCAATGCGACCGGAGCACGACGTGTGTGATGAGCAGGCCAGTGAGGATCGACAGCGCCGCGATGACGACGACCGAGACGAGGACGCCGCAGACGTATGTCCAGAACGGGTGGCGGGCGCCGAGCAGCGTCGCCAGGCTTCTCCCGCGGCGCGGCTTCGCGTCCAGGACGGGGAACGACAGCAGCGAAGTCCGCTCGTCGTCCGCGGGTTCGCGGGCAGCGGAATAGTCCTTGGTTGTGACGGTTTGGGTAGACATTTGAGTGGTCGCGTTTCTTGACCAGGACGCGGAGCTTTTCTGACCAGAACGCGGAGCCTCGAGAGGCATGGTTTCTCGCTTGTCCGAATTGGAAACATCGGCGCAGCGTGGCGATCCCACCGGCACTCTTCTCGACCTACTCGATTGCCTCTCTTCGCTGATCTGACAGCAGCGCTCGCGGCCGGAGTGCTCACCTACCTCGTGGCGCGGTGGTACGTGCACTCGAGTGCCACGCCGGCGAAGCCTGCCGTGGAAGTCGCGCGCGCGGCCGGGGAGGCGGTGAGGCCTCACGCCCGCATGCGACTGCTGGTCGTCCAGCGCCTCGACCGGACGGTCGCGACCGGTTTCCTGCTCACACTCGCGTTGTCGATCACGCTTCTCGGCGGCTTGGCCCTCGGCGTTCTGGCCTTCCTGGTTCGTCGGGTTGCCTTCATCCAACGCTTCGACAACGTTGTCGCCGCATGGGGATACGACCACCGCAGCACGACGTCCACCAAAGGGCTGCACGCGCTCACCGACTTGGGAAGCCTCGAGATCGTGGTCGTGCTGGCGCTTGCGCTCGTCGCACTCGAGGTCATCCGGTGGCGAGACCGCTGGTCGTTTCTCTTCCTGCTCACGGTGCTCGTCGGCATGGAGGCGATCATGCTCGGAGTCAAGGATCTCGTCGGCCGCGTTCGGCCGACGCTCGACCCGGCGGCGGCAACACTCGGCCCGTCGTTCCCAAGCGGACACTCCTCGACGTCGGCCGCGTTCTACGCCGCCGCCGCTTTGATTGTCGGGCGCCACCTTCCACTGCGGGCGCGGCAGATCGTGGTCTCGGCGTCGGTCGCGGTCGCAGTCGCCGTCGCAGCGAGCCGCGTCCTGCTGGACCTTCACTGGCTCTCGGACGTGATCGGCGGCCTCTCGCTCGGCTGGGCCTGGTTCGCGCTCTGCAGCGTGGTGTTCGGTGGACGGCTGCTCACCCCGACCGCCGGAGTCGACGTTGCAGTGGTCGAAGCGGCGGCTCCCTGGCGCCCGATTCGCCCTCAGAAGCTCACCAACGCGCGAGACCCGGGCAAGCAGCCGACCGCGGGCGATCGCCGTCATGTTCGACACGGGCTCCCAACTGGCCGCAACCATCATCGACGATCCGGGCCCGACCCTCCGGCACTACCTGGCTGAACCGTTTGACACACGAGCGGCGTAATCAGCCTGGCTGCGAGTGATCTGCAAGCATCCGGTTTCCGCGGCGATGTCACCGCGTTCCGGCTAAATACGCAGCCGCGGCTGAAAACCGGCTCCTGTATTTCAGCGAATACGGCGGCTGCCTCTCTACCCTGCGAAGAGCGGCTCGGGCACACCGCTCAGGCCAGGTCGCACGGCAAACACGCTGCCCGACAGCGGGTAGCGCGCGAGCTGCTCGGGGGTCATTTTCTGCCGCGAGGTAGTGATGTAGAGGAGGTCCAGGTCCCGTCCGCCGAAGATGCAGCTCGTCGGCTGGGGAAGCGGCACCTCGACCTCGTGTGTGATCCCGCCGTCGGGGGCGTAGCGCACCACTCGGCCGGCGCCGTTTTGTACGCTCCAAACCCCGCCCTCGGCGTCCACCGTTAGTCCGTCCGGGAACGCCCCGCTCCTCCGGTCGACGGTCGCGAACACTCGCCGGGCCGAGAGGGCGCCGGCGTCGGGGTCGAAGTTGTAGGCGAAGACCGCGTAGCGGAAGCTCTCGCCGAAGTAGAAGATCCGGTCGTCTGGGCTCCAGCCCAGCCCGTTGGCGCAGGACACCGCACCTCGTAGGTGGCTTAGCTCAAGGCTTGCGTCGAGGCGGTAGAGCGAGCCGGAAGGCGTGTCCCAGTCGACGTCGTTCATCGTGCCGGCCCAGTAGCGACCGCGGCGGTCGACCTTGCCGTCGTTGAAGCGGTTGCGCGGTTGGTCGGACTCGACTCCCATGAGCAGCTCGAGCTCGCCTCCAGGTTCGTAGAAGGCGAGCTGCTTGGCGAGCGCGAGCACGAGCCCACCACGTTCCCGCAGGCCGATGGCCATCACGTTCTGGCCGAGCAGGAAGCTCTGGTCGCTCCCGCTCTCTGGCTCCAGGCGGTGGATTCGCCCCTCTAAGTTGTCGGTCCAGTAGAGCGCCTGCTCGCGTACGGACCACATCGGCGACTCGCCGCAGGTGGCCGCGATCCGCTGGACGCAATCGCAGTCGCTCGCAGTGATTCGCGTGCGGTTCACGTTCCTAGAACAGCGTGCCCCGGCGCATCGCGCGGCTCGCGCGCGGTGGCGGCGATTCCCTCGCGCACGATCTTGAAGCGGTCGGGCTGTTCCCTGGCGCGCGTCCTGACGAGGCCGCTCGCGTGGTCGGCTGTCAGCTTGCCCAGCATGATCCCGGGACCCTAGGTGACGCAGGACCATGCCGTCTTCCGCCAACGGCGGCCTCAGGGTTCAGGGTCGTGATGATCAGCCAGCCACGGACGAGAAGCGTGAAGTGATCGATGACGCGCACGTCTGGATCCCCGGGCTGGAGAGTCTCTCGACTGCAAGCGTTCTGAAAGCACGTAGCCCGAACTCGGCCTCTAACATCGCCTTGCCGTGTCGAGGGTAAAGGTCACCGTCCTCAGCGACGCGAGCGCGCCGTCTCTGGTACTGGCACTCCTCCCTGCCTTTGCCGCCGCTTGCGGAATCTCCGCAGAGGACGAGCGGCGGCTCGGCGCGGTCGTCGAGCAACTCGTCAGCTTCACGCTTGACAATGCGTACCCGGACGACGACCTCGGCGAGATTGAGGTTACGCTCGAGTCGGGTGGCGGATCGGTCCAGGTCGTCGTGCAGGACTGGGGCCTGCCGCTGACGAGCGCTGGCGGAGACTTCGGGCCGCTGCCCAAGTCGCTGGCCGCTCTCGCTGCGGACGGCCGCAACGTACTGCTGATCAACCTCGGTTCGGGCGGGAAACGGCTGACGGCAGAAGTGAGCGTCCGCTCAAGTGACGAAGGATGGGCGAGGCGGCACCACATCGAGGCCGCGCCCAGGCGCGCACAGGCGGGGGTAGAAGCTTCCGACGCAATCGAGGTGAGGACCGCTACGCCCCGGGACGGCGAGGCGATCGCCCAGCTCCTCTACGAGAACTATCACCTGAGCTATGTGCACGCCGACTTCTACCGGCCGCGGTACTTGATGGCGGCGCTCGCCTCCGGCGAGTTACTGTCGACGATCGCCGTCCACGAGGGGCGAGTAATCGGGCATCACGCGCTGATGCCGCTCGCCGGTGTCCCCTCCGCCGAGACAGGTGCCGCGGTCGTCCACTCCGCCTATCGAGGCCTCGGTGTCTTCGGCCGGTTGTTCGAGCACACGCTCGACACCGCAACCGAGCGCGGTCTTGCCTCGGTCTTCGGCGATGCCGTCACCATCCATCCCTTCAGTCAGCGCGCCGAGTCCTCGCACGGCTACCGCGAGACGGCTCTCCAGCTCGGAATGGTCCCGGCGCGGACGACGATGCGGGGCTTCGGCGGCGAGGGGCCGACACGACGAACGGCCACGCTCCGCTCCTACAAGCCTCTTGACGAACGCCCGCGTCAAGCGGCGCTGCCGGCCCCCTACCGCGAGCTGCTCGAGAGCCTCTACGCCAACGTCGGCCTCTCGGTCGAGCCTCGCACCGAGCGAGCTCCGTTTGCGGGCGAGGCGGTGACGGCCGACGTCGACCAGCCGCGCTCCCTCGGCTTCCTGCGGCTCCAGCGCTGGGACGGGGAAGCCAGCTCGGCCCTGAAGGGGGCTGTGCGCCACCTGCTCTCGCGGCATGTTGATGTCGTCTACGCGGACATCGACTTGGTGGCGGTGGCCGATGTGAACGAGGCGACGGCCGAGCTGAACGAGCTCGGCTTCTTCGCCGCGGGCCTTGTTCTCCACGGGCCGGACGGCCACGACCACCTCCGGCTGCAGCTGCTTGATTCCGAGGAGATCGAGCTCGACGACGTCGTCTGCGACTCGTCGTTCGCAGAGGCGCTGAGGCGGCGAGTACTGGTGGACAAGGCCCGCGTCGGGGACTGAGGTGGCCCTCCACGAGCTCGACCGCAAGCGCGTCTCGGGATTGCGCTGCGCGGCCGCCCGGGTGACGACCCCTCCGCTTCGGCGCACGTCAACGATTTCGAACCTCGGTGGGGGTGCAGCGTGCGTCTCCTTGTGACCGGCGGAAACGGTGTCCTCGGCCGAGCGACGATTCCGCTCCTTCGTGCACAGGGTCACGAGATCGACGCTCCGGCGCCGGCGCAGCTTGACTTGTTTGACCCGGTTGCGGTCACGCGAGCGGTGGACGACGCTGCGGGCATCCTGCACCTCGCGACCCGGATTCCGCCACGCGAGCGGGCGAGCGAGCGAGAAGCCTGGCGAGAGAACGACCGTCTGCGCGCGGAGGCGTCCCGACTCCTCGTCGACGCGGCGCTCACCGCGAAGACGGAAGTGTACGTTCAGCCGAGCATCACTTTCCTCTATCCGGCGAAGGGATTAGTCGACGAGGAGACGCCGCTTGGTCACGTGCCCGAGTATCTGCGCTCGGCGCTCGCGGCCGAGGAGCAGACGGCTCGCTTCGCGGCAGCGGGCCGGCGCGGCGTCGTTTTGCGTCTCGGCCTCCTCGACGGTCCCGGGACGGGCAACGAGCTACCGAACTCACGCTTCGGCTCTACCCTGCATCTTGCCGACGCAGGGCGCGCCCTCCACGCGGCGCTCGCCCTTCCGAGCGGCATCTACAACGTCTGCCGCGACCGCGAGCATGTCTCGAACGAGCGGTTCAAGCGGGTCAGCGGCTGGCGGCCGGAGCGGTAGGTGAACGGCGTCGAGCAGCGCAGTCTTAAATGCACCGGCCATGGGCCAGTCTGGCTCGGAGCCCTGCGTTTCGGCGGAGTACGGCGGAACGCGATAGCTCATTCGAGGTGGCCTATCAAGCGAACCACGCCGTCGCCACTTCTGCAGGCGGTTCTGCAAGCACCGCGACGCCTGGGTGACCTTCGATCTCGACCGTCCGACTCGGGGCTGATCACCATCCCCGCGACGCCGCTCGAGTCGCCACGCGCCTCCATGTCGCTCCCTTCGGCGGCGCCAGGCCGGTAGAGCTACTGCCGCGTCATCACAACCGTGAGGCGCTCTTCCGGCGTCATCAAGCGCTGATCCCGTGGGCGGCGGCGACGTGCGCGCCGGCCTCGTGCAGCGCCTTCTCGTCCTCGTGGCTGCCCGGCTTGAGGTCGAAGACGACCTTCTTCACCGTTCCGGTGAAGGGATACGGCGATTTGGCCGCGTAGGCGCGGTCGACGGGCAGGCCGTTGTCGCGGCCGACGTCCAGGCCGGCGTAGGCGGAGAAGCGGACGGCGACCGTCCTCTCGATCCGCCCCTCGCCGATCTTCTCGTCGTTCGCGTACAGCGAGACGGTGCCGCCGGCCGACCGTTCCTGCCGGTCGGAGTCGAACAGCATGCGGACCATGACCTCCCCGGTCGGTATTGGCTCGGTCGAGACCTGCTCGTACCGCTCGACCCCCATCATCGAGTAGCTGTGGTGCAGCAGGCCGTTCTCGTCGACCCAGAGCGAGAAGCCGCCCATCTCGTCCGCCTCGGCGACGATCACGCCCTCGGCACCGTCCGCGGGGACCGAGAGCTCCGCCTCGATGGCGTAGGAGCGGCCGTAGATGCGCGGGATCATCCCGGAGGCGATGTTCTCGACGTCGCCGTAGAACGTCTGGGTCGTGGTCGTCGGCATCGGCGGCAGGATCCCGAAGAAGACGGAGAACGCCGCCAGCAGCGGCAAGACGTTGTGCTTCTCGGCCTCTCCCAAGAAGAGCGTCTTCAGCTCGGCGAGCTTCTCCGGGTTCTCGGCGGCGAGGTCGTTCGCCTGGCTGTAGTCGTCGGGGAGGTAGTACAGCTCCCAGGTGTCCTGCTCCGGGTCGTAGGCTCCGGGCGCGAACCTCGCCATCGTCAGCGGCGAGATGTCCCACGGGATCCGGTCGAGCTTGCAAGCCGCCCACCAGCCGTCCTGGTAGATCGCCCGGTTGCCGACGATCTCGAAGTACTGCACGGTGTGCCGCTCCGGCGCGTGCGCGTCCTCGAAGCTGTAGAGGAAGCTCGTCCCCTCCATCGGCTTCTGGGCGGTCCCGTCCACGACCTCGGGCTCGGGGATACCGGCCGCTTCGAGGATCGTCGGCCCGATGTCGATGCAGTGCGTGAACTGGGCGCGCAACCCGCCGGCGTCCTTGATCCGCTCCGGCCAGGAGATCACCATGCCGTTGCGCGTGCCGCCGAGGTGGGAGGCGCACTGCTTGCCCCACTGGAAGGGCGTGTTCCCGGCCCACGCCCAGGCGGACGCGTAGTGCGGCGCGTACGCGTCGGTGCCCCAGGCGTCGAGCCCGCCGTAGTCATCGATCAGCGAGAGCTGCTGCTCGGCGGTGAGAGCGATTCCGTTCTGCATCGTCAGCTCGTTGAAGGAGCCGGTGATCGTGCCCTCCAGGCTCGCGCCGTTGTCCCCGAAGATGTAGATGACGAGTGTGTTGTCGAGCTCGCCCATCTCCGCGACCGCGTCGAGCAGGCGGCCGATGTTCCAGTCGGCGTTCTCCTGGAAGCCGGCGTACACCTCCATCTGGCGCGCGTACAGCTTCTGCTCGCTGTCCGAGAGCGAGTCCCAGGCGGGAAGCGCGTCCGGCCTCGGCGTCAGCACCGTGTCCGGAGGAATCACGCCCAGCGCCTTCTGCCGCTCGAACGTCTCCTCGCGGAGCACATCCCACCCCTGGTCGAACTTGCCGCGGTACTTCTCGCTCCACTCGAGCGCGACCTGGTGGGGCGCGTGCGAGCAGCCCGTCGAGTAGTAGATGAACCACGGCTTTTCCTGGTCCTGGGCGCGCACCTGGTGCAACCAGCGCACCGCCTGATCGGTGAGGCCGTCCGGCCAGTAGTACTGCGTGGGGTCTTCGCCCTCCGGAACGCCGAGGGTCGTGTTGTCCTGCGTGATAACCGGGTCATACTGACCCGCCTCGCCGCCGAGGATGCCCCAGAAGCGATCGAACCCCCAGGCGTTCGGCCAGCGGTCGAACGGGCCGGCCGCTCCCTGAACGTGATCCGGGGTCAGATGCCACTTGCCGAACCCGGCGGTCGAGTAGCCGTTTCCCTGAAGCGCCCGGACGAACGGAGCGCAGTCCTTCGGCACGCTCGCGCAGTAGCCGGGGAACGGGCCAGGGAACTCGCCGATCGACCCGAACCCGACGCTGTGGTGGTTGCGGCCCGTCAGGAGCGCTCCACGCGTGGGCGAGCAGAGGGCGGTGACGTGAAAACTGTTGTACTTGAGGCCCTCCTCGGCGACCCGCGTCATCGCCGGCGTCTCAACGGGTCCGCCGAATGTCGACGGATTGCCGAAGCCCGCGTCGTCGATAAGCACGAGCAGCACGTTGGGCGCCCCCTCCGGGGGCGACGGCGTCATGTTGATCGTCCAGTCGGCGACCGACGCATCGAGCGTTTGCCCGATCGCCCCGCCGAAGTTCGGGTCCGGGATCGGCAGCACCGTGCGGTCCGGGCTGAACTTCCCCATCGCCTCGGCGAGCGACTCCTTCAATGCGCCCATGCCCTTCTTGTCGCCCTGGACGACCGACCGGAGCAGCGCGCCTGCGAGCGCCTGCTCGACACCGAGCCGCTGCTCGTCGTCAAAGACCGCGATGATCCCGGCCGACCCCGGCGGCAGGTTCTCGCCGATCTTGTCGTGGATCTCCTGCTCGACCCGGTGGTCGACGAACTTGCCGATCGCCCCGCCGGCAACCGCCCCGACGGCGGCCGACGCGAGCAGCGGCGGCGCGAACAGGCCAACCGCGAGCCCGACCCCGCCGCCCCAGCCCATCCCCTTGCGACCGCGGTTGTCGCCCGTCTGCCGCACCCCGACGCTGCCGTCCTGAGCGTGCGAGACCAGGATGACGCTTTCGATCGAGACCTGCTTTTCCTTGACGAGCGCGATGAGCGCCTCGAAGTCCTTCGTCGCCTCGTCGATGTCCTGATAGCCGGCGACGAGCACGTCGGTGGGTGTCTCAGCCATCACGACTCTCCCCTTGGTCCCCTTCCGAGAGAATTGAGCGACGGGCAGGGATTGCTGCAGTCGGCTCCAGGCTAGACGGCGCGTGTCTCGCGCTCGTCACCCTCTGAGGATGAAACCGAACCGTCGAAAGAAGCCGTTCACACTGCTCTGCCACCACTGCGTCCTTAGGGAAGACGGCGTTCCTTGAACGCCCACCCTCCCGCTGACCGCTGCGCCACCTAAGCGGACACAGGCCTCGTCGGGAGTGGCCAGCACTGGGGACGACGGCCCTGAGGGCGCCCGCCATTTCATCCGAACGGGATGACGACCGCTTGCCACGGAACGTCGCTACCCGCTGAGCTGCGCGACACTACGCCGGTGCAACCTGAAACGCGCTACGCCAAGAGTGGCAACGTACGTATCGCCTACCAGGTACTAGGTGACGGTCCCCCCGACCTCGTCGCGGTCGAAGTGATCTCACACATTGAGCTGAATTGGGAGACTCCTTCCGAGGCTCGATTCTTCACCCGACTCGCCTCCATCTGTCGCTTGTTCAGGGTCAACCAGCGTGGGACCGGCATGTCCGACCGGGACGTGGGCGTGCCCACGCTGGAGACGCGCATGGACGACATCCGCGCCGTCCTCGACGCGGTCGGATCGGAGCGGGCAGTGCTCTTCGGCCTCGGCGATGCCTCCCCGCTCTCTATCTTGTTCGCGGCCACGTATCCCGAACGGACCGCTGGGCTGATCTTGATGAACGCGTCGCCGCGGTTCGTGAAGAACCCCAGCCTGCCGTGGCTTCCGACCCGGGAGGAGACGCAACGACAGGCCGACGACTTTGAGCGTCGCTGGGGGGATCCCGCCTTCGCCTACGAGGTCATTGGCATGGTCAACCCGAGCGCGCCTGAGGAGGAGCTCCAAAGCAAAGCCCGTGTCTTTCGACTCAGTGTCAGCCCCGCTGCGGCCGCCGCCTACATCCGGATGAACATCGACGTGGACGTGTGCGATGTACTTCCCCTGATTCGGGTCCCGACACTGGTCATGCATCGGAAGGACGGGGGAGGTTGGGACATCCGCAGTGGGCGCTACCTGGCCGAGCACGTTCCAGGCGCCCGTTTCGTGGAGTTGCCCGGCGCGGACTTTTCCCCCTCACTTGGCGAGCAGGAGCCGGTCTTCGTCGAGCTGGAGAGCTTCCTCGCCGATGTCGTGGCGGGCACGCATCCCGAGGTTGAACCCGACAGGGTTCTGGCCACTGTCCTCTTCTCGGACATCGTCGGCTCCAGCGAGAGGGCGGCAACGCTCGGTGACAGGGCCTGGCGAGAGCTCCTGCTGCGCCACCACGACCTCGTCCGCCGTCAGCTGGTTCGATTTCGCGGCCAGGAGGTGGACACGGCGGGCGACGGCTTCTTCGCCTCCTTCGACGGCCCGGCCAGGGCCATCCGCTGCGGGTGTGCCATCGCCGAGACCATGCCGGAGCTGGGGCTCGAGGTGCGAGTCGGTTTGCACACGGGCGAGTGCGAGCTCGTTGACGGCAAGGTGGCCGGCATCGCGGTGCACACGGGGGCCAGAGTCGCCGCCAACGCGCAGCCGGGCGAGGTGCTCGTCTCCTCGACCGTCAGAGACCTGGTCGCCGGCTCGGGGCTGACCTTCGAAGACCGCGGCTCGCACGAGCTCAAGGGCATTCCTGGCGAATGGCGACTCTATGCCGTCACAAAGAGCAGCTAGGTCTTGCAGGTCCTCTAAGGTCAATCTCCACGACCTCGGGCGTCCAGGTCTAGCCAGACTCTTCCGAAGGCGTCCGCCTTGTCACGGATTTCCTGTGGGCGTTGTGTTTTCCCGGTCAGGGTCTTTACGTCCACGTTCTGCGGCGGGATACAGACGATCCGGCCGGAGCCTTCGAACCTCTTGACCGGCTGGCCACCGGGTCTTATCCTCGCCGCGGACCGCAAGGCTTAGGAGGACAGTATGGCCTCCGTCCATAGGGAGAACCTTGCTGCGCGCGCGGGCCGGTGGAGCGCGAGGCACTGGAAGACAGCTGTCTTTGGGTGGCTGGCGTTCGTCCTCGTGGCGTTCTACCTAGGAATGGTGGTGGGAACAGACTCGCTGTCGGTGAACGAACCGGGGCCGGGTGAGTCCGGCCGTGTCCAGCGGATCCTCAACGACGAGTTCGAGCAGCCGGCGAAGGAGCTGGTGCTCGTTCAGAGCTCTTCGCTGACGGCGGCGAGCGCACGGTTCCACGCCGTCGTGCAAGACGTAGTCCGGCGGCTGGAGGCGCAGCCGAACGCGACCAACATCGATTCGCCGTTCGCGCCGGGCAATGCGGGCCGCGTATCGAGCGACGGGCATTCAGCGCTGGTCGAGTTCGACATCCGCGGCAAGTCCGAAGACGCCAAGGACAAGGTCGAGCCGATCCTGGCCGCGGTCGCGGATGCGCAGCGCGCGAGTTCTCAGTTCACCATCGCGGAGTTCGGCGGTGGAAGCGCGAACAAGGCGATCAACGAACAGTTCGGCAAGGATCTGCTGAAGGCGGGCGCGATCTCGCTCCCGGTGACCCTAGGAATCCTGCTGCTGACGTTCGGGGCGCTGGTGGCCGCCGGGATCCCGCTGCTGCTCGCGTTGACGTCGGTATTTGCGGCGATCGGCCTGCTGGCGTTGCCGAGCAAGGTGCTGCCGATGGACGACGCGGTAAACGCGGTCGTCCTGCTGATCGGACTCGCGGTCGGCGTCGACTACTCGATGTTCTATCTCAAGCGGGAACGCGAGGAACGCGCGGCCGGACGGACGGAGTCCGCGTCGGTCGAGGCTGCAGCCGCGACCTCGGGCCGCTCCGTCCTGATCTCGGGCTTCACGGTGATCGTGGCGATGGCCGGGATGTTCATCAGTGGCGACAAGACCTTTGAGGGCTTCGCCGCGGCGACGATGCTCGTCGTCGCCATTTCCGTTCTCGGCTCACTGACGGTGCTGCCGGCATTGCTGTCCAAGCTTGGCGACCGCGTGAACAAGGGCCGCGTGCCATTTCTGCGCAGTCCCGATCAGCGCGTCGGCGAAAGCCGCTTCTGGGGCGCGATCGTCGAGCGGGTCCTGCGGCGGCCGCTCCTCTCCGGGCTCCTAGCGGCCGGCGTCCTGATCGCGCTCGCCGTGCCGGCGCTCCGCCTGCAGACGGCGCAGAACAGCACGGAGTCGTACCCACGGTCGCTCGCCGTCATCAGGGCCTACGACAAGATCCAGAAGGCGTTCCCCGGCGACGCGGTCGCTGCGCAGGTTGTCGTCGAGGCTCGCGATGTCCGCTCGGCCGGAGTCCGTGCCGCGATCGGGGAGCTGACCCGCCGGGCGCTCGCGACCGGGGAGATGTTCCGGCCGATCGAGGTTGACGTCAACAGCGCGGGCACCGTCGCCCTGATCTCGATCCCGATCGCCGGCAACGGCACCAACTCGGCTTCGAAGCACGCCGTCCACACGCTTCGCGACGACCTCGTGCCGGCGACTGTCACGAGACTTCCGGACGCGACCACCGGCGTTGGAGGGATGACCGCGAGCTCGATCGACTTCGAGCACCAGTTCCGGCAGAGGACGCCCTACGTCTTCGCCTTCGTGTTTGCGCTGACCTTCGTGCTGATGCTGCTTGCCTTCCGTTCGATCGTGATCGCGGTGAAGGCGATCGTGCTCAACGCGCTCTCGGTGGCCGCGGCCTACGGGATCCTCGTGCTCGTCTTCCAGGACGGGATCGGGCGCGGCCTGATCGGCGCCTCGTCAGGAGGGATCGAGTCGTTCATGCCGATGTTCCTGTTCGTGATCCTGTTCGGGCTCTCGATGGACTACCACGTCTTCATCCTCAGCCGTATCCGCGAGGGCGTCGACCACGGCATGTCGACGGACGAGGCGGTCGAGCACGGGATCAAGACCACCGCCGGCGTCGTGACCAGCGCCGCGCTCGTGATGGTCCTTGTCTTCTCGGTCTTCATCACCCTGTCCTTCGACCTGCTGAAGCAGTTCGGCGTGGGCTTGGCCGCCGCCGTGTTGATCGACGCAACGATCATCCGGGGGGTCTTGCTCCCCGCGAGCATGAAGCTGCTCGGCGACTGGAACTGGTATCTCCCGAGCTGGCTCGAATGGCTGCCACGGGTCGCCGTCGCGACCGAGCCCGAGCCGATCCACCAAACATCTCCGGTGACGGCTGCGAGGTAAGGAAGGTCGTCGGAAGGGCGCTGGAGGCGGCGCCTTTCGCGTTGCTGAGGCACGTGCTGCGCGGGCTCGAGCCGGCTGGTCCGCAGCGCCCTTGACGTCGAGCACGCCTATGGGTCAACCTCGGGCCATCGTCACCGTACTCTCATTCCAATGAGCGCTGGTCGCGTCATCCTCATCGTCCTGGGCAGCATCGGGGTGCTGGTCGGGCTCGCCCTGCTGGTAGGAGGAGGCTTCCTGCTCTGGGCCGACCGCACGCAGCGCGAGGACGGCTACCTGACGACGCCGACCGAGCGGTTCGCGACGCCGACCTACGCGTTGACGCGCACGCGGCTCGAGGTCGACACCGAAGGAGCGGGCTGGGTCCTGAACGAGAGCTGGTTCGGCAAAGTCCGGATCCGCGGCGAGAGCTCTGACGACAAGACCCTCTTCATCGGTATCGGGCCGCAGGCGGAGGTCGCCAGGTACCTCGGAACCGTCGCCCACGCGAACGTCCAGGACATCGACTTCGATCCCTTCCGAGCTACATACCTCTCGGTCTCGGGAGGCGCGCCGCAAGCGCCGCCCACGGAGCAGAGCTTCTGGGCCGCCTCCGCCTCCGGGGTGGGAACACAGACGCTGACGTGGAAGGTGCGCGACGGCGACTGGTCGGTCGTCCTGATGAACGCCGACGGCTCGCGTGGCGTCGCTGCCGACGTCGACCTCGGGGCCAAGCTGTCGTTCCTGCTCTGGGTCGCGATCGGGTTGCTCATCGGCGGCGTGCTCGTCACCGGAGGAAGCGCCGCGTTGATCGTCCTCGCCGCGCGGAGACCCCGGCCGCCGCCGGCGCCCCCTTCCGAGGGCCGCGAACCAGGACGTACAGAGGCACCGGAGGCTCCAAGCCAATCGACAGAGGAGCCCCCGCCCGCAGGTAGCTCGCCGGGCTCATAACCCGCAGCTCGCAGGTTGAAATTCAGCCCCCGCCATTGCTCAATGGCTCGAAACGTCCTTGACACCTTTTATCTCTATACATAGGGTACAAAGGTATGAAGGTCGACACGCTGAGAGGTCAGCTCGAGCTCGTCGTCTTGGCGGCGCTGCGCGACGGTCCGCGCCACGGCTACGCGATCATCAAGGAGCTGCGCGAGCGCAGCCGGGGCGAGTTCGACGTCCTCGAGGGAACGCTCTACCCGGCGCTCCATCGCCTCGAAGAGGCAGGGCTGATCAAGAGCCGCTGGGCAACCGCTGCCGGACGGCGCCGCCGCGTCTACGAGCTGACCGGGAGGGGGACGAAGGCGCTGGCCGAGCAGGAGCGGGGATGGCGTAGCTTCGTCCACACGCTCGACAGCGTCCTTGGTGGCACGTCGTGAGCGAGAGCGCGATCGCCGACTACCTCGACGAGCTCGACCGGGAGCTCCGTGTCAAGCGCAGCCCGCGCAGGCGTCTGCTCGCCGAGGCCGCCGATCATCTGTACGCGTCGGCCGATGAAGTCGCTGCTTCCGGCCTCGCGCGCGACGAAGCCGAACAGCAGGCTGTCAGGTGCTTCGGCGACGCGGCCTTCGTCGCCCGCCAGTTCGCTCACGCCGTCGCCTCGACCGCCGCCCGGACGGCCCTCGTCGGGGCGGCGACCGCATGCACGGCGTATGCCGTTGCTGCGGCGGTGTTCATCCTGATGGCACCCGACTGGTTGCGTGACTTCCCGCAGGGCGTGCCGAGCATGCTCGCTTTGCAGGTTGCCGTGGTCGCGCTTGTCGTGTCCGCCGTTCGTGCGCTCCGTCCTCGGAAGGCGCTGCTGATCGACGGACAGCGCCTGCGCTTGATCAGCAACGGCGTCGTCGTTGCGACGCTCACCGTCGCGGGAGCTGCAGCGCTCGAGCTGCTGCTGGCGCTGACGCGGCCCGCGGCCGCACCGTGGCGTGACGCCGCCACCATCATCGCGATCTACGCGATCGCTGCAGCGATCGCGTTCGTCGCCGCCCTCATGGCCGTCGCGACGCTCGCGCGCACGTGGGCGCTCGCGGCCATGCCCAGGCCGCGCGGCGACGAGCTGCCCACGGCGGTGGAATCACTCGTCGACGACGTCGCCGTGGCCGCGCCGCCGCTCAGGCCGGTGGTGGCGCTGATGACGTCGCGCCCCGTGGCCGGCTGCGCCTCGACTGCCGCGCTGGCGTTCGTCGCGATGGCGCTCGTCGACGCCGTCGGCAATGGCTCCGCCGACCACGCCTCCGAGCTGGCGGGCGCGGCCGCGACGGGCTTGTTCGAGGCGATTGCCGTCGGCGTCGCCTATGCCACGCTCGCGCGCGCCCTCGGTCTGCGAGGGTCGCGGCGTGGTGCGGCTGACTGAAGTGGCCCGCCACCGGCGCTTGGCCGAGGCCCTCCACAAGCCAATGACGCGGCGGCTCATGGTCGCGATCGCCGTCATCGGTGTCGCCATCGGTGCAGCGCTCTACGCCCGCGGTAGCGGAGAGGCGGCCCAGCCGCCGGCGGGCGCCTGCCGCGATTGGTTCGCCGCGCCGGCCTACCACCGCGAGATCACTTCGGTCCGGACGCTCGTACCGCAGATGAAGCGCGCCTTCGCCGCACCCGGACTCTCCGTCGCGATCGCCGCCGACGGCAAGCTCGTCTGGTCGCAAAGTTGCGGCTTCGCCGATCTCATGCGCCGCCGCGCTGTCACCCGAACGACACAGTTCCGCATTGGGAGCGTTTCCAAGGCGGTGACGGCGGCCACGGTCGCGCGCCTGGACCAGCGAGGACGCCTCGACGTCGACGACGACATCGGCACGTATCTGCCCGCTTTCCCGCGCCGCAGTCCGGCACCGACATTGCGCCAGCTCGGTGGCCACCTCGGCGGCATCCGCCACTACCAGGGCGCCGAGGCGACCAACACGAAGCACTACCACTCCTTGCAGGACAGCCTGCGCGTCTTCATCAACGACCCGCTGGTCGCTGCGCCTGGCGACGAGTTCTATTACTCGAGCTATGGCTTCGACCTGCTCGGCGCCGCCGTCGAGACGGTCAGGAGAACCGACTTCGCCAACGCGGTCTCGGCTGCGCTGCTGGAGCCGCTCGGGATGACGTCGACGGCAGTTGGCCGCCCGCCCGTCGGCGGCACGCGCTTCTACGAAGTGACCGGTACTCGCCGCGCCGTCCCCGCGCCGCGAATCGACCTCAGCGACCGCTACCCGTCGGGCGGATTCCTATCGACCGCAGAAGACCTCGTCCGCTTCGGCATCGGCATCACGAACGCCCGGTTCCTCGACCCGCGATCGCAGGCAATGCTGTTCACGCCGCAGCGAACGAGCTCTGGCAGGCCGACCGGCTACGGCTTCGGCTTCGAGGTCGGCGACAGTCCCGTCGGGCCAGTCGCCGGCCACACCGGCAACGTTGTCGGTGGCACCTCGTTCATCCTCATCCACCCGCGCACACGCGTCGTCGTCGCCTTGGTCACCAACATCGGGTTCGTGACCGCGCCTCGTCCACCGGATCTGGCCGGGACGCCCGACCCGCCGCAGCTGGCGATGCCCTTCATCCGGCGCGTGCTCGCGCGGCGCTAGCGGGACTGGAACACCGGAAACGGGCCCGTTTCGTTTCAATGCGGGAAGCGCCGATCCCAGTCGGTCACACTCGCTACGGAGCAGGGGGGATGACATGGCCAGCATCGAGACTGCTTGGCGGGACCTGGGGGCGGCTCTGGAGGGCGAGGTCGTCCTCCCCGGCTCCCCGCGATACGACGAGGTGCGCAAGCCGCAGATCCCGCGCTTCCACGACGTGCGTCCGCAGGCCATCGTGCTGTGCGCGACGCGCGAGGACGTGGTCGAGGCGATCGCCTTCGCGCGTCGCACGGGTATCGAGGTCGCCGTGCGGAGCGGAGGGCACGACTTCGCCGGGCGCTCGTCTGGCCCCGGGATCGTGCTCGATCTCACGCCGATGCATTCCCTGGAGGTCTCGGACGGCCTGGCCATCGTGGGGCCCGGCTTCCGGCTCGGCGACCTCTACGCCGCCCTTGCCCGGTACGACGTCACGATCCCGGGCGGCTGTGGCGCCACGGTCGCGATCGGCGGCCAGGCGCTCGGCGGCGGGCTCGGCCTGCTGGGTCGCAGTCGGGGGCTCACGTCGGACCAGCTAGTCGCGGCAGAAGTGGTGCTGGCCGACGGACGGGTGGTTGAGTGCGACGAGCAGCGCCATGAGGACCTGTTCTGGGCGCTGCGCGGTGCGGGCGCCCAAGGCCTCGGCGTGGTCACGCGCCTCACGCTCCGGACGGTGGCCGAGCCCGCCGCCACCTCGTTCCACCTCGAGTGGCCCCACGCGCTCGCATCGGCGCTGATCGCCGCCTGGCAGGAGTGGTCGCCGGGCGGCCCGGACGAACTCGCGGCGAGCCTGCTCGTCACCGTCGCTGGGGAGGCCGGCGTCGACCCCGTCGTCCACCTGTTCGGCTCGATGATCGGCAGCGAGGCCGAGACCGCGGCGCTGCTCGACGAGTTCGTGTCGGTCGCCGGCGCGGACGCCGCCTCCTCGGAGCGCGCGCACATGCGCTACGGCTCGCTGAAGAACCACCTCGCGGAGCGAGGGCCGGGCGACCAGGAGGACGAGCACGGGCGCCCGTACCTGAAGTCGGAGTTCTTCCGGGAGCCGCTGCCGGCCGGCGCGGTCGAGGCGCTGGTGGAGCTCTTCGTCCGGGGACGCCGGCCCGGGGAGGCGCGGAAGCTCGACTTCATGCCCTGGGGCGGCGCCTACAACCGCGTGCCCGCGAACGCCGCCGCGTTCCCACACCGCGAGGAGTTGTTCCTGCTCGAGCACTCGGTCGTCGTTCCGGCCGGCTTCGACGCCGGCGCGACCGAGGCCGCACGCGCCTGGCTGTCGGACTCGTGGGAGCTCGTGCATCCCTCCGGCTCGGGCGGCGTGTACGCGAACTTCCCCGATGCGGACCTACCCGACGAGCACCGCGCCTACTGGGGCGCCAACCTCGAGCGCGTGCGGCGCGTGAAGGAGAAGTACGACCCGGAGCGAGTGTTCGGCTGAGGCCGTGCCGTCGGGTCGGGGAAGGGCGGCAGTGAGGATGATCGCCGTCACGCGGCGATGAGTTCTCACCCCGCGGGCGGTCGTGAGAGTGATTCCCGGAAAGGAGGCGGACGAGATGACGGAGCACGCGGTAGGCACGCGCGACGAGTGGCTGGCCACGTCGGCATGACGCATACGAATGATCGAGAGGAGTCCCATGAATCTTCCACCGGTCGTCTCCGAGACGGAGTGGCAGGCAGCGCGCGACGCGCTTCTCGCCAAGGAGAAGGAGGCCACTCGGGCCCGCGACGCGCTCGCGGCCGAGCGCCGCAGGTTGCCGCGCGTGCGGATCGAGACGGAATACGCCTTCGAAGGCCCGGAGGGCGAGGTCACGCTGCCCGAGCTGTTCGAGGGGCGCAGACAGCTGTTGCTCAACCACTTCATGTTCGGCCCGAACCAGGACGTGGGCTGCGACGGTTGCTGCGTCTTTTTCCGGGACGGCGACGATGTGTACCGCTCGTACTTCACGGCCGCCCGAGGTGTCGAGGCGCTTGGCAGCGTGTGGACCTTTCTCGACCTGACGCCGCTCGGCCGTCAGGAGAACTGGGAAGATTCACCAGCCGGGTACCCGCAGACCAAGCCGTACGAGTGGTGGCGCCGCCATGACGAGTACGAGGACGCTCAGTCGGCTACGTAGCTCGCACGTCACGTGCTCCAGATGACCTCGATGCGCCGGTCTACGCCTGGAAGGGGCAGCGTGCCGGCCTCCGCCTCGATAGTGTCCCGCGTCGCACGCGAGAGGCGCGCCCAAGCCTCGATCCGCACCGTGTGCTGCGCCCGTCTCCAGGTCCCACGGACCTCGCCTTCGACCAGGAGCGCGCCCGGCCACACACGAGACGTCCAGAGCCGCTCCCGCTGATCCGCCCGCGGGACGAGAAGCTCGCGCTGTGCTCCGTGTAGCAGGAAGTAGGCGTCGCCGCTCGGCAGCAGGCGCGCGGGGGCGGCGGCCGTCTTGGCGGTGCGCATTTCTGCCTCGTCGTCCGCGAGCAGCCACTCGTCTCCGAGCGGCGATCGGACCGGCAGTAGCGATCCTTCGAGCGAGGCGAACGCATTGGCCGCCGAGCGCCGCGAGATCCCTGCCCAGCGGGCGAACGCGTCAGCCGTGGTCGGCCCGAAGATGTGGAGGTAGCGTCGGGCGAGCTCGCGGCACGCGTCGGCCGGGTCGACCTCGGGAGCGGGGACGGTCCAGATGATCGGCGCCCGCGCGCCACCCCAGCGGATGGCGATCGTGCCCGTAGTCGCGGCATACCTGAGTGCGTTGCCGACGCCCATCTTGCGCCCGACCTCGCGGTCCGTCATGCGGGCGCCGTCGAGCCCGGCGTTCAGGAGCTCGGCCATGCGCTCGGCGCGGAGGCGGCCCTTGGCAGTGTCCGGGAGCCTCCCCAGCGAGAACAGCGCGAAGTCCGGTTTCGCAACCACGTAGACCTGGTGGCGAGGCCCCCACAGCTGGGCGAGCGAGGGATCCTCCCACGTCGAGGGCTCGACCCCGTCGACCCGCGCGTGCAGCGAGAGCAGCGCGGCTCGCGGCATGCTGTCCTGCAAGCCGGCCCAGGCCGCCCGGGAGAGCGACTCCGAGCCCTTCGGCATTCGCTCCTCGAGGCCACCGACCCGTCGTCGGAAAGCCAGGATCTGCCGCCGCGTGAGCTTGAGTCGCGATTGCACGGGACCTTCCGGCGAGGCTACTCGACGGCGGCTGCGCGGGGTGCGCGACGTCTCGCGCCTCGCCGTCGAGCCCGCCGGGCGTCCGCCAAGATCGCCCTGGCCGCGTTCCGCCCGGGGCCGCCGGTGATGCCCCCGCCGGGGTGTGCGCCCGCCCCGCACAGGTAGAGGCCGTGGATGCCGGCGAGCCGGTAGCGCGCGTGGCCGAGGAGGGGCCGCCAGGCGAAGAGCTGGTCGAGCGCGTGCTCGCCGTGCATGGGGTGCCCGCCGCTGAGCCCGTATTCATGCTCGAGGTCGGCCGGCGTGACGACGTGGCGGGCGACGATTCGATCCGCGATGCCCGGGGCGAAGGCTTCGAGCGTCCGGACGGCGCCGTCCGCTACCCGATCCCGCGCCGACTCGTCCCAGTCCGCGTCCCGGAGGTCCCGTGGCGCGTACTGGAACAGCGCGCTGATCACGTGGGTGCCGTCGGGGGCGAGCGACGGGTCCGAGAGGGTGGGGATCGTCGCCTCGAGATACGGGTTTTCGGAGATCCGGCCGTACTTCGAGTCGTTGAAGGCCAACTCGAGCTCGTCGAGGCCGGGCGCGACGACGATCCGCCCCTGGAGGCGCTCGTCGTCAACGCCGCCGATCTCCGGAAGGCCGTCCACCACGAGGGTCACCTTCGCCACCACCCCGGGCGCGCGTATGTGTTCCGCCCGCCAGCCCAGAGTCGGGCCGACCTCGGCCGGGTCGAGGAGTCGCAGAAAGGTCTGCTTGGGGTCGGCGCTCGAGGCGACGATGCGTGCGTCGATCTCCTCGCCGCTCGCGAGGCCGACTCCCTCGACCGAGCCTCGTCTGGTGCGGATGACCGAGACGTCGACGCCGCAGCGAACATCTGCGCCGTGGCTTCGTGCGGCCGAGACGAGCGCCTCGGCCAGCGTTTCCGGCCCGCCGCGGGCGAAGACCGTACGCCCCGCCGCGCCGCCACCGGAGGCCGAGTCCCAGAGGAAGTTCAGCGCCGTTCCCGCGGACCGAGGCCCCATCGCCGAGTAGCGAACGCCCCTGGCGCCCAGGACGCCGCGGATCGCGTCGCCCTCGACCGCCTCGCTGACGAGATCGGCGACGGACATCGGCAGGACCCGCAGCGTCTCGCGAACCTGCGGCCCACCGAGGTTGCGCGCGGCGTTGAGGAGCGTGAAGCCGGTGCCCGCGTCGGCGAGGGACGGGGACGACAGATCCGGGGGCTCACTCGCCTGGATGCGAGCCACGAGCTCGACCAGCGAGCGGATCCTGCGGTCGAACTCGATGAACGCCTCGGCGTCACGCGGCCGCGGCCCCGCCCGGAGCTCCGTCGCCGTCCGGACCGGGTCGCGCCACAACGTGAGGCTCGTTCCGCCCGCCGAGGGGGCGAACGCCACCGCCTGCGGCTCGACGGCGTGAAAGCCGTGCGAGCCAAGCCCCAGGTCGCGGACGACGCCGGGCCGGAGACCTCCGACGCCGTCGGCGCCGACCGGTGCACGCACCCCCGGCGTGATCTCGTCGGTGGCCAGGAGGCCGCCCGCACGGGCGCGGCGTTCGAGGACGAGCGTCCGCAAGCCCCCCTTGGCCAGGTACCCCGCCGTGACGAGGCCGTTGTGGCCCGCTCCAACGACGACCGCGTCGTAGCGCTCGCTGGGCATCCGCTGTCAGGCCGCCTTTCCCGCTCGGAGCGACCGCACGACCTGGAGGGCGGCGAGACGCCCTGACGCCCCCATGATTCCTCCACCAGGGTGCGTCGCCGAGCCGCACATCCAGAGGTTCGGCAGCGGTGTCCGGTAGCGCGCCCATCCCGGAACGGGCCGGTTGAAGAAGAGCTGCTCGAGGGACAGCTCGCCCTGGAAAATGTTGCCCTCGGAGAGGCCGAACTGGTCCTCGATGTCTCTGGGCGTGAGCACCTGCGCGTGCAGGATCAGGTCGCGGATGTTGGGCGCCCGCTCCGCGATCGTGTCGACGACCGTCTCGCCGAACGCGTCACGCCGGGCGTCGTCCCATTCGTCCCCGTCGGCGAGGCGGTAGGGCGCGTACTGGACGAAGCAGCTCATGACGTGCTTGCCCGGTGGCGCCATCGACGGGTCGACCATGGTCGGGATGACCATGTCGATGTAGGGGCGCCGGCTGAACCGCCCGGACTTCGCGTCGTCGTAGGCGAGCTCCATGTAGTCGATGCCGGGGCTGAAGCTGATCGCGCCGCGCAGGTGCTCGCCGTCCCCCGGCAGGCACGTGAACTCGGGGAGCCCGTCCAGGGCCAGATTCACCTTCCCGCTGGAGCCGCGGTAGCGGTAGCGCTCGACCTCCTCGAGAAACGGCGAGTCGAGCCGGCCGGGCGGGACGAGCCGGACGAACGTCTGCCTCGGGTCGAGGCTCGACAACGTCACTCGCGCTGTCACCTCCTCGCCCGAGGACGTGACAGCGCCCGTCACCTCGTCGCCACGGGTCAGGAGCTGGTCGACGGCGGCTTCGGTCCGGATCTCGACGCCGAGCGACCGGGCTGCGTCCGCGATCGCCTCGCTGACTGCTCCCGTGCCTCCCCGCGGGATCCCCCACGCCCGCAAGACGCCGTCGATCTCGCCCATGTAGTGGTGCAGGAGCACATAGGCGGTCCCCGGCGAGCGGATCCCCTGGAACGTCCCGATGATCCCCGAGGCGCTCATCGTGGCCTTGAGCGGGTCGGTCTCGAACCACTGGTCAAGGAAGTCGGCGGCGCTCATCGTCATCAGCTGGACGAAGACCGCCTGCTGCTCGCCGGGAAGGTCCTTGAAATCTCGGGCGAGACGCGCGACCGGAAGCCATTCGCGGGGATGGAACCGGCCGGGATCCGGAGGGGTCATGGACAGGATCGGCTTGACGAACCTCGCCATCTCGACCATCAGGCGGCTGTAGTCCTCGTACGCCTCCGCGTCGCTGCGCGACCAGCGCCGGAGCTCGCGCACCGTGGTGCCGTGGTCGTTCACCCGCCAGAGGTAGTCGTCCTCGAGCGGCGTGAACGTCCCGTCGAGCGGCAGGATCTCGAGGCCGTGCGTCGGGAGCTCGAGCTCGCGGACGATCTCGGGGCGGAGCAGCGAGACGACGTACGAGGCCACGCTGAACCGGAAACCCGGGAACACCTCCTCGGTCACCGCCGCACCGCCGAGGACGTGGCGCCGTTCGAGCACCACGACCTTCAGGCCGGCCCGCGCGAGGTACGCCGCAGCCACCAGCCCGTTGTGCCCACCGCCGATGACCACGGCGTCGTACGTGTTGCCCTTGGAGGTCGCCATCAGCGGCGACACTAACCGCGGCACGGCGAGGAGGGCTTCCGAAAAGCGGCCGGTCTATAGTTGTCGCCGCGCCGATGAACGACGTCTCGACCATGGCCAAGCCGTTCGACATGTCCTCCGTGCAGCGGGGAGCGCGGCTGCGGCGCAGCCCGTTCTACGAGGCGACGCAACGCTACGGCCCCAAGGGCTTCACGGTCTACAACCACACGCTGTTCCCGATCAACTTCGACGACTTCGAGGCCGAGTACTGGCATCTGCTGAACCACGTGACGCTCTGGGACGTCGCCGTCGAGCGCAACGTGGAGGTAACGGGACCGGACGGCTTCCGGTTCGCGCAGCTGCTCACGTGCCGCGACCTCTCCAGGTGCGCGATCGGCCAGGGCAAGTACGTCCTGATCACGGCTCCGGACGGCGGGATCCTGAACGACCCGGTGATGTTGCGGCTGGACGAGAACACGTTCTGGTTCGCGCTCGCCGACAGCGATGTCCTGCCCTACGCAAAGGGGCTGGCCGCGTACGCGGGGATGGACGTCGAGCTCTCGGAGGCCGAGGCTTACCCGCTCCAGATCCAGGGGCCGAAGTCGAAGGACGTCGTCTGCGACCTGTTCGGCGAGGAGATCCTCGACCTCGCCTACTACCACTTCCGTCGTCTCGAGCTGGACGGCATCCCGCTCATCCTCACCCGCACCGGGTGGACCTCCGAGGTGGGGTACGAGATCTACCTCCTCGACGCTTCGGGCGGGGACGATCTGTGGGAACGGATCATGGAGACGGGAGCCCCGTACGAGATCCACCCGACCGGGCCTGTGGACATTCGCCGGGTCGAGGGCGGCATCTTCAACTGGGGCGCAGACATGAACTACGAGAACAACCCCTTCGAGCTGGGCCTGGACCGGCTCGTGGACCTGGACACCGAGGCCGACTTCATCGCCCGGGACGCGCTCGCCAGGATCCGCGAGGAGGGCGTGACACAGAAGATCGTCGGCGTCGAGATCGAGGGCGACCGGCTCGAGATGAACGCGACGACGTGGCCGGTCGCGGCCGACGGCGCGAGCGGAAGGGTGACCTCGGCCGTCTACTCGCCCCGGCTGGAGAAGAACATCGGGTACGCGTGGCTGCCGGTCGAGCAGACCGAGCCGGGGACGCGGGTCACCGTGGAGACTCCCGACGGGGCCAGGGAGGCAGCGATCGTGCCGCTGCCGTTCTTCGATCCCGAGAAGCAGATCCCGAAGTCCTAGAGCCGCCGTGTCCGTAGGAACGGCGTTCTATCCCCGCGCCGCGCCCCTCAACCGCAAGCAGCAGTGGCGGGAGTGGTCCGGGTACTTCGCCGCTAGCGCGTACCACGACTCCCACGAGATCGAGTACAACGCCATCCGGGAAGCGGCCGCGTTCATCGACGTCTCTCCGCTCTACAAGTACCTCGTCTCCGGCCCGGACGCGACCCGGCTCGTCGACCGCGTGATTACCAGGGACGCCGGCAAGCTCGCCGTCGGCCGCGTCTACTACACGTCCTGGTGCAACGAGGACGGCCGCGTCGTCGACGACGGGACCGTGGCCCGCCTGGACGACCAGACGTATCGCTGGACGGCCGCCGACCCGTCACTGCGCTGGTTCCGCATGAACGCCCGCGGCCTCGACGTCGAGATCGAGGACATGAGCGAACGGGTGGCTGCGCTGGCGGTGCAGGGCCCGCTGAGCCGGGACGTGCTCGAAGGGGCCGCCGAGACGGGTTGGGGCGACCTCAAGTACTTCGGCCGGCGGGCCGCGAAGGTGGGCAGCGTTCCTGTCGACGTCTCGCGGACTGGCTACACCGGCGATCTCGGCTACGAGGTATGGGTGGAGAGCGAGAACGCACTGGAGGTCTGGGACGCCTTCGTGCGCGCCGGAAGCCCGTACGGCGCGAGGCCGGCCGGGATGCTCGCCCTCGACATCGCGCGAATCGAGGCAGGACTGATCCTCATCGAGGCGGACTTCGACTCGGTGCGGCGAGCGCTGATCCCCGAGCAGTCGTTCTCGCCCTTCGAGCTGGGCATCCTCGGGCGATTCGTCGACTTCGAGAAGCAGACGGATTTCGTCGGTCGTCGGGCCCTCGAACGAGAACAGGAGCGGGGCGGGCCTCCAAGGAGGCTCGTCGGCCTCGAGCTCGACTGGGAGCCCCTGGAGGAGCTGTACCGGGCGAAAGGGCTGACGCCGGCGTTCGACCCGGGACCCTCGCGCGTGCCTGTTCCTCTGTACGGGCGGCGCCGCCAGATCGGCAAGGCGACCAGCACGACCTGGAGCCCGACCCTGAAGAAGATGGTGGCGCTGGCGTCGGTCGACGCGGCCCAGAGCGAAGTGGGCACGAAGTTCGAGGTCGAGTGGACCGTGGAAGCGCGGCGCGGCCGGGTGCCGGCGACGGTGGTCGAGCTGCCGTTTTTCAACCCGGCGCGCAAGACCTCGACGGTCGCTGGTTGACGAATCTGCAGCGCGACCGGGCGGTTTCACTCACGGCGCTCCGTCGACTCCTGGTGGCATCCCAGGGGTACGGCAGATGCTCGACGCGCTGTTCGCGTCCGGCGAGCTCGTGATCGCCAATCGCGTGAACCTCCAGCGCATCCTCTGGCGCAACCGGATCGTCGGGCGCGCGGATCTGAAGTCGGAGCGGAAGGAGGGCGCGCTGGTCGTCAAGGCGTTCCACCTGGAGCCGGGCGTCCGCCGCTCGGCCGCGCTCGACGAGGCATTCGAGCGGGCCCTCGACCGCCTCCGGCGCACGGCCGGCCTCGAGCGCGTCGCTCGCTGACGGTCAGCGCGGGTAAGGAACTCGGCCGCTGCACGCGAACAGCAGAGACGTGAGCGAGCACGAAGTCGTCGACGCCACGCGCAGAACCCAGCTCGCGCTCGAGCGAACCTACCTCGCTTGGTGGAGGACCGGCCTGACCTGCTTCGCCGTGAGCTTCGCGGCCGGGCGGCTGGTCCCGGACCTCTCGCGCGGAGCGAACTGGCCCTACGAGGTGCTCGGCGTCGGCTTCGCGGTGGTCGGAGTCGCGAGCACGGTCTACGGCTACGTCCGCAACCGGAGCGTGGGACGCGCGCTTTCGGCGGGTGCCGACGTGCCGTCGAGCGACCAGGCCGCGCTCCTCTTCGCGGGCTTCGGGGTGGTTCTCGGCGTCTGCACCGCCGTTCTGCTTGTCGCGACCAGATGACCACCGGACGTAGGGTGATGAGCGTGCGCAAAGGTGGGTGCTCCTGCGAAGCCGTTCGCTACCGGCTGACCTCCGAGCCGATGTTCGTCCACTGCTGCCACTGCCTGAACTGCCAGCGGCAGACCGGGAGTGCCTTCGTGATCAACCTGCTGATCGAGGCCGAGCGCGTGGAACTGCTCGCCGGCGAGCCGCAGCCGGTGGACGTGCCCCGTGACGACGGGAGCACCCAGCGGATCTACCGCTGCCCGGCCTGCCAGGTCGCGGTGTTCAGCGAGTACGGGCGTCCGGAGGTGCGCTTCGTCCGCGGCGGCACGCTCGACGATCCGTCGGCCGTCGAGCCCGACGTGCACATCTTCACCCGGTCGAAGGTGCCGTGGGTCACGCTCCCCGACTCGACACCCGCGTTCGAGGTGTACTACGACACGAAGACGCTCTGGCCGGCCGAGAGCCTAGAGCGGCTCCGCGCGATCCTGCCGCCGGCGCGCACCGAGGGCGCGTCCTAGCGCCAGTCGACCGAGACGACCTCGATCGGATGTTCGAAGCCTCTGAGCGAGGCCGCGCGCGGCTCGGATAGGTGGAACGACGTCTCGACCCCGTCGACCGTCTCCCGGCTGACGAGGACTTCGCCCGCACCCGCGGCCGCCCCGATCCGTGCGGCGACGTGCACACTCTGGCCCCCGTAGTCACTGAAGCTCGCGCCGGTCTTGAACGCGGTTCCGGCGTGGGCACCGATCCGGACGTCCGGGGCGAACACCTCGGCCTGGAGCGCCCGTTGGATCGCCACGGCCGCGTCGATCGCGGCGCTCGGATCGTCGAAGGACGCGAAGAAGCCGTCCCCGGTCTGCTTGATGACGTCACCGCCGCTCTCGACGATTTGCGCGCGAACGAGGCTGTCGTGCTGGGCGAGCAGTTTTCTCCAGCGTTCGTCGCCCAGGGTCTCGAGGAGCCTCGTCGAGTCGACGATGTCAGTGAAGAGGAAGGTGCGGCGCGCATCGACGCGACCAAGCAGCTCCTTGGTGCGCTCCTCGTCGAGCTTCGCTCCGAGCCGCTCGAACGTCGTCTGCGCGGCTTGCAGCTCCAGCGTCGCAGCGTGCTCGTCGCCCTGGTGGCGAAAAGCGATGCCGAGAAGCATCCGCGCCTGTGCCGTCTCGTATGGCGCGCCGATCTCCTGCCACTCATCTCGCGCGTGCCGAAGGTGACGGCTCGCGCTCTCCCAGTCCTTCTCGGCGAGCTCGATCTGCCCGAGGACGAGGTTCACCGTGGCGTCGAACGCCGGTGCCCGCCGATCGCCGATCTTGTACGCGTCGACGATCTCCTGGAGCTCGGCGGCGGCGGCGCGGGCCGTGTCGAGATCGGCCGCTGCGATTGCGATCTCGGCGAATGCGGGGAGCGCCCGGACCCGCTCCAACCGCTCGTCGACCTCTGCGAGTCGGCGCGTGATGCCGGCCACCGCGCTCTCCACCTTGCCCTGGGCGAGCTGGAGGAGTGCCAGGCCGGGCTGCGTCGTACGCCCGAGCTCGTTCGCCGTGTGGAACGCCTCTTCGGCGGCTGCGAAGTCGCCGCGCCGACGACGGATCTCGCCGATCTCGTAGTAACCGCCCGCGGTGATGAGGCGGTCGAACTCCTGGATCTCCTCACAGGCGGCGAGCGCCGTCTTCTCCGCCTGGGGCCAGTCGCCGCGCAGGCGCATGATCTCCGCGCGATGAATGCGACAGGCACCGGGGAAGCCGTTCATGTCGGCCTGCTCGCACCACCGGCTGGCCGCTTCCGTCCACTCGGCCGCGCGCCGGTAGTCGCCCACGTTCTGACACGCCGAGATCGTCACGCAGTAGACGAGCCCGGTCGCGAACGGGCGGAGCTCGCCGGAGACGGCCGACGTGCTCGCCTCGTCGAGGATCGCGAGCCCCTGCTCGACGTCGCCGCTCTGCACGAACGCTCGCCCCTTGCCGACGAGCGCGAGGACCTGCGTGTCCCGGTCGCCCGCGCGCGCTGCGATGTCGTACGCCCGCTCGAGCTCCGGGAGGGCGTCTCCGATGTTCCCCTCCGCGAGTAGGGCGGTGATTCCGCGCGAGAGGGCCAGCAGCCCGTGCTCCGCCGCCTCGGACTCGCCTTCGAGGAGGCGCTCGGCGTTCGCGAACCAGCCTCGCGAGACCGCGAAAGACCCCCGGTTCATGTGATCCCAGGAGAGCGTCAACGCGAGACGGGCCGCGCCGAGCCTGTCGCCCGCGGCCGAGAAGCCCGCGTACGACCGCTCGCGCAGTCCGATGGCCTCGGTGATCCTTCCCGTCCACCAGGCGGCGTCCGCGAACTGCTCCAGATCGTCCGGGGTGAGGCCGGACTCGCCCGAGCTCGAGTACGCCTCGTAGGCCTCACGCCAGGAATGGCGCCCGGCCGCGGTTCGCGCATCCTCGACGAGACCGGTCACCTGCCAAACGTACCGGTCCTTCGCAGCCGAGGAGAGCCCCGGCTACGCGTCCTTGCGTGGGCGCGGAGGGCGCCGACGCAGGATCTCGCGGACGGCGCTCAGCGCGGTGCCAGGTCGTACGGGAACCGCGTCAGTACCTCGTGGCCGTCCTCGGTCACGAGCACGAGGTCCTCGAGGGTCACCCCGCCGACGCGTGAGTCCCACAGGCCGGGCTCGATGGCTACCACGTCTCCGGCGACCAGCGGGTCGTGCCCCGCGAGGCCGATCGGCGGCGCTTCGTGCACCTCGAGGCCGACCCCGTGGCCGAGCGAGTGCTGGAAGCCGTCGGGGCCCGCCTCCGCGCCGGTCGTCCGCTGGGTCGCCCATCCGGCGGCCTCGAAGAGCTCGCAGGTGGCGTCGAAGAGCTCGCGTCCGGTGACGCCCGGCCGGACCGACGCCTCCGCCTGCATCAGCGCCTCCCGAACCAGCCGCGTCTGCTCGGCGATCAGCTCGGCGTGCTCCGGCGCCGGGTCGGCCACGACGAACGTCCGTGCCATGTCGGCCCAGCAGGCGCTCTCCTCGTGGCGCGGCCAGATGTCGACGTGGATCGGCAGCCCGGCGGGAAGTGGGCCGCCGCCCCGCTCGTGCCCACCGCCCTGCCAGACCGAGGCGACGATGATGTCCGGCGGGCAGGGGGCGCCGAGCTCCGCGGAGACCCTGCGGAGTGTCGCCCGGACGTCCTCGGCCAGGAGCGGCTTTCCGTCGAGCTGTAGGCCGTCCTCGGCCGGCTCCGCGCGCGCGAGCAGCTCGCAGGCCGCCGCCATCGCCGCCTCGGCCGCGCGCTGGGCAGCGCGCATGCCGTCGAGCTCCGCCGGCGTCTTCGCCCGCCGCCGCAGCTCGACTGCCGCGTCGTCCACGGTCAGCACGATCCCGTCCTGCCGCAGGCGGTCGGCGAGCCCGAGCGGGAAGTCGCCGGGAACCATGGCCTCCTCGAGGCCGATCTCCCGCACCGCGCGGGCCTCGACCTCGCGCGACGCATCCGCGAGTGACATCCCATCGCGCACCAGGTCCTTGTAGCCCAGCTCGAAGTAGTCGAGCAGCTCGACGCCCGGCAGCGCGCGCTTCACCCGCTCGGCCTCGAGGAACGACGTCAGGACGTACGTGCGCCCGTCGACCTCCGCGAACAGCAGCGGATCGATGATCGCGAGGGGGATCTCGTGGCGCAGCGCAGCCGAACGTTCGGTGTCGCCGTAGAGCAGCAGCGCGCGCATCGGGCGACCCTACCGTGTAATAGTTGACACGAAAGGAAACGCTCGCGTGAGCGCGAATCGGAAGCGAACGCTGGCGCGCGAAAGGAGCGCAAGGATGGCAACGTCGGAACGCTGGTCCGGGTGGATCTCGTTCGCCGGTCTGATGATCATCATCATCGGCGGACTGGACTTCTTCGAAGGGCTGATCGCGGTGATCCGCGACAATTACTACGCGGTGACCCCGAACCAGATCGTGGTCGTCGACCTCACCACGTGGGGCTGGATCATGATGATCTGGGGCGTCGTCCTCCTCCTCGCGGGCTTCGGCCTGCTCTCGGGGGCGACGTGGGCGAGATGGTTCGCGATCGTCGTGGGAAGCCTCAACTTCATCGCACAGCTGGGTTTCGTCGGCAGCTCCCAGTACCCGCTCTGGGCGCTGACGGTGCTGGCCCTGAACGTAGTGGTGCTCTACGCGCTGATCGTCCGCTGGGACGACGCGATGCGAGCCGCTTGACGCCTCGGCGCGAGGGGGACCGTCCGGTCCCCCTCGCGCGCGGTGGTCAGCGCGTCAGCGACAGCGTCGCCGATCGCCAGCTCGGGTGTGCCTTGTAGGCGCCGTCGAAGGGGACCTGCGTCGGCGGCCGGACGAGAGGCGTGAGGGGAGTCGCCGTCGTGAAGAGCTCGGTCGCTCCGGTCACGTCGCTGACATAGGCGAGCTGCCTGACTGCCTACGGAACAACGGAGGCCGCACGATGGCGGCCTCCGTTGTTCCCTTGTGGCGGAGGTCGGCGCTAGACGAGCGCCTTCCAGAACACCTTGATGTCCTCCGCAGGAAACGTCTCGGTCTCGAACGTCTCGAGCTTCGCGATCTTGCCGAGGACGCGGAATGCGGTCTCGAGATCGGGATACTCGAAGATGCCGAGATACTCCCACGGGCCCATGATTGCGAGGAAGCGCTCGACGGTACCGCCCTCGTCCTCGACGATCTTGTGGATCTTGTCGAAGTACTCGGGGGTCTTCTCGAGGTGCTCCCGCGCGATCGGCGCGACCCTGAAGAGCCCGACATAGGTGAACATGCGTCACCTCACTACTTTGGGGGCATCGCTAAGAGCCCCAGCACAGGGGAGGCTCTCACTTACGGCCTCCCAGGGCATCCGCGAGCTCACGGGATCGGACTGCTCAAAACTACGTATGTCAGTGGGTTCGACTGGAGCCGAGTCGAGAGGAAGCGGTCCTCAGCTCTCGCGCTCGCGAGTCGCTTCCCAGTAGAAGAGCTCGTGCGCTACCGAGGGCGTTCCTTCGAGGAGAGGCGCCCATACAGCGAACGCCGGCGAGGCGACCGGGTCGTTGATCAGGTCGCGGAGTTGCTGCTCCACGTCTGATCCCTCGAATACGAAGACAACCTCTGCGCCGCCAAGGTAGACACCGTGCCGAGCAAGCCCGAACTCGCTTGGATCAAAGGGCGGACCCGAGCGCACGATGTCGGCGGCGGCTGCCTCACTACCGGGCTTCAGTGTCCCAACGAAGACGATTCGCTGCATGGGCCGATCCTACGGCAAGCTCGCCGCCTAGTGGAGCTTGCGAAGAGCCTCAGTGAATACACCGATGTGCCCTTGACCAATCAGACGATGGTTGGTGGTGTCCTCGGGAGGAGGCGGTTGTGTTGTGCGCTCGTGTCGGTGAAATGGCCGATGCGCCCCTGCGTCTCTTCGCGCTCAGCCCGTACCGCATGCATGACAGGAGGGAGGGGTCATGACGATCGCCCCTGTACCCGTTCACCGGCGACGGCCTACGCCATGGATCGCCGTGCTCGTCTTCACATGGCGTCGGGTCTGATCGTCGTCACCGCGACCGGCAGCCTCGACGCTGCGGTGCGAGGCAGCGGCGCGATCGTGTACCACGGTGACCCGAAGCACGTCACCCAGAACGTGACCGGCAGCGGGTCGATCACAACTGGATGACCTGCTTGCCCCGGTAGAGAATCGGGAACGGTCGGCCGGCTAGCTGCACCTTTGCAGCCGAAGGCAGCTCCGCGATAGCCCGGCCGTCGGGGACTTAGTCCACGCCGAACTCCCGCTCCGCGCACTCCGGGAAGTGGAAGACGAGTTCTCTAGGGGCTGCTACTCGAGATGTGGGCTCTCGCCGCGCTGTCGACCGGTGACGGGATCGCGGAACTGATCGACGTGGTGCGCATACGGGCTCATCTCGAAGAGCGCCCAGACGATCACGGCCCCGACTCCGACGACGAACGCGAGCACGATGAGAATCATCAGCGCTTGCATGTCAGCCTCCCTTCGTCGAGGGAGACACTATGGCCCCCCGCGACTCGACCGACATCCGCGCGGGCACTGAAGACCGCTGGGTCGAAACTACTGACGGGGCGGAGCGGGTACGCCGAACGCGGGATCAGCGCGACGGGCTCGGCGCTCATCTCTCAGAACGGCTCCGCCCAGCATCTTTCGCTCTCTATTGGAGTGACTAAGAAGTGTGGCCGCTGCCTCGCGACGCTGTTAAGCACGCCCGATTTTTGACCCGCCTGGGCCAGTCGGGGCGCATGCGGTTGCGGCCTTGATCCGACGATGCGGCGCTCGCTCGAGAAACGGGCGCCCCGTCTCCCGAAGGCACTCGCCCCAGGCGACCTGCTCTTCTTCTCCGGACTCGGCCATGTTGGCATCTACCTCGGCCACGGAGCCGTGATCCACGCTCCCCATCCAGGCGCGCGGGTGTGGTTGGAGCGGATTGCGCGGCTGGCTTTCCTCGAGCTTCTACGGCGCGCGGCGGCTGCGGTTCGCCGGCTGAGAGCCGGCCAGGAGCCTCGCCGCGAGCTGCGCCAGGTGCTCCCGCAGCTCATCCGGTCGAACGACCTCGAAGTCCGCTCCGAGGCCGGCGAGGACGCCGGCGGCCCACTCGAGCGAGTCCGACCGCAGCGTCAGGCGCGTGCGGCCGCCGTTGGGCTCCAGCTCGGCCAGCGTCGCGGGAATCCTCGCGGCGATCGCCTCCACCGGCGCGTCGAGTAGCACCTCGACCTCCCAGGCCCAGGGCAGGCTGGCGAGCATCCGGACGACGTGGTCGACGGGGTCGAAGCCCGGCTCCGGCGGCTCGGCCGGCTCGCCGATCGCCGCGTCGGCGATCCTGTCCGCGCGGAAAGTCCGCACCTCGAAGCTGCCCCGATTGCGCGCGGGGACGTACCAGCGCCCGCGCCGGGCGACCAGGCCGAGCGGCTCGATCTCGCGGGTGCTCTGCGTGCCGTCGCGGCGCGTGTAGCCGATTCGCAGCGAGCGCTTCCGCCGCACGGCTTCGGTGATCACGAGCAGTGTCTCGCTGGAGGCGGGCGCCGCATGCGGCTCGCCCATGAGCCGCACCTCGTCGCGCAGCCGCTGCACTCGGCGCGTGAGGCGGTCAGGCAGCACGCGCGCGATCTTCGTCAGCGCGCCCTCCGCGCCGCTCAGGCCGCGCTGGTCGGCCAGGACCAACCCGAACACGGTTGCGGCCGCCTCCTCGTCCGAGAGCATCAGCGGTGGCAGGCGCGTCCCGGCGCGGAGCCGGTAGCCGCCGCCGGCGCCGGGCTGGCCGTCGACCGGGATCCCGATGTCATGCAGCGCGACCGCATAGCGGCGGATCGTCCGCTCGCTCACACCGAGCTCGCTCGCCGCCGAGGCGCCGTCGACGACGAGCCGGCTCTGCAGGAGCTCGAGGAAGGCAAGCAGCCGTGACGCCGGTCGTGACATGCGGTCATTGAAGCACCTCTGCGGACAAAAACTGACCGCAATGACTCGTACCCTTGCTCTTCCGCGAACGAGAGGAGGCGACCGATGGCAGCGCGTGCTGAGACTCCGGTCGAGACCGGCGACGGGCGGCACGACTTCGACTTCTTCTACGGCAGGTGGCGGCAGCTGAACCGCAAGCGCGCCAACCTGCTGGTTCGTGACGACGCGGACTGGATCGAGTTCGAGTCGCACAGCGAGGCCATGCCGATCCTCGGCGGCCTCGGGAACGTCGACACCTTCAAGGCGCCGCGCTTTCCCGGGCGGCCCGGCTTCGAGGGGTTCTCGCTCCGGCTGTTCGATCCGGGGACGGGCCTCTGGCGAATCTGGTGGGCGTCGTCCATCGGCCAGGGCCGGCTCGATCCGCCGGTCGTGGGCCGGTTCCGGAACGGCGTCGGCCTGTTCGAGGGCGAGGACGTGATCGACGGCGTGGGTCTGAGAGTCCGCTTCACGTGGAAGGGCATCACCGATAGCTCGGCGACGTGGCAGCAGGCGTTCTCGCTGGACGACGGCGAGAGCTGGGACACCAACTGGATCACGCAGTCGTTTCGCCTGGTGTGAATCCGGTTGCCTCCGCCGGCCGTAGTGCTGCCCGTGAGACGCAGTGCGCTGATCGTGACCGTGCTGGCGCTCGGGCTCGTACCGCTCCTAGCCGGCTGTGGCTCGAGCAGCTCGAGCGGCACCACCACCGAGAGCGGCGGCGGTGGGGGCGAGAGCGAAGGCGGGACGACGACCGTCGCCGGCCTGCAGGCGAACAACCACGGCACGAAGTCCGTGGAGGCCAGCGGCAAGACCGAGGTCGAGCTCGACGACTTCTACTTCGAGCCGACCGTGCTCGAGGGGAGGCCGGGCGAAAAGGTCACGCTCGAGCTCAAGAACGAGGGAAACGCCGAGCATTCCTTCACCGTCGACTCGCAGGGGATCGACAAGGACCTCGAGCCCGGCGATGAGGGCGAGGTCACGGTGACGATCCCGCAGTCGGGCGCGATCTCGTTCTACTGCAGGTACCACAAGAGCTCGGGGATGGCCGGCGCGCTCGCTGTCCAGGGCGGCACCGGAGGCATGACGGGTACCGGAACGACCACGAACGAGAGCGGCAAGGGCGGCTACCGCGGGTACTAGCGCGGCCAAGCCGCGTTCCTGAGCTCCCTTCGTCGGTCGGCCCGGTCGCCGCGGTCGCTCCATACTTCGGGACTGGATGGCCGATGATCTCGCGGAGGGCCGAGAGCGGAGCGCGGCGGGCTCGTGGGCGGAAGCTCATGCGTCGCTGAGTCGTGCGGATGATGCCGCGCCGCTTCAAGGCGAGGAGCTGGAGCTGCTCGCGCGGTCCGCGTACATGCTCGGACGCGACGACGAGTACCGGGGCGCGCTCGAGCGCGCCTACCACGCGCACCTGGCCGCCGAGGATGCACCTAGCGCAGCGCGGTGTGCGTGGTGGGTCGGTCACAACTTCATGTTTCGCGGCGATTCGGCGTCTGCGACCGGCTGGTTCGCGCGCGGACAGCGCGTGCTCGAGCGGCACCAGGGCGACTGCGTCGAGCGCGGCTACCTGCTGATTCCCGTGCTGCTGCAGCGCGCCGGCGGCGGTGCCTTCGACGTGGCGGAGACGACGGCGGCGGAGATCGTGGAGATCGGTGAGCGTTTCGGCGACCACGACCTCGCCGCGATCGGCTTGATGGAGCAGGGTCACGCCCTGGTGAGGCAGGGGCGCGCAGACGAGGGCTTGCGCCTGGTCGACGAGACGATGGTGGCGGTGACCGCCGGTGAGCTGTCGCCGATCGTCGCGGGCATCGTCTACTGCAACACGATCGCGTTCTGTCGCGACGTCTACGAGCTGCGCCGCGCGCAAGAGTGGACCGCGGCGTTGACGCGGTGGTGCGCGGAGCAGCCCGAGATGATCGCGCACCAGGGCCTCTGCCGGGTCCACCGCGCCGAGATCATGACTCTGGGAGGCGAGTGGGCAGACGCCCTGGCCGAGGCCCGTCAGGTTGGCGAGCGCTTCAGGACGGGCGTGCTCAACCAGCGGGCGCTCGGGCATGCGGCGTACCGCCAGGGAGAGGTGCATCGCCTGCGGGGGAGATTCGAAGCGGCCGAGGCCGCCTACCGCGAGGCGACGGAGCACGGACTCGAGCCACAGCCGGGCCTTGCGCTGCTACGGCTGGCCCAGGAGAACCGCGATGCCGCGGCGGCGGCGATCCGGCGCGCGGCGGCCGAGACGACGCAGCCGCTGAAGCGCGCGGCGCTGCTCCCGGCGTACGTGCGGATCATGGCCGCGGTGGGCGACGTCGAGGCCGCGGGCTCTGCCTGCCGGGAGCTCGAAGGCATCGCAGAACGGCAGGGCAGCGACCTGCTGCGGGCTGCGGCGGCTGGGGCGCGGGGAGAGGTCGCGCTTGCCGAGGGGGACGCGGAGGAGGCGCTGCGGGCGCTACGGCAAGGGTGCGAGGAGTGGCGCGAGCTCGACGCACCGTACGAGGCGGCCCGTACGCGTGTCCTGCTGGCGCTCGCGTGCCGGGCGCTCGGCGACGACGACACGGCGACGTTCGAGCTCGACGCTGCCCGGGCCATCTTGTCGCGCCTGGGCGCCGCCCCCGATGTGGCGTGGGTGGACACGCTCAGAGGGAGAGCGCTTGTGGCTGAGCCATACGGATTGACGGCCCGTGAGCTCGAAGTGCTCGGCCTCGTGGCAGCCGGCAAGAGCAACCGCGAGATCGCGAAGGCTCTGGGTATCAGCGACCACACTGCCCGCCGCCACCTGCAGAACATCTTCGCCAAGCTGGGCGTGTCGTCACGGGCGGCGGCGACTGCGCTCGCCCTTCGGCGCCGGCTGATCTGAGGCGCTGTGGCACGAAACGACCACTCCTCGCCTCCGCGGGAAGTTGGCACGGCCGTGCGATGCGCCGCCGCCGCGGCCGTCGTACCGTCATGGCACCCAACGACGACAAGGAGGTCACCATGTACGTGGTCGTGCAGCACGAGATCCGGAACCCTGAGACCGCCTTCCCGCGCGGCGAGAAGCTGCAGAGGGGCGAGGGCGCGCCGCCGGGAGTGCGTGTGCTTCAGTTCTACCCCAGCACGGACGGGTCGGCTGTCATGTGCCTGTGGGAGGCCGACGCGGTGGCTTCCGTCCAGGAATACGTCGACTCGGTCCTCGGCGACTCGAGCCTGAACACCTGCTACGAGGTGGACAGCGGACCGGCATTCGCCGAGCGACCTCTCGGCCTTGCGGCGGCGCCGACGATCGCGGCTTAGGCCGCTGCTCGCGATGACTTTCCGGCGGCCCGACCGTCTTGCCTAGGATGGCGGTCGTGGAACGGTCGACCCTCGCGAGCACGCCCGAGTTCGCCGAGCTGGAGCAGCACCGGCGCGAGCTGACGGCGCACTGCTACCGAATGCTCGGCTCGCCGTTCGAGGCCGAGGACGCCGTGCAGGAGACGCTCCTGCGCGCCTGGAAGAGCCTCGACCGCTTCGAGGGCCGGTCGGCGCTGCGCTCCTGGCTCTACCGGATCGCGACCAATGTTTGCCTCGACATGCTCGACGGGCGCGAGCGACGCGCGCGGCCCATGGACCTCGGCCCGGCCGGGGAGCCGATCATCGAGAACCTCCGCACGCCCGAGGTGCCGTGGCTGCAGCCGGTGCCGGACTCGCGTGTCGCCGACCCGGCGGAGACGGTCGCCTCGCGCGACACGATCCGCCTCGCCTTCGTCGCGGCGCTACAGCACCTGCCGCCTCGGCAGCGCGCGGTGCTGATCCTCTGCGAGGTGCTGCGGTGGAAGGCGAGCGAGGTCGCAGAGCTGCTCGAGACAAGCGTCGCGTCCGTGAACAGCGCGCTGCAGCGGGCGCGCGGGACGCTGGAGGAGCGCGACCTCTCGCCCGAGACGAACCTCGACGAGCCCGACCCCGAGCTGCTCGAGCGCTACGTGGCGGCGTTCGAGGCCTACGACTTCGACGCGCTCACCGAGTTGATCCACGAGGACGCGATCCAGTCGATGCCGCCGTTCGACCTCTGGCTCGACGGCCGCAAGGACATCTTCACCTGGTGGAACGGCCCGGGGATCGGCTGCAAGGGCTCGCGCGTGCTCCCGGTCGTCTCGGCGAACGGCTCGCCCGCGTTCGGGCAGTACAAGCCGAGCGAGTCGGGCGACGGCTACGAGCCGTGGGCGCTGCAGGTGCTCGAGCTTTCAGGAGGCGGGATCGCCGAGCTCACGTTCTTCCTCGACGTGGAGGCGCTCTTCCCGCTCTTCGGCCTCCCGCTCCGGCTCGACGCGTAGCACCTCCTCGAGGCCGGTGAACCTGATCAGGCAGCACAGCTCGTGCGGCGCGTTGCAGATCTCCAGCTCCAGGCCGGCGCGGCGCGCAGCGAGCCGGAGGCGCGCAAGGGCGTCCAGCGCGACGCCGTCCGCCGGCAGCGCACCCACGTCGCACGAGAGTCGGAGCATCGTTGAAACAAGACGCTTTTTCGCCAGGGAACTCATCGGAGGCCGGCCGATGATTTCCAGTCCGGAGGGAAGTCCTACCACCGTGACCTCGTTCGAAAGGAGCTAATGGCCCTCGACCAACGCACCCGCTGGCTCGCCCTCTACGTGCTCTGCCTCGGCGACCTGATGATCGTTCTCGACGCGACGATCGTGAACGTCGCCCTGCCCTCGATTCGCGACGACCTCGGCTTCACGGAGGAGTCGCTCGCGTGGGTCGTGAACGCCTACCTGCTGACGTTCGGCGGCTTCCTGCTGCTGGGCGGCCGGCTCGGCGACCTCTTCGGGCACCGGCGGCTCTTCCTCGGCGGGATCGCGCTCTTCACGCTCGCCTCGCTGGCCTGCGGGCTCTCGACCTCGCAGGGGTTCTTGATCGGCGCGCGTGCGGTGCAGGGGCTCGGCGGTGCGGTTGTCTCGGCGGTTGCGCTGTCGCTGCTGATGCTGCTCTTCCAGGACCCGGCGGAGCGGACGAAGGCGATGGGCTTCTTCGGGTTCGTGATGGCCGGCGGCGGCAGCATCGGCGTGCTCCTCGGCGGCGTGCTCACCGACGCGCTCAGCTGGCACTGGATCTTCCTCGTCAACATCCCGGTCGGCATCCTGGTCTTCTCGCTCTGTCTGCCGCTGCTGCCCGGCGACCGCCCGGCCGCAGAGGGCCGCGGGCGCGTCGACGTGTGGGGCGCGGTGACCGTGACCGCCGCCCTGATGCTCGCCGTCTACGCGATCGTGAACGGCAACGACAGGGGCTGGCTGTCGGCGCAGACGCTCGGGCTCCTCGCGGCGGCGGTCATCCTCTTCGGCGTCTTCCTCGCGATCGAGTCGCGCGTCGAGTCGCCGCTCGTTCCGCTGCGCCTGTTCAAGCGGCGCAACGTGTCGGTCGCAAACGGAGTGGGAGTTCTCTGGGCGGCCGGCATGTTCGGGTGGTTCTTCTTCGCGGCGCAGTACCTCGGCCTCGTGCTCGGGTACGACCCGCTGCACGTGGGGCTCGCATTCCTGCCGGCGAACATCATCATGGGCCTCTTCTCGCTCGGGCTCTCGGCGCGCCTCGTGATGCGCTACGGCACGCGGATCCCGATCGGCGTCGGCATGGGCCTCGTCACGCTCGGCCTGCTGCTGTTCGCGCGCGCGCCGGTCGACGCGAGCTTCTGGACCGACGTGCTGCCCGCCATGATCGTGCTCGGGGTCGGCGTCGGCATGGCGATGAACCCGGTGCTCATGGCGGCGATGAGCGACGTCGAGCCGGCGGAGTCGGGTCTCGCCTCGGGCGTCGTCAACACGGGCTTCATGATGGGCGGGGCGCTGGGCCTCGCCGTCCTGGCGAGCCTCGCGGCCTGGAAGACCGGCGGCGAGACGGCTGCGGCCTCGCTGAACGCCGGCTACCAGCTTGCCTTCGTCGTAGGCGGCGTGTTCTCGGCGCTTGCGGCCGGGCTCGCGGTGGCGCTGCTCCGCGACCGGCCGATGCAGCCTCACGGCGAGCCGGCGCCTGCGCTCGCCGTTGCGGAAACCGACTGAGGTATAGCCTCCCGGCGTGCGTTCGCTGATCAAGGAAAAGCGGGAGGTCGCGTTGGGGACGCTGCTCGCGATCTTCGACCTGCAGGGCGAGGTGGTCGACTTCCGGCCCGGGCAGTACTTCTGGGTCGAGCTGCCCGATCGCGGCTACGAGGACGAGAAGGGCTTGCGCCGCCACATCTCCGTCGTCACCTCGCCGACCGAGCGCGGCGTGCTCGGCCTCTGCACGCGCATGCGCGACACCGCCTTCAAGAACACGCTCGCGGAGCTCGAGGTCGGTGACGAGGTCGACGTCGAGCAGCCGAAGGGCGACTGGCAGCTGCCCGAGGACACGAGCCGCGAGTACGTCTTCGTCGCGGGCGGGATCGGCATCACGGTCTTCCGCTCGATGCTGCGCTACATCGCCGACACCGAGGAGCCGTACCGCGTCACGCTTGTCTACTCGAACCGCGACCGCGAGTCGACACCGTTCCTCGACGAGCTGCCGGAGCTCGAGGCCCGGATCCCGGGCCTCCGGCTCGTGCTGACGATGACGCAGGACGAAGGCTGGGAGGGCGAGACGCGCTACATCGGCCCGGACCTGCTGCGCGACCACCTCGACGGCGACCTCGGCAACTACACGTACCTGATCGCCGGGCCGCCGGAGATGGTCGAGGCGGTTACCGAGGGCCTCTCCGGGGCGGGCGTGCCGGAGGAGCAGCTGCTCCCAGACCGCTTCAGCGGCTACTGAGCCGCCGACCAACCGTGTAGAACCGCCGGGTGGACACGCTGTGGGTCACGCTTGCCGCGTTGGTCACGGCCCTCGCGACCGGGCTCGGCGCGCTGCCGTTCGCCTTCGTGCCGACGATGTCGCGGCGCTGGCTCGGGATCTCGAACGCGCTTGCGTCGGGGTTCATGCTCTCGGCGAGCGGCGCGCTCGTGATCGAGGGCGCGATTCGCGGAGTGGCGCGCACGGCGGCCGGTGCCGCGGCGGGCGCAGTGTTCATCTACGCGACGCACCGGGCGCTCGGCCACCGGGAAGTGCACTTCGCCGAGCTGCGGGGAGCGGACGCGACGAAGGCAGTGCTGATCGTCACCGTGATGACGCTCCACTCCTTCAGCGAGGGCGTCGGCGTCGGCGTCTCCTACGGCGGAGGCGTCGAGCTCGGCGTGCTCATCACGATCGCGATCGCGGTCCACAACATCCCGGAGGGGCTCGCGATCAGCCTCGTGCTCGTCCCGCGCGGCACGTCGGTGCGCTCGGCCGCGGGCTGGAGCATCTTCTCGAGCCTGCCGCAGCCGCTCGTCGCCGCACCAGCCTTCCTGTTCGTCGAGCAGTTCAAGCCGTTCCTGCCCGTCGGCCTCGGCTTCGCGGGCGGCGCGATGGTCTGGGTCGTGCTGTCCGAGCTGTTGCCGGAGGCGCGGGAGGAGTTGAGCGCGAGCCGCCTGGCCGTGTGGCTCGGCGGCTCACTCCTGGCGATGTCGCTCTTCCAGCTCGCGCTCCTCGGTCGCTGACGCCTGCGGCCGCGCAAGCGCCTTTGCGGCTTCCAGCACGACGAACGGGACGAGCGCGAGCAGGAACGTGACGGCCGCCTGGGCCGGCCCGAGCGCGTGGGTGGCGAGTGGCCCCTGGAGCGCGGGGACGTACACCGCGGCGACGACGAGCGCGGCCGAGCCGATCGCGCTCCAGAGCAGCCAGGAGTTGCGCCGCAGCCTCCAGGCGTGGACCCACCGCGAGCGCATCGCGAACACGAGCACGAGCTCCGAGAGCGCGAGGGTCGCGAACGCCATCGTCTGCTCGACCTCGCCGCCGAAGGCCCGGCCGGCGAAGAACGCGGCCGCCGTCACCCCTCCGACGAGTGTGCCGATCGCTGCAAGGGAGAGCCAGGTCGGGGCGTCGAGAAGGCGGGTGCCCCGCCGCGGGGGCGTCGTCATCGTGCGCGGGCTCGCCGGATCCGCGGCGAGCGCGAGGGCGGGGAGGCCGTCGGTCACGAGGTTCACGAGCAGCACCTGGATCACCGCCAACGGCGCGCCGACGCCCGCGATCACGGCCGCGACGAACACCAGCACCTCGCCGAAGTTGGCGGAGAGCAGGAAGGCGACGAACTTGCGGATGTTGTCACCGATCCGCCGGCCCTCCTCGACCGCGGCCACGATCGTCGCGAAGTCGTCGTCGGTGAGCACGATCGCGGCCGCGCTGCGGGCGGCCTCCGTGCCGGAGCGGCCCATGGCGACTCCGACGTCGGCACGGCGCAGAGCGGGGGCGTCGTTGACGCCGTCGCCGGTCACCGCGACCACTTCGTCCGCCTCCTGCAGCTCGGTGACGAGGCGGAGCTTGTCGGCGGGCGTCGCGCGCGCCACGATCGCCCGGTCCTCGAGCCCGAGGGCGTGGCCGATCGTGCGGGCGGTCGCCGGGTGGTCGCCAGTGAGCATCCGCACCTCGATCCCCGCACCACGTGCTGTCGCCAGCGCCGGAGCGGCCGTCTCGCGCAGCGGGTCGTGCAGCGCGATCACGCCGAGCAGCGCGTGGCCCTGCTCGAGGTCCGCGGGTAGGTCGTCGAGGTCGACCGGACGACCTGAGACGGCGAGCACCCGGAAGCCCTCGCCCGCCCAGGCGAGCGCTGCCTCCGCCAGCTCGGCGTCCGTGCCGGCGCGCTCCGCGACGACCTCCGGCGCGCCCTTCATGTACGCGTGGCCGGCGCCGCCTTCGTCGTAGAGCGCCGTCATCCGCTTGCGTTCCGAGTCGAAGGGGAGCTCATGGGTCAGCCGACGCCCCGTCATCAGCTCGTCTTGCCGCAGGCCGCGCTCCATCGCCGCGAGCAGCAGCGCCCGTTCGATCGGGTCGCCGACGGAGCCGTTGGTGCTCTCACGCGCACTCGAGGCGAGCACGGCGGCGGCGAGAAGGTCGCGCTCGTCAAGGCCCGCTGCCGGACGGACGGCGGCGACGCGGATCTCGTTCTGCGTCAGCGTGCCGGTCTTGTCCGTGCAGATGACGGTCGTTCCGCCGAGCGTCTCGATCGCCTCGAGTCGGCGGACGATCGCGCCGCGCGCCGCCATCGCGCGGGCGCCGAGCGCTAGGGCCGCCGTGACCGTGGCGGCGAGCCCCTCCGGGACGGCTGCGACGGCAACTGCCACGCCCACCAGGAACGCCTCGTGCAGAGCACTGCCCTGCACGAGCATGCCCACGGTCAGCACCACGGTGATCGCGACCCCCGCGAGCACCATCTGCCGCGCCAGCCGCGAGAGGCGGCGCGTCAGCGGCGTCGGCGGCGGTTTCGCCCCCGCGGCGAGGCGCTCGATCTGCCCCAGTTCCGTCGTCTCGCCGGTTGAGCAGACGACGATCCGGCCGTGGCCTCGCGTGACCGCGCAGCCGGCGTACGCCATGGACGCGCGCTCCGCGAGCGGAATGCCCTCGCCGACCGCGTCGGCGCCCTTCGCCACAGGCAGCGACTCGCCCGTCAGCGCCGACTCGTCGACCTCCAGCCCGTGCTCCGAGACGATCCGGCCGTCGGCGGCGACGCGCTCGCCTTCGGCCACGAGCAGCACGTCGCCGGGAACGACCTCCTCCGCCGGGATCTCCGTCACCGCTCCCTCGCGGACGACGGTCGCCTGCTGCGTGAACGCCTCCGACAGCGCGAGGATCGCCCGCTCGGCCGTCGCCTCCTGCCAGAAGCCGAGCGCCGCGTTGAGCACGAGGACGGCGGCGATCGCGATTCCCTCGCCGACGTCGCCGATCGCGATGGATACTGCGGTTGCGGCGACAAGCAGGGCGACGAGCGGGTCGAACAGCTGGCGGACGACGATCCCTAGGTAGTGGGGCCCCTCCTGCTCGCGCGGCCGGTTCGGGCCGTAGCGGGCGAGGCGGGCGGCCGCCTCGTCGACGGCGAGGCCGCATTCGAGGTCGGTCTCGAGCGCCTCGGCGACCTCGCGCGGGGCGAGCGCGTGGGCCGAGGGTTGCATCAGCCCGCCTGCGTGCGAACCACCAGCACCGAGCAGGCCGCCTGGTGCGCGACCCGCTCGGAGACGGACCCGAGCGCCTTCAGCCCGCGTAGACCGCGGCTGCCGACGACGAGGAGGTCGGCTTCGTGGCTCGCCTCGACGAGCGCGCGCACCGGGTGGGCATCGGCCGTGAGGACACGCAGGCCGGCCCAGAATCGCCGCGCGAGGTGCTCGGCTACGCCAACCGCGAGGAGGGCGCACTCGGAGCCGTCGCTCCCGACGACGATCGCGCGTGGGAAGTGGAGAGGATCGGCAGGCGGCCGCGCCACGAGCACGGAGCACGGCGCGGCATGTAGGAGCTCGCCCGCGACACCCCCGAGCACGATCTCGGACGCGCGGCGGTGGCCGTGGGTTCCGAGGGCCACCAGCCCGACGTGGTTCGCCTCCAGCTCGCGCAGGATCGACTGCAGCGCCGGGCCGTCCACGACGCGCGCTGTCGCGTCGGGTCCGGCGAGCTCGAGGGCGTGCCGGTTCGCCTCCCTCGCGTCACGCCCAAGCTCCTCGGCCACGCGCGGGGCCGACAAGCCGGTCCGGCTCGCCTCGGCGAGATGTACGGCGGTGAAGACCTCGAGGCGCGCGCCGGGGGCGGCGAGGCGCGCAGCCTGGCGCGTCGCCTCGAGACCGGCTTCGCTGCCGTCCGCCCCCGCCAGCACGCTCTCGAAGAGCGCGGCCGGGCCGAAGCGCTCCGACGGCTGCGCGCTCACTGGTACCTGAGCGCCTCGGCGGGGTAGATCCGCGATGCCCGCAGGGCCGGTAGCCAGGTCGTCGCCAGGGCCACCAGGTAGACCACGAAGAAGATGATCCCGAGGTTCGCCCAGGGCACGTCGAAGCTGAGGTTCTCCCAGCTGGGCGTGCTCTGCGAGTCGCTGATCACGTTGTGCGCGACGACGAGGCCGAGCAAGGTCCCGACGACGATCGAGGTCAGCGCCACGAACGACGATTCGAGCAGGAAGGCGAGCTGCACCATCCCCTTGCGGAAGCCGATCGCTCGCAGGACGCCGATCTGCTGCCGCCGCTCGACCACGGCGCGCGCCGTGATGACGCCGAGGGCCGCCACGCCGACGATCAGGCCGAGGCCCATGAAGCCCATGACGATCCGGTTCATCGTCACGTTCGCGGCCACCAGGTCGCCGAGCACCTCTTCCAGCGAGTCCGCCTGCATCCCGTTCGCCAGGAACGCCGACTCGAGCTGCTGCGCGGTCGCCTTCGCGTCGACCCCCGGTTGGAGCGCGAACAGGTGGATCGTGGGCAAGACGCGGTTGCCGAACACCGCGGCGACCGACCGCTGTGACGTCCAGACGCCGTACATGAACTCCGGTGCGCTGTCGGAGAGGACGCCGATAACCGTCAGCGTCAGGCGCTTGCCGGTCTGCTGGTCGCGCACCGTCATCTTCACCGGCTCGAACACCTCGTCCTCGAGGTAGAACCCCTTCAGCTGGAAGTCCGGCGGTGGGGCAAAGTTCCAGTTCTCCCGGCGCGGGACCGCGAACTGATCGACGACCGCGAGGTTCGGGCTCGTTCGGATCGCGTTCCAGACGTCGGCGCTCGAGCCGTAGCCAAGGGCGTGAGCGGCGAGCTTGTAGGTCGTGTGCGAGAGGAAGGCGTTGTCGGCGCCGTTGACCACGTAGGACTCCTCCTTCGCGCCGACGCCGACCTGGCGCGCCTTGACCGGCAGCGTGGACTCGCTCGAGATGACCGTGAAGTCGCCGGGCTTCAGCCCCGGTGTGCGGGCGACGGCGGCCGGCATGTTCACGATCGGCTCCGCGGGCGAGGACGTCGCGCGGATGTCGAAGCCGCCGCCGAAGACCTCGAGGTCGTTGAAGGCGTTTGTGAACGCGCCCGACGTCGTCGCGCCCACGACAAGCGTGAAGACGACGAGCGTGAACATCGCCAGCGTCACGCCGGTGCGGAAGAGGCTCCGTAGCGGGTACGCGATCGACATCCGCAGCACGGGCGCGAGACTGCGGATGCGGCCGCCCGTGGCGGCGAGGGCGCCGAGCAGAATGTCCGCGTTGTACATCAGCGTCCACGACGCGCCGAGCACGATCATCAGGCCGCCGAGCAGGAAGATCGACATGTTGACCTTCATGTCGCCGAAGAGCCAGCGGCTGATCGGCAACACGAACCAGAGCACGAGCGCGAGCCCGGCTCCCGTGTGCACCGCCCGCCCGGGCAGGCCCAGCAGTTGCAGGATCGGCACGAGGCTCAGGATCACGAGCGAGACGCCGAACCCGAGGACGACCGCGTCCTTGGAGCCGACCCCGGAGACTGTGAGCGCCGCTCCTGCGAGCAGTCCGAACGCGGCCCAGAGCAGCCGGCGCTTGCGTCCCTTCTCACGCGGCGGCTCAGGCAGGTCGCGGATGGCCGTGACGATGTTCATACGGCTCACGCGGCGCGCCGAGAAGACGACGACGGCCAGCGTGAGCAGCACGCCGGTCGAGTAGCCGAGGGCGAACGTCGTCGGCTTGATGGCGTAACTGATCTGCAGGTCCTCCACGCCCGAGAACGCCGCCGCCATCGCGAGCACCATCCCGTAGGCGACGCCGAGCCCCAGCAGCACGCCGACCGCGGCCGCCAGAAGGTCGTAGGCAAGCCCCTCGAAGAGGAAGAGCTGGACGAGATGGCGGCGCCGCGTCCCCACGGCGCGCGCGATGCCAAGCTCGCCCCGGCGCTCCGCGGCGAGCATGACGAAGATCAGGAAGATCAGCAGGATCCCGGCCGCGATCGAGAACGAGCCGAAGGTCGTGAAGACCGACATGAAGGCCGCGCCGGCTGCGTCGGCCTGCTCGAGCGCGTCCTGCTTGGTGTTGTCGGCCTCGAGGCCGAGGCCGCGGACCGCCGGCTGGAGCGCGCGCATGACCTCGTCGGTCGCGCCGACGCCGCCGGCGTTCGAGACGAAGATCGCCCGCACGAGTCCCTGCTTGCCGAGGAAGTGCTGTGCGCTGACGAGCGGCATCAACACCCCCGCTCCGTCCGTGGCGCCGCCCTGGTAGTTGACGACATCGCGGATGCGCATCGCCGAAACCGTGTTGCCCGAGAGGAGCTGCACCGTGTCACCGGACTGCGCGTTCAGCTTGTCGGCTCCCTCGGCGTTGACGTAGACCTCGCCTGGGCGGAGGTCGGCCAGGGAGACGGCGTGCCCGTCGGCACGGATCTGGCCGAAGCCCCGCATCGACTGCGAGGTCGTCGCGAAGAGCGTCACGCGCGGCTCGGTCTGCCTGCTGGTCGCGTCCTGGACGGCGATCGGCTCGACGATCACGGGCGCGACCCCGTCGACCAGCCCCTTGCCGGCGAGCGACCGCGCGATCAGGTTCGCATAGCCCTGCGGAAAGTAGGTGCCGCCGGTCCCGGCGTTGTTGCTGGCGAGGGCGGCCTCGATGCCCTTGGGGGCGACAACCTCGTCTGTGCGGCCGAGCGCCGTCGTCGCGGACGCCCGGATGGTGTGGCTCATCGTGTCCCCGGTCGCGAGCGCGGCCGAGATGATTGCGGTGCCGAGCATCAGGCCGGTGACGATCAGCACGGTCCGGCCGCGGCGGCGCTTCAGGTTGCGCACGCCGAGGCGGAAGAACACGGGGTTGCGTACTGCCATCGCTGCGACCGTGGCGAGCGCAAGCGCGAGCAGAACTACGAGGACGGCGGTCAGCCCGCCTGCCGGGATGCCGAAGATCTTGGTCACGGTGACTCCCCCTAGATCGGTGCCACCACCGGCAGGTCCGCGAGCACGACCTCGTACGTCTCGCGGCCCGGCGGCGAGCGGTAGATCGTCACGAACTTCTCGACCTGTTCCGCGTAGAAGCTGCGACCGCCGGCGAGGCCGGCGTCGGCGGACTCCTCGTCGCGCCAGAACGTCAACGCGAGGGCCTGGCCCTGGGGCGAGACCAGCACGAGGCAGCCCTCGTAGCCGTCCTGCTCACGGAGCGCAGCCATGACGGAGTCACGGAACAGATCGACCGACTCCTCCAACCCCATTCGCACAAAGTCGAGCTCGGCAATTGTCGCGCGGGCAACCATCTAGCTCATCACCTCCAGGATCTGCTCGTCGACGATCCGGCCGTCGACCATGCGGACGATGCGGTCGGTTGCGCGGCCGACGCCGATGTCGTGCGTCACGATCAGGAACGTCAGCCCGCGCTCGCGGTTCAGCCGGCGCATCAGCTCGACGATCTCCTCGGCGTTCTCGCTGTCGAGGTCGCCCGTTGGCTCGTCGGCCCAGACGATCGCCGGGTCGTTCACCAGGGCGCGGGCGATCGTCACGCGCTGGCGCTGGCCGCCGGAGAGCTCGTCGGGCAGATGTCCGGCCCGTTCGCCGAGGCCGACGAGCTCGAGTGCCGCCAGCGCCTTCTTGCGCGCCTCCTTGGCGGGAACGCGCGAGACGAGCAGCGGCAGCTCGACGTTCTCGACGGCCGTCAGGACGGGCATCAGGTTGTAGAACTGGAACACGAACCCCATCCGGCGGGCCCGGTAGTCGGTGCGCTGCTCGTCGCTCATCGCACTCAGCGCGACCCCGTCGATCAACACATCGCCACCGTCGATCCGATCGAGGCCGGAGAGGCAGTTGAGCAGGGTCGTCTTGCCGGACCCGCTCGGTCCCATGATCGCGACCATCTCGCCGCGCGGGACGGTGAAGCTGACCTCTCGCAGCGCGTGGACCTGCAGCTTCCCGGTGTCGTAGACCTTGTCGACCGCGCGCGCCTCGACGATCGGCTCGAGCGCGACCGGCTCGGGCAGCGGCGCGGGTCTAACTGCGACGCGGACGGCCATCTCGGACCTCCTCTGCCTCGAAGTCCCTTGTAGCGTCGTGCGCAACCCGCCGCAGGGCATCGGGGGGACCCGTGATGCGGCCTACGGGAGAACTACCGAACCGCGGTTGGCGAGTTATCCCCGACGGATCATCGCGAGCACGTACACCTCGAGTGTCCTCGTATTCGTGAGGACGACGACGCCCCGCCCCGTAGCCGATCTCCTTTTCACCGGTCGTGACCGAATCCATACCGTGCGACGACCCTCGTGCCGAGGTATGCGAACACCGCCACAACGATCGACGACGGAATCGTCGTGGTACTTCCTCCGCTGGTGGAGGACACGAAGTCCGGGCCCCAGACGGCATCGAACAGGACCGCGAGCCACATGGCGACGATCGCCAGTGACGCCCACATCTCGGGGAGCTGCCACGACCACTTCTTGTTCGCCTCGCCAACTTCCGACGGGTCATGAGGAATAACCGACATCTCACACCTCCTTGGCTCTCGTCACGCTCACAGAAGGCGTTGCCCAGCGCATCGGGGGTGCCCTGCGGACTCGATCCGGGTTTCTGCGCATTCGAAGGGCACGTTTCCCCGATGCGCCTTCACCACTGGGCGGCGAGTCTGGTGAGGACTGAGGAGGTGTGTCATGAGCGTTCCCACGCACGCCCGGGCGCAGGCCACTCTTCCGCTGCGCGCCGACCGCCGGGTGACGTCTGGCGACGTTCCCGCTCAGGCGTGGTGGCTCCTGGCTGGGCTCGTGCTTGCGTTCGGCGTGCCGTTCGTCCTCGCGGATCTCGCCGGCCTGCAGCGCGACCTCTACTACGCGTTCTACGTCGCCGGCGTCTTCACTTTCGTCGGCCTCTGGGCGCGGAAGACGCAGCAACCCGTTCGCGCCTTCCTCACGCGCCGCTGGCGCTGGGCCGTGTCACTCGGCGTCATGGCCGGAGTCCTGTTGGCGTTCACTGTCTTGAGGGAGCCGTCGACAACGCACCCGCACGGGTTGACGTTCGCCGGCGCGATCCTCTGGCGCGGCGTCGTCTACGGGGCCGCCGACGGATTGTTGCTTTCGGCTTTCCCGATCCTCGCCGTCTTCGGGCTGTTCGCGTCGAAGCCCTTGCGGGAGCGGTCGAGGAAGGCGGTCGCCGGAATCGGTGCGCTCGCCGTAGTCGTGTCGCTGCTGTTCACCGCCGTCTACCACGTCGGCTACCCCGAGTTCCGCGGTAGCAAGGTGGCGCGGCCGCTGACGGGAGACGTGATGTGGAGCGTGCCGACGCTCGTGACGCTGAGTCCGCTTGGCACCCCGATAGCGCACGTTGCCACCCATGTGACGGCCGTCGTCCACAGCTACCACACCGACCTGTTCCTGCCTCCGCACGAGCAGGAGAAGTGAGGCGGACACTCGAGACTGGTCGGGGGACTGCGGCCTATCCGCAGCCCGTTCGGTGAGCGCGCGGATGTCGCGCGCTGCTACGACCGGAAAGCTCGGACCGACGTCGAGCGAAGGAGGACACATGGCCGTCAGAGTGGCAATCAACGGTTTCGGGCGAGTCGGTCGCGCCGCGTTTCGGGCTGCCCACGAGCGAAATGCAGGCCTCGAGTTCGTCGCGGTCAACGACCTCGCCGACGGCGCGCAGCTCGCTCACCTTGTCCGACGCGACTCCGTCTATGGACGCTTTCCCGGAGACGTCGAGCTCAGCGAAGACGTGCTCGGCATCGACGGGCGCGAGCTGCCGATCTTTCACGAGTCCGATCCCGCCGATCTGCCTTGGCGCCGGCTCGGTGTGGACGTGGTGCTGGAATGCACCGGCCGCTTCCGCTCGCGTGAAGGCGCGGCGAGGCACCTCTATGCCGGCGCTCGCAAGGTCGTGGTGTCCGCGCCGATGAAGGATCCCGATGCAACCGTGGTGCTAGGCGTCAACTTCGACGATGCCTACGACCCCGAGCTTCACCACGTCATCTCGAACGCCTCGTGCACGACGAACTGCCTCGCCCCAGTGGCGAAGGTGCTCGACGAGACCGTCGGCATCCGCCACGGGCTGATGACGACGGTGCACGCCTACACCGCCGACCAGCAGCTCGTCGACCTTCCGCACAAGGATTTCCGCAGAGCACGTGCAGCCGCGGTGAACCTGGTGCCCACTTCGACGGGCGCGGCGAAGGCCATCGGTGCAGTGATCCCCGAGCTGGCCGGCAAGTTGCACGGGTTCGCCGTGCGCGTGCCGGTCCCTACGGGATCGATCGTCGACCTCACCGTCGAGACCACTGACACCACTTCGGCCGTGGAGCTGAACGAGCTCTTCCGGGAGCGCGCCGACACGGGTACGCTCGAGGGGATCCTCGCGTACAGCGAGGAGCCGCTGGTCTCATCCGACATCGTCGGCTCCCCGTACTCGGCGGTCTTCGACGCTCCGCTGACGAGCGTCGTCGACGGCACGCAGGTCAAGGTGATCGCGTGGTACGACAACGAGTGGGGCTACTCGAACCGCCTGATGGAGCTCGCGAGCAAGGTGCTGGTCGAGCAGCCGGCGGTGGTCGCATGAGCGGCCACACCGGATTCACGGCCGAGGAAGCACGTCGCGTCGGTGAGCAGATCGGGATCGACTGGAGCAACAGCCCCTTCGACGTCGAGCAGTTCCGGATGGGCATGGAGGTCGAGCTCGAGCACGGGCTCCACGACCCGTCGACGAACGTGACCGGAGACGACCCTGTCACCACCGGCAAGATCGCGCTGGCCCACCTGAACGAGTTCGCGGACTACTACACCCGGCTCGAGCGGATGGAGGAAGAGGCGAAGCTCGAACACGGCGAACGCTGATCGCGGCGGCGAACCACCCGCGGTCAGTGTGCGGAAAAGCCGCACGCGCGCTCAGCCCGTCCCCGGATGCCCGCAGACGCCGTTCCGGGCCAAAGTTGCGGTGTGATGATCGAAGTGAAGGAGAGCTCGTCGAGGAGCTGCGTCCCCCGCGTGCGCTGCGCAGGAGGTGTTCCGGCATGACAGCAGAGCTCGAGACCGGCCACATGCTGGTCGTCACGGTCCAGGTGCCCGCCCGCGAGGCCGGCGAGCTGGCCGTCACCGTGGACGGCGCCGTCATCCGCGTGGTCGGGCCGGACGGGTTCCGGCACGAGCTCGCGCTGCCGGAGGGTGCAGATGCGGCGCGCCTGCACGCGGGCCTGTTCCACGGCATCCTGGAGCTGCGAGCGCCGCGCACGGAAGGCTCCGTGTCGAGGCAGACACGAGCCATTCCGGTCTCGAACTTGACCTAAGGAGGGTTCGGCGGAACGTCGCTCGTCGCCGGGGCGAGTAGCGCGTTCCGGCGGCACAGCCGATGTTTCGTCATGCCCTCCTGGGGCTCGCTAGAGCTCGAGCTCGATCGACTCGAGCACGACGCCCTCGGCGTACTTCTCGGTCGGATCCGCGGCGAGCTCTACCTCGACCGCCGCGCCTTCCGCGACTGTTCCCCGCGACGCGTCGACGAAGTGCTCCCGGAAGTGATCCGCGGTGAAGTGGGAGAGCGCACCGAGTCGCACCCGGATGCGGGTGACGTGACGGCCGCCCTCCGAGCGCGCCTCCGCTTCGATCTTGCTCATCAGGTCGTTCATCAGCGCCTGCTCGTGCACTCGACGACCTCCCTCCGAATCGAAGCCGCGACCCGAGGGAGCGCGGCCGCCACCCCCGGAGTCAGCTCCGCGCCGGCCTCGAACCTGGCGCCCTCGATCCCGTAGACGATCGCGCGTGGAGGCAGCCGGCCCAGGGCCCGGGCCAGCTCGACGGCGTCCGCGAGGCCGAAGTGATGCGTCGACGCGCGGAACAACCTTGCCGGCAGCTTGTCCTCGCTCGCGTCGACCCGGTGCACGACACCCGCCTGCGCCTCCGAGGAGACCGCGTCCACCAGCCAGACCGTCTCGGCGCCCTCCCAGGCGTCCATGAGCGCGGTGGGCTCGCCTTCCCGCTCGAGCACGTCCGCCTCCTCCGGGAGCGTCCCCCGCAGGAGCGTCGCGACCTCGAGCCCGGCAGCGTCGTCGCCGCGCCAGCGGTTCCCGACGCACACCACCCTCAGCGGCGGTCGACCTCGAGCTTCAGGAAATGTGTCGCGCACGAGATGCACGGGTCGTAGTTGCGGATCGTCTGCTCGCAGAGGAGCGTCAGCTCCTCGTCGGGGATGTCGAGCGAGCGCTCGACCACGCCGCGCAGATCCTCCTCGATCGTGCGCTGGTTCTGTGACGTCGGCGGCACGATCTTCGCGTCGAGGATCGTGCCCTCGTCGTCGATCCGGTAGCGGTGGTAGAGGATCCCGCGTGGCGCCTCCGTGCACCCGTAACCGACGCCGGCCCGCGGCTCGACATCGACTGCCGGCGCGTCCGGCTCCTCGTACTCGGCGAGCAGCCGCAGCGCCTCGTCGGCAGCGTAGACGAGCTCGACCGAACGGACGACGATGCTCCGAAACGGATTGCGCTCGCCGGGCCCGACTCCCGCACGCTCGGCAGCCTCGCGCGCGAGCGGGGAAAGGTCCTCGTAGCCGAGCCCGAAGCGTGCCAACGGCCCGCAGAGGTACGAGCCACGTTCCCGGAGGGAGGAATGCAGCGCGTTCGACCATTCGACGTGCTCCTCGACGAAGTGCTCGTCGTACTCGGCGGGGGCGATGTCGAGGCCGCGGTTGGAGACGATCCGTCCGCGATCGATCGGGTACTCGCCGGGCTGCGAGAGTGCGACGAGCTCGTAGTCCTGGTCGTAGTCGGGGAAGTCGAGGCCCGCGGTGACGCGCACGGCCTCGAGCGCGATCTCCCGCGCACGCTCCAGCTTCTCCACCAACGGAGCCAGCTCGCGTTTCCGCGGGACGCGGTACCAGCCGCCGACGCGGACGTTGATCGGGTGCACCTCGCGGCCGCCGACAACTGCCATCACCTCGTTCCCGGTCTTCTTCAGCTCGAGCGCACGGTTGACCAGCTCGGGATGCTCACGGGCCACCTCGATCGCGCTCTCGTAGCCGAGAAAATCGGGTAGGTGCAGCATGAAGACGTGCAGGGCGTGGCTCTCGATCCACTCGCCGCAGTAGAGGAGTCGCCGGAGCGCCCGCAGCTGTCCGTCGACCTCGACGCCGCAGATCTGCTCCATCGCCTGCACCGCGCTCATCTGGTAGGCGACGGGGCAGATCCCGCAGATCCGCGCCGTGATGTCCGGCGCCTCCGTGAAGGCCCGTCCGCGGAGGAACGCCTCGAAGAACCGCGGAGGCTCGTAGATCTTCAGCTTGACGTCGGAGACCTCCCGGCCGTCGATCGTGACCAGCATCGCGCCTTCGCCTTCGACCCTGGCGAGGTAGTCGGTGCGGATCGTCTTGGTGCGCCGTTCAGGCATCGGTCGCCCGCTGCTCCTCGAAGGCCTGCACGTTGAACGTCCGGAAGACGCGCTCCACGCTCCGGTCCCCCATCCCGAGCACCCGCAGGTGCCTCGTCAGCGAGACGGTGTTCGGTGTCTCCATCGGCCCGAAGCAGCCGTAGCAGCCACGGTCGTAGGAGGGGCACAGCGCGCCGCAGCCCGCGTGCGTGACGGGACCGAGGCACGGCGTGCCGTGGGCGACCATCACGCACACGGTGCCGCGGCGCTTGCACTCGAAGCAGACGCTGGTCGAGGCGATGCTCGGGCGCCTTCCGTGCAGGAAGGCGGTGATCACCTCGAGCAGCTGGCGCTTGTTGATCGGACAGCCGTGCAGCTCGTAGTCGACCGGGACATGCGCCGAGATCGGCGTCGACGTCTCGAGCGTCGAGATGTACTCCGGTGTCGCGTAGACGGCTGCGACGAAGTCGCCGACGTCGGAGAAGTTCTTCAGCGCCTGGATCCCGCCGGCGGTCGCGCAGGCCCCGATCGTGACGAGATGCCGGGACTGCCGGCGGACCTCGCGAATCCGCTCGGCGTCGTGTGCGGTCGTGATCGAGCCCTCCACGAGCGAGAGGTCGTAGGGGCCTTCGACCGTTGCCCGTCTCGCTTCGACGAAGTACGCGATCTCGACCTCGCCGGCGAGCCCGAGCAGCTCGTCCTCGCAGTCGAGCAAGGACAGCTGGCAGCCATCGCAGGACGCGAACTTCCAGACGGCGAGCGTCGGTTTGCCGCCGGCGCTCACAGGTTCCTCACCGCCAGCAGGGGCTCGATGTCGCCGTAGGTGTAGACGGGGCCGTCGAGACAGATCAGCGTCGGCCCGAGCTGGCAGTGGCCGCAGTGGCCGACGCCGCACCGCATGTTGCGCTCCAGCGAGACGTGAATCCTGTCGGAGGGCACGCCGCGCTCCTCCAGGGCCTGGGCGGCGAAGCGCATCATGATCTCGGGCCCGCAGACGAAGGCGTGTGCCGAGGCGGGATCGAACTCCGCGCCCCCGATCAGCTTCGGGACGACGCCGACCTTACCGCTCCAGCTCCCGTCGGCGGCGTCGACCGTGAGATCGACGCCGATTGTGCCTCGCCAGGTCTCGAGCTCGTCGGTGTATAGGAGGTCAGCGGGCGTGCGGCTGCCGTAGAGCAGCACGATCCGCCCGTAGGCCGCTCGGTTGGCGAGCGCCTGGTAGAGCACCGGACGGAGCGGCGCAAGGCCGATCCCGCCGGCCACCACGACGACGTCCGACCCGGCGGCCGCCTCGATCGGCCAGGAATTGCCGAGCGGGCCGCGGATACCGAGAGTCGCACCGGGCTCGGCGGAGCAGATCGCCTCGGTCACCGGGCCGACGGCGCGGACGGTGTGGACGAGCTCCCCGCCAGGTTGCCCGGAGACGGAGATCGGCACTTCGCCCACCCCGAAGGCGTAGATCATCGTGAACTGGCCGGGTGACGGGTCGAGGGCGCCGCCGCGGACGGGGGCGAGCTCGAGCGTCCACGTGTCGTGCGTCTCCCGTCGGCGCGCCGCCACCCGGAACGGCCGCGGCGGCGCGGCGACGAGAGGCTCAGCCGGCGCGGCCATCGCCGTAGACGTCGAGCAAGCGGAGCCGCGTCCACTGGAGGCGCTCGATCAGCACCTGCGCAAAGCGCGACATGAGGTCGTAGCCGAGAGCCGCGTCGTCGTTGCACTTTCCCCGCAGGCAAGCACCGTCGAACGACGTTGTCCTGACCGGCGTGAGCGCGCGAGCGTCGAAGTGCCAGCGGTAGGGCGGGAAGAGCCACGACCAACCGACGACGTCTCCGGCTTCGATCGTCTCGATCACCGCCGAGCCCCGCGCAGGCACGAACATCTCCAGCGCGACGCTGCCGTGGCGGACGAGGTAGAAGGTGTCCGCCTGGTCGCCCTCGCGGAAGATGACCGCGCCCTGATCGAAGTGGACGTTCGAGGCGCAGCCCGCGACGAGCGCCAACCGGTCGGGCTCCATTGCCTCGAACACGGGCGATTCGCGGAGAAGCGTCTCAATCGTTTCCATCGGCTCCGTCCGTTGCTCGGATCGCCGTGAGCTCTTCGGTGACGTCGATGCCGACCGGGCACCAGGTGATGCAGCGGCCGCAGCCGACGCAGCCGGAGGAGCCGAACTGGTCGTGCCAGGTGCCGAACTTGTGCGTCAGCCACTGGCGGTAGCGGGACCGGCCCGTCGGCCGAATGCTGCCGCCGTGAATGTGCGAGTAATCGACCGAGTAGCAGGAGTCCCAGACGCGCCTGCGTTCCGCGCTCTCGCCCGCCAAGTCGGTCGTGTCCTCCACGCTCGTGCAGAAGCAGGTCGGGCAGACCATGGTGCAGTTGCCGCAGGTGAGACACCGCTCCGCCACCTCGTCCCAGCGCGGGTGCTCGAGGTTGCGCTGCAAGAGGTCGCGCAGGTCGGTGGCGTCCAGCCGGCGGCCCATCTTCTGGGCTGCGCCGTCAACCGCTGCCGACGCGGCGGTGAGGTCGTCCTCGCCGGCCACACGCCGCGGAAGCCCCTCGAGCACGTCGGCGCCCTCCTCCGTGCCCACCTCCACGAGCAGCCGGTGCTCTCCGTCCAGGATCTCGGTCAGGGCGAGGTCGTAGCCGGCCTCCGCCTTCGGACCGGTGCCCATCGAGACGCAGAAGCACGTGCCGCCCGGTTCGAAGCAGTTGACGGCGACGATGAAGGTGTCGCTGCGGCGCGCCGCGTAGTCCCGCTCGACCACACGGCCGCCCAGGAAGACACGGTCCTGGATCCCGATCGCGTGCAGCTCGCACGACCGCACGCCGATGAAGGCGAGGCGCGTCTCGTCCAGCGGCTCCTCCTCGACCTCGAGCGAGCCGTCCCCGTCGCTCCGCGCCCGCCACAGCCTGATTCGCGCCGGCAGCAGGAACTGCTTCCACGAGTGCGGGCCGACGGCGTAGCCAAACCGGGCTTCGTCGTCGCGCCGTTCCAGCCGGTAGGTTGCCGCGTCCTGGTTCTCGGTCCAGCCGACCGGAAGCGCCGCAGCCGACTCCAGCTCGTCATAGACGATTGCTCCATCGCGCACCGTCGGCCCGAGAACGCGGTAGCCGCGATCCCGGAGCGCCTCCACGAGTGCCTGCAACGCGTCCGGCGAGATCACGCTTGGGTTGCTCGCGATCACGATGACCTCCTCCCCCGATCGTTGCAGGTGCCGGTACGACCCTACATCCGGGTTCCCACGGATCCCAACCACCCGCCAACCGCCGCTTGCGCTTCTCACCCGATTGCGAGAGGGTCGGTCTTCGATGGTCGCACGGGAACGCCGCCGGTTGAGGGTGCGAGGCGTCGTCCAAGGAGTCGGCTTCCGACCCTTCGTCTACGGGCTCGCAGACCGGCACGGCCTCGCGGGATTCGTGCTCAATGACGGCGACGGCGTGGTGATCGACGCCGAGGGCGACGCCGGCTCGCTCGACACCTTCGCGATGAGGCTCCGCGACGCGGCGCCCGACCTCGCGCGCGTCGACACCATCGACGTCGAGCCGTTACGCCCGACGGGAGGCTCGGGCTTCGCGATCGCCGCCAGTGCGGACGGCGGCTCGTCGGCGCTGATCCCTCCGGACGTCGCAACCTGCGGAGAGTGCCTGCGCGAGCTCTTCGATCCCGCCGACCGGCGCTATCGCTACCCGTTCGTCAACTGCACGCGCTGCGGGCCGAGGTTCACGATCGTGCGAGCGGTCCCGTACGACCGTGCGAACACGACGATGGCGGGCTTCCCGATGTGCGACGACTGCCGGCGCGAGTACGAAGATCCGGCCGACCGACGCTTTCACGCGGAACCGACATGCTGCCCGGCCTGCGGGCCGCAGCTGTCGATGCCGCTCGAGGACGCCGTCGAAGTGCTCCGTGGGGGCTTGATCCTCGCCGTCAAGGGCCTCGGCGGGTACCACCTCGCCTGCGATGCAACGAGCGAGGCGGCCGTGACGAGGCTGCGCGCCCGAAAGCTCCGCGAGGAGAAGCCGTTTGCCGTCCTGACGTCCCAGCCCGGCGAGCTCGCGCATCTCACCGCGGGTGAGCGGGCCCTGCTGGAGTCGCCGGCGCGCCCGGTCGTGCTCGTGCGCCGGCGGGAATCGCCGCTCGCTCCGTCCGTCGCGCCGGGCACGTCGTGGGTGGGCTTGATGCTTCCCTACTCGCCGCTTCACCACCTGCTCGCCCACGACTTCGGCCGCGCGCTCGTGCTCACGAGCGGGAACCTCTCGGACGAGCCGATCGCGTTCGAGGACGCGGAGGCGCGCTCCCGGTTGGCCGGCATCGCCGACGCCTTCCTCTGCCACGACCGGCCGATCCACCGGCGCTGCGAGGACTCCGTGGTGCGGGCGGTTTTTCCGATCAGGCGCTCACGCGGGCACACGCCGCAGGCTCTCCGCCTGCCGGTCCGCGCCGAGCGGCCGCTGGTGGCCGCCGGCGCCGAGCTCAAGAGCACCTTCTGCGTGGCGCGCGGTGGCGAGGCGTTCGTGTCGGCGCACCTCGGCGACCTCGAATCGGAGCCGGCCTATCGCGCGTTCAGGACGGATCTGGGCCTGTACCTGGCGATGCTGGGCGTCGAGCCGGAGCTCGTCGCGCACGACCTCCACCCGGAGTACCTGGCCACGAAGTGGGCGCTCGAGCAGGACACCGAGCTCCTGGGTATCCAGCACCACCACGCCCACGCCGCAGCGTGCCTGGCCGAGCACGGCGAGGAGGGCCCGGTCCTCGCGCTCGTGTTCGACGGCACCGGGTACGGGACCGACGGCACGCTCTGGGGTGGGGAGCTGCTGCGCTGCGATCTCTCGTCGTTCGAACGCGTCGCCCACCTCGAGCCGATCACGCTGCCGGGCGGGGAAGCGGCGGTCCGGGAGCCATGGCGGGTCGCGGCGGCGTACCTCGAGCGTGCGGGTCTCCCGGTTCCGTGGGAACGCTGGCAGGTGGTGCGCGAGAGTCTCAAGCTCGATCCGCCGCTGGCGTCGGGCATGGGCCGCCTATTTGACGCAGTCGCCGCGGTCCTCGGCGTGCGAGAAACGGTTTCGTACGAGGGTCAGGCCGCGGTTGAGCTCGAGCATCTCGCGGGCGAGCGGCGCGCCGAGCCCTACTCGTGGCGGTTCGGCGAGAGCTCCGAGCTCGTAGCAACGTGCTACGCCGAGCACCGCGCGGGCCGGCCGCCTGCCGACATCGCCGCGCGCTTCCACGAGACCGTCGCCGCGGGCGCCGTCGCGGCATGTGCAGAGGCCGGCGGCCCCGACACCGTCGTCCTCAGCGGTGGCACCTTTCAGAATCTTCGTCTGCTCACTTCGACGACCCACCGGCTTACCAGGCTCGGTTTCCGCGTTCTGGCGCACCGGACGGTCCCGCCGAACGACGGTGGGATCAGCTACGGCCAGGCGGCGATCGCCGCCGGGAAGACGGCGACATGTGCCTAGCGATCCCAGCCCAGATCGTCGAGCTCGTCGACGCCGAGGGGCGCATCGCCAAGGTCGAGATCTCCGGCGTCCGCCGGAACGTCTCGGTCGCCCTCTGCCCCGAGGCCGACGTCGACGACTGGGTGCTGGTCCACGTCGGCTTCGCGCTGTCGCGGATCGACGAGCACGAGGCGCGCGAGACGCTCGCCTTGCTCGAGCGGATGGGCGAGGCCTACGAGCAGGAAGTCCGGGAGCTGAAGGCGAGCGCAGAGCCGTGACGGCGGAAGCCGACCGGTGCCTCACCTGCGGCGACGTCGCGGTCGCGGCCAAAGTTCTGGCGGTCGACGGAGCGACCGCGCTCGTCGACGTCGAGGGCCGCACGGAGCAGGTTGGCATCGAGCTCGTTGCGCCTGTCGAGCGAGGCGACGTTCTGCTCTGTCATGCAGGAATCGCGCTGGAGCAGCTCGAGTGAGGTTCGTCGACGAGTTCCGGTCGGGCACCCTCGCGCAGAAGCTCGCGCATGAGCTCGCCGCCCTGGTCGAGCCCGGTCGGCAGCTGAAGATCATGGAGGTCTGCGGAGGACACACGCACGCCATCTACAAGCACGGGCTCGAGGATCTGGTGCCGCTTGAGGTCGACTTCGTGCACGGCCCCGGCTGTCCGGTGTGTGTGATCCCGATGGGGCGGGTCGACGACGCGATCGCCCTGGCCGAGCGGCCCGAGGTGATCTTCACCACGTTCGGCGACATGCTGCGCGTGCCGGGCGCGCGCGGCTCGCTGCTCGAGGCGAAGGCGCGTGGAGCCGACGTGCGGATGGTCTACTCGCCGCTCGACGCGCTCGAGATCGCGCGCAAGAACGTCGATCGCGAGGTGATCTTCTTCGCGATCGGCTTCGAGACGACCGCGCCGGCGACTGCACTGACGCTCTTGAGGGCGCGCGACGCGGGCTTGGCGAACTTCTCGGCTTTCTGCAACCACGTCACGATCGGGCCGCCGCTCCGCGCGATCCTCGACTCGCCGGGACTGGAGCTCGAGGCGTTCATCGCCCCCGGCCACGTCTCGACCGTGATCGGAACACGCCCCTACGACTTCATCGTGGACGAGTACCGCAAGCCGGTCGTCGTGACGGCGTTCGAGCCGCTCGACATCCTCCAGGCGACGGTGATGCTCGTCCGCCAGCTCCGCGAGGGGCGGTGCGACGTCGAGAACCAGTACACGCGAGCCGTGCGCCGCAACGGCAACCCGCGCGCGCTCGCGGTACTCGAGGAGACGATGGAGCTCCGCGAAACGTTCGAATGGCGCGGGCTCGGCTGGATCGAGCAGAGCGCACTGAAGCTGCGGCCGGAATTCGCTGCGTGGGACGCCGAGGTGCGGTTCGAGCTGCCGGGCGATCGGGTCGAGGACCCGAAGGCATGCCAGTGCGGCGAGGTTCTGATCGGCGCGATCAAGCCCTGGGAGTGCCGCGTCTTCGGGACGGCGTGCACGCCCGAACGGCCGATCGGCACCTGCATGGTCTCGAGCGAGGGCGCGTGCGCGGCCTATTACAACTACGGCCGCCTGGCCCGACCCCGAGACGCCGCGCGGGCGTGAGAAGCCGCCGGCCGAAGCTCCGCGACGCCGTCATCACCCTCGCGCACGGGTCCGGCGGCAAGGCGACGCGGGCGCTCGTCGAAGGGCTCTTCCTCCAGGAGCTCGGCAACCCCCTGCTCGACCGACTCGGCGATTCGGCGATCGTCACGCTGAACGGTTCGCGCCTCGCGTTCACGACCGACTCCTACGTGGTGAAGCCGATCTTCTTCCCCGGGGGGAGCATCGGCGGGCTCGCCGTCAACGGGACGGTGAACGATCTTGCGGTCTCCGGTGCAAGGCCGCTCGTGCTGTCTGCGGCGTTCGTCGTCGAGGAGGGCTTCGCAGTCCCCGAGCTCCGGCGCGTGGCCGCGGACATGGCCGCCGCCGCTGCTGCAGCGGGCGTCACGGTAGCGACGGGCGACACGAAGGTCGTCGAGCGGGGGAAGGGGGACGGTGTCTACGTCAACACCGCGGGCGTGGGGATCGTTCCCGACGGTGTCAGCCTCGACGCGACGCTTGTGCGCGAGGGTGACCGCGTGCTCGTCTCGGGCACGCTCGGCGATCACGGGATGGCGGTGATGATCGCGCGTGGCGAGCTCGAGTTGGAGGTCGACCTCGCGAGCGACACCGCGCCGGTTCATGAGCTCGCGGGGGCGCTGCTCGAGCTGGGCCCGGCGGTTCGCTGGCTCCGGGATCCGACGCGGGGAGGACTCGCGACGGCGCTGAACGAGCTTGCCCAGCAGGCCGGGGTCGCGGTCGCACTCGACGAGTCGGCGCTGCCACTCCGTCCCGCGGTCGTCGGCGCGTGCGAGATCCTCGGCATCGATCCTCTCTATGTCGCCAACGAGGGCAAGCTCGTGGCGGTCGTTGCCCGGGAAGCGGCCGAGAACGCGCTCGAGCGACTCCGCCGCCAGGCTCTCGGCTCGGAAGCGGCGATCATCGGCGAGATTCGTGCCGAGCCGTCAGGCCTGGTGCTGCTCGAGACGTCGTTCGGGGGCAGCCGGATCGTCGACATGCTCGTCGGCGATCCGCTCCCGCGGATCTGCTGAGATCGGCTAGCGAGGGATTGCCGTCAGCGCGCGACGGCGACGCCGGGCGACGCCACCCTCCTCGGCTGCGGATGCCACCGCGCTTGCCACCGCCGGCGCCACTCGTCGATCGAAGACGCTCGGGATCACGTAGTCGGCAGCGACGTGGTCCGGCTCGACCACCGCGGCGAGCGCGTGGGCTGCGGCGATCTCCATCTCGGGTGTGATCGCCGTCGCGCGCACGTCGAGCGCGCCTCGGAAGACACCCGGAAACGCGAGCACGTTGTTGATCTGGTTGGGGTAGTCCGAGCGGCCGGTACCGAGCACCGCGACCGCGTCTTCGATCTCTTCCGGCGGGACCTCCGGCGTCGGGTTCGCCATCGCGAAGACGATCGCGCCGGGGGCCATGGAGCGAATCGCGGCGCCGGTCACAGCGCCGGGCGTCGAGAGGCCGATGTAAACGTCGGCGTCGCGGAGCGCCTCGTTCGGAGACCCACTCACACCGCGCGGATTCGTCTCGGCGGCGAGCGCGGCCTTGAAGGGGTCCAGCCCGGCTCTGCCCGGATGGAGCAGGCCGCGGCGGTCGGCGCAGAGCACGTCCTCCACACCCGCGGCGAGGAGGGTGCGAGCCACCGCCGCTCCGGCCGCTCCGGCGCCGGTGATGACCACGCGGATATCCTCGATCCGTTTGTCGACGACCCGCAGCGCGTTCAACAGGGCCGCCAGCACCACGATGGCCGTGCCGTGCTGGTCGTCGTGGAAGACCGGGATCTCGAGCTCGTCCCGGAGCCGCGCCTCGATCTCGAAGCAGCGCGGGGCCGAGATGTCCTCGAGGTTGATGCCGCCGAAGACCGGAGCGAGGAACGAGACCGTGCGCACGATCTCGTCCGGCTCCTTCGTGTCGAGACACACCGGCCAGGCGTCGATGCCGGCGAACTCCTTGAAGAGGATTGACTTTCCCTCCATCACCGGCAGGGCCGCCTCCGGGCCGATGTCGCCCAGACCGAGCACGGCAGTGCCGTCGGTCACGACCGCGACTGCGTTCTGCTTCACGGTCAGGTTCCACACGTTCTCCGGCTCGGCGGCGATCGCGCTGGAGACGCGGGCGACGCCGGGCGTGTACGCCATCGAGAGGTCGTCGCGCGTCTTCAGCGGCGCCTTCGGCACCACCTCGAGCTTTCCGCCCAGGTGCATCAGGAAGGTGCGGTCGGAGACGTGCTCGATCTCGATCCCGTGGACCGCTCGCACGGCGTCGACGATGCGTGCGAGGTGCGCCTCGTCGGACGCGAGCACCGTCACGTCGCGGATCTTCTTGCCGTGCTCGACCCGGACGAGGTCGATCGCGCCGAGGAGGCCGCCCGCGTCGCCGATCGCCTTCGCGAGGCCGGCGAACGCCCCTGGGTGGTTGTCCAGGTGGACCCGCAGAGTCGCGCTGAACGAGGACGACGGATGCGGTGCGGTCTCGCTCACGGCCACAGCTTCGAGCCCGTGCCCGGTGGCGGCATCCGCGCTCCCACCGACGCCCGCTGCGGCTTTCCCGAACCGGCTCCGTGGTTCCCACCGGATGGCGGACTGCCCTTCGGCGGCGACGCTGGGGACGTGCACGTTGCGCCCGAGCTCGAGTTGTCGGTGAGGCCGATCGCGGAGGTCGGTTCGGATCTCGGTCTCCTGCCCGAGGAGCTCGAGCCGTACGGCCGGTTTGCGGCCAAGATCCCGACCACCGCGCTCGACCGGCTCGCGCCCGCCCCGGACGGACGGCTCGTGTGCGTCACGGCGATGACGCCGACCAAGTTCGGCGAGGGCAAGACCACGACCGCGATCTCACTGGCGGACGGGCTCGCGCGGCTCGGCGCCAACCCGGTCCTGTGCCTGCGCGAGCCGTCTCTCGGGCCGGTGTTCGGGATCAAGGGTGGCGGCACCGGCGGCGGCCGCGCGCAGGTGGTGCCGAAGGAGCTGATCAACCTCCACTTCACGGGCGATATCCACGCGATCGGCGCGGCGAACAACCTCCTGGCCGCGATGATCGACGCCCATCTCCTGCATGACAACCCGGTCGGGCTCGACCCACAGTCGGTCACCTGGCGGCGCTGTCTCGACATGGACGATCGCGTCCTACGGCAAGTGGTCGTCGGCCTCGGTGGACGGACAAACGGCACACCGCGCGAGACCGGGTTCGACATCACCGCCGCCTCGGAGGTGATGGCGATCGTCGCGGTCGCGGCGGATTACCTCGACCTTCGGCGGCGGCTCGGCGCGATCACCGTCGGCTCCACGTTCGACGGTGCGCCGGTCACGGCCGAGCAACTCGGTGCTGCCGGCGCGATGGCCGCGCTCCTGAGCGACGCGCTGAAGCCGAACCTCGTGCAGACGCTCGAGGGACGGCCGGCGCTCGTCCACTGCGGCCCCTTCGCGAACATCGCGCACGGCAACAACTCACTCCTCGCCGACCGGCTCGGCCTGAAGCTCGGCGACTACGTCGTGACCGAGAGCGGCTTCGGCGCGGACATGGGCTTCGAGAAGTTCGTCGACATCGTCAGCCGTCTCGGCGGCCTTTCACCGAGCGCGGTCGTCCTCGTCGTGACGATCCAGGCGCTGAAGCACCACGGCGGCGATCCGCACGGAGGCCTCGCCGCGCTCGAGCGAGGAGCCGAGAACCTCGCCGCCAACATCGCGATCGTCCGTGAATGCGGTCTCGGCACCGTCGCTGCAGTCAACCGCTTCCCCGGAGACACCGACGAGGAGCTCGCGCTCGCGCGCGCGCTCGCCCTCGACGCGGGCGCCGTCGCTGCAGAGGTCGACGAGGGCTACGAGCGTGGCGGGGCGGGTGCGATCGAGCTCGCGCAGGCAGTAGCCGACGCGTCCGAGCGGGCCGGCCGGGTCAAGCGCCTGTATGCGCTCGACGACCCGATCGCGGCCAAGCTCGAGGCCGTCGCTACGCGCGTCTACGGCGCCGCCGGCATCGAGCTCTCGCCGCAGGCCACGGCACAGGTCGACGAGTTCGAGCGCCTCGGGCTCGGACGGCTGCCGGTTTGCATCGCGAAGACCCACCTGTCCCTCTCGCACGACCCGGCCCTGCTCGGGGCTCCGCATGGATACACGCTGCCGGTGCGCGAGCTCCATGCCTACACGGGCGCCGGGTGGCTCGTGGCCGTCTGCGGAACGATGCAGACGATGCCCGGCCTTCCCGCCGAGCCCGCGGCGTTCCGGATCGACGTCGACGGCGGCGGGCTGATCTCGGGCCTCCGATAGGTAGTTGACCGAAGCGAGAGACCGGCCCGGCCCGGATGTGGCCCGGCTCGCGCGGGACAACGATTGGGGCGCCAAAGGAGGAAACAACAATGGCGCAGCGCGGCACATGGATGCCTCTCGAGGAGGTCGAAGGAATGGAGCGCCGACTGAGGCGCCTCCTGGAGACGCCGATCGCCACCACCCGGCAGCGCCCCGCGGAGCTGACCGACGCCCCGCGTCGTGGCGAGGCATCGAAGAGCGCGTTCGCTTCTAGACGAGGAGGACCCATGCTCACCGGTCATCAGCCGGCAGATGCCTTGATGAAAACGCTGCGGCGCGAGCACGTCTCGTACGAGCTCTTTCCGCACCGGCACACCGAGACCGCGTTGTCCGAGGCGGAGGTGCTGCACGAGGATCCGCACCAGGTCGCGAAGACGCTCATTCTCCGAACGTCCTTCGGGTACGTCCGTGCAGTGCTTCGGGCCGTCGATCGGCTGGACCTCGAGAAGGCGCGGTTCGCTCTCGGTACCGACGAGGTCGAGCTCGCGAGCGAGGAAGACCTTGTCGGCGCCTACCCGGAGTTCGAGCTGGGCGCCGTTCCGCCCGTGGGCGGGGCCTACGACCGTGTGCTCGTCGACCCGCGGCTCTTCGACAGCACGTTCGTGCTGTTCGACGCCGGGACCCACGACGAGTCGATTCGGCTGCATGTCGGCGACCTGTTGTCGCTGGCAGAAGCAGAGCTCGCCGATCTCGCCCAAGAAAACCGTGAACAGGAGGGGACGTCATGAGAGCAGCGATCACACTTAATGCCTACGAGACCGCGGAGCGCGAGCTGCTGCTTGCACACGCGCGAAAGGTCTGGCATCGCCACACCGCCGCGGTTGCGACCGTCGCGGCAGCGCTTGTCCTCGGCGAGCTGGTTTCGGCTGGCACACCCTGGCTTGTCTATCTCGCCGTCGCCCTTTGGGCCCTCGGCGTCGCCGTCTACTACCGAGGCTGGGTGCGACACGGCGACCAGCGCATCCGCGAGCAGCAGTTTCGGGTCGAGTGGCGGGCCGGTCGCTCCAGCGAGCAGCTGCCTCCGCGGACGTGAGTGCCGATACCGCTGGCTTCACCGTCATCGAGCTCAACGCCGTGCTCGAGACCGTTCCTGGAGGCGAGAAGGCGGTGCGCGCCGCGGCCGCCGCCGCCGAGGAACGCTGTCTGATCGAGCAGGCGCTCGACGTTCCGGTGCATATCGCCGTGGAGGTGGAGGCGGTTGCGCCCGCCGCAGTCGTGACGTGATGACGGCTTCGGCTTTGCGGCCGGCGGGATGATCTGGATGGTCGGCCGCGAGCTGCTGCCTGACGCGCTGGCCCGAGGCTCGCTGAGGTGGGGGGTATGAACGTCGTCGGCAACGGAAAGCGGGCCGACGCGGCCGTCGTGCCGCCCGACCCGCGGACGTTTCCCGACCCGCTCGAGCCCGAGGCGCGACTGTTCGCCGACCTGCGGTCGCGTCCCGCCGGCCTGGGCACGCGCGAGGTCGAGCGCCGTCTCATCGCTACGGGCGGAACGAGATCACAAGGCGGGGCCGGCGCCGCTGGTCGCGCGAGGTCGGCGCGCAGCTGGCGCATCCGCTGGCGCTGCTGTTGTGGGGCGCGGCGGTGCTTGCCTGGCTCGCGGGCACGCCGATCCTCGCCGGCGCGATCGTCGCCGTCATCCTGCTCAATGCCGTCTTCGCCCTCCTGCAGGAGCACCAGGCCGAGCGGGCCGTCGAAGCGCTGGCGGCGTTCCTGCCGGACCAGATTGCGGTCCTCAGGGACGAACGGCGCCAGCTCGTCGACGCGGGCGAGCTCGTGCCCGGCGACGTCACTGCCCGCCTTGGCCCTGGGTCGAGAGCCCGCGGAGAGAGGCATCATGGACCAGGCGCCGCGGCCGCGCAGCGAGGGTGTGATCCGGCGGCAGATGCTCGTCCGCGCGTGGGTGTTCCTGGGCGGGATCTCGGCGGTGCTCGTCCTGGCCGGGTTCTTCTACGTCCTGCTCGGCGCCGGCTGGTCTCCCGGCGACGCCACCGGCAGCGGCAGCCCGCTCCACCAGGCGTACCTCGAGGCGACGACGATGACGTTCCTCGGCATCGTCGCCTGCCAGGTCGGCACCGCCCTGGCCGCCCGCACCGAGCGCCGCTCGCTGCGGGAAGTCGGGCTGACGACGAACAGGCTTCTGCTCTGGGGCATCGCCTTCGAGGTCGTCTTCGCCGCCGTGATCGTCGCCACACCGATCGCCGCGCTGCTCGGGATGGCGTTGCCGAGCTGGGACGCGCTGCTCCTCCTGCTTCCCTTCCCGGCCGTCGTCTGGGGTGCCGACGAGCTGTGGCGAGCCCGTCGGCGACGCGCGCTGCACTCGGAAGAGTGCGGCGACCGCGCTCGGTAGTTCCCCGCGTCCATCAGAGGCCGTTCCCTGAGCGGCGGCGGCCCGCGGCCGGAGATCCGAGGGCGACGAAAGGAGGAGTCATGGCCGTAATGCGAGCGGTCGGCAACGGACACCGCCTGCCGACGCACGCCCACGTGCGGGAGGAACCAGGCACGTACGTCATCGCGCTCGACGTCGCCGACTTCGCGGAGTCGGAGCTTTCGGTCGAGGCACTCGGGCCGCAGGTGACCGTCAGAGGTGACCAGCTCGAGACCATCGAGGACGACGGGAAGGCGTTTCGCCTGCACGAGCAGCTCCGAGAGACCTTCCGGCTCCCGGACGACGCTGCCGTCGACCAGGTCAAGGTCCTCTACAGGCACGGCACCCTCGAGATCCGGGCACCGCGGACGCCGCTCGAGCCGCGCCCACTGCCGATCAAGCACCGGTCGTCCCTGATCAATCCCGACGCCGAGCCCTGCTGAGAGGGAGCAGACGCATTGAAGCGCCGGCTCGCACCGGCGCTCCCTCGCCGCAAAAGGAGGAACGAGATGCGCAAGGTCATCATCATGGGAGCCGGGGGGCGCGATTTCCACAACTTCAACGTCGCGTTCCGTGACGACGCCGACACGCAGGTTGTCGCGTTCACAGCGACGCAGATCCCGGGGATCGATGAGCGGACGTACCCGCCGGCGCTAGCAGGGCCGCGGTATCCCGAGGGGATCGGGATCCGACCGGAGGAGGAGCTGACGCAGCTCATCCGCCAGCATGACGTCGACGAGGTCATCCTCAGCTACTCGGATCTCGAACACGAGATGGTGATGCACAAGGCGTCGATCGCCCTTGCGGCCGGCGCCGACTTCCGGCTGATGGGCCCCGACGCGACGATGTTGCACTCGTCGAAGCCCGTGATCGCCGTCTGCGCCACGCGGACCGGCTGCGGCAAGAGCCAGACCAGTCGCAAGGTCGGCCAAGCGCTGCTCGACGCCCGGCTCAAGGTCGCGCTCGTGCGGCACCCCATGCCGTACGGCGACCTGGAGGCGATGCGCGTCCAGCGCTTCGCCACGCTGGACGACATCGACGCCTCGCACCCGACCGTCGAGGAGCGCGAGGAGTACGAGGAGCCCGTGCGCATGGGAATGGTCATGTACGCGGGCGTCGACTACGAAGCGATTCTCAGGCAGGCGGAGGACGAGGCAGACGTCGTCATCTGGGACGGCGGCAACAACGACTTCCCGTTCTTCGCGCCCGACCTGCTGATCGTCGTCACCGATCCTCTGCGCCCGGGACACGAGCTCCATTACCACCCCGGCGAGGTCAACCTGCGGATGGCCGACGTCGTGGTGATCAACAAGGTCGACTCGGCCGAGGCGCACAGTGTCGAGCAGGTCGTGGAGAACGTCGAAGCGGCCAATCCGATGGCCACCCTGGTGTTCGCGAAGTCGCCGCCCGTGCTGGAAGCGGGGCCGGACCTGCGCGGCAAGCTGCCGATCGACCTCTCCCGGCTGATCGAGTCCAAGCACCCGATCCGCCACGTGCGGTACTCGCTCGACGAGGTCGGGGAACCGACGATCGCCGACGTGCTGAAGCCGATCGTCGACCAGGCCAGGTCCGCGCGCGCCGAGGCGCTCGTGGCCGGCTGATCGGGCTGGGAACCACGAGCGGTGTGGGCCATAGGTGCCCACACCGCCCACTGAGGCGCAGTAGCCGACGTCCGTAATCGACCGCAGGAAGTGCCGGGCTTTCGCCGATGGCACGAGAGCTTCGCGGTCCTACGATCGACACGGGAAAATGCCTGTTCGCAGCTCCCGTGATGCGCTCCGCCTGCGCAAGCTCCTTCGGGCCGCGCGCCGCGGTGATCGCGGCGCGCAGGACCGCCTCGTCCGCAGCCATCTGCCCCTGATTCGTTCCCTCGCGCGACGCTACCGAGGCTACGGCCTTCCGTTCGACGACCTCGTCCAGGAGGGCTCGCTCGGACTGCTCGAGGCGATCCACCGCTACGACCCGGCCCGCGGCCCCGGCTTCGCGGCCTTCGCTCGCTTCCGCATCCGCCGTGCGATGCGAAACGCGCTCACAGACCAAGCGCGGCTGATCCGTCTTCCCAAGCAGATCGTGGAGCGGCGGCGGGCACTCGATCGGGCCGAGGCACGCCTGGTGGCGTCCGGAAAGCGGCCGACGCCTGCCGAGCTCGCTGCAGCGACCGGCCTTTCGCCCAAGGCGGTGCTCGAGGCGCGTGCGGCGACACAGGCGCCGTTGTCGCTCGATGCGCCGGTCCTCCCGGATGGGTCGGCGCTCGAGGGGCTAGTCGTCGACCCGGTCGTCAAAGACCCGCAGGCCGAGACCCTCGAGCGTGAAGGCATGGCGTCACTGCGAAGCGCGCTCGCAAAGCTGCCGCCGCGGCAACGCTGCGTCGTCGAAGCGCGCTGGGGAGCCGGCGGCGCGGCGAACGCTGCCGAGGTGGCGCAGGAGCTCGGTCTCTCGTCTCGCCGCGCCCAGACGCTCCGGCAGGACGCGCTCTACGCGCTTCGCGATGAGCTCGAGCCCGTTCTGCGGCCGTGACCAAGTCAGCAGGATGCCGATCGCGGCTGCGGCGAACTACCGAAGGCGCGATCAGTACGAGGCCCGATGCGCGCCGGCCCGAAGGAGGCGATGCTCGAAGGGCCACCACGCGAAGGAGGCAGCCATGAAGAGGATCCTGATCGCAACCGACGGCTCGCCGTCTGCACAGGAGGCCGTCGACTTCGGCCTCGAGCTGGCGGCCGAGCAGCACGCGGTCGCGACGTTCGTGCTGGCTATGCCCGCCGTCGACGTCGTGCCGACCGGCGGCTTCGGCCTGACCGCGTCGCTGCCGCACGAGGTCACCGACGCAGAGTACGAGCCGCTCGAGCGCGCGCGTGAGCAGGCCGAGGAGGCCGGCGTCGCGGCGCACGCCCGGCTGCTGCGCGGCGAAGCGGTCGACGAGATCGTCGCGTTCGCCGATGTGATCGACGCTGACCTGATCGTCGTCGGCTCCCGTGGCCACGGTGCCTTTACGAGCGCGCTGCTCGGCAGCGTGTCCCGCGGGATCCTGCGCGAGGCACGCCGGCCCGTGCTGGTCGTGCGCGGCGCACCGGCCCGCGAGCCCGTTCCCGCGAGCGCCTAGGTCATGCGGAAAACCCGCAAGACGGAGCCGGGATCGTCCGCAGCAAGATCCCGGCTCGCTACCGATGGCGCAGGAGGAGATTCGCCACACACTCTGCGGAAAGGTCGAAGCCGGACGAGGAGCCTCGACCGCGACGGAAGGAGAGAACGATGAGGAAGTTCTTCGAGATCGGCGGACTGGTCGCAGCCGTCATCCTGATTGCGTTCGGCATCGTGTCGATCGTGGTCGGGTTCAACGGCCGCGACACGGTTCAGTCGAGCCTCACACAGGAGCAGATCGTCGGCTCGCCCGACATGACGCCGACGGCGATCAAGGAGGAGGCCTCGAAGGCCGGCCTTCCCGTCGACACGCTGAGCTTCCCGACCACGTCGGTGGCCGGCAAGAAGATCGACACCGGCGACGAGGCCCGCGCATTCGCGGGCTACATGCGGATCCACGCGCTCGAGGCCACGGGCGGCCTGACCTACGCGCAGATGGGCCGCTTCATGGCAAAGCCTGGCACGCCGGCCAAGTTCACCGACGGACACGGCGCGACGAACGACGAGCAGTACGCCCTCGTCGACCCCAACACGAAGCAGCCGGTCGACAACGGCGCCCGCAACCTCTGGGTGACCGAGACCGCGCTCGCCACAGCGCTGAACACGAGCTACATGGCCGAGCGTGTCTCGCTCTTCGGAATCGCGATGGGCGTCGCGCTGCTGCTCGCCGGGATCGGCTTCGGGATCCTCGCGCTCGGCGGGGCGCTGGAAGGCAAGCCGGCGTTCGGCCTCGGACGCAAGGAGGCGGCGAAGGGCGGAGTCCCCGCCAAGGCTTAAGAGGCTCCTCCGTCGCAAACGGCAAGGGCCGCCTCCGGGCGGCCCTTCGCCTACTCCGGCCGGTCCTCGAGCAGGCCGCGGTCGATGGCGTACCGGACGAGCTCGGCGCGGCTCGAGAGCCGGAGCTTCTGCATGATGTGCGCGCGGTGCGTCTCGGCCGTGCGCACCGAGATGTAGAGCTGCTTCGCGATCTCCTGGTTCGTGTGACCGAGCGCGAGCAGGCGCAGCACCTCGCCCTCGCGCTCCGAGAGCGGGTCCTCCTCGGCGCGGCGGCGCTCCGCCGACTCGGCGGCGACGAGTCGTGCGCCGAGCTCCGGGTCGACGTAGCGGCCGCCGTCGGCCACTTCGCGCACGGCGGCGACGACCTCGGTGTCCGCAGCTTCCTTGAGCACGTAGCCGCTCGCGCCGGCGTCGAACGCCTCGCGCACGTAGTGCGGGTCGTCCTGCATCGAGAGCACGAGGATCTTCGTGTCCGGGTTCTCGTGCAGCAGCGTCGGGATGATCTCCAGGCCGCTCTGGTCGGGCATCACGACGTCCAGCAGGATCACGTCGGGCTTGAGCGAGCGCGCCTCGAAGATCGCGTCGCGGGCGGAACCGGCCTCGCCGACTGGATCGATCCCCTCGTCGGCCTCGAGCACGAGCTTCAGGCCCGACCGCACGACGGCGTGATCGTCGACGATGAGGACACGAGTGTTGGTGCCCGTCACACCGGCACCTCGAGCGCCACGGTCGTCCCGCCCGTTCCGCTCGACTCGACGGCGAGCGTGCCGTCGAGCAGCTCGATCCGCTCGCGCATGCCGATCAGGCCCACGCCGTCGCCCATGCCGGCTCCGGGGTCGAAGCCTTGCCCGTCGTCCTCGATCACCGCCTTGATCCTGCCATCCGAGCGGGTCAGCAGCACGCTCACACGATGCGCATGGGAGTGCTTGACGACGTTCGTGAGCGCCTCCTGGACAATGCGGTAGATCGCCGTCTCGATCTCCGGTGGCAGACGGTCGGTGATCGCCCCGGCCTCGAGGTCGACCTCGATTCCGGTCTGCTCGGCGAAGCCCGCCGTCAGCCGCTCGAGGGCGGGGACGAGGCCGAAGTCGTCGAGCACCTTCGGGCGCAGCTCGACAGCCAGTCGGCGCACGTCCTGCAGCGTCGCAACGACGAGCTCGCGGAGCTGCGCGACGGACTCCGCATCCGCGCCCTCGAGCTGCTTGAGGCCGAGCAGGATCGAGGTCAGCGCCTGGCCGGTCTCGTCGTGCAGCTCGCGCGCGAGGCGCTGCCGCTCGACCTCCTGCGCGGCCACGATCCGCCGCAGCGCGTCCCGCTCGACGCGCTCGGAGAGCTCCACGGCCACGGCTGCGCGCGACGCGAACGTCTCGGCGAGCCGCACGTCGTCGTGGTCGAAGCGCGCGTCGGGCGCGCCGACCTTGTCGTACGCCGTCATCACGCCGATCGGCCGCCCGTGCATGAGCAGCGGCACCCAGAGGCCGGCCCGCGCCAGGATGCTGCGCGTGAAGTCGAGGTTCACCTCGGGGTCGTCGAGCAAGCTGTCGACGCGCTCGCTGCGACCGGTCTCGAGCACGCGACCCGCCTTCGACTCGCCCCGCTTGACGATGCGGTCGCGAAGCATCTCGGCGCCCTCGCCGGCCGCGGTGACGATGCGCAGGTGGTCGGGGCCCGCCGGGAGCGCGACCACCACGAGCCGCGCCTCCAGCAGCCCCCGCAGCCGCTCCGCGACGAGCTCGATGAGCAGGTCGACGTCGGTCTCCCGTGCGAGCGCGCTGCTGACCTCGATCAGGGACTCGAGCTGGTGCGACCAGCGCGTCGACGCCTCGTACAGGCGCGCGTTCTCGATCGCCACCGCCGCCTGCGCGGCGAGCAGCTCGACGAGCGCCAGGTCGGCCTGCGTGAAGTCCTCGCCGCCCTCCTTCTCGGTCAGGTAGAGGTTGCCGTAGGCGACCCCGCGCAGCAGGATCGGCACGCCGAGGAAGGTCGTCATCTGAGGGTGGTTCGGCGGGAAGCCGACCGAGCGGGGGTCGTCGGTGATCGCGTGCAGGCGCAACGGTCTGGCGTCCTGGATGAGCGCGCCGAGGATCCCGCGGCCGTGCGGCGGGTCGCCGATCGAGGCCCGCGTCTCCTCGTCGATGCCGGACGTGACGAAGCGCTCGAGGCGCGAGCCGGACGGGTCGATCACCCCGAGGGCGGCGTAGCGCGCGTCGGTCAGCTCCGCGGCGACCTCGGTCAGACGCTGCAGGAGGCTGTCGAGCGACAGCTCGGAAGCCAGCGCCATGCCGGCCTCCAGGAGCGCACGCAGTCGCGGTTCACCCGGCGTCGCCGTCTGCACGGAGCCAGGGTACTGCGGTGCGCGGTCAGGCAGCGCGACGTCGTGCGACCCGCCGGGTCGCGACGAGCACGGGCCGGTCGGCGTGCTGCAGGACCTCGCGCGAGACGCTGCCGAGCAGCGTGCCCGCGATCGGGCCAAGACCGCGGGAGCCGACGACGATCAGGTCGACATCGCGCAGCCGCGCGAGTTCCACGATCCGGCCGGCGGGATCACCCTCCAGCACCTCGGTCTCAGCCTCGACGCCCATCGAGTGCGCGACCGCCGCGGCGACCGTGACGGTCTCGTTTGCGCGCCGCAGCTCCGCGGTCAGCGCGCGCTGGTAGAAGGGATCGCCGAGCACCGGCAACGGCGTGTGGCGCACGTACAGGATCGTGACCGATGCGCCGCCCGCCTGCGCCAGCTCGAGCGCCTCGTCGAGCGCGTGCCGCCCGTTCTCGGAGCCGTCGGTGGCCACGAGGATCTTCGTCATGGGGCACCTCCTTTGTGCATGGAGCTTCGGCCTCACTCGCCGGCGTGACATCCGGGCGGCGGCTGATCTCGCTGCGGGAAACCCGAAAACCGCTTCGGTGCGGGCGCTGATGTGAGCTACGGGCGGCCCGACGAACGTTTGAGAGAACCATGTCCGACCTCACAGCCAGCCCCGATACGCTCCCGGGCGTGGCCCGCGCCGCCGAGCAACAAGGGTACGGAGCGGTCGACGTCATCCTCAAGGACGGCGGCACCCTGCGCCTACGTCCGCCGGTCGCCGCGGACGCCGACGCCGTGCTCGCGTTCCTCGAGGGCCTCTCCGAGCGCAGTCTCTACCTGCGCTTCCACGGCATCCGGCGGGTCGACCGGGCGCTCGCGGAGTCGCTGCTCGACCCGGATTGGGTCGAGACGGGGTCGCTGGCCGGCTGGCTGGGCGACCGCGTCGTCGGGATCGCGAACTACGTGCGCCTGCGCGACCCGCGCTCGGCCGAGGCGGCCTTCGCCGTCTCCGATGCGGAGCAGGGGCGGGGCATCGGGACGCGCCTGCTCGAACAGCTCGCCGAGCGCGCGGCCGCGACCGGCGTCACGCGTTTCGTGGCCGAGGTGATGGCGGAGAACCAGGCGATGCTGAGCGTCTTCACCGGAGCCGGGTTCGACGTCGTGCGCGAGCTGGAGCACGGCGAGGTCGAAGTGAGCTTCCCGATCGCGCCGACCGAGGCCTTCCAGGAGCGCGTCGAGGAGCGTGACCATGTCGCGGTCGCAGCCTCGCTGCGCCCGTTCTTCGAGCCCTCGAGCGTGGCCGTGATCGGCGCGTCGCGGCGGCGCGGCTCGATCGGAGGCGAGCTCTTCCGCAACGTGCTCGAGGCCGATTTCGACGGGGCCGCCTACCCCGTCAACCGCGGCGGCAAGCCCGTCGCGGGCGTCCGCGGCTACAACTCGATCTCGGAGATCCCCGACCCGGTCGAGCTGGCCGTGATCTGCCTCCCCGGCCCGCAGGTGCTCGAGGCGGCAGAGCAGGCGCTCGACAAGGGCGTACGCGCCATCTGCGTGATCTCGTCCGGGTTTGCAGAGATCGGCGCCGAGGGCATCGAGCGGCAGGAGCAGCTGCTCGCGCTCGTCCGCGCGCACGGGGCGCGGCTGCTCGGGCCGAACTGTCTCGGGATGGCTTCGTCCAAGCCGAGGCTGAACGCGACCTTCGCGCCGCGGGCGCTCCCGTCCGGCCGGATCGGCTTCTCGTCGCAGTCCGGGGCGCTCGGGCTCGCGCTGCTCGAGCAGGGCTCGGCGCGGCTCGGCTTCTCGGCCTTCGTCTCGATCGGGAACAAGGCCGACGTCTCCTCGAACGACCTGCTCGAGTGGTGGGAGGACGACCCGGAGACCGACCTCGTGCTGCTGTACCTCGAGTCGTTCGGCAACCCACGGAAGTTCGCGCGGGTCTCGCGGCGCGTCGCCCGCAAGAAGCCGATCCTCGCGATGAAGGGCGGCTTCACGGCGGCCGGTGCGAAGGCCGCGAGCTCGCACACGGCCGCGCTGGCCGGCTCCGAGGCCGCGGTGGACGCGCTCTTCCACCAGGCCGGCGTGCTGCGGGCGCGGACGCTGGAGGAGCTCGTCGACGTGGCGGGCCTGCTCTCGAGCCAGCCGCTCCCGCGCGGCCGGCGCGTCGGCGTGCTGACGAACGCCGGCGGGCTCGGGATCCTCTGCGCCGACGCCTGCGAGGCGGCCGCGCTCGAGCTGCCCGAGCCGACGCAGGAGACGCGCGACAAGCTCCGGGAGTTCCTCCCCGGCGACGCGAGCGTCGCGAACCCGGTGGACATGCTCGGCTCCGCCACCGGCTCGACCTACGAGCAGGTGATCCCGCTGCTGCTCGCCGACCCGCGCCTAGACGCGCTGATCGTGCTCTTCGTCCCGCCGGTCGTCGCCGGCGCCGCCGAGGTCGCGCACTCGATCTGCCTGGCCGCCGAGGCGGCGCGATTCGACAAGCCGGTCCTGGCCGCCGTGATGAGCGCCGAGGGAACCCCGGTCGAGCTGCTCGAGTCCGACATCGCCAGCTTCGCTTACCCCGAGTCGGCCGCCCGCGCCCTCGGTATCGCAGCCGACCGGGCCGAGTGGCTGCGCCGCCCGGCCGGCAGCGTGCCGGAGCTCGACGGGATCGACCGCGACGCAGCCCAGGCCGTCGTCGAGGGCGCCGGCGAACGGTGGCTCGACCCGGCGCAGACGCGCGCGCTGCTAGAGGTCTACGGGATTCCCCTGGTCGCCGAGCGCACAGCCGAGAGCGCGAACGAGGCCGTCGCCGCAGCGGGCGAGATCGGCTATCCGGTTGTCGTGAAGACCGCGGCGCCGGGTGCGCACAAGACCGAGACCGGAGGGATCGCGCTCGACCTCCAGGATGAGCCGCAGGTGCGCGAGGCGGTCGAGCGGATCGGTGCCCCGGTGATCGTCCAGCAGTATCTGAGGGGCGGTACCGAGCTACTGGCGGGCGTCGTGCAGGACCCGGTCTTCGGCCCGCTCGTCGCCTTCGGGCCTGGTGGCGTCTTCGCTGAGCTGATTGGCGACGCGACCTTCCGGATCGCCCCACTCACCGACGTGGATGCCGAGGAGCTCGTCACCGGCGGCAAGGCAGGACGCCTCGTCGCCGGCTTCCGCGGCGCTCCGTCCGCGAACCGGGCCGCGCTCGAGGATCTCGTCCACCGGTTGGGCCGGCTCGCAGAGGATGTGCCCGAGGTCGCCGAGCTCGACCTGAACCCCGTGATCGCCGGGCCCGACGGCTGTGTCGCGGTCGACGCGCGGGTGCGCCTCGCCCGGCCCACAGGCGAGCGGGCGCTGAAGAGCTGGTAGATGCCCGCGCGCCACGGCGTCGACCTGTACTGGCTGCCACTTGGCGCCGGCGGCCACTTCGTGCGCTTGAACGGGCGGATCTACGAGGCGATCTCCTCACGCCTTGCGCACCGTCCTCCATGCGACCTCTACCATTCCGCGCTCGAGGTGCGCGTGCCCGAGGGCCGCTACGTGATCGAATCCGCGCCCATCCGAGGGGCCGACGGCCCGGAGCGCGGGGTCGTTGCTGAAGGCCCCGTCGGGAGCCGTTGGGCGGGACGATTCTCGATCTTCCGGTACGAGCTGCGCTTCTGGCGCGAGGGCTCGATCCCGGACGTCGCTGAGGCAGTCGAGAGCCCGCGCCGGCTCAGCGACGACGCGGAGGAGGCACGGCGCCTGCTCGGACTGGCGCCGCGCGTGCCGACGCCGGTGTGGGGACGCGACGAGCTTGACGCGGGCGAGATGTGGAACTCCAACTCCGTGGTCGCGTGGCTGATCGCGCGGAGCGGCCTCGATGCAGCGAGGATTCATCCGCCCGAGGGAGGGCGCGCGCCGGGCTGGAACGCCGGCCTTGTCGTCGCGCAGCGAGGATGAGAGGAGGATCGTGACGTCGGCGAAGGAGGAAACCGTGACCCTGGCCAGTGACGAGCTTCGGCGTCTCGACGCGTTCTGGCGGGCGGCGAACTACCTCTCCGTAGGACAGATCTACCTGCTCGACAACCCGCTCCTGCGCGAGCCGCTGCAGCCCGAGCACGTGAAGCCGCGCCTGCTGGGCCACTTCGGCACCGTCCCGGGCTTGAACCTTGTGTGGGCGCACCTGAACCGTGCGATCCGCGCCCGCGACCTCGACGCGATCTACATCTGCGGCCCCGGCCACGGTGGACCCGGAATGGTCGCCTGCGCGTACCTCGAGGGCACCTACAGCGAGCTGTACCCGCACGTCTCGCTCGACGAGGCGGGCCTGAAGGAGCTCTTCCGCCAGTTCTCGTTCCCGGGCGGGATCCCGAGCCACGCCGCACCGGAGACGCCGGGCTCGATCCACGAGGGAGGCGAGCTCGGCTACTCGCTCGCGCACGCCTACGGCGCGGTCTTCGACAACCCGGGCCTGCTCGCGTGCTGCGTCGTCGGGGACGGCGAGGCCGAGACGGGCCCGCTCGCAACGAGCTGGCACTCGAACAAGTTCCTCGATCCCGGCGCGGACGGCGTCGTGCTGCCCATTCTGCACCTGAACGGCTACAAGATCGCGAACCCGACCGTGCTCGCGCGCATCCCGGAGACCGAGCTCGTCGCACTGCTCGAGGGGTACGGCTACCGGCCACTGCTCGTCACGGGCGGCTTCGACGGCGAGGAGCCACTCCCGGTGCACGGGCGCTTCGCCGCCGCGCTCGACGAGGCGCTCGACGAGATCGCGGAGATCAAGCAGCGGGGCGACGGGACTCGCCCGCGCTGGCCGATGATCGTCCTGCGGACGCCGAAGGGCTGGACGGGGCCGAAGGAGGTCGACGGCCTCCCGGTCGAGAACACGTGGCGCTCGCACCAGGTGCCGATCGCCGACGTGCGCGGCAACGAAGAGCACCTGCGCCTGCTCGAGGAGTGGCTGCGCTCGTACCGGCCCGAGGAGCTCTTCGACGACGACGGCGCGCCGGTGGCGCCGCTGCTGGAGCTGGCGCCGCGCGGCGAGCGGCGGATGAGTGCCAACCCGAACGCGAACGGCGGCACGCTGCTCCGCGATTTGCTGCTGCCGGACTTCCGCGACTACGCCGTCGACGTGCACGCGCCCGGGAAGACGCTTAGCGAGGCGACCCGCGTCCTGGGCGGCTTCCTCCGGGACGTGGTCGAGCGGAACCCACGCAACTTCCGCGTCTTCGGCCCCGACGAGACCGCCTCGAACCGCCTCTCCGACCTCTTCACCGCGACCCCACGCGCCTGGGAGGCGGAGATTCTGCCCACCGACGAGGACCTCGCCCCGCACGGCGAGGTGGTCGAGGTGCTGAGCGAGCACCTCTGCCAGGGGTGGCTGGAGGGCTACCTGCTCACCGGGAGGCACGGCCTCTTCAACTGCTACGAGGCATTCATCCACATCGTCGACTCGATGTTCAACCAGCACGCGAAGTGGCTGAAGGTGACGCGCGACATCCCGTGGCGACGGCCGATCGCCTCGCTCAACTACCTGCTTAGCTCGCACGTCTGGCGCCAGGACCACAACGGCTTCTCGCACCAGGACCCGGGCTTCATCGACCACGTCGTGAACAAGAAGGCGGAGATCATCCGCGTCTACCTGCCGCCCGACGCCAACTGCCTGCTCTCCGTGGCCGACCACTGCCTGCGCAGCCGCGACTACGTCAACGTCGTCGTCGCGGGCAAGCAGCCGGCGCTGAACTACCTCTCGATGGACGACGCGGTCGTCCATTGCACGCGCGGGATCGGGATCTGGGAGTGGGCCTCTAACGATGACGGCGAGGAGCCCGACGCCGTGCTCGCCTGCTGCGGCGACATCCCGACGCTCGAGACGCTCGCCGCGGCCGCCCTGCTGCGGGAGCACCTGCCCGAGCTCAAGGTGCGCGTCGTCAACGTCGTCGACCTGATGCGCCTGCAGCCCGAGACCGAGCACCCGCATGGGCTCCCCGACGGGGAGTTCGACTCGATCTTCACCACCAACAAGCCCGTCGTCTTCGCGTACCACGGCTACCCATGGCTGATCCACCGGCTCACGTACCGCCGCCGCAACCACGTCAACCTGCACGTGCGCGGCTACAAGGAGGAGGGCACGACGACGACGCCGTTCGACATGGTGATGCTGAACGACCTCGACCGCTTCCACCTCGCGATCGACGTGATCGACCGCGTTCCCGGCCTCGCCAACTCCGCGGGGCCGCTGCGCCAGGAGCTCGAGGACCGCCGGCTCCGCGCCCGCGCCTACACGCGCGAGCACGGGGAGGACGATCCCGAGATCGGCGGCTGGACGTGGCCGGGCTGACGATTCTGGTCGTCAACGCCGGCTCGACGAGCCTCAAGCTGTCCTCGGTGGAGGAGGACGACTCCGCCGAGCCGGTCGCGTCGCTGGACGAGGCATCCGAGGTGACGGCCGTCGCGCACCGGATCGTGCACGGCGGCTCCCGCTTCCGCGAGCCCGTCCTGGTCGACGGCGAGGTCCGTCGGGAGCTGGAGAGGTTGACGGAGCTCGCCCCGCTGCACAACACGCCGGCGATGCGAGCCCTCGACGAGGCGCGACGGATGCTGCCGTCGGTTCCGCACGTCGCCGTTTTCGACACCGCCTTCCACGCCACGCTCCCGCCCGAAGCCGCCACCTACGCCGTGCCGCGGCGCTGGCGCGAGGAGTGGGGAATCCGCCGCTACGGCTTCCACGGGCTTTCTGTGGCGTGGTCGGCGGAGCGTGTGCCGGTCGACCACCTGGTCGTCTGCCACCTCGGCGGGGGTTGCTCAGTGACGGCCGTGCTGGAGGGGCGCTCGGTCGACACGACAATGGGCTTCAGCCCGCTCGGGGGCGTGCCGATGGGAACGCGTTCGGGCTCGATCGACCCGGAGATCCCGCTGTATCTCCTGCGCCACGGTCTGGTCGAGCTCGCCGAGCTGGAGCGGCAGCTCGAGCACGAGTCGGGCCTTATGGGCCTCGCGGGCACCGACTACGTGCGGGGGCTCGAGGCCTCGGAGGAGCCGGAGGCGCGGCTCGCGCTCGCCGTCTTCTGCCACCGCGTCGCCGCGGCCGTCGCCGCGATGCCGGCGGCGCTCGGTGGCCTCGACGCGGTCGTCTTCACGGCCGGGATCGGCGAGGGCTCCGCACCGATTCGCGCGGAGATCTGCAGGCGGCTGCGCTTCCTCGGCCTCGAGCTGGACGAGCGCGCGAACGCGGCGGCCGAGCCGGACGCTGATGTTGCGACGATCGCCTCGCCGGTGCGAGTCTGGGTTGTCCACGCGCGCGAAGACGTGGTCGCGGCGCGCGCCGCCCGAACCGTTCTCTAGACGACGACGCGCCCGGCCAGGTGGTCGGCGAGCTCGGCCACTACGCCCTGTAGGGCCACCGAGGCTAGCACGATCGGCTCGCCGTCGACCCGCTCGATCACGAGGCTCGGGTGCCCGTTCAGCCGGTCGCCGTGCGACCTGCCGACCCGCACCTCCGCGAGCTCGTCGTACGGGATGTCTCGCCCCACGCGCGTGGAGCCGGCGACGCCGTCGAGCCGGAGGCCGAACGCAAGCAGCTCCAACCGCCCGCGCGCGAGAGGCCCGGCGCCTTCGCGCCACACAACCGCGTAACTCGATCGCATGCCCGAAGTGTCGGGGCGGCGGCGCCCTCCGCCATCGGGGAGAGACGCGGATCCGGTTGCGGAAAACCCGTAGCAAGGAGGGTCAGATCGTCGGCGGTGCCGATCGCGATCAGCGGGTGCGCCGACGGCCGCAGCCAGCGCAGCGTCCGCACCAGCTGCGTGAGCGGGAGGCTGACGCAACCGAGCGTCGGGCGGCCGGTGCTCGCGTGCAGGAAGATGCCGGAGCCACGGCCTGGCACTACCGGGCTCGTGTTGTAGGCGATGACGGCCAGGTGGCGATACGCGGTCGGCGAGCGCGACATGTCCTCGCTGGTCGTGCGGAAGGGCGGCGTCGAGCCGCAACGGACGTGCCGGAAGCGGTTGTAGTACGGCGAGCGCGGGTCTTCGACCCACCAGTCGCCGCAGGCGACGCGGTGGTAGCGGTAGCGGACGGCTGGGTTCGGCGCGATGCCGTACATCGTGCGCAGGAAGCCGAAGACGCCCGTGGGGGTGCGGCGGTCGCCCTCGCGCTTGGAGGGCGAGGTGCCGTTGCCGCCGAGCCAGGCCGTCCACGGGCCGGCGGCCAGTCGCCAGCAGCCGCCGCGCTTGGTCCACAGTCGGAACACGGCCTGCGTCGAGCGGCGCGTGCGCGCGACGGCGGTGACGAGCTGCGTCGAGGAGCCCGTGTCGAGCCGGTTCGGCAGCATCGGGCCGCACGCGGCGGTCTTGTCGATGCCGCCCGAGGCCGCGGCCGCGACTGCGAGCGCCAGCGGAGGAAGGACGAGGAGGCGCACGGCCCTGCAGACTACGGGCCATGGTCGCGCTCCTGCTCGCCGCCTTGGCCCTGCAGCCGCCCCCGTTCGCGTCCTCGGTTGCGCGCGTGACTGCGGTCGACCTGCCGCATTCGTGGCATCGAGGCTGCCCGGTCGCGCCGGCGCAACTGCGGCGCCTCCGCGTCACCTACTGGGGTTTCGACCGGCAAGCGCACACGGGCACGCTGATCGTGAACGTCCGCGCGGTAAGCCCGCTCAGGCGCGTCTTCTCGCGGCTGTACGCGAAGCGCTTCCCGATCCGCCGCATGCGCCCGATCGACGCGTACGGCGGCAACGACGAGCGTTCGCTCGCGGCCGACAACACCGCCGCCTTCAATTGCCGGTTCGCGATCGCGTCGGGGCCGAAGCGGTGGTCGGCGCACGCGTACGGCCTCGCGATCGACCTCAACCCCGTCGAGAACCCGTACCTCCTGAGCGGCCGCGTCCACCCGCGCGCCGGCCGGGCCTACCTCGACCGGTCGCGGGTGCGGCGCGGGATGGCCGTCCGCAGCGGTTCGCTCGTGAGCGCGTTCGCGTCGGTCGGCTGGCAGTGGGGTGGCCGCTGGGCCTCGTCGCCCGATTACCAGCACTTTTCCGCGACCGGCGGTTAGAGGCCCCGTAGGAGGCGCTCGGCGATCCCGCGCAGGGTCTCCTTGCCGTACGGGTGGCTTCCGTCGAGGTGGATGAGAATCGCCACCGAGACGCGCTCGTCGCCTCGGGTCAGCAGCGCAACCTGGTGGTCGACCCAGCCCGTGCCCGAGCCCCCAGCCACCCTTGAAGTAGAGCCGCCAGCCCGGGCGGGCGCACGCGCGCGATGGCCCAGCGCTGGGTCGGGATAATGGGCGGCTGCGGGCGCGGCGAGCACGACGGCTGCTGCGATGGCTTGCCGCGACTCTCATCGGGCGAGCCTCCCGAGCAGCACGCCGAAGAGGAGATGCCGCCACGTCGCCTGCGCGAAGGCCCGCGGGCTCGAGAGCAGCGGCGGCAAGCCCGGCTCGCCGCGAGCCGGGTGGAACCGGTCGACGATCGCGTTCAGCGGGTAGAGGGCGAGGTGCTCGCCGAGCGACATCCCCACCGCGAGCCTGCGCGGATCGGTCCGGGAGCTGCGGCGGCGGCGGTCGTAGGCGAGGCCGAAGACCGCGCCGTTGCCCGCGTGGATCGCGAAGCCAAGCGGCCGCCACCAGGGCCCGCGCGTGACTGCCTTCCCGAGCAGCGCGATGTCGGAGTACTCGCAGCGGAACACCCGCTGGTCGAGGGGCTCCAGGAGACCCCAGACCGTTGCGGCCGCGGCTCCGGCCGCCGCTGCTTTCGTGCGGGTGCTCGTGCTCATCAGCATCCCCGCTGCAGCACGGGCTCAATCGCCCAGCTGCCGCAGAAACGAGCCGCCGCCGATGACCCGGGACGCGTGGCCGCCGGCCGCGCCACGCAGTGCGCGGTCGGAGGTGACGAGCCAGGCACCTTCGCGGTTCGGCGCTTCGCGGATCAGCCAGTCGTCGGCGCTCTCGCCGCCCGTGCCAACGACGGTCGTCCGCCCGTCGAGCCTGCGTTCGCCGACGACCTCGTCAAGTGCCGTGCCGTCGAAGACGAGCACGACCTGGTGGCCGTGCCGACGCGCCCAGTCGCCCGCCTTTTCGACGAGCTCCTCGTCCGACAGGTTCGGCCATTGCGAGCGCTGTACGTTGCGCGCGTCCACGAGCACGATCGTCTGCTCGGCCACGGTTCCAGGGAGGGTACGACGGAACGGTGACGAGGCCCTCCGGCCGCGCTGCTCGCCCCGATGTGCGTCCGCAGTCGCGCCCGTACCTTCCGGGTACGAACGCTCCCTGCGTCCTTGCTTCGGAACGACCATCACGCCCGGAGAGCGTGCACCGTCCCGCCGAACCCTCCTAAGCTGACCGGTCGTGCGCGCGATGGTGCTGGAGGTACCTGGACGGCCGCTCGTGGAGCGCGAGCTGCCGGACCCGGAGGTGGGGCCGGGACAGGTTCTCCTCCGCGTCCGCGCGTGCGGCGTCTGCCGCACAGACCTTCACGTGCTCGACGGTGAGCTGCCCGATCCGAAGCTGCCGCTCGTGCTCGGGCATCAGGTAGTGGGCGTGGCGCGCGACGGGCGCCGGCTCGGTGTCCCGTGGCTCGGCTGGGCCTGCGGCGAGTGCCGGTACTGCGCGAGTGGCCGCGAGAACCTCTGCGACTTCGCCCGCTTCACCGGGTACACACTCGACGGCGGCTACGCCGAGTGGGCGGTCGCGGACGAGCGCTTCTGCCTGGAGGTGCCGGCCGCGTACGACGACGTGCGCGCCGCGCCACTGCTCTGCGCCGGCCTGATCGGCTACCGCGCGCTGCGCCTCGCAGGCGATGGGGAGCGGGTCGGTCTCTACGGCTTCGGTTCCTCCGCGCACATCGTCGCCCAGGTCGCGCGCTGGCAGGGTCGGCGCGTCTTCGCATTCACGCGGCCCGGCGACGAGGCGGCGCAGGCGTTCGCCCGCCAGCTGGGCGCCGAGTGGGCGGGGAGCTCGGATGAGCGCCCGCCGGACGAGCTCGACGCGGCGATCCTGTTTGCGCCGGCCGGCGAGCTCGTCCCCGCGGCGCTCCGCGTCCTCGCCAAGGGCGGGAGGGTCGTGGCTGCGGGGATCCACATGAGCGACGTGCCCTCGTTCCCGTACGAGCTGCTGTGGGGCGAGCGTGCTGTGCGGTCGGTGGCGAACCTGACCCGCGCGGACGGGCGCGAGTTCCTCGAGCTCGCGCCGCGGGTGCCAGTGCGGACCGAGATCGAGACGCTCCCCCTCTCGGAGGCGAACGAGGCGCTGGAGCGGCTGCGCTCTGGGCGCGTGCGCGGCTCGCTGGTGCTCGTCCCGGGCCGGTGAGTCAGGCCGCGTCGAGCGCATCGCGGAGCGAGTGAACGTACTCGGCGAGCGCCTCGGGCCCGTCCTCGGCGACCTCGACCGCCCGCGAGCCGACGACGATCCCGTCTGCGAGCGCTGCGGCGGCGCGAGCGTGCTCTGGAGTCGAGATCCCGAACCCGGCGTACAGCGGGAGCTCGGTCGTCGCCCGCGCACGGTCGACGAGCCCGGCGAGGGCGGGGGAGAGCGCGTCGCGGGCGCCGGTCGTCCCGGTCAGCGTGACGAGGTAGAGCCAGCCGTCGGTCGTCGCGGCGGCGAGCCGGATCCGCTCGTCGGTCGAGTTCGGCGCAACGAGTTGCACACGGCGCAGCTCGGGCCGCTGCCCGGCGGGAAGGTCGGCGATGATCAGGCTGGTGGCACCCGCGGCGTGCGCGTCGTCGGCAAAGCGTTCCCAGCCGTGCGCCTCGAGGAGCGACGCGTAGGTCATCGGCACGAGCGGCGTGTTGGGCAGCCGCGCGCGCGTCTCCGCGAGGCACTCGAGGCACGCGGTGGTTCGCATTCCCTGGGACAGCGCGCGCTCGGCCGCGCGCCGGATGACAGGCCCGTCGGCGAGCGGGTCGGAGAACGGGAACCCCAGCTCGACGAGGTCGGCCCCGCCTCCGACCGCCGCCTCCGCCAGCGCGGGGGTCTCGGGCCCGCACATCAGATAGACGGCGAGCGCCGTGGGACGAACCGGCACAGATTCGTCACGCCTCCGTGACACATCTGCGCGCATTTCCCCGCTACCGTCGATTTCCCCGGGTGGGTGGGGGCTAGGGATGGGTCCCGCGGCCTGCCGCTGCGCGCTCACCGGGCCACGACCTCGGCCAGGTCCTTGTCGCCGCGGCCCGAGAGGCACACGAGCACCAGCTCCTCGTCGAGCTCCGCCACGCGCGCCAGCGCGTGGGCCGGCTCGAGTGCGGGGAGGATGCCCTCCGTCTGCGCCAGCCGCCGGAACGCGGCGAGCGCCTCCTCGTCGCTGGTGCCCACGTACTGGGCGCGGCCGCTGTCGCGCAGGAACGCGTGCTCCGGGCCGACCCCGGGGTAGTCGAGCCCCGCGGAGATCGATTCGGCGTCCAGCACCTGCCCGTCCTCGTCCGCGAGCACCGATGACCGCGACCCGTGCAGCACCGCGGGCCGCCCGGAGCCAAGGCTGGCCGCACCTCCGGCCTCGACGCCGACGAGCCGGACGTCGAGATCGTCGACGAACCCCGAAAAGAGCCCGATCGCGTTCGAGCCGCCCCCGACGCAGGCCAGCGCGACCTCCGGCAATCCTCCCTCGGCCTCGAGTATCTGCGCGCGGGCCTCGCGCCCGATCACCGACTGCAACTCACGGACGATCTCCGGATAGGGCGCGGGCCCGACGCACGAGCCGATCAGGTAGTGCGTGTCCTCGACGTTGGTGATCCAGTCGCGGATCGCCTCGCTCGTGGCCTCCTTCAGCGTCCGCGTCCCGAACTCGACCGCCCGCACCTCCGCGCCGAGCAGTGCCATCCGCTCGAGGTTCGGCCGCTGCCGGCGCATGTCCTCGGAGCCCATGTAGACCACGCAGTCGAGCCCGAACCGCGCGCAGACCGTCGCCGTGGCGACGCCATGCTGGCCCGCGCCGGTCTCGGCGACGATCCGCTGTTTGCCGAGCCGCAGTGCGAGCAGTACCTGGCCGAGCGCGTTGTTGAGCTTGTGGGCGCCGGTGTGCAGCAGGTCCTCCCGCTTCAGATAGAGCCGCTTCCCGGGCGCGAAGCGCTCCGCGAGCGTGAGCGGCGTGGGCCGCCCGGCGTAGCTGCGGCCGAGCTCCTCCAGCTCCTCGTGGTAGCGCGGCTCGTCGCGCGCCTCGCGCCACCCCGCCTCGAGCTCGTCGAGTGCCGGGATCAGCGTCTCGGGCACGAAGCGGCCGCCGTATTCCCCGTAGGTCAGCTGCACCTCGTCGCCTTTACGTACGCGCGCATGCGCGCGTGATCCTTGATCCCCGGCTCCGTCTCGAGGCTCGAGCTCGTGTCGACCGCCCACGGTCGCACGCGCTCGATCGCGTCGCGCACGTTCTCCGGTGACAGCCCACCGGCCAGCACGACGCGGCCCCCCGCGGCTTCGGCCCGCTCCAGATGCTCGGGGTCGTCCACAGCCCACTCTCGGTCGATGACCCGCGCGACCTCCCGACCGTGCCTGAGCAGCACGCCGTCGCGCGCCCGGTGGCCGTTCTCCCGCGCGTAGAGCTGGACGAGGTCGGCGCCGTCGTCGGTCACCTCGCCGACATGCACTGCGACCGAGAGCATCGTGTCGGGGACGGGCAGGACTGTCGGCGCGCGGCGCGGTGTCTCCTGCGCGAGCACGAAGCCCGCGAGGTCTGCGCCGGCTTCGGCGGCGGCGGCGACGTCCTCGTCGCGCGTCAGCCCGCACACCTTGACCAGCGGTCGTGCGATCAACTCCTCGAGCTTCGCAGCAGGGTCCCGGGCCCGCATCAGCGTCGACCCGACGAGCACCGCGTCGGCGCCGGCCAGCTCCGCCTCGGCCGCATGCGCGCGGGCACCGATCGCGCTCTCGGCGACGACGACGCGGTCACGCGGCGCCGCCTCGACCAGGTCGAGCTGCGCGTGGCGGTCGATCTCGAACGTCGAGAGGTTGCGGGCGTTGATTCCGATCACCGCGGCGTCCAGCTCGACCGCGCGACGCAGGTCCTCCGCGTCGTGCGCCTCGACGAGCACGTCGAGCCCCAGCTCGTCGGCCGCATCGAGCAGCTCACGCACGCGGCCGTCGTCGAGATCGCGCAGCAGCAGGAGGGCGGCGTCGGCGCCGAGCGACCGCAGCTCCTCGAGCTGCCCGCGCTCGGAGAAGAACCCCTTCGCGAGCAACGGCACGCCGGTGGCCCTTCGCGCAGCTGCGAGATCGGTGGGAGTTCCGGCGAAACGCTCGTCGACGAGGATCGAGACCGCCGCCGCGCCCGCGCGCTCGAACGAAGCTGCCAGCGCCGCGGGGTCGGCGTCAGGACGCAGGTCGCCGGCCGACGGCGAGCGCCGCTTGACCTCGGCGATCGCGGCCAGCCCGTCGCCGGCGAGCGCGTCGCTGAACCGACCGCTCACGCGCGCACCTCGGCGGCGCGCGAGAACGCGACGAGCTCCTCGAGTCGCGCTGCTGCGGCGCCGGAGTCGACAGCCTCGCGCGCCAGCTCGAGCCCTTCACCGAGGTCGGCCGCGTGGCCCGAAGCGGCAATCGCGCCGGCGGCGTTCAGCAGGATCGCGGAGCGCCGGCCGCCGTTGTCGCCGCGGAAGACCGCGTGGATCGCGGCTGCGTTCTCCTCCGGCGAGCCCCCGCGTAGCTCCTCGGGCGAGCAGCGCGGGACGCCGAGCTCCAGCGGGTCGATCTCACGCTCGCGGACACCGCCGCCGACAACCTCGCAGACGAGGTTCGGCCCCGTCGGCGAGAGCTCGTCGATGCCTCCGGCGCCGTGGACGACGAAGGCGCGCGCGGCCCCCAATTGCGCGAGCACCTCAGCGATCGTGCGGACGAGTGTCGGCGCGTAGACGCCGACCACCTGCGCTCGTGCGCCCGCAGGGTTCGTCAGCGGCCCGAGCACGTTGAAGACGGTGCGGGCGCCCAGCTCTCGGCGTACGGGCGCGGCATGCCGCATCGCGGGGTGGTGTGTTGGCGCAAAGAGGAATCCGAAGCCGAGCTCGTCGATCGAGCGCTCGATGCGGGCGGGCGGCAACTCGAGCTCGAAGCCGAGCGCCTCCAGCACGTCGGCCGAGCCCGAGGCGGAGGAGACCGCACGGTTGCCGTGCTTCGCGACCCCGGCGCCCGCGGCGGCCGCGACGAGGGCCGCCGCGGTCGAGATGTTGATCGTCCGCGCCCCGTCTCCACCCGTGCCCGCGGTGTCGACGAGGTCGTCGCGCCGCGGTTGCACCGACAGGACATGTGCACGCATCGCCTCGGCGCAGCCGGCGATCTCGTCCGCCGTCTCGCCCTTCAGCCGCAGCGCCACCAGGAGCCCGCCGATCTGCGCCTGGGTGGCCTCGCCGCTCATCACCTCGTTCATCACGGCGCGTGCCTCCTCGCGCGAGAGGTCGTGACCGTCGAGCAGTCGCGCGAGCGCCTCCTGAACCGTCATCGCGCGCCCTCCAGGAAGTTGCGCGCGAGCTCGGGCCCGACCGGCGTCAGGACCGACTCCGGGTGGAACTGCACGCCGTCGACCGGCAGCTCGCGGTGCCGGACGCCCATCACCTCGCCGTCGCCGCACGTGGCCGAGACCTCCAGCACGTCGGGAACGCTCGTCGCAGCCAGCGAGTGGTAGCGCCCCGCCTCGAACTGCTCCGGCAGGCCGTGGAACAGCCCGCGGCCGTCGTGCTCGATCGGGCTCGCCTTGCCGTGCACGAGCCGTTTCGCGCGGCCGATCTCGCCGCCGAAGGCCTCGACGATCGCCTGGTGGCCGAGGCAGACGCCGAGCGTCGGCGTCGTCGGTGCGAGCCGACGCACGATTTCGACCGTCGCGCCAGCATCGCGCGGCCGTCCCGGGCCAGGGGAGACCACGAGATGCGAAGGGGCCAGCCGCTCCGCCTCGTCGGCGTCGACCGCGTCGTTGCGGCGCACCACGACCTCTGCGCCGAGCTCGCCGAACAGGTGGGCGAGGTTGTAGGTGAACGAGTCGTAGTTGTCGACGAGGAGGATCAATGCCGCGCCTCCGCGAGCTCGATCGCCGTCTCGAGCGCCGCCAGCTTCCGCAGGCACTCGTCGTGCTCGGCAGCGGGGTCGGAGTCGGCGACGATCCCGGCGCCGGCCTGCAGCAGCGCGACGCCGTCGTGAAGCACGACCGTCCGGATCGCGATGCACGCGTCCAGCGCCTCGCCGGGGAGCGAGTAGAGCACCGCGCCCGCATACGGCCCGCGGCGGTACCCCTCGAGCTCCGAGATGATCTGCATCGCCCGCACCTTCGGCGCTCCAGAGACCGTCCCGGCCGGGAAGCACGCGCGCAGCAGGTCGAGGTGCGAGACCTCGAGCTGCAGCTCCCCGACCACCTCCGAGACGAGGTGCGTCACGTGTGAGAAGCGCTCCGGCTCGAGGAACCGAGCGACGCGCACCGTCCCCGGCCGGCAGACGCGGGAGAGGTCGTTGCGGCCGAGGTCGACGAGCATCACGTGCTCGGCGCGGTCCTTCTCCGACGAGAGCAGCCGCTCGGCGTCGCCGTCACCCGGCCGCGTCGTCCCGGCGATCGGGTTCAGCGAGGCGTCCCGGCCCTGGGCCTTGACCAACGTCTCCGGCGAGGAGCCGACGAGGGCGAGGCCGTCGAGCTCGAGCAGGAAGAGGTAGGGCGACGGGTTCACGCGCCGTAGCGAGCGGTACAGCTCGAGCGCGCTCGCGGAAGTCGGCCGCTCGGCGCGCTGCGACAGGACGATCTGGAAGGCGTCGCCTGCGCGAATGTGCTCCTTCGCCTGCACGACCGCACGCTCGTACGCGAGCCGCGAGGGGAGCCGGCGCGTCGAGCCCGCGCGCGAACGCGACGGCGGATCCGGTGAGGGCTGCGGCCCTTCGAGCAGCTCGCCGACGGTGCCGGGGTCGCCGCACAGCACCTCCGCCATTCCGAGGCCGTGGTCGAAGCGCACGAGCGTCTCGGCCACGACGAAACGGCTCACGGGGAGGTCGCGGCCCTGGTCGGGGAGCGGGACGCTCGGCTCGAGCCGGGCGACGTGGTCGTAGCCGAGGTAGCCCACGGCGGGCAGCCCGCAGGCCTCGGCCTCGTCGACGTCGACGATCCGCGACCCGCAGCCGACGAACGAGTGCCGGCCCAGCCGTCCCTTCTCGACGGATTCGAGCAGGAAGCTCGCGCGGCCTCCGGCGCGCAGCCGGAGGTATGCCCCGAGGGGGGTGAGGAGGTCGGTGGAGATGACGGTCAGTGCGTTCATTTCGGACAAATAAAAAGACCCTCCGTCTGGAAGGTCTTCGAACGGAACGGGTTTGCGTCTAGGTCAGCAGGCGACGCTCCCGCCCCGCTCGGTGCGCCAGGCCCAGCCCCAGGTACGCGAGACGGAAGTCATCTGCCTTCCAGGGTAGGCGCACCTAGGGCGGGACGTCAAGGGCTAGCCCTGCCGCGTCTCCGCGGGCTCGGTCTCCAGCAACTCGGCGAAAAGCGCCCGGTAATGCACCATCGCCGTCCGTAGGTCCTCGGTGGAGGCGTTGCCACGGTCGTTCGCGCGGGAGATGCCGTGGGCCGCGCGGTAATTCGAGATCACGTCCGGGTGGTCGACCGAGAGGTCGTTCGCTCGCTGCTCGAAGTCGTCCACCGGGTAGCCGCGCTCGCGCATCACCTGCTGGATCAGGCGGTCGGCGTCCGCGACGGCGGCCTCGGGATCGTCCACGAAGGCAGCCTGCGTGTTCTGCCACTGGCTCGCGTAGCGGTCGCGGCTCGACGGCTCGAGCGGCCGGATGTCGAGCTCGTCGCGGCGCTTCTCCCGCTCGCTGAGGTTGGCCTCTGCCTCGCGCCGGCTCGGCGCGTCGGCCACCGTGCGGTCGTACTCGTCGCCGAATCGCTCCTGCAGGCCTCGTCGGCGGCGGCTGTTGTAGGCGCTCCAGGCGATCGCGCCGACGATCACAACGGCGGCGATCGCGATCAGGATCCAGGCCCAGGTGGGCATGTCGTGCTCCTTTCGTCGCTCCCGGGCAAGCTTCCCCACGGCGGAAACGGCAAACGACGGCGTAGTCTCCCCGGGCATGGCCGTCCCCGAGCTTCTCCGCCGGCTGCTCACCGCGCCTGGCCCGTCCGGCTACGAGACGCCGGCCGCCGCCGTCTGGCGCGAGGCCGCGTCGGGGTTCGCCGAGGTGACGAGCGACCCGCTGGGCTCGTCGGTCGCGCGCGTCCCAGGGACGGGCGGCGTGCCGCTGCTCGCCCTGCTCGGCCACATCGACGAGATCGGGCTGCTGGTCACGCACGTCGACGAGCACGGGTTCGTCTCCGTTCTCCCCGTCGGCGGCACGAGGCCGGACGTCCTGCTGGGACAGCGGGTTGAGTTACTCACCCGAGGCGGCTCCGTTCCCGGCGTGGTCGGCCGCAAGTGGGGCAAGCGGCCCAAGCCTGGGGAGAAGCCGGCCCCGGTCGAGCTCGAGGACCTGCACGTGGACATCGGCGCGCGTACCCGAGATGAGGCGCTCGGCCTGCTGCAGGTCGGCGACGTCGCCGTGATCGCGGGGGAGCCGGTCGAGCTGGCCAGCGGCCGGATCGCGTCGCGGTCGCTGGACAACCGGCTCGGCGCCTACGTCGCGCTGGAAGCGGCGCGGTTGGTCGCCGAGGCAGGAGGCGCGCCCGGCGACGTGGCCGCGGTGGCCGCTGTGCAGGAGGAGGTGGGCGACTACGGCGGCGCGCGCACGACGCTGTTCGCCCTGGAGCCGCAGGTGGCGCTTGCGATCGACGTCACCGGCGCGACCGACGTTCCCGAAGGCGACCCGAAGCTCGACGGCGAGGCAAAGCTGGGCGCCGGCCCGATCATCAACCGCGGCTCGACGATCAGCCCGAAGGTCTTCGAGCTGCTCGTCACGGCCGCCGACGACGAAGGCATCACGTACGCCGTCAACGTCTCCGCCGGCGATACCCACACCGACATGGACGCCGCCTACGCGAGCCGGGCAGGCGTCGCGACCGGCCTGATCTCGCTGGCGACGCGCTACATCCACACGCCCGGCGAGGTCGTCTCGCTGGACGACGTCGAGGCGGCGATCCGGCTCGTGGCGGCCTTCGCCCGGCGGCTCGAGCCCGAGCTCGACTTCGCTCGCTAGGGTTTTTCGCATGGCCCGCACAGTCATCGTCTCCGCAGTCCGCACGCCGTTCGGCAGGCTCGGCGGCGGTCTTGTCGACCACGAGGCGACCGAGCTCGGAGCGATCGCCATCCGCGCCGCGCTCGAACGCGGCGGAGTCGAGGACGGCGAGGTCGACTACGCGATCATGGGCCAGGTGCTGCAGGGCGGGGCCGGCCAGGCGCCGGCGCGGCAGGCGACGATCGGCGCCGGGCTGCCGATCGAGCTCCCCTCGGACACGATCAACAAGGTCTGCGCTTCGTCGATCCGCGCGGTCGAGATCGCCGACCAGATGATCCGCGCCGGCGACGTCGAGGTCGTCGTCGCGGGCGGGATGGAGTCGATGTCGAACGCGCCCTACGTCTTGAAGAAGGCGCGCTTCGGCTACCGCCTCGGCGACGGCACGCTGATCGACCTGATGACCCACGACGGCCTGACGTCGAGCTTCGACAACCGCCACATGGTCGAGCAGGCGTCGTTCGTCTCCCGCGAGCTCGGCATCTCGCGCGAGGAACAGGACGAGTGGGCACTGCGCTCGCACGAGCGCGCCGTGAAGGCGATCGACGAGGGCCGGTTCGAGCCCGAGATCGTCGCCGTCCGCGACTTCGCCGTGGACGAGGGCCCGCGGCGTGACACCTCGATCGAGAGGCTCGCGCGCCTGAAGCCGGCCTTCGACCCTGAGGGCACCACGACGGCCGGCAACGCGCCTGGCGTGAACGATGGCGCCGCCGCGCTCGTCGTCACGAGCGACGAGTTCGCGAAGCGGCGCGGCCTCGAAGTGCTGGCGACGATCGTTGCCCAGGGGTACGTCGCCGACGAGTTCGCCTACCTTGCGCGCACCCCGGCGAAGGCCGGCGCGATCGCGCTGGAGAAGGCCGGGAAGACGATCGACGACGTCGAGCGCGTGGAGCTGAACGAGGCGTTCTCGTCGGTCGTGCTCAACTCGACGAAGCTGCTCGGCGCCGACCCGGAGAGGGTGAACGTGAACGGCGGTGCCGTTGCGCTCGGCCATCCGATCGGGGCCTCCGGCGCGCGGATCGTCGGGACGATGGTCCATGAGTTGCGGCGCAACGGGGGCGGCCTCGGCCTCGCGGCGATCTGCTCCGGTGGCGGCCAGGGCGACGCGCTGCTCATTGAGGTATGAACGTGCGGTCCCTGCCGTCGGCGCTGCACGCGGGTGTCAGGCGGACGCCCGGGCAAAGCCCGGTCGTCCTCTGGGTCGGCATCGCAAGCGACGCCTCAGTCGAGGTCTGACGGTGGGGCAGCAGATCTGGCCGTACCTACTGTACGAGGACGCCGAGGCCGCCATCCACTTCCTGACGCGCGCCTTCGGCTTCCGCGAGGTCGAGCGCACGATCGGCGGGGCGGGCGGGCTTCACGTGGAGCTCGAGGTGCCGGGCGGCGGCCGCGTCTACCTCGGGCAGCCGCCGGAGGGCTTCCGCAACCCGGCCGCCACCGGCCGCACCTCCCTGGTGTTCGTCCTGCTCGACGGTGTCGACCAGCACTACGAGCGCGCAAAGGTCGAGGGGGCGGAGATCGTCGAAGAGCCGACCGACGTCAGCGCCGCCGGCCACCGGCGCTACGGCTGCCGCGACCCGCAGGGCCACGAGTGGTTCTTCGCGCAGCCGCTCGCCGACCGCTAGAGCCGCAGACGCTTGCGATAACGAACGGCGATCGCCTTCACGCCACCCTGCGGGAGGCGCTTCCGCCCGCCGTCCGCGCTCCAGCCCGCGGCCTCGTACAGGCGCCGCGCCCTCGGGTTGTCCTCCAGCACCCACAGGACGGCCGTGTCGAAACCGGCGTCGCGAAGCGACGTCTCTGCTCGCTCGAGCAGGGCTCGGCCGGCCCCCTTCCCCCATGCTGCGGGCTCGACGTAGAGCGCGAAAAGCTCGCCAGGTGCGGTCTCGTTTTCCGCTGGGCCGGATGAGACGAACCCGGCGACCCGGCCGCCGAGCTCCGCGACGAAGACGTCGAACGTCCCGCCGGAGAGGGTGCGCGTCCAGAGGTCGAGGCGCTCCTCGACCGAGAGCCCTTCGAGGTACTCGGTCGGAAAGGCGCGGGCGTAGGCGACGCGCCAGGTCTCGACCTGAATCGCAGCGATCGCGGCCGGATCGCCCGCCGTGGCTCGACGCAGGCGGGGCTCGCGCTCCACGAGCGCACGTTAGCCTCCTGCGCGTGAAGTTCGAGCACGTCCTCGTCGTGGGCGCCGGTCAGATGGGCGGCGGGATCGCGCAGGTGATGGCTGCGTCCGGGCGTCGCGTGTCCCTGTACGACGCCGCTCCCGGGGCGGTCGAGCGCGGGCTCGAGACGATGCGCAGGAGCCTCACGAAGCTCGCGGAGAAGGGCGGGCCGGACCCCGACGAGGTGCTCGCGCGGATCGAGCCGGTCGAAGACGTCGTGCCGGCCGATCTGATGGTCGAGGCGGTCGTCGAGGACGCGGCGGTGAAAGAGGACGTCTTCCGGCGCGCGGACGAGACGATGCCGTCGGAGGCCGTGCTCGCCTCGAACACCTCGTCGATCCCGATCAGCTCCCTGGCCGAAGCGACGAGCCGCGCCGACCGCGTGATCGGCATGCACTTCTTCAACCCGGTGCCGGTGCTGAAGCTCGTCGAGCTTGTCCGGGGTCGCGAGACCTCGGACGAGACCTCCGAGGCGATCACCGAGCTCGCGGTCGAGCTCGGCAAGACCCCGGCGGTCGCGAACGACTTCCCGGGGTTCGTCTCGAACCGGATCCTGATGCCGTTCATCAACGAGGCCGTGTGGGCGCTGCACGACGGGGTCGCCGAGGCAGAGGCGATCGACACGATCGCGAAGCTCGGGTTCGCGCACCCGATGGGGCCGCTCGCGCTGGCCGACCTGATCGGTCTCGACACCTGCGTCGCGATCATGGACGTCCTCCGCGACGGCCTGCACGATGACCGGTACGCTCCCTGTCCGCTCCTCCAGGAGTTGGTGAATGCAGGGAAATTGGGGCGCAAGACCGGTGCTGGCTTCTTCATCTATTCGCAGTAGAGGCCGATAGGTCTACTCGGTGACAGCCGAGCCGCCGATAAAGGAGGGCGCATTGCGCCTCTTGCTCGTCGACGACGATTCCGGCGTTCGAGCGCTTCTGCGCACGACGTTCGAGGCCGTGGACGTCGAGGTCGACGAAGCTGCGGACGCCGCGGCCGCCCAGGAGCGCATCGCCGCCGCGCGGCCCGACGCGATCGTGCTCGACGTGAGCATGCCGGGCCTCGACGGCGCAGCGCTCTGCGCGCGGCTGAAGGGAGCGCGTGCGACGCGGGACATACCGGTCGTGCTGCTCACGGGCTCCGACCAGGCGAACGAGGCGACGGCGCAGGAGGTCGGCGCGGACGCGCTGCTCCTGAAGCCGTTCAGCCCTTTGGAGCTTCTCGCGGTCGTCGAGCGGCTCGCCGGCGGGCTCTACACGATGCCGTTCCGCACCAGCCGGGAGAACCGGTCAGGCGAGCAGTTGCTGCTTTACGCGCGCGACCTACGCAACCTGCTGGAGCTGGAGCGTGGGCAAAGGCGCCTGCTCGAGGAGGCGTATCACGAGACGGTCACCGCGCTCGCGGGCGCGCTCGAGTCGAAGGACACGGGCACCGGCCGGCACTCGCAACGAGTTCATCGCTATGCGCTCGAGTTGGCGCAGGTGGCGGCTCCGGAGCTCGCCGAGGACGACAGCGTCGTCTACGGCTTCGTCCTCCACGACGTTGGCAAGATCGGGATCCCGGATCGGATCCTGCAGAAGCCGGGCCCGCTCACCGACGCCGAGCGGCGCCTCATGCAGACGCACACGATCCTGGGTGAACAGCTCCTCCGTGGGGTGTCGTTCCTGCAGGGCGGTGGGCTCGAGGTCGTCCGCTCGCACCACGAGCGCTGGGACGGCAGCGGGTACCCGGACACGCTGGCTGCGAATGAGATTCCGGTCGCCGCGCGGATCTTCGCCGTCGCCGACGCGCTCGACGCGATGACGAGCGACCGGCCGTATCGGCGTGCGCTCAGCTGGGCGGCCGCGGGCCGTGAGCTCGTCGCGCAGTCCGGCAAGCAGTTCGATCCCGCGGTGGTCGACGCCTTTTGCTCTCGGGAACGCGCCCTGCGGCACATTCGTCGCGAGCTCGCGAGCGCCGATGCGCTCGTGGCCTCGGTCTAGGCCTACCTCACCAGCGCGCCGCGCCTCCGTCTGGTGCCAGAGCACGATCTTGCCCTTCACGACGCGGAAGATCGCGGTCGCTGCTCGCCCGGGCCGTCGCAGCGGCTGTGCTGCCGGTCGCCGAGCACGAAGGTGGCGGTGGCGGTCTGGCCCTTGGCCGTGATCGAGACGATCCGGCCGGAGCAGGGGAGGCTCGAGTTCCACCGGACCGCGTCGCGGTGCGTGCGCAGAGTCGTCACCGTGTCGCCCTGGACAACCTCGGCGTTGCGCGCGAAGAGGTCGGCCGCGCGCTCGTTGTCGTCGGTGTTGAGCGCCTGGCTCCAGGCGCGGACGACGCTCTCGGTCGAGGGCGGGCTGCCGCCGCAGCCCGTCGTGGCCGCCGCCAGCACGGCCGTCACCAGGAGGAGGGCTCTCACTGTCCTACCCACAGACGTTGTGAACGCGGCTGATCGGTGGCCGGTCTCCGAGCGAGCTGTGCGGTCTTCGCGTGTTGTAGTGCTCCAGCCAGTGTGGCAGCGCCTGGTCGCGTTGGCGATGTGAGCGGTAGGCCAGGCCGTAGGCCCACTCGCGCGCCATCGTCTGATGGAAGCGCTCGACCTTGCCGTTGGTGCGTGGCCGGTAGGGCTCGGTTGTGAGGTGGCGGATGCCCTGGCGGGCGAGCAGCTCGCGCAGGGAGCGGTTCCTGACGTACGCAAAGGCGTTGTCCGGGCATGAAACTGCGTCCGGCCCCGACGCGAGCATCGTGCTCCCGGGACATGGGGCTTCGTTGGGAGACGCGGATGGGCAGGCCGTTCTGACTGATGAGCTGTGAGCTCGACGTTGTTCGTGGCCGCCCCTGCGACCTACCCGGGTGTGCCGAGAGCACGAATCCGTCGCTGTCGTGTGTCCCGCCGCGCTCCCGCTTCCACCGACGGAAGGAGAGGCAGTGCGTGCGTTTGGGTTGGACGTCCACCGCGACTTCTGTGAGGTCGCAATTGCCGAAGACGGCGCGATCAGGTCAGCGGGCAGGCTCCCGACGCGGGTTGAGTCGCTCGAGCTGTTCGCGCAAAGCCTCGTCCGCGACGACATCGTGGCGCTGGAGGCGACCACCGGTGCCGACCGGATCGTGTCCGTGCTGCAGGCGCACGGGATCCGGGTCGTCGTCGCCAACACGCGCAAGCTGCGATCGATCTCCGAGGCGAAGGCGAAGACCGATCGCCTCGACGCTCGAACGCTCGCGCGGCTACTCGTCTCGGGGCTGCTCGACGAGGTATGGACGCCGGATGAGCGAACGCGGACGCTGCGGCGGCTGACGAACCGGCGCGAGCGGCTCGTGCGCGCTCGAACCCGCGTCAAGAACGAGGCGCACGGCGTCCTTGCACGCAACCTGTGCGAGCGACCGCCCACGACCGACGCGTTCGGCAAGGGCGGCCGACGCTGGTTTGCGGAGCTCGAGCTGCCGCTCGACGAGCGAGTGACGCTCGACGGCTGCCTGCGCCAGGTCGACTTCCTGGACGGCGAGATCAGCTCCCTTGACGCGGAGATCGCCAAGCAGGCGCTCGCCTGGCCGGAGGTCCTGCGACTGATGAGCATCCCAGGCGTGAACGTGCAGACGGCAGCGACATTCATGGCCGCAATCGGCGACATCGGCCGCTTCTCCTCGCCGCGCAAGCTCGTCAGCTACCTCGGACTCGACCCGCGGGTGCGTCAGTCCGGGAGCACGCCCGCACGGCACGGCCGGATCTCGAAGGCCGGCGCCTCCGAGCCTCGCCACATGCTCGGCGAGGTCGCCTGGAAGGTGATGCTGACCCCGGGCCCGCTACGGGCGTTCTTCGAGCGGATCCGCGCCCGCCGCGGCCCGCAGGTGGCGGCGACAGCGACAGCGCGCAAGCTGGTGGTGCTGTTTTGGCACATGCTCAGCCGCGGGGAGGACTACGCCTTTGCGCGGCCGGCGATGACCCGGCACAAGATCCGACGGCTCGAGCTACTCACCGGCGCTCCGCCACAGAAAGGCCGCAAGGGCGTCGCCGGCGGCAAGTCGAAAGCCGTCTTCGAGGCCGAGCGCGAGCTCTCGCGCCAAGCCGAGGTCGCCTACCGCCGGCTCGTCAGCGACTGGCGCTCGAGCGGACCAGCGAAAGCGGGTGCGGGCGCGACAAGGGGGCGCACATCGAACAAGCCCTCCAAGGGCAAAGCAGCGCGGCAGACTCCGTAAGCCCCAACGGTCTGCGCTTCGCTCGGTCAGTCACCCGCACCCAAAGCACAGGATCCCATCCGCTGCGGCGAGCGTCCACTTGACTTTCATCCGTCGGTCATGAGCCGCCTGGGGCGGCTGGCAGCCAAGGTCGGTGAAGAAGCGCAGGGCACGCTCGAGCGTGGCGGCGTTGGTCTCGGCGTCTTCGCGCGGGTGCAGCTCGACGTAGGCGATCCTGGAGTGGTCGTTGGAATGCCCCCGGTTTCGTGGACAGCTGAGCGCTGGGCTATCCGGTCCGGCAGAAAGGCTGTCTGCCCATGCCAAGGAAGCCGAAGTACCGAAGGCCGTATCCGCCGGAGTTTCGGCGTGAGGCGGTAGCGCTCTACGCTCGCACGGATCGCACTCTCGGTGAGATCGCCGCGGATCTCGGCGTGTCGCGGGAGTCGCTGCGGTTGTGGGTGCAGCAGGCGCAGATCGAGCGCGGCGAGCGCGATGGCCTGACCGGCGATGAGCGCGAGGAGTTGCGCGAGCTGCGCCGCCGCGTGCTGTTGCTCGAGCAGGAGCGGGAGATCCTGAAAAAAGCCGCGGCCTTCTTCGTGATGGAGAGCGAGACGCGGTGAGCCTGTTTCGGTTCATCGCGGCGGAGAAGGCCAACCACTCGATCTCGCTGATGTGCCGGCTGCTCGGCGTCTCCCGCTCGGGCTTCCACGCCTGGGAGCGACGGCCACCGTCGGATCGCGCTCTTACCGACGCCTGGCTCGTCGACCGGATCGCGACGATCCACCGCGAGAGCCGCGGCACCTACGGCGCTCGTCGCGTGCATGCCGCTCTTCGTCAGCGAGGCGTCCACGTCGGGCGCAAGCGCGTGGAGCGGCTGATGCGAGCGCAGCGGCTGTCCGGGTCGGTACCACGGAAGCGGGCGAGGACGACGATCCGCCTCGCCGGGGTGCGGCCAGCCGCCGACCTGGTCGGCCGCGACTTCGTGCCCTCGGCACCGAATCAGCTCTGGGTCGCCGACATCAAGTACGTCCCGACTGCGGCTGGGTGGCTCTACCTCGCAGCCGTCGTCGACTGCTTCTCCCGCCGCCTCGTCGGCTGGTCGATGCGCGACGACCTTCGTGCGGAGCTCGTCGTCGACGCGCTTGAGATGGCCGTCGCGCGTCGGCGTCCAGGTCCGGGACTCGTCCATCACTCCGACCAAGGCTCGCAGTACGTGTCCTTGCTCTTCGGCGAGCGCTGTCGCGAAGCCGGCATCGAGATCTCGATGGGCTGCACCTCGGCCCACGACAACGCCGTTGCCGAGAGCTTCTTCGCCTCGCTCACGAAAGACCTTCTCCGCCGCCGCACTCTGCCCAGCCGCGCCGAAGCACGCACCGCCGTATTCGACTACATCGAGACCTTCTACAACCCTCTCAGACTGCACTCCACGCTCGACTACCTGTCGCCGGTCGACTACGAAAGAATGAAAGAGAAGGAAGCCGCCTAACCAATCGCTGTCCACCGAAGTGGGGGCGGTCCACGTCGACGACGCAGTGGAGGTGGTCGTAGCCGATGCCGCGGTGCAGGTCCTTGGTCGAGCGGTCGCCGGTGACGCGGTGGCCGGGGACGCTGAAGCGGGCGAGCTTCTTGACGTCGATGTGCAGCAGCGCGCCCGGCTGCGACCACTCGTAGCGGCGGTAGCTTTGACGCGGCAGGCGCGGCCGGCGCGAGAGCCCGTGCCGCCAGAGCACCTTCCAGATCGTCGAGCGGGCCCGTTGCACAATCCCGGCCAGACGACCGGGGCCGAGGTTGGTGCGCCGCCGGGCGTGCAGGATCGGCTCCTCCTCGATCGGCGAGAGCCGGCGCGGCTGGTGGTGTGGACGCGAAGAACGATCGACGAGCGCCGAGGCCGTACGACCGCCTTCCAACCAGCGGTGCCACCAACGGTGCGCGGTCGCCGGCGACACCCTGAAGCGGGCAGCTGCCCGCTTCAGGGGCATACCCGACTCGATCGCAGCGACGAGCTCGCGTCGGCCGGCCAGTCCGAGCTTGGCGTTAGCGTGAAGATCCATCACGGCCCTCCTTTGGGTCGCACGTCTTGGCGGACGCGCACAGCCTCAAAGGAGGGCCGGATGTAGCTCTCAGCCGTTCACAACGTGTGTGGGCGTGTCACCTAGCCGACGTACAAGCTCTTCGCGTTGTGCACGGAGTAGACGACGACCCGTGGCGGTCTAACGGGAACGAGACCGCCCCCTCGCGATTCGCCGCTCGCTTCAGGTCTGCGAACGCTGTCGGGCTTGCGCACGTGCCGACGACCAGCAAGTCCGGCCGCGGATCACCGGCTGCCACACCTCGCGGCAGGTAGCGAACGACCGTGCGCCCCATTGGCAGTAGCTGTGACCTCGTACGAGAAGCCCTCGCGCGGGCCCGCCGTTCGGCGCCGTTCCGGTGGCAACGCGATCGTCGTCTTCCCGGAGAACGAGCAGACCAGCGAAGGCGGCCATCGCGACGACGCCAACGCCCAGCGCGACGAGCGGAAGACTGTGATGCGCGGACGAACGGTGCGCGGGAGCCTGAACGGCCGTGTCGTTCTCGGCGGCAAGCGTTCCTGGTGCCGGTCGCAGTTCCTGCCGGAGACCGCTCACGTCAGGCGAGCGGGATCACCACGATTGTGCGGTTCGCGAACGTTCCGGTGCCGGCGCTCACCTTGTATTTTGCGGTGAAGGTCGTGCTCCCGGCGGTGAGTCCGGTCAGGTAGAACGAACCGCTGCCCTGAACCAGGATCGACTGGTTGCCGCCGCTCTTCACGATAAAGGCCTGGTTGTTGGACGCCGCGACTGTGTTCGCTCCGGTGGCCGCGAATCCCATCAACGCCTGCGCCGAATTCGCGCTGTCCGTGGCCGACGCGGTCACGATCACGAGCACGTTGCCCGAGGCGGGCACGGTGACCGTTGCCGTCGGCCCGACCGTCGCCAGATCGACGTAGGTGGTGCTGCTTGTCGTCTCCGAGGCGGCCACCGTGGCGCCGCTCGAGCCCGCCGTCCCAGCCGCGCCCGTCGCGCCCTTGGAGCCCGTCACGCCCTTCGAGCCGGTGGGGCCCTTCGAACCGGTCGCTCCCTTGGAACCGGTGGCTCCCTTCGATCCTGTCGGGCCCTTCGCGCCCGTTGGGCCCTTCGAGCCGGTGACGCCCTTCGCGCCGGTTGCGCCCTTCGAGCCCGTGGCTCCCTTGGCGCCGGTCGCGCCCTTGGCTCCCGTCGGGCCCTGTGCTCCGGCCGGGCCGGTCGCGCCCTGAGCGCCGGTCGCGCCCTTGGCGCCGGTCGCGCCCTTGGCTCCCGTCGGGCCCTGTGCTCCGGCCGGGCCGGTGGCGCCCTGAGTGCCGGTCGCGCCCTTGGCCCCAGTCGCGCCGTCCGTACCCGTAGCGCCCTCGGAGCCGCTTGCACCCGTCGCGCCGGTTGCGCCCTTCGCGCCCGTGGGGCCCTCCACGCCGACCGGTCCCTGCGCGCCGGTCGCGCCTTTGGCTCCGGTCGAGCCGTTCGCACCCGCTGCGCCCGTCGCTCCGGTGGTTCCGGTCGTCCCAGTAGCGCCCTTGGTGCCGGTAGCTCCTTTCGCGCCAGTCGCTCCCTTCGCGCCAGTAGCTCCGCCGGCGCCCGTTGCGCCCTTCGAGCCGGTGACGCCCATGGTGCCGGTCGGTCCCTTGGCACCCGTCACACCCTTGGCCCCGGTGGGGCCTTGTACGCCCGCCGGCCCCTGGGCGCCGGTCGCGCCCTTCGCACCGGTCGACCCCTTGGGACCGGTCGCGCCGTTCGACCCGGTCGCTCCATTCACACCGGTCGACCCCTTGTTGCCGGTCGACCCCTTGGCGCCGGTGACCCCCGCGGCCCCAGTCACGCCGCGCGCGCCGGTCGGGCCTTGCGCACCCGCAGGTCCCTGAATCCCAGTTGCACCCTTTGCTCCCGTTGGACCCTTGGTTCCGGTCGCGCCCTTCGCCCCGGTGACGCCCTTCGAGCCGGTGGCTCCATCGGCGCCGGTGACGCCCTTCGCGCCGGTGACGCCGCGAGCGCCGGTCGGGCCGTGCGCTCCGGCAGGTCCCTGAGCGCCGGTGGCGCCCTTGGCTCCCGTAGCTCCGGTCGCTCCGGTCGCACCCGTGGAGCCTTTGGCTCCCGTCGTGCCTTTGGCCCCGGTGGCGCCCGTGGCGCCCGTGGCACCGGCTGCCCCCTGGGCGCCGGTAGCTCCCTTCGAACCGGTCGGCCCCTTCGGCCCGGCCGGGCCCTGAGCGCCCGTCGCGCCCGCCGCGCCGGTGGCGCCCTTCGCTCCTTGAGCTCCGGTCGCGCCCTTCGCTCCCGCTGCGCCAGGCATGCCCCGCAGGCCCTGTGCTCCCGTCGCGCCGTTTCCCCCGGCCGGCCCGGCCGCGCCGGTTGTTCCCTTGGCGCCGACGGCGCCGTGGGGGCCTGGCGGTCCGGGTCTTCCACGGGGGCCTCTCGCGCCCTGATGGCCGCGCTTCCCGGCGCCGAGCCTCCGAGCGCCGTCGATGCTCGCGGTCGAGGGCGGGCCGGAGAAAGCCTGATCCATGACTGCGGGCGCAAACGGCACCTGGGCCGAGCCGGTGCTCGCGCCGCCCGTTACGCGTCCCGGGCCGCGCCGGACCCGCGCCGCCGCTGGGCCGCGGGCGTGACCACCACGCCTGGAGGAGCCACTCCCGTGATCGGTGACCACTAGGGGCGCAGAAGTCTGCCCGGCCCCGCGCGCGCTCGCCGGGCTCTTCGAGTCGCCCCGGTTCAGGACGACGACGCCGACAGTCAGCGCGAGCGCCATCGGCAACAGGAGCAGCGCGCGGCTACCCAGGCCGTCGAGCGGCAGGAGGTTCCGCAAGCTCGCCACCCGTTCGTGATCGGCAGTAGCAAACGGGGAACGCATGCCTTTAGCGGTTGAAAGACATAACCGCGCGCTCGAAATCCCCCGTTTGAGGGACGGTTCTCGCTCGATCGGGGCTCTCAGCCGCGCCCTGCCTGGCGAACGGGCACAATCCCTGCATGGCGACGACCGAGGACCGCCGCGAGCTCGGTGGCGGCGACGACTGGCGGCGGGAGCTCTACGACGCGGCGCCGGAGCGGCAAGGAGAGCTCTTCAGCACCATCAGCGGCCTCGAGAACGAGCCGATATACGCGCCCGAGCGGGTTCAGATCGACTACGACCGTGACCTCGGCTACCCCGGGGCCTACCCGTTCACCCGCGGCGTCTACCCGTCCATGTACCGCGGCCGCCTCTGGACGATGCGGCAGTTCGCCGGCTTCGGCACCGCCGAGGAGACCAACGAGCGGTTCCGCTACCTGCTCGACCACGGCCAGACCGGGCTCTCGACGGCTTTCGACATGCCGACGCTGATGGGGTACGACTCCGACCACGCCCGCTCGCTCGGCGAGGTCGGGCGCGAGGGGGTGGCGGTCGACTCGCTCGCCGACGCGGAGACGCTCTTCGAGGGGATCCCGCTCGGCGAGGTCTCGACCTCGATGACGATCAACGGCCCGGCTGCGATGCTGCTCGCGTTCTACGTCTGCGTCGCCGAGCAGCAGGGCGTTTCGCGCGAGGAGCTCCGCGGGACGATCCAGACGGACATCCTCAAGGAGTACATCGCGCAGAAGGAGTGGATCTTCCCGCCTGAGCCCTCGATGCGGCTCGTGACGGACATGGTCGAGTTCTGCGCTCGCGAGCTGCCGCGCTGGCACCCGATCTCGATCTCGGGCTACCACATCCGCGAGGCCGGCTCGGACGCGATCCAGGAGCTCGCTTTCACGCTGGCGAACGGCTTCGCCTACGTCGATGCTGCGATCGAGCGCGGGCTCGACGTGGACGACTTCGCGCCGCGCCTGAGCTTCTTCTTCAACGCGCACCTCGACTTCTTCGAGGAGATCGCGAAGTACCGCGCCGCACGTCGCATCTGGGCGCGCGAGCTGCGCGATCGGTACGGCGCGAAGAACCCGCGCTCGTGGCTGATGCGCTTCCACACGCAGACCGCGGGGGTCTCGCTCACCGCGCAGCAGCCCGAGGTGAACATTGTCCGCACCGCGCTAGAGGCCCTCGCCGCGGTGCTCGGCGGCACGCAATCGCTGCACACGAACTCCTTCGACGAAGCACTCGCGTTGCCGACCGAGGACGCCGTCCGGATTGCGCTGCGCACCCAGCAGGTGATCGCCCACGAGACCGGAGTGGTGAACACGATCGACCCACTCGGCGGCTCCTACTACCTCGAGGACTTGACGAAGCGCCTCGAGGCCGAGGCCTACGACTACTTCGACCGGATCGAGAAGCTCGGCGGCGTGGTGGCCGCAATCAAGGACAACTTCCAGCAGCGCGAGATCGCCGAGGCGTCGTTCCGCTACCAGGCCGAGGTCGAGGCCAAGCAGCGGATCGTCGTGGGCGTCAACCGCTACCAGCTCGAGGACGAGGGCGAGATCGAGATCCTGAGGATCGACCCGGCGCTCGAGCAGAAGCAAATCGACCGTGTGCAGGGGCTCCGCGCGCGGCGCGACTCGGGCGCCGTCGAGGCCTCGCTCGCACGCCTGAAGGAGGGTGCCGCGCGGGAGGACGACAACTTGATGCCGTTCCTGATCGAGGCTTCACGGGCCTACGCGACCCTCGGCGAGATGTGCGACGCGCTGCGCGAGACGTGGGGCACCTGGCGGGAGACGCCGGTCTTCTAAGCCCAGCGGCGCCGGTCTTCTAACTTTGACGCTACTCTGATCGTCGTATCACGTTGACCCCGATGGAATCAGTCGCAACAAGGCTCAGCTCTCCGCGCTTCCAGCGCTACCTGCTCTGGTTCGGCGTCGCCGTCTTCGCCGTCGGCGCGGCCGCGCTCGTGTTCGCGTTCACGGGTGGCAGCGACAGCAACAACGCGAACCCCGACAAGGGCTTCCACCCGACGCTCCCGTCGAGGTCGATCGCGCTGAAGAACGCCGACGGCGTCACGGTCAAGACGTACTCACAGCTCGACCCGCAGGTCCGCTCCGACATCAAGACATTCATCGGTACCGCCGTCGCCCGCAAGAACCTGGGGAGCTCGTGGGACGTTGTCAGCCCGACCCTGAAGCGCGGCTACACGCCGAAGCGGTGGGCGAACGGCGCCGACCTTCCGGTCGTTCCGTATCCGGGCGTCGACACCAAGCGCGTCGAGTACTTCCTCGACTACGCCTCGACCAAGGAGATCCTGATCGAGGTCGGCCTGGCCGGGAAGCCGGGCGTCAGCACGCGGCCGGTCACGTTCCAGCTCGGGCTCGTTCGCGGGCAGCAGGGCTCGGCGCACCCGTGGGTCGTCGATTACTGGATGCCGCGCTGGACGCCGCCGGTTCCGTCGGGCCAGTAGCCCCGCTCCAGGAGGACTAGCTAGATCTCGATCTCGAGCCCGTCGTGGGCGAGCTCGAGCGAATCCTCGAGCGGCCGCTCGAACGGGCGGTGCGTCAGCAAGAGCCGCTTCGCGCCCGAGGCCTCGAACGCCGCGATCGCCTCCTCGGCCGCAAGATGGCCGCGTGTTCCGCCCTCGGGGTTCGGCGCGAGCAGCGTGGCCTCACAGACGAAGAGGTCGGCCGAGTGCGCGATCTCGGTGAGGCTGTCGCTGGGGCCGGAGTCGCCGGAGTAGCCGACGACGGTCCCGTTCGCCGAGGCCCGGAAGCCGAAGGCGAGGAGCTGGTAGTGCAGGACGCGGTGCGCGGTGACCTCGAAGCCCGCGGCGATGAACGGGACGCCGTCGGCGTACTCGTACAGGTTGAAGGCGTCCTCGAACATCTCGCGCTGCCCGAGCCGGCCGCCGATCGCGCAGAGCATCTCGCGCCCGTCGGGCGGGACCCAGAGCTCCGGCTTCTCCAGGCCCTCGCCTGGGCCGAGCGTGGCGCCCCAGACCCAGGGCACCAGGTCGCCCCAGTGGTCGAGGTGCCAGTGCGTGATCGCGATCGCGTCGACGCGCGGCCAGTCCTCCCGCTCCCGGAGCTTCGCGAGCACGCCCGGGCCGCAGTCGAGCAGGAGCCGGCCAGGCCCCTCCAGCAGGTAGCCCGACTGGGCGCCGCCGGGGTTCGGCCAGGCCGGGGAGCAGCCGACGACTGTCAGTTTCAGGCTCATCGGCCGATCTCCGGCCGGTGAGCGTGTGGAGGGGGTCCGGGGGGAACCGGGAGGTTTCCCCCATCGAGATCCTCGGCGGAGCCGAGGCGAACTCGGAAGAAGAAGGGGGCTCGCGGGGGAAACCTGGTTTCCCCCGCGGGAGCGAATCTGAGATTCGTGACGCTCATATACTCGTTCCCATGTCGCGCAAGATCCGTGTCGTCATAGCGAAACCCGGACTTGATGGGCACGACCGGGGGGCGAAGATCATTGCACGTGCACTCAGAGATGCAGGCATGGAAGTCATCTACACCGGTTTGCACCAGACGCCGGAGCAGATCGTCGAGACCGCGATCCAGGAGGACGCCGACGCCGTCGGAATCTCGATCCTCTCCGGCGCGCACATGACGCTCGTGCCGCGCATCCTCGAAGGGTTGCGTGAGAACGGGGCCGAGGACGTGCTCGTCGTGCTCGGCGGGACGATCCCGAACGAGGATGCGGAGGAGCTGCAGCGGCAGGGGGTTGCGGCGGTGTTCACGCCGGGCGCTCCCACCAGCGAGATCGTCGAGTTCCTGCGCGGGAAGGTGCCCGCCTGAGCGGGCACGTGGAGGAGGAAGGGGGGAATCGGGAGGTTCCCCCGGTCGTGTTCCACGGCGGAGCCGTGGCGAGGTCGGAGAAAGAAGGGGGGTCGCGGGGGAAACATGGTTTCCCCCGCGCGACGGAGCCGGAGGCGGAGGAGGTGCCGGCGTAGCCGTTCGGGTCGACCGCGACGGTGCGGTTGCGACCGTCACCGTAGATCGGCCCGACGCGATGAACGCGCTCGACCGGCCGACCCTCGAGGAGCTGCGCGACCGGCTGAACGAGCTCGCGGACGACACGGCTGTCGGCGTCGTCCTCCTGACCGGGGCGGGCGAGAAGGCGTTCGTGGCGGGCGCCGACATCAAGTACATGAGCGGCCTCAGTGCGGAGGAGGCGCTGGCCTGGGGCGAGCTCGGGCACCGCAGCGCCCGGCTACTGGAGACGATGCCGAAGCCGGCGATCGCGGCGATCAACGGCTTCGCGCTGGGCGGCGGCTGCGAGCTCGCCCTCGCCTGCGACCTCCGTTACGCGGCCTCGACCGCGAAGCTCGGCCAGCCGGAGATCAACCTCGGGATCATCCCGGGCTGGGGCGGGACGCAGCGGCTTGCGCGCGTCTGCGGCCTCGGGGTCGCCAAGGATCTGGTCCTCACGGGCCGGCTCGTCGATGCGGACGAGGCGCTGCGCCTCGGGCTCGTCAGCGCTGTCCATGACCCCGTGCTGGACAAGGCGCGCGAGACGGCGGAACTCCTCGCGGCGAAGAGCCCGCTCGCGCTCGCGGCGGCGAAGCGTGCGCTGAACCGCGTGCTGCACGGCGACCACGCCGAGAACCTCCGGCTCGAGGCGCAGGAGTTCGGCGACCTGTTCGCGACCGCGGACGCGAAGGAAGGCATGACCGCGTTCTCCGAGAAACGGGCCCCTCGCTTCACCGGTTGCTGACACGGCAAAGCGCGTCGGACGGCCACGCCGGCAAGCCGGCATGGCCTCTAAACGGCATCGCCAGCGATGCCTCAGCGAGAAGCGGACCCCGCGCTTCACCGGTCGCTGACACGGCAACGGCGCGTCAGACGGCCACGCCCGCAAGCCAGCATGGCCTCCAACGGCGTCCCGCGCGATGCCTCAGCGAGAAGCGCGAGCCGCGCTTTACCGGGGGCTAGGAACGACGAGCGACACGAGCGACGCGCTCAGCATGTTGTCGTCGCCGCGCTGGGCCCGAAGCGTCGTCGGCGCAGTCGCCGTCCAGACGTCGACCTGCTGGCCGGTCTTCGCCGTCGACAGCTCGACCGGCGTGCCCGGTGCGCCGATCCGCGGGACCCGCTGGACAGCCGCGTCGGCGGAAACGGTCACCAGCAGCCGCCGCTTGAGCTTCGCCTGCTGCTGCCGCATCGGCCAGGCGCTGACGGCGGTCAGCCGCATCTGCAGGCTGCCGTCGTCGCTCACCTCAACGACCGTCCCGCGCAGATCGAGCGTGAACGGCATCCCGCGAGGCGCCGCGAAGAGCAGGCGGTTCGCCTTCTGGAGCCACGAGTAGGGGTCGACCGCGCGCTTGCGGCCGGGGTGGAGCTCGAAGTGCAGGTGCGAGTGGATCCCGTTCGCGTCGCCCGAGTCGCCCACGTAGCCGATTACCTGGCCGGCCACGACCTTCGCCCCGTCCTTGAGCCCCTTCGCGTACGCCGTCCCCGCGATGCACTTGCCGCGGTTGTCGTTCTTCAGCGTCCGGTCGTTGTTGAGGTGGATGTAGTAGTAGTCGGCGCCGCTCTGGCCGTGGAGATAGAGCATGCAGCCGGCGGTCGCGGAGCGGCTCCAGAACTCGACCTTCCCGGCCTCGGCCGCGAGCGCGAGGCTGCGCTTCGGCGCGACGATGTCGATCCCCTGGTGCGCGCCGCCCGCACGAGCCTCGCCGAAGTCGTCGTAGTAGCTCACGGTGCCGAGCACCGGAAAAACGATCTTCTTCGGCGGTGCCGCGCTCGCCCCGGCCGTGAGGGCTAGGAGGAGAAGAGCGAGAAGAGCAAATCCTCGGGCTGTCGTCCGGCGGCTGGGCATGGGTCCGGTCGTGCTCGAAGGGCCGGAGGCTACCAGAGTGCCTCCGTAGAGACCCTCGCGGCCCCTCGGTAGAGTCCCGCGCGGCATGAAGATCGCCGTCTGCGCGAAGTACGTTCCGGAGTCGACGGCCGCGCGCCGGATCGACCCCCAGACGAAGCGGCTCGACCGCTCCGGCGAGGGTGCGCTGAACTCCTTCGACGTGAACGCGGTCGAGGAGGCACTGCGCCTGAAGGAGGCCGACGGCGACGGCGAGGTGGTGATCGTGTCGCTCGGCCCGGAGCGCGCGCTGGAGGCGATGCGGCGGGCGCTCGCGATGGGCGCCGACCGGATCGTGCTGGTCGCGGACGAGGCGGCGGCTGGTTCCGACCTCGTCGCCACGAGCCGCGTGCTCGCGGCTGCGCTCGAGCGCGAGAGCCCCGACCTCGTGCTATTCGGCCAGCAGGCGAACGACGCCGACGGTGCGGTGCTCTGGGCCGCGGTCGCCGAGCGGCTCCAACGGCCGCTGATCTCGCAGGTTGCCGAGCTTTCGCTGGAGGACGGAACGGTGCGCGGGAAGCGCCAGACGGAGTACGGCTACGACGTGATCGACGCGCCGCTGCCGGCCGTGGTCGCCGTCTCGGACGCGATCAACGAGCCGCGCTACCCCTCGCTGAAGGGGATCATGGGCGCGAAAAAGAAGCCGCAGGAGACGGTCTCGCTCGCAGATCTCGATGTGGGCGCGAAAGAGGCGGGGGAAGCAGGATCGCGCACGACCGTCGAGGCACTGAACGACCCCCCGCCGCGCGGCGACACGGTGAAGATCGAAGACGACGGCTCGGCCGCCGAGAAGATCGTGGACTTCCTGCAGGAGCGAAAAGCGCTGTGAGATTTCTGGTTTTCCTCGAGCACCACGAGGGCAAGTTGCAGAAGGACGCGCTCGGCGCTCTCTCCAAGGCGGCGTCGCTCGGCGGCGACGTCGAGGCCGTGCTGCTGGGGTCCGAGGTGAACGAACTCGCGGCGGAGGCCGGGAAGTACGGCGCCCAGCGCGTGCACGTCGACGACGACGTGCTGCTCGACAAGCCGCTGCCGCAGCCGCGGGTGGACGCGCTCGAGACCTTGCTGGGCGAGCAGCAGTTCGACGCGGTGCTGTTCGCATCGACCGTGCTCACCGCGGACGTCGCCGCCGCCCTCGCCGCGCGTCTCGACGCGGGCCTGAACTACGACCTCACCGATCTCGCGGTCGAGGACGGGAAGCTCGTGGGCAAGCGTCCGGCGCTCGGCGACTCCGTCTACGTCGATGTGGGCTGGAGTTCCGAGCCGCGCCTCGCGCTGTTCCGCTCCGGCACCTTCGAGCCCAAGGAGGCCGGCGGCAGCGCCGAGGTCGCGCCCTTCGAGTCGCGCTTCCAGGACTTCTCGCTCGCCGCGACGATGGTCGAGCAGGCGCACGAGGAGAGCGAGGGCCCGTCGATCGAGGACGCGGACGTGATCGTCGCGGCCGGGCGCGGCCTCGGTGGCCCCGACAACTTCGGGCTCGTCGAGGAGCTGGCTAAGGCGCTCGGCGGCGCGGTCGCGGCGACGCGCGCGGTCGTCGACGCAGGCTGGTACCCGTACTCCACACAGGTTGGGCAAACGGGCAAGACGGTCTCGCCGAAGCTCTACGTCGCCGTCGGCATCTCGGGCGCGATCCAGCACAAGGTCGGCATGCAGAGCTCCGGGTTGATCGTCGCGATCAACAAGGACTCGAACGCGCCGATCTTCGAGTACGCCGACCTCGGGGTCGTCGGCGACCTGCACGAGATCGTGCCGAAGCTGACCGAGCTCGTCCGAGCGCGCAAGGCAGCGTGAGTACGCTACGCGTTCTGGGATCACGCACTCGGCTCGTGCCGGTGAGCCAGTGACACCGCTGCGCCCATCGGAGTTCCCTCCTCCCTTCGACCCGAACGAGTTCGTCATTGCACCCGGCGAGCCCGAGATCGAGGTCGGCGTCCTGATCGTCGGCGCCGGGCCGGCGGGGCTCGCGTGCGCGATCAGGCTCGGGCAGCTGCTGGAGGACGCGCCCGAGCTGGCGGAGCGGCTCGGCGACGTGCCGGTGGCGGTGCTGGAGAAAGGGAGGCAACCCGGCTCGCACCTGCTCTCCGGTGCGGTCGTCAACCCGCGGTCGCTGCGGAGCCTCTTCAAGGGGAGGGTTCGCACGAGCGACATGCCGTTTTCCGGCCGCGTCGAGCACGAGTCGGTCTACTACCTCACGCCGAATCGCGCGCTGCGCATTCCGACGCCGCCGACGATGCACAACAGCGGCAACTACGTCGCGTCCCTTTCGCAGCTCGGCCGCTGGCTGGCCGAGCAGGCGGAGGAGGCTGGGGCGACGATCCTGCCGGAGACGACCGGCCATGCGCTGCTCGTCGACGGCCGCGTGCGCGGCGTGCGGACGGGCGACCGCGGCCGCGGGCGGGGCGGCGAAGAGCTCGGCAACTTCGAGCCCGGCTCGGACGTCCACGCACGGGTGACAGTGCTCGCAGAGGGGACGCAGGGCCACCTCACTGGCGTTGCGCTCGACCATTTCGGGCTGCAAGGCGACAACCCGCAGGTCTGGGCACTCGGCGTCAAGGAGGTCTGGAAGGTCGCGAAGCCGCTCGACCGCGTGATCCACACGATGGGCTGGCCGCTGCGGGGCGGTCGGAAGTACCGCGAGTTCGGCGGCTCCTTCGTCTATCCGATGGACGAGGACATGGTCACCGTCGGGATGGTCGTCGGGCTCGACTACCGCGACGCCGAGCTCTCCGTCCACGACGTCCTGCAGGAGCTGAAGACACACCCGCTGCTGCGCAAGCTGCTCGACGGCGGCGAGCGGGTGGGATGGGGCGCCAAGACGATCCCGGAGGGCGGCTTTGTCTCGCTGCCGAGGCAGCTGCACGCGCCCGGGCTGCTGCTCTGCGGCGACGCCGCGGGGCTCGTCAACGTGCCGGCGCTGAAGGGAATTCACTACGCGGTCGAATCCGGCCGGCTCGCGGCGGAGGCGGCGTTCGCGGCGCTGCAGCCGGGCGAGGCCGTCGGGCGCCGCGGGGCGCTGGCCGGCTACGACGAGTCGCTGCAGGAGAGCTTCGTCTGGAGCGACCTGAGGCAGGTGCGGAACATGCGCCAGGCCTTCGGACGCGGCTTCTGGCTCGGCGGCGCGATGGCCGGTGCAATGACGGCGACCCGTGGACACTTCCCGCCGGGGGACGCGCGGACGGAGCCGGATGCCGACCAGGAGCTGATCCGCACCGAACGAGCCAAGAGCTACCCGGCGCCCGACGGCAAGCTCACCTTCGACAAGCTCTCGTCGGTCTTCCTCTCCGGCAACGCGACGCGCGACGACGCGCCGAACCACATCCGGGTTCGGGACCGCGTGCCGCAGGAGGTGGCCGAGCTGTGGACGCGCCTGTGCCCGGCCGCGGTGTACGAGGTCGGCGAGGAGGCGGGCGACGAGGACGTGCACGTCGACATCACGCCGTCGAACTGCGTCCAGTGCGGCGCGATCACCGCGAAAGGCGGCCGCCTGACCCCGCCCGAGGGCGGCGCCGGGCCGGACTACAAGCTGACGTAGTGGTCGAGCCCGCAGACGTCGAGGCGGCTCGCGAGGCGATCGGCGGCCGGCTCCACCGCACCCCGACGTTCCCCTCCGCGACGCTGAGCGAGCTGACCGGCGCCCGGACCTTCCTCAAGGCAGAACTCTTCCAGAAGACGGGGTCGTTCAAGCCGCGCGGGGTGCTGACGAACCTCGCCGCGCTCACCGCCGAAGAGCGGCGGCGAGGCGTGATCGGTATCTCGGCCGGCAACCACGCGCAGGCACTCGCCTGGGGCGCGGCGGCGGAAGGGATCGATGCGCTGCTGGTGATGTGGCAGGGTGCCAGCGAGGCGAAGATCGCCGCGACACGCGGCTACGGAGCCGAGGTCGACCTCGAGGCAAGCGACCCGACGGAGGCGTTCGCGCGGCTCGACGAGCTGGTCGAGCAGACGGGCCGCACGCTTGTCCATCCCTTCGATCACCCGCGCACGATCGCGGGGCAGGGGACGGTCGGGCTCGAGCTCCTCGAAGACGTGCCGCAGGCCGACGTGGTCCTCGTTCCGGTCGGCGGCGGCGGCCTCATCTCGGGGATCGCCACCGCCGTCGCGGGACGCGCGCGCGTGATCGGCGTCGAGCCCGAGCGCTCGCCGGCGATGCACGCCGCGCTCGAGGCCGGAAAGCCAGTCCCGGTCTCGCCGAGCTCGATCGCCGACGGGCTCGGGGCGCCGTTCGCGGGAACCGTCGCGCTGGAGGTCGTGCGGGAGCGCGTGGAGGGCGTCGTGCTGGTCACGGAGACGGAGCTCGGGGAGGCGATGCGGTTCCTGTACATGCGTGCGAAGCTCGCGTGCGAGCCCGCCGGGGCCGCGTCCACCGCGGCGCTCCTGGCCGGAAAGGTGCTCCTGGAGCAGGGGGAAACGGTGGTCGCGGTTGTCTCGGGCGGGAACGTGGCGACGGAGACCGCCGTTGCTATCCTGGCCGGACGATGAAGGCCGACATCCATCCCGAGTACGTCCTCGCGACCGTTCGCTGCGCCTGCGGCAACGAGTTCCAGACGCGCTCGACCAAGCCCGAGCTGCACGTCGAGGTGTGCTCGAACTGCCACCCGTTCTACACGGGCAAGCAGAAGCTGATGGACAGTGGCGGCCGCGTGGAGCGCTTCCAGCGCCGCCTGGAGAAGGCCGGCCGCCGCTAACGGCGTCGCGGCAGGACGCGAGATGATCCGCTCTGCATCCAAGAGGGCGCGGCAGGCGGCCGCGCTGGCAAAGCCGGCACGGCCTCTTTGGTCGGCGTCGCAAGCGAACGCCTTCGGCCGATGAGTCAGCCGATCGGTGGGCAAGCGGTCCTCGAGGGCGTGATGATGCGCGGCCCCTCGAACTGGGCCGTCGCAGTCCGAAAGCCGAACGGTCAGATCGCCGAGGTCTGCCGCCCGATCGAGTCCGTGATGAAGCGGCACTGGTTCTTCCGGCTCCCGGTCGTGCGCGGCGTGATCGCGCTGGGGGAGTCGCTCGCGATCGGCTTCCGGGCGCTTTCGATCTCCGCCCAGTACGCCGCTCAGGAGGAGGGGGCCGAGGCCGAGGAGATCGAGACCGAGCTCTCGCGCGGCGCGATCTTCTTCGCGTTCGCGATCGCGATCGCGTTCGCGGTGCTGCTCTTCAAGGTGACGCCGGCGCTGATCACGAACTGGCTTCCGATCGACACCACTGGCTCGTTCGTGATCGTCGAGGGCCTCATCCGCGTGTCCCTCTTCATCGCGTACCTCGTGCTGATCTCGCTGCTGCCCGATCTGCGCCGCGTCTTCCAGTACCACGCTGCCGAGCACAAGGCGATCAACGCCTACGAGGCCGGCGAGGAGTTGACGCCGCAGGTCGTCCAGCGCTACAGCCTGATCCACCCTCGCTGCGGCACCGCGTTCCTGCTCTGGGTGATGGTGATCGCGATCTTCGTGTTCGCGTTCTTCGGGCGTCCCGTCTGGTACTGGCTGATCGCGTCGCGGATCCTGCTGCTGCCCGTGATCGCCGGGATCGCCTACGAGCTGATCCGCTTCGCGGGCAAGCACACGGACAACCGCGTCCTGATGACGCTGCTCGCGCCCGGGCTGTGGCTCCAGCGTCTGACGACCCGTGAGCCGACGCTGGACCAGCTCGAGGTCTCGATCCGTGCGCTGCGCGAGGTGCTGGCGCTCGAAGGCCATGACACCAGGCCGGAGGCGCAGCGCGTCGAGGTCATGGCCTAGCCGCCCGCGCGGCCAGCGCAGCTGCAATCAGACTCACGAGCGGGATCGCGAACGCCGCGGCCACGAAGACGCTGCGCGTCGCGACCACGGCGAACAGCGGCGAGACGAGCAGCAACCCGGTCGCGTGCGCGCCACGGTGCACGAGCGAGATCAGGCCGGTGACGCGGCCGAGGTGCGAGTCCGGGATCTCCGACTGCGCGGCCGACATCGTCAGCACGAGCGCCGCGCCCTGGCCGGCTCCCGCGACTAGCGCGCCGGCGAGCGCCGGGCCGAGCGAGTGCGCCATCGCCAGCAGCAGGTATGCCGGCAGGTAGGCGCACCAGGCGACCAGGCTCGCTCTCGCCTTGTGCGCGACCGGGTGGCGCGCGAGGAACGCGCCGGTGGCGATCGAGCCGAGCGAGTACGCGACGATCAGGAGCGCAAATCGCCCGGCGCCGCCGTCGAGGCCGCGACGCACGAGCTCCGGCACGCCGACGATCCACGTCCCGGACGAGATCGTCACCGCCACCGCCAGCGCACCCACCGCGGCCGCTAGCCAGGGATGCGGCCGCAGGACCGTGAAGGCCTCCCGCACGCGCGGCGGCGACGCGCCGGCGGGCGCGACGGCGGCGAAGCCAGGCAGGCCCGCGAGGAGGAGTGCAGAGACCACGAACGACGCCGCGTTGATCGCGAAGAACGCGCTCAGCGGGACGACGGCCAGGAGCGCCGCGGCGAGGGCAGAGCCGCCGAGCCAGACCGCGTCGGCGCTCGCGCGGACGAGCGCGTTCGCGGCCTGGACGCCGTCGCGCCCGGCGAGCGCGGGGAGGACGGCGCCGTAGGCGGGGTCGAAGTAGCTCGCGCCGGTCGTCAGCACGAAGGCGGCTACCACGAGCGCCCAGAGCGGCAGGTCCCCGGCGAGTCCGGCGACGGCGACCGGCACGAGCACCGCTGCGCGGACGAGGTCGGCGCCGACCATCAGCCGCCGCCGTCCGCCTCGGTCGGCGACCACGCCGCCGTGGAACCCGAAAAGGAGTGCAGGCACGCTGTCGGCGAGTCGCACCACCAGCACGCCCAGCGGGCCGCCGGCGAGCAGCGCGGCCCACATCAGGGCGATGTACTGGAACGCATCGCCGAGCGTGCTCGTCGCCACCGCGAGGTAGACCCGGCGGAAGCCGGCCCGCCGCAGGAGGTCGAAAGCCCTGGCCTGCGGCCGCGGGACTACATGCGGGAGCGCCTCCTCGGGCGTCGCGGTCACGGGATCGGCCACCGCGACTAACCTTGCCCAAATGGCTGCCTTCGAAGACCTCGTAGAAGAACTGGAGCGCTCCTACCGCGACACCCAGGAGCGGATGAGCGACCCGTCCGTGTACAACGACCACCGCGAGGCGGCCGCGGTCGGGCGGCGCCTGAAGGAGCTCGAGGGCCCACACAAACTGGCGCACGAGTGGCGGTTGACCCGAGACGATCTCGAGGCCGCGCGCGGCGACGGCGACCTGCGCGAGCTCGTGCCCGAGCTCGAGGAGCGCCTGGCGAGCCTCGAGGAGGAGCTGCGGCTCGCGCTCGTCGAGAGCGACCCGGCCGACCGCAAGGACGTCATCGTCGAGATCCGGCAGGGCGTCGGGGGTGACGAGGCCGCGCTCTGGGCGGCGGACATCTTCCGGATGCTTACCCGCTATGCCGACCGCCGCGGCTTCAGCGTCGAGCAGCTCGAGGTGAGCGGCAACGAGGCGGGCGGCTTCAAGGAGGTGGTCTTCGCGGTCAAGGGCGACGGCGCCTACTCCGTCTTCAAGTGGGAGGCAGGCACGCACCGCGTCCAGCGCGTCCCCGAGACCGAGTCGCAGGGCCGGATCCACACATCCACGGCAACCGTCGCGGTGATGCCCGAGGCCGAGGAGGTCGAGGTCGAGCTCGACCCGAACGACCTCAAGATCGACGTCTACCGCTCGACCGGTCCCGGCGGCCAGAGCGTCAACACGACCGACTCGGCTGTGCGGCTAACGCACCTCCCGACGGGAATCGTGGTCGCGATGCAGGACGAGAAGTCGCAGCTCCAGAACCGGAACAAGGCCATGCGGGTCCTCCGCGCGCGGCTCTACGAGGCCGAGCGGGAGCGCCAGCAGGCCGAGGAGGCGGCGACGCGGCGGTCGCAGATCGGGTCCGGCCAGCGCGCCGAGAAGATCCGCACCTACAACTTCCCCGAAAACCGCCTGACCGACCACCGCGTACACAAGACCGTGCACCGGCTGGACAAGATCCTCGAGGGGGAGCTGGACGAGTTCACCGAGGCGCTCGCCGCGGAGGATCGCCGCCGCGCCCTCGAAACAGCCTCGGCGTGACCACGACGCACGCGTGTCAACCGGCCGACTCAGACGGACGCGCGGCGGAGCCGCGCGTCCTGAGGGCGGCGCCGACAAGCGGCGCCTCGGCGTGACCATCGGCGACGCGCTAGCCCGGGCGACCGCACGGCTCGCCGAGGCCGGGGTGGACTCCGCCCGGCTGGAATCCGAGCTCCTGCTGGCACGAGCGTGCGACGACTGCGCCCGCGCGCTGCTCTACGCCGAGCTCGACCGGGAGATGAACGACGAGCAGCTGGACGCGTTCGAGGCGAACCTCTCCCGCCGCGAGAGGCGCGAGCCGCTCGCGTACATCCTCGGCGAATGGGGCTTCCGGCGGCTGACGCTGAAGACCGACCGCCGCGCGCTGATCCCGCGGCCCGAGACGGAGATCGTGGTCGAGCGCGCCCTCGAGCACGTCCGCGGCGTCGACGAGCCGGAGGTGCTGGACGTCGGGACCGGCACGGGCGCGATCGCGCTCGCGATCGCCGACGAGCTGTCGACCGCGCGCGTGACCGCGATGGACGTCTCGGAGGATGCGCTCTCCCTCGCGCGCGAGAACCTCGAGTTCACGGGCGCGAACGGCCGTGTGCGGCTCGTCGAACACGACCTCACGAGCGGCCTCGGCGACGCCGACTTCGACCTGGTCGTCTCGAACCCGCCGTACGTCGAGCCCGACGAGCTCCCGACGCTGCAGCCCGAGGTGCGCGACTGGGAGCCGCGCGTGGCGCTCGTCGCCTCGAGTGCAACGGAGAAGCTCGCGAACGCGGCGACCGAGGCGCTGCGACCGGGCGGCTGGCTGGTGCTCGAGGTCGCGGCCGGAGCCGGCGAGCGCGTCGAGCGCCTGCTCACGGAGCTCGGCTTCGACGACGTCGCGATCACGCCGGACCTGGCCGGACGGGACCGGGTCGCAGAGGGCAGGTGGATCGACGGGCTGTGATAGGTGCTTTGGGAGCAACCGTTCGTGCAGGAGCTCGTCTCGTCGCCGGTTCGGAGATCCGGTTCGACGACCGGGGCGAATTCCCGTTGAGGGGCGTCGGCGAGCATCGGGAGCTCTACGCCACGAGCAACTAGGCTTCCCGCCCGGGTGAGGGGGACGAACGAGCAGCTGACGACGGCGGACGGGCGGACGCTCGCCTATCGCCGCCTGGGCTCCGGGCCTGCGCTCGTCTGCCATCCCGGCGGGCCGGGGCTCCCTGGGGCCGAGCTCGCCGACCTGTCCGGCCTCGACGACTCGCTCGAGCTCCTGATCCTGGAGCCACGGGGCACAGGCCGCTCGACACGGCCGGCCCACGCCGCTGCATACGACTTCGAGCATTACGTCGCCGATCTCGAGGAGCTGCGGGTGCATCTTGGGCAGGAGCGCATCGACCTGCTCGGCTTCTCCCACGGCGGCATGGTCGCGATGGCCTACGCCGCGGCCCATCCGGACCGGGTCGGGCGCCTCCTGCTCGTGGCGACGCTCGCGAACCGGGACGAGGGCACGGATGCCGAGATGGAACGCGGGCTCGCCGAGCGTGAGGGAGAGCCGTGGTACCCCGAGGCGCGCGCCGCGCTCGACGAGGAGGAAGCGGCCGAGTTCGCGGACGACGAGGCGCTCGCCGAGAACCTCGCGCGGCAGTGGCCGCTGTATTTCGGGCACTACGGCGAGCGCGAGGAGGCGTTCGTGCAGACGCTCGCCGGGCTCGTGCCCAATGCCGACGCGCTGCGACGCTTCAACAGCGACGTGTGGCCGTCGTTCGACCTCCGGCCGCAGCTCGCGCGCATCGAGGCGCCGACGCTCGTGGTGGCGGGGGACCGGGACTTCGTCGCGCCGCCCGCGGCCGCGCGGGTGATCGGCGAGGCGGTCGCGGACGCCGAGCTCGTGGTCGTGCCGGGAGCCGGCCATTTCGTCTTCGTCGAGGCACCGGAAGCCTTTCGCGAGGCGGTGCTCTCGTTCTTCGGGGTCGGAGCACGGGCCTGATCGAGTCGGCCGTCGAGGCGATCCGCGATGGGTGGCCGGTCGTGCTGCCGACAGACACCGTCTACGGCCTCTGCGCCGACCCCTACCGGGAGGCCCCCGTGCGCGAGCTCCACCGGATGAAGCAGCGGCCCGCTGACAAGCCGTGTGCGCTGCTCGCGAAGGACGTCGATTTCCTGCTCGAGCTCGTGCCCGAGCTGCGCGGCCGGGTGGCGACGTTGACGCGCGCCCTGCTCCCGGGCCCGTACACGCTGATCCTCCCGAACCCCGGCAAGCGCTACCATTGGCTGACCGGCTCCTCCCCCGAGACGATCGGAGTGCGCGTGCCGGAGCTCACGGGCGCGGGCGCGGAGGTCGTCGAGCACGTCGGCGCGCTGGTGGCGACGAGCGCGAACCTGCACGGTGGTCCTGAGCCCTGGCGGCTCGAGGACGTGCCGGTCGAGATCCGGGCCGGAGCGGCCGCCGTCGTCGACGGCGGGGAGCTTCCGGGAACGCCATCGACCATCCTCGACCTGACCGGCGAGGAGCCGAAGGTCCTCCGCGAAGGTGCCGTGCCCGCGGCCGAGGCGCTCGAGCGCGCGGCTGCCGCCTTCAGCAGGTAGCGCGAGTACCATCCCCGGCAGTGGCGATCGCGCAGGAGACGGTCCAGCACCTTCGCACGGCCGGCCTCGCGGAGGTCGATCCGGCGATCGCGGAGCTGCTCGGGCGCGAGCTCGAGCGGCAGCGCGGCCAGATCGAGCTGATCGCCTCCGAGAACTTCACCTGGCCGTCGATCCTCGAGGCGGTCGGATCGGTCCCGACCAACAAGTACGCCGAGGGCTACCCCGGTCGGCGCTACTACGGCGGCTGCGAGGTCGTGGACGAGATCGAGCAGACCGCGATCGACCGTGCGAAGGAGTTGTTCGGGGCGGAGCATGCGAACGTGCAGGCCCACGCGGGGGCGCAGACGAACATGGCCGTCTACATGGCGGCCCTGCAGCCGGGCGACACGATCCTCTCGCTCGAGCTTTCGCACGGTGGCCACTTGACCCACGGGCTGAAGGTCAACTTCTCCGGTCGTCTCTACACGATCGTCCACTACAGGGTCTCGCGCGAGACGAACATGGTCGACTACGACGACGTCCTCGCGCTCGCCAAGAAGCACCGGCCGAAGCTGATCGTCTGCGGCGGCTCCGCCTACCCGCGCACCGTCGAGACCGACCGCTTCCGCGAGATCGCGGACGAGGTCGGCGCCTTGCTGCTCTGCGACATGGCGCACTTCGCCGGGCTCGTCGCGGCCGGCCTGCACCCGAACCCGGTCAAGGACTGCGACTTCGTCACCTCGACGACGCACAAGACGCTCGCCGGCCCGCGCGCGGGGTTCATCCTCTGCCGCGAGGAGCACGCGCAGGCCGTCGACCGCGCGGTCTTCCCTGGGATGCAGGGCGGGCCGCTCGTGCACACCATCGCGGCCAAGGCGACGTGCTTCCGGATCGCGGCGACCGAGGCCTTCCGCGACTACCAGGCGCAGGTGCGCGCGAACGCGGACACGCTCGCCTCGACGCTGCAGGAGGGCGGTCTCGACGTCCTCACCGGAGGTACCGACACGCACCTGCTGCAGGTCGACCTGCGCTCGACCGACTGGACCGGCAAGGACGCGGAAGAGCGGCTCGCCGAGGTCAAGCTGACCGTCAACCGCAACACCGTCCCGTTCGACGAGCGGCCGCCGACGGTCGCCTCCGGGATCCGGATCGGCACCCCCGCGGCAACGATGCGCGGGCTGGACGAGGACGACTTCCGCGAGGTCGGCTCGGTCATCTGCGGCGCGCTCGCGGACGGTGCGGACATTCGGGCGCTCGCCGCGCGTAGCGAGAAGCTCTGCGAGCAGCGGCCGCTCTACCCGGGCTTCCGCGGCTTCACCACGTACGTCGCGTGAGCACGCTACGCGTCTGGTTTCACCCCGACCGCTTGCAGGCGTCCAGGCCGGAGCTAGCCCGCACAAAGCTGAGGACCGGGGCGTGAGCACGACGGCCACGGGCGTGACGGTGGTTACGCACCCGCTCGTCCAGCACAAGCTCTCGTACCTGCGCGACAAGGACACGCCGACAGTCCACTTCCGCAAGCTCGCGAACGAGCTGACGCTGCTGCTGACCTACGAGGCGACGAAGGACTTCCCGACCGAGACCGACGAGATCGAGACCCCGCTCGAGCGCACCGAGGTGCAGCGCATCGCCGGGAAGAAGGTCGCCGTCTGCCCGGTGCTGCGTGCCGGTCTCGGGATGCTCGACGGGGTGCTCTCGCTCGTCTCGAGCGCGCGGGTCGGGTTCATCGGCCTCTACCGCGACGAGGAGACCCTGCGGCCGGTCGAGTACTACGTGAAGCTGCCCGAGCTCGGCGACGGCGAGCGCGACGCGATCGTGCTCGATCCGATGCTCGCGACGGGGCGGTCGAGCGCCGCCGCGGTCGCGGCCGTGAAGCAGGCGGGCGCGCGTTCGGTCACCCTCGTCTGCCTGGTCGCTGCGCCCGAAGGGATCGAGCACATGCATGGCGAACACCCGGACGTGCGCATCGTCACCGCAGCGATCGACCGCGAGCTCAACGAGCGCGGCTACATCCTGCCGGGGCTCGGCGACGCGGGCGACCGCCTCTACGGGACCAAGTAAGGCGCCGACTTGGCGGCGCCGACCATAGAGGCCGTGCGGGCTTTGCCCGTGCGGCCGTCTGACGCACCTTCATGGATCGGAGCGAATGACGGAAGCGGGCGGGATCGGATCTCATGGTCTGGCAGACGCTGACCGACAACCTCGAGGTCGTCTGGGGGGCGATCCTCGCAGCCGCGATCGTCGTCCTGCTCACCCCCGCGGTCGGCGGGATGGCACGCCTGCTCGGCGTCGTCGACGAGCCGGGTGTGCGGCGCGTCAACCGCAGCACGGTGCCGCGGCTGGGCGGCCTCGCGCTCTTCTTCGGGATCTTCGTCCCGGCACTCGCCTTCCTGCCGCTCGGCCGCGAGACGAAAGGACTGCTGCTCGGGATGGCCGTCGCCACCACTGTCGGCGCGATCGACGACTTCCGCGGGCTCGTCTGGTGGGAGAAGCTCGGTGGTCAGATCGCCGCCGCTGCGATCCCGACCGGCTTCGGGATCTGGGTGCAGCGCTTCACGTTCCCGATCATCGGCGTCCACTCCCTGCCGGAGTGGGTCGGGATCCCGCTGACGATCTTCTGGATCGTCGCGATCATGAACATGGTCAACTTCCTCGACGGGCTCGACGGGCTCGCGGCCGGCGTCTGTGCGATCTCGGGCGCCACCTTCTGCCTGATCGCGCTCTCGCTGGGGCGACCGGAGCCGGCGATCCTCGCGGCGATCGTGCTGGGCGCCTGCCTCGGCTTCCTGCGGCACAACTTCTACCCGGCGCGGATCTTCATGGGCGACTCCGGCGCGCTACTGCTCGGCTTCACGCTCGGCGCGCTTGCGGTCCAGGGCCTCCTGAAGACGGCCGCCGTCGCCACGTTGCTCTTCCCGCTGCTCGTCCTGGCCGTGCCGATCCTGGACACGTCGTTCGTGGTCGCGAAGCGGCTCAAATACGGCGAGCCGGTGCACAAGGCCGACCGCTACCACCTGCACCACCGCTTTCTCAACATCGGCTTCTCGCAGAGGCGGGCGGCGCTGACGATGTGGGGCTGGTGCGCGATCCTCGCGGGCGCGGCGCTCGCGACGCGCTTCATCCACCCGCACGCACACGGGGACTGGCAGACCGGCCCGACGATCGCGGTCGCGCTGATCGGCGCCCTGGCGCTTGCCGCTTCGATCTACATGGTCTACCTGCTCGAGATCGTGAAGCTCGCGAACCCGCGCATACGCCGCCGCGAGCAGGAAGCGCGAGAAGCGGCCGCCCGCCGTACCGCGTGACGCACGCCGACCTCGTCGACGCCGGCGGCGGCGTCCACGCCGCGATCGCGAGGCCCGACCGATTTGCGGTCGGCAACGCCGGGATCGTCCCACCTCGGCGGCGAGACCCTCGTCGTCGACACGCACATCTCGTTCTCAGCGGCGCGTGAGCTCCGTGCGGCTGCGGATGAGGCGACCGGCCATCCGGCCTTGCTGGTTTTCAACACGCACTGGCACGCAGACCACATACTCGGCAACGAGCATGCAGCCCTGGAGCGGGCACGGCGACCCCCGGAGCTGGGCCGAGATCCTCGAGCGATGCTCGAGCTCGACTGGGACACCTGCGTTCCCGGGCACGGGCCGGTCTGCGGCCGCGACGTCCTGCCGCCGTTGCGCGACTACCAGCTCGCGCTCGACGAGGCGGTCCGCGGAGGCGATCCCGAGCCGGAGGTTCCCGCCGAGTTCCGTTACTGGGCGGGGCGGGAGATGTGGGAGGTCAACATCAATGCGCTCCGCGAGCGCGAGCAGGGCTAGGCGTCGAGCCCCAGCTCTCCGAAGAGCTCGCTGCCTTGCTCGGTGACGGCGACCGAGCGCGTCCCTTCGCGGCGCACGATGCAGCCGAGCTCGAAGAGCCGCGCGGTCAGGGCCGCCCCGAGCGACCCCGCGACGTGCAGCTCGCGCTCGCTCCAGTCGAGGCAGCCGCGGACGAGCGGCCGGCGCTGCGCCGATAGCGGCTCGAGGTCGAGCCCGAGTGCCGCGAGCTCCTCCGCCGCTCGCACGCCAAGCGCATAGTCGCCGTTCACCCGCTCCACGACGCCACGCCGTTCCAGCGCGCCCGCGAAGGCGACGCCGACCCGCCCCGCGAGGTGGTCGTAGCAGGTGCGCGCCTCCCGCAGAAGCTCGTTGCGCGTCGCCTCCCCGAGCGATCGCGGCGGTCGCTGCGGCGCGACCCGCGCCAGCGCCTCGACCGCTTCGGCCACCTCCGTCCCCGCCAGCTCGTAGTAGCGGTTCCGGCCGCGCTCGGAGACGACGAGCATGCCCGCACGCTACTGCACAGACCGTTCGGTCCAGGCCGAATCGTCGAGGAAGGCAGCAAGCAACTCGGCGTAGCCGGGCGCCCGCGGAATGCTGTGGCCGGCGCCGGGGAGCACCTCGCGCCGCGCGGGGAGCCGCTCCTCGAGGACGTCGCAGACTGCATCGAAGGCGGGATGGTGCGCGCCGGAGATGACGAGCTTCGGGAACCCGGTCGCGGCGAGCTCGTCGAGCGGGATCTCAGCCTCCCAGGGCGGCCGCTCGGCCATCGTCGCGCGGATGCTCTGCTCGACCTGCGGCGGAAGCGGATCGGGAAGCTGCGCCTTCGTGCCGACGAGCGCGAGGAAGCCCTCCACGAAGGCCCGCGGGTCTTGTGGACCGCGCGTGAAGTGGTCGTCCAGCCGCTCGACCAATGAGTCGACCGTTGGGTTGCCGCGCGCGAGCGCGAACGCCGGCGGCTCGCTCACGACCAGCGACCGAACCGGCTCCGGGTGACGGGCGGCGATCAGGAGCGCGATCACCCCGCCGTAGGAGTGACCGACGAGGTGGGCGCCGTCCTCGAGCAGCGGCGCCAGCTCCGCCGCCTGCACCTCGAAGTCGATCCGCTCGAGCGGCGGGTTCGGCGGGTAGCCGCCCCGGTTCGGCGCCACCAGCGTGAACCGTTCGGCAAGCGGGCGCACGGCCGTCCACGCGGTCTCGGCGTTGCCGCCGCTCCCGTGGATCAGCACCACGCGCACCTCCCGATACTAATAACAAAGTCGCCGGAAATTCGGCTTCTGAGCCGATTTCCGGTGTCACAAGGTTTGGTATGCTCGCCGCGCATGGAGCCCAGTCCGCGTTCGACCTTCGAGCCGGCCGGAGCCGGCGCGCTGCTCGGGGGCGTGACCGCCGGGTGCGTCGGCGCGGGCGCGCTCGTCGGCTGGGCGGCGGGCTCGGTCGGGCTCGGCATCCTCGGCGGCGCGGTCGTCGGCATCCCCGCCGGCGTCTTCGCCGTCTACAAGCGCTACCGGAACGCCTTTTGACGCGCGTCGGGATCCTCGGAGCGCCGCGGCCGATCCCGCAGCAGCGCCTGCTCGGGCCTCTGGCGGGTGCCGTCGTGATCGCGCTCGCGCTGCCGCTCTTCATCGTCGCCGGCTGGCCGCTCACGGGCTGGGCGGTCGCCGCCGTGCTCTGGGTCGGCGTGCAGGCGCTCGGGCTGCTGTTCGCGCGCGTGAAGCCGTCGCCCGACAACGTCGCCGCCTCGGGGGCGCTGGCCTTCGGGATGATGTTCCGGCTGCTCGCTGTCCTCGCGGTGCTGCTCGCCGTCGCCGCGTCCGACAGCGACGCAGGGCTCGCCGCCGCGCTCACCTACGGCGCCGCCTACACCGCCGAGCTCGCGCTCTCGCTGCTCGGCTACTACGGCCAGGAGCCACGGGCATGAGACGCGCGCTCCTTGCATGGGTGATCCTGGGAGCCGTATGGCTGCTTGCTCTTCCGACGCAGGCGTTCGCGCGCGGCGAGTTCGACCCGACCACGGAGTTCGAGCAGCACGAGTGGGTCTCGATCCACATCGGCGGGCTCGACCTCTCGATCACGAAGGCGGTCGTGTACCTGATGCTCGGCAGCGTCCTCACGATCCTGCTCGGTCTGTTCCTGATGCGCGGCAAGACGATCAACCGCCGCCAGACGGTGGGCGAGCAGATCTACGAGATCGCGCAGGTGCAGATCGCCGAGCAGGGCCTGCCGTCGAAGGCGATCGGCCGCTGGTTTCCGTACGTCGCCTCGCTGCTGCTCTTCATCTTCGTGATCAACCTGATCGGGTTCATCCCGCTGCCGCTCACCGGCGAGACGTGGCACGGGGTCCCGGTCTGGGGCATCTACGCGGCCACCTCGTCGCTGTCTGTCACGCTCGCCCTCGCGCTGCTGACGTTCGTCTTCACGCACTACGAGGGCATCCGCTGGAACGGTCCCAGGGCCTACTTCAAGAGCTGGATCCCCGAGGCGCCGCGGGCGCTTCTGTTCCTGATCGTGCCGCTCGAGATCCTCGGCCAGTTCATGCGGCTGATCTCGCTCAGCGTGCGTCTCTTCGCGAACATGCTCGCGGGACACATCCTGATCCTGACCTTCATCGGCCTGATGTTCATCCTGGAGTCCGTCTTCCTCGCGGTGATCACCGTGCCGTTCGCGACCGCGTTCTACCTGTTCGAGGTCGTGATCGTCGTCGGCATCCAGGCGTTCATCTTCGCCGCCCTGTCCGCCATCTACATCGGCGCGGCCATCGAGCCGCAGCACTAAGGAGCCGCCCGTGGTACATCGACCCTCAAAGACGAGCGGCGACGTCCTAGGGCATCGCTTGCGATGCCGACCATGGGAGGCTGCGCCTGCTCTGCCGGCGGAGCCGGCTAACTAACAAGGAGGAAGAATGTCGACACTTCTTGCTGCCACCTCAGGCGACGTGACAAAGGCCGGGAAGGCGATCGGGCTCGCGCTCGGCGTCGGGCTCGGCGCGGCCGGCGCCGGCGTCGGCATCGGCCTCATCTTCTCGTCGATGATCCAGTCCGTCGCCCGGCAGCCCGAGCTCCGCGGCGAGCTCACCGGCATCCAGTGGCTCGGCTTCGCGCTCACCGAGGCGGTCGTGTTCTACGGCCTCCTCGGCTCGATCCTCGCCTTCGTCCTCGTCTAGCCCCATGCTCGTCGCCGCGAACCCACTGATCCAGGTCAAGCCGGGGCTGATGATCTGGACGATCGTCTGCTTCCTGATCACGCTTTTCGTGCTGAAGCGCTACGCGTTCGGCCCGATCCAGACGGCGATCGACGAGCGGCGCGAGCGGATCCGGGCGTCCCTCGACGAGGCCGACCGTGCGCGCGAGGAGGCTCGGCGCCTGCTCGAGGAGCACCGCGCGCTGATCAGCCGCGCCCAGACCGACGCCGAGGAGATCCTCGGCGAGGCGCGCCGCATCGCCGACGCCAACGAGCGGCGGATGCGCGAGGAGCTCGAGGAGGATCGCCAGCGGCGGCTCGAGGAGACCCGCAAGCAGATCGAGGCCGAGACGCGCCGAGCGCTCGAGCAGATCCGGCTCGAGGTCGTCGAGCTGAGCCTGCTCGCGGCCACGAAGGTCACGAGGAAGTCCCTCGACGACGCCGACCACAAGCGCCTGATCGACGAGGCCGTCGGCGAGCTCGACTTCTCCGTGCTGGAGCGCAACGAGCGGTGAGACGTCGCTTGCAATGTCGATATCAGGCCGCGCGGGCTTTGCCCGTGTGGCCGTCTGGGCCGACCGGTCGACACATTGGCCGTAAGGAGCGCGCGTGTCGGTAGTCGACCGCGTGTACGCGACCGCGCTGTTCGAGGCTGCGCGCGAGAAGGGCCGGCTCGAGCCCGTCCGCGAGGAGCTGCAGCAGGTCGTCGCCGCCGAGGCGGAGGTGCCGGAGCTGCGCGAGCTGCTGCGGAACCCGCAACTCGACCCTCGCGCGCGCGCGAGTGCATTGGAGGACGTGCTCAGCGGCGGCGAGGAGCTGCTGCGCAACTTCCTGCTCGTTCTCGCCGACAAGGGCCGCACGGGCTCGCTCGAGGAGATCGCGCGCGAGTTCGAGCGCCTGATCGCCGAGCACGAGGGAATCGTCCACGCCGAACTGACGACCGCGGTCGAGCTTTCCGACGAGGAGGCACAGACGCTGCTGCGGCAGGTCGAGCAGGCCTCCGGCCGCAAGGTCGAGGCCACGCGCTCCGTCGACCCTGATCTGATCGGCGGCATAGTCCTGCAAGTTGGATCCCACCGACTCGACGCCAGCGTCCGCGGCCGCCTGGAGCGGCTGCGCCGCGAGCTGGTGACGGCTTAGCGTTACGAGAGGAGACCCGTTGAAGCTTCGCCCTGAAGAGATCACCTCGATCCTCAAGCAGCGAATCGAGGAGTACGACGTCGAGACCGACCTCGCCGAGGTCGGGACCGTCCTGCAGGTCGGCGACGGCATCGCCCGCGTCTACGGCCTCGAGAACTGTGTCTCGGCCGAGATGCTCGAGTTCGAGCACGGCGTGACCGGCCTCGCGTTCAACCTCGAGGAGGACAACGTCGGAGCGGCGCTCTTCGGCGAGTGGGAGCACGTCAAGGAGGGCGAGCCCGTCAGGCGCACGGGCGCGGTCGCGAGCGTCCCCGTCGGCCCGGAACTGATCGGCCGCATCGTCAACCCGCTCGGCCAGCCGCTCGACGGCGCCGGCCCCATCCAGGCGAGCGAGCGCCGCCCGCTGGAGTTCAAGGCGCCGGGCGTGATCGAGCGCCAGCCGGTGAAGGAGCCGGTGCAGACGGGCATCAAGGCGATCGACTCGATGATCCCGATCGGCCGCGGCCAGCGCGAGCTGATCATCGGCGACCGCACCACGGGCAAGACCGCGATCCTCGTCGACACGATCCTCAACCAGCGCGACCAGGACCTCATCTGCGTCTACGTCGCGATCGGCCAGAAGGCCTCGACCGTCGCGCAGGTGCACGAGAAGCTGAAGGACGAGGGGGCGATGGACTACTCGATCATCGTCCACGCCGCCGCCTCCGAGGCCGCGCCGATCAAGTGGATGGCCCCGTACGCCGGCTGCGCGATGGGCGAGTACTTCATGTTCGAGGGCAAGCACGCGCTCGTCATGTACGACGATCTCTCGAAGCACGCGGACGCGTACCGCCAGATGTCGCTGCTGCTGCGCCGCCCCCCCGGCCGCGAGGCCTACCCGGGCGACGTCTTCTACCTGCACTCGCGGCTGCTCGAGCGGGCGTGCAAGCTCTCCGACGACCTCGGCGGCGGGTCGCTGACCGCCCTGCCGGTCGTCGAGACGCAGGCCGGCGACGTGTCGGCCTACATCCCGACGAACGTGATCTCGATCACCGACGGCCAGATCTTCCTCGAGTCCGAGCTCTTCTTCTCGGGCGTCCGGCCCGCGATCAATGTCGGCATCTCGGTCTCGCGCGTGGGCGGCGCGGCCCGGATCAAGGCGATGAACAAGGTCGCCGGAAGCCTGAAGCTCGACCTCTCGCAGTACCGCGAGCTCGAGGCCTTCGCCCAGTTCGGCTCGGAGCTCGACCAGGCGACGCAGAAGATCCTCGCCCGCGGCGAGCGCCTCGTCGCGCTGCTCAACCAGCCGCAGTACGACCCGTGGCCGGTCGATGAGCAGGTCGCGGCCGTCTTCGCCGGCGTCAACGGCTACCTCGACGAGATCCCGACCGCCGACGTGCCGCGCTACCTCGAGGAGCTGCGCGACGACCTGCGGGCCGAGGAGACGGTGCTCAGGGAGGTCCGCGAGACCAAGGACCTCTCGGACGAGCTGCGCGAGCGGCTCGACCAGGAGCTGCATCGCTTCGCGAAGATGTTCAAGCCCTCCGAGGAGCCGCAGGCCGCGTGAGGCGCTCGCTTGCGACGCCAACCAAAGAGGCCGGGTCGGCTTTGCCGGCGCGGCCGTCTGACACAGCGCGTGGGCACGCAAGCAGATCGCCCTCGTGCCGGAGTAGCCGCTAGGCCATGGCCACCGTCCAGGACCTCAAGCGGCGGATCCGCTCGATCCGCAACACGCGCAAGATCACCAAGGCGATGGAGCTCGTCGCCTCGGCGCGGCTCCGTCGTGCGCAGGCGCGGATCGAGGCGATGCGGCCGTACGCCGACCGGATGATGGAGCTGATGGTCGGCACCGCCCGCGCGAGCACGTCGCTGCAGGGGCTGACGCTGCTCCAGCGGCGGGACGTGCAGTCGGCGGCGATCGTCGCGCTCACCGGCGACCGCGGCCTGGCCGGCGCGTTCAACGCGCAGGTCCTGCGGCACGCCTTCGCGCTCGAGCGGCAGCTCCGCGCCGAAGGCGTCACCGTCCGCTGGCTCGTCGCCGGCAGGAAGGGCCGCTCGTCGCTCACCTTCCGCGGCTACGACCTCGAGGCCAGCTGGACCGGCTTCAGCGACCGGCCCGCGTACGCCGACGCGCAGGCGATCGCCCACCGCGCCGCGGAGCTGTACGAGACCGGCGAGGTCGACCGGGTCGTGCTCGTCTACAACCAGTTCGTCTCGGCGCTCGTACAGCGGGTAGTCGAGCAGGACGTCCTGCCGATCCCCGAGCAGCTGCTCGAGCGCGGCCGCGAGGAGGAGCGCGAGCAGGCCGCGCTGCTGGGCGATTTTATCTACGAGCCCGAGCCCGAGGAGATCCTGCAGCGGCTGTTGCCGGTCTACGTCGAGACGGAGCTCTACCGGGCGCTGCTCGAGTCCGCCGCCTCGGAGCAAGGCGCCCGCATGACCGCGATGCGCAACGCCTCGGGCAACGCCGGCGACCTGATCTCGAGCCTCACCCTGGACATGAACCGCGCCCGCCAGGCCGAGATCACGCAGGAGATCCTCGAGGTCGTCGCGGGCGCCGACGCCCTGACGGCGTAGCGGCTCGTACCAACTACCGCGGTTGCCGCTCGTCTATAGTCCAGACAGCCTTACGGCTCCCTTACACATGGCTCAGAAGGAACAAGAGGTCCTGGTATCGAGCGGCGCCGGCCTCGGCGCTGCCGTCGGCGTCGAGAGCGGCCCCGAGCTCGGCAGTGTCGAAGAGGTACGAGCCCGAGGCTACTGGGAGCTTGTCTGGCGCCGCTTCCGCCGCGACAAGATCGCGATCGCGAGCGGCATCTTCATCATCTTCCTGATCCTCGTCGCCTTCGTCGGGGCCCCGATCGCGAAGCACTACATCGGCCACGGCCCGGATGACATCTTCACGGGCACTGCCGCGGTCGACAGCGTCAGCCTGCTGCCGGCAAACCCGTGGACGCACATCGACAACTACTACACCGACAAGAGCGACATCCTCGTCCTCGGCGGCGCGAACCGCCTCGGCCAGGACGAGTTCCTGCGGCTCCTCTACGGAGCGCGGGTGTCGCTCGAGGTGGCGATCTTGTCGACGCTCGGGGTGATGATCATCGGTGTCCTCCTCGGCTCGATCGCCGGCTACTTCCGTGGCTGGATCGACACCACCATCTCGCGCATCACCGAGGTGACGATGGCCTTCCCGCTGCTGCTCTTCATCGTGGCGCTCGCCGCGACGGTCGGTCCGCAGCTCGACGCGATCACCTTCGGAGGGATCTTCCCGAAGGGGGTGGTGACGCTGGTCCTGATCTTTACCATCTTCGGCTGGTTCTATCCGGCCAGGATCATGCGCGCCCAGGCGCTGTCGATCAGGGAGAAGGAGTACATCGAGGCGGCGCGGATGATCGGCGCGAGCGACATGCGCATCATCCGTTCGCACGTGCTCCCCCACCTGGTTGCGCCGATGATCGTCTACTCGACGCTGATCGTTGCGAGCTACGTGCTCTTCGAGGCTGGGCTCTCGTTCCTCGCTCTCGGGATCAAACCACCCACCGCAAGCTGGGGGAACCTGCTCGCGGAGGCGCCGCAGTACTACACGACGCGACCGCTCCTGATGCTCTGGCCGGGGCTCGCAGTGTTGCTGACGACGCTCGCCTTCAACCTTCTTGGCGACGGGCTCAGGGACTCGTTCGACCCGCGTTCCTCGCAGCGCTAACGCGCCTTCGAGAACCCGAACCCACTAACCAACTCTTAACTTTGCCGTCTCAGTGCGGTGAACGGGGCAGGCGCCCGTTCCGGGTCGGGAAATGCGCCGGCTCGAACTCACGGAAAGGAGAGACATGAACAGAAGGGTATGGCTCGCGGTCACGATGCTCGTGGCCGGGGCAAGCCTTCTGGTCGCGGCGAGCTTCGCGAGCGCGAGTGCGGGCAACTCCCACGCGCTCAAGAAGGGCGGTGTCTGGCGGTACGGGATCACTGGGGCATCCACCGCGGTCGACCCGCAGATCGCCTACGTCACCACCGCGTGGTGGCTTGAATATGCGACCGCAGCAAAGCTGTACAACTATCCGGACAAGAAGGGGCCGGCAGGCAGCAAGCTGGTCCCCGAGGTGGCCTCGAAGTTCACCGTGTCGAACAACGGCAAGGTGTACACCTTCACCATCCGGAAGGGCTTCCGCTTCAGCGACGGTACGGCCGTCACCGCCAGGAACTTCAAGCGGGCGATCGACCGCGTCGCGAACCACAGTCTCGCGTCACCCGGCGCGACGTTCATCACGGACCCGAGCGGCACCAACATCGTCGGTGCCAAGAAGGTCAACGACGGTAAGGCGACGAGCGTCAGCGGGGTCAGGGCCAAGGGCAACAAGCTGACCGTCCGGCTGTCGAAGGCCGACGGCACCTTCATGGCGAAGATCACCATGCCGTTCTTCCAGGCCACGTCGTTCAAGCTGCCGCTCACGAAGGAAGTCGTGAACGTCAACAAGACGAACAACCCGTCGGCGGGTCCGTACTTCATGACGCGCAACAACCCGGACAGGCTGACGCAGCTTCGCCAGAACAAGTACTGGAAGAAGGGCCCCGGCCGGAACCGGCCGCGGAATCTCGCGGGCATCGACGTGCAGTGGAACCTGAACGAGCAGACGCTCTTCAACCAGACGATCGCGAACCAGATCGACGAAGACCCGGTCATTCCTGCGGCCGAGGTCCAGGGTGTCGCCAAGAAGTATGGCGTCAACAAGGGTCGCTTCTGGACGCAGTCCCAGAACTGCACCGGCTACCTGCCGATGAACGTCTCCCGCTCGCTGTTCAAGGGCAACACGAGCCTGCGGCAGGCGGTCAACTACGCGATCAACCGCAAGGACTACGTCTCGCAGGCGGGTCCGTACGCGGGCCAGGCGTGGACGCACATCTTCAACCCGGGCGTCCCCGGTTGGAAGAACGTCTCGATCTACAAGCAGAACCTTTCGACCGCGAAGAAGCTGGCCAAGGGCCACTTCAAGAACGGCAAGATCAACGTCGGCTACCGGTCCTCGGGCACGGTCAACCCCGCCCAGGCTCAGATCGTCCGGCGTGACCTCATCCGCCTCGGCTTCAAGTCGGGCAACATCAACATGAAGCCGTTCTCGGGTGCCGACGTCTACGACGCGATGGGCAAGCGGGGCAACGACCTCGACATGGGCGTCTCCATGGGTTGGTGCTCGGACTACCCGGATCCGTACGACTGGATCAACATCCTCCTGTACGGCGGTGCCATTCAGGCGGAGAACAACAACAACTACTCGTACTTCAACGATCGGAAGTGGAACAAGAAGATGGAGGCCGCGGCCAGGTTGGTCGGCCCGAACCGGCTCAAGGTCTACGGGCAGATGGACCTGGACATCATGAAGAAGGCGGCCCCGATGGCGATCGAGCGGACGTACAACAACCGCTACGTCTTCTCGAACCGCGTCAACCCGAAGAGCCTCGTCTACCAGGGGATCTACCAGGACTTCAGCATCGCCGCGATGGCGCTGAAGTAAGGGGAGGTTCGAAGGGCAAGTAGGACAACGTGAGGCGCCGGCACCGTCCGGCGCCTCACATCTCTTTCACCGTTAGGATCCACCTGAGCGCAGGACCCGCGAAGGCCAAGAGCGAGATTTCCAGGGAGAGCACGTGTTCCGATACCTGATCAGACGAATCCTCTGGGCGTGCCTGCTCTTCATCGTGATCACGTTCATCACGTTCGTGATCTTCTACGTGGGGCCGAACAACCCGGCCCGCGCCGTCTGCGGCGGCGAGCAGGCGAAGCGCGAGTGCCTCGTGCGCGCCACCGCGAAGCTCGGCCTGGACAAGCCGATGCCCGTCCAGTACTACCGCTTCCTCAAGCAGCTCGTCGTCCACCAGGATCTCGGTGAGTCGTTCGCGACGAGCCAGAGCGTCAACGCGCGGATCAAGGAGGCCGCTCCCGTGACCGCGTCGCTCGTCTTCGGGGGCGCCGTTCTCTGGATGATCATCGGGCTCTCGGTCGGCATCTTTTCGGCCCTGAAACCGCGCTCGCTGATCGACCGATTTGCGATGGTGTTCGTCTTGATCGGGGTCTCCGCGCACCCGGTCTGGATCGGACTGATCTTCGAGTACGTCTTCGGCGTGAGGCTGGGGTGGACGCCGATTGCCGGCTACGCGAACTTCTTCGGCGCGGAGTCCGACTCCGGCCTACCCGGTGGGCCGTGGCAGTGGTTCTACCACTTGATTCTGCCGTGGACGACCTTCGCGATCTTGTTCGCGGCCCTCTACGTCCGAATGATCCGGGCCAACGTGATGGAGACCCTGAACGAGGACTTCGTGCGCACCGCTCGGGCAAAGGGCGCGCCGGAGCGGCAGGTGCTGTTCTCGCACGTCCTCCGCAACGCGCTCCTGCCCGTGGTCACGATGCTGGGGATGGACCTCGGAATCGCGCTCGGCGGCGCGATCTTCACCGAGTCCGTCTACAACCTTCCAGGCCTCGGGCAGACCGCGATCATCGGCATCTCCAACCAGGACCTCGCCATCGTGCAAGGGGTAATCGTGTTCGCCACGCTCGCGATCATCGTTTTCAACTTGATCGTCGACCTGTTGTACGCGTGGATCGACCCGCGGATCCGGCTAACCTAAACAGCACCCGTGGCACTTCTCGACGTCAAGGACCTAAGCACGTCCTTCAAGACCGAAGACGGCATCGTCCGTGCCGTCGAGGGCGTCTCCTTCACGGTTGAGAAGGGCCAGACGCTGGGCATCGTCGGCGAGTCGGGCTGCGGGAAGAGCGTCACCTGTCTGACGATCATGGGGCTCAACCCCAAGCGGAACACGACCACGAGCGGCGAGGCGCTGTGGAAGGGCAACGACCTGCTGACGATGAAGCCGAGCGAGCTGCGGCAAATCCGGGGCGGCGAGATCTCGATGATCTTCCAGGACCCGATGACCTCGCTCAACCCGGTCCACACGATCGGGCGGCAGCTCGCAGAGGCAACCCTGCTCCACCGCGACGTGACGAAGAAGGTCGCCCGCGCCCGCTCGCTCGAGCTCCTCAAGGCCGTCGGCATCCCACACGCCGAGCAGCGCATCGACGACTACCCGCACCAGTTCTCGGGCGGCATGCGCCAGCGCGTGATGATCGCGATGGCGCTGATCAACGACCCCGACCTGCTCATCGCGGATGAGCCGACGACGGCGCTCGACGTGACGACGCAGGCGCAGATCCTCGCGCTGATGAAGCGGCTGCAGGAGGACTTCGGCAGCGCGATCATCATGATCACCCACGACCTCGGCGTGGTCGCCGAGATCGCGGACGACGTGGAGGTGATGTACGCGGCGAAGGTCGTCGAGCAGGCGGAGGTGCACGACCTCTTCCAACGGCCGCAGCACCCGTACACATGGGGCCTGATGGGCTCGCTGCCGCGCCTCGACGCGAACGTCGAGCGGCTCACGCAGATCCCGGGCCAGCCGCCGTCGCTGCTGCGCCCGCCGGCCGGCTGCCGCTTCCACCCGCGCTGCCCGTACGTGATGGAGGTCTGCAAGACGACTGAGCCGGAGCTGGTCCCGACCCAGCCGGACGCCGAGCACCTCCAGGCCTGCCACCTCGACGAGGAGACGAAGGAGCGCGAGGCGGCGAAGCTCCTGGCCGCGACCATGGCGGAGACCGGCTAGTGCCTCGCCAGGCAATACACGCCCGCCTCTGGCCCGCGATCACGCGGCGCCAGGAACCACCCTCGCCCTCGCCAAGGCAACCAGCCTTGGCCGAGGACGAGTGCGGCCCCTGGCTTGGTGCTCGCGACCCAGAGGCTAGACAGCATTACCTGGAGAGGCACTAATGGAGGCCGCGGCGATCCCCGAGATGCAGCCGAAGGGCGACGAGCTGCTAGTCGTCGACGGCGTCCGCAAGTACTTCCCGATCACGCGCGGAATCATCTTCCAGAAGGAGATCGCCTCGGTGAAGGCGGTCGACGGCGTCACGTTCAGCATCAAGCCCGGCGAGACGCTCGGCATCGTCGGCGAGTCGGGCTGCGGCAAATCGACGCTCGCGCGCTGCATCGTGCGGCTGCTCGACACGACCGAGGGCCGGATCCTCTTCGAGGGCCGCGACATCACGAATCTTTCGCGCCCGGCGATGCGCCCGGTCCGCCGCGAGATGACGATGATCTTCCAGGACCCGTACGCCTCGCTGAACCCGCGGAAGCGGGTCGGCTTCATCATCGGCGAGCCGCTGGTGGTGCACGGCCTCGGCACGGATGCCGAGATCAAGCGCCGCGTGCAGGAGCTGCTCGAGGTCGTCGGCCTCAACCCCGAGCACTACAACCGGTTCCCACACGAGTTCTCGGGCGGACAGCGCCAGCGCATCGGCGTCGCCCGCGCCCTCGCCGTGAACCCCAAGCTGATCGTCTGCGACGAGCCCGTCTCGGCGCTGGACGTCTCGGTGCAGGCACAGATCCTCAACCTGCTCAAGGACCTGCAGGACGACTTCGGCCTGACCTACGTCTTCATCGCGCACGACCTCAACGTCGTCCGCCACATCTCGGACCGCGTGATGGTGATGTACCTCGGCAAGATCGCGGAGGTCGCCTCGCGCGACATGCTGTACCGCGAGCCGAAGCACCCGTACACAGGTGCGCTGCTCTCGGCCGTGCCGATCGCGAATCCGGACATCGGCCGCCAGCGCGAGGCGATCGTGCTCGAGGGCGACGTCCCGAGCCCGGTGAACCCGCCGAGCGGCTGTCACTTCCACCCGCGCTGCCCGCGCTTCGTCGAGGGGCACTGCGACGTCGAGGACCCGCCGCTCTACTCGTTCGGCAACGGCCATGTCGCCGCGTGCCACTACGCGCTCGAGCACTGGCCGATGACTGCGGATGAGATGCGCCGCGCCGGAGCTCGCACGACGCAGCTGCCCGAGTCCGAGCAGCCAGAGCAGCTTCCGGCCTAGGCGCACATGCTCGCGGCGCTCCGCCGTTTCGTCCTCCTCGTCCTCCTCTGCTCGGCGGTGACACTGGTCGGCTCGACCCTGCTCGGGCTGCTGGTGGGAGCGTCCCTCGAGCGCTCGATCTCGCTGGGGTTCTACGGCGTCGGCTGCTTCCTGATGGTCTCGGGCTTCTTCGTGGGCAACCGCGGGCCTGCGCGCGTGAAATCGGAGGAGGCGGCCGGCGGCCCCGCGATCCCGGGGTTCGGGGTGCTCGGCGGCCGGAGGCTGCGGTGGGCGACCCCTGAGGAGCAGCACGAGACGATCGGCCACTCGGGCCTCTTCATCGCCCTCGGCTTCATCCTGGTCGTGATCGGGGTGCTCGTCGACAGCCGGCACTCCCTGATTTGAGGGTCTAACTTCCTCACGTAGCCGCCGTCGAAGCTAATGTGCGACCGATGAACGGCGATTGTGAGCGCGCCCGACAGTGGACGTCGATCGAGCTCGACGGCGAGTTGTCGACCTTCGAGCGCGTGCTGCTGCGCGCGCATCTCGCGCACTGCCCGCCGTGCCGTGAGTTCCGCACGGACACGAACGGCCTGACGCACGCGCTGCGCGCGGCACCCCTCGAGCAGCTCGACCAGCCGATCGTGATCGGCCGCATGCGCCGGCGGCTTCGGCTGCGGCTCGCCCCCGCCGCCGCCGCGATGGCAGTCGCGTTCGTCGGCCTCGGCAGCATCCTCGCCACCTCCGCCGTCCGTTCCGTCGGAACGAGCCACGACCGGACTCCCGCGGTGACCGCCGAGCTGGCCGGGCTCGAGACGATGAACCTGCGCACCTCCGCGGCTCTCGAGCACCTGAACGCGTTCCAGCAGATACGCGTCCAGGCCGCGACTCGCTCGCTGCGCGGCGGGCCGGTTCTCCAGGACCGGTAGCCCCCGTTACACCGCACGCCCGGGCGGCTACTGTTCGTCCGGTGTTCCCTTCGCTCGTAACGTCGTACGTCTGAAGCCTCGATCACGAGGCCCGGGTGGCCGCGATGACAGAGGACGGAAAGGCGTTTCCCAAGCCGGATCGGGAGCGGCGGCGCTTCGCTAGACTCCGGGTCCCGGGCAGGTGGTCTCGCCGCGGCCTGGGCACATCACCCGAACCGCCTCTCCAGGAGACGCATGCCTGACCAGAACAGCGGCCAGAATCAGAACGTCGGCAAGATCGTCGAGATCAAGGGTGTCGTCATCGACGCCGTCTTCGCCGAGCGGCTGCCCGAGATCTACACCGCCTTGCGGATCGAGCGCCCGGCGCGCGACGATCAGCCTGCGCTCGAGGTGATCGCGGAGGTGCAGCAGCACCTCGGCGACGACCGGGTCCGCGCGGTCGCAATGGACGCGACCGACGGCATTCCGCGCGGGGTCGACGTGATCGACACCGGCGCGCCGATCACCGTGCCAGTGGGCAGGCAGACGCTCGGGCGCTTGTTCAACGTGCTGGGTGAGACGATCGACCACGGCGAGGAGATCGAAGCTGGCACGGAGCGCTGGCCGATCCACCGCGACCCGCCGTCGTTCGACGCGCTGAAGCCGACGATGGAGATCTTCGAGACCGGCATCAAGGTGATCGACCTCGTCGCGCCGTTCGTGCGCGGCGGCAAGGTCGGCCTCTTCGGCGGCGCCGGCCTCGGCAAGACCGTGCTCATCCAGGAACTGATCCGCAACGTCGCGCGCGAGCACCAGGGCAACTCGGTGTTCGCCGGCGTCGGCGAGCGGACGCGCGAGGGCAACGACCTCTGGATCGAGATGACCGAGTCGGGGGTGCTGCCGGACACGGCTCTCGTCTTCGGGCAGATGAACGAGCCGCCGGGGGCACGCCTGCGGGTGGCGCTGACGGCCCTCACGATGGCCGAGTACTTCCGCGACGAGGGCGCGGACGTGCTGCTCTTTATCGACAACATCTTCCGCTTCGTGCAGGCGGGCTCGGAGGTCTCGGCACTGCTCGGCCGAATGCCGAGCGCGGTCGGCTACCAGCCGACGCTCGCGACCGAGATGGGTCAGCTGCAGGAGCGCATTACCTCGACGCGCCAGGGCTCGGTCACGTCGGTGCAGGCGATCTACGTTCCTGCCGACGACCTCACCGACCCGGCGCCGGCGAACACCTTCGCGCACCTCGACGCGTTCATCACGCTCTCGCGGCCGATCTCGGAGAAGGGGATCTACCCTGCGATCGACCCGCTCGACTCGTCGTCGCGCGCGTTGGCGCGGGACGTCGTCTCGCCGGAGCACTACGAGACCACGACGCGCGTGCAGGAGGTGCTGCAGCGCTACAAGGACCTGCAGGACATCATCGCCATCCTCGGCATCGACGAGCTCTCCGACGAGGACCGGCTGATCGTGCAGCGGGCGCGCAAGATCGAGCGCTTCCTCTCGCAGCCGATGTTCGTCGCCGAGGCGTTCACGGGCCAGCCGGGCAAGTTCGTGAAGCTCGAGGACACGATCGCCGGCTTCGCCGAGATCCTCGACGGCAAGCACGACGAGCTTCCCGAGCAGGCCTTCTACATGGTCGGCACGATCGAGGAGGCCGTCGCGAAGGCGCGCGGCGACGAGGGCGAGGCCGAGGAAGAGCCCGAGGCGCCCGAGGCCGAGGCCGAAGAGGCCGAGCCCGTCCCGGCTTAGTGCCCCTCCCAGCAATGCAGCATCACCGGAAGGCGCACTAGTGGCCGGCAAGACGTTCGAGCTCTCCCTCGTCACGCCCGAGGGGGCGGCCTTCGAGGGCGAGGTTGAGATGCTGGTCGTCCCCGGCGACGCCGGAGAGATCGGTGTCCTCGCCCGGCATGCGCCGCTCGTGGCGATGCTGAAGGCGGGCTCGACCCGGATCTACCGCGACCGCGACTCCGAGGACATCGTCGAGTTCGCTACCGGTCCCGGGTTCTTCAAGGTCGAGCAGGACCGCGCCCTCGCGCTCGTCGACGACGCGGTCGAGGCGCGCAACATCGACGCGGCCCGCGCGCAGGAGCAACTCGAGGCTGCCCGCGCCGAGCTAGAGCGCGTGGAGAGCGGCGACTCCGAGGCCGACCGCTGGCAGCTCGAGCAGCGGATCCGACACGCCGAGAACCAGCTCGAGGTCGCCGGCCGAGCCTGACACGCGTGCGAAGCGAGTCACGGGTGCTACGCTCAGCAGACCCGGAAAGCTTTGAAGGCAGCTTGGCGACCGGGTTACCAAACGCCTAAAGAGCCCCCACGCAACCGGCTCTCGAGGCCTTGGACAGGGAGCCGAACGGTTTGCAGAACGCACGCGAAAGACTCGAAGCACTCCTCGCCGAGCGGATCGCCGTCCTCGACGGCGCTTGGGGCGTCCTGCTCCAGAACCGCGGGCTGACCGAGGAGGAGTGGCGCGGCGAGCGCTTCCGCGAGCACGGGCGTGACGTCAAGGGGGACCCCGACCTGCTCAACCTCACCCGTCCGGAGATCGTCGAGAGCGTCCACCGGGCCTACTTCGAGGCCGGGGCCGACATCGCGACCACGAACACGTTCACCGCGACGAGCATCGGCCAGGCCGACTACGCGCTCGAGGCGGCGGTTCGCGACATGAACCTCGAGGGTGCGCGACTCGCGCGCACGGTCGCCGATGAGTACGGCGGCTTCGTCGCGGGCTCCGTCGGGCCGCTGAACGTGACGCTGTCGCTGTCGCCGAAGGTCGAGGACCCGGCGTACCGCGCAGTCCGCTTCGAGGACGTCGTCGAGGCGTACGCCGAGCAGATGCTGGCGCTGCGGGACGGCGGTGTCGACCTGCTCCTGATCGAGACGATCTTCGACACCCTGAACGCGAAGGCGGCCGTCGCCGCCGCGCGCGAGGCCGTGCCGGAGCTGCCGCTCTGGATCTCGTTCACCGCGATCGACCGGAGCGGCCGCAACCTCTCCGGCCAGACGGTCGAGGCGTTCTGGATCTCGATCGAGCGCGCGCAGCCGCTGATCGTCGGCGTCAACTGCTCCCTCGGGGCGCGCGAGATGCGGCCGGTGATCGAGGCGCTCTCACGGGTCGCAACGACCTGGGTGTCGTGCCACCCGAACGCGGGCCTGCCGAACGCGCTCGGGCTCTACGACGAGCAGCCCGGCGATACGAGCGGGCTCCTGCGCGGCTTCGCCGAGGATGGTTTCCTCAACGTCGTCGGCGGCTGCTGCGGCACGACCCCGGAGCACACCGCGGAGATCGCGGCAGCCGTGAAGGGACTCCCGCCGCGGACGATCCCGCAGCCGTCCCAGCGTCCCCGTTATAGCGGCCTCGAGCCGTTCGAGATCGGCCCGGACACGGGCTTCGTGATGATCGGGGAGCGGACGAACGTGACCGGTTCGGCCCGCTTCAGGGAGTTGGTCGAGGCAGACGACTACTCCACCGCCGTCGACGTGGCGCTCGAACAGGTCCGCGGCGGCGCGAATCTCCTCGACGTGAACATGGACGCCGACCTGCTCGACTCGGTGGAGGCGATGACAAGGTTCCTGCGGCTGGTCGCGTCCGAGCCCGAGATTGCGCGCATCCCGATCGTCGTCGACAGCTCGCGCTTCGAGGTGCTCGAGGCCGGGCTCGAGTGTGTCCAGGGCAAGGGCATCGCGAACTCGATCTCGCTCAAGGAGGGCGAGGAGCCGTTCCTCGCGCAGGCGCGGCGCCTGCGGGAGCTCGGAGCGGCCGTGATCGTGATGGCGTTCGACGAGCAGGGACAGGCGGAGACGGCCGAGCGGAAGGTCGCGATCTGCGAGCGCGCGTACCGCCTGCTTGTCGACCGGCTCGATTTCGCGCCGGAGGACATCGTCTTCGACCCGAACATCCTCGCCGTCGCCACTGGGATCGAGGAGCACGCCGGCTTCGCGAAGGCATTCATCGCGTCGATCCCGCTCATCAAGGAGCGCTGCCCAGGCGCGCTCGTCTCCGGCGGGATCTCGAATCTTTCGTTCGCCTTCCGCGGCAACGACCACGTTCGCGAGGCGATGCACGCCGCCTTCCTCTACCACGCGATCGGCGCCGGCCTCGACATGGGAATCGTCAACGCCGGCCAGCTGATGGTCTACGAGGACATCGAGCCCGACCTGCTCGAGCTCGTCGAGGACGTGCTGTTCGACCGGCGGCCCGACGCCACGGAGCGGCTGGTCGAGTACGCCGGCCGGGTCAAGGGCGAGGCGACCCGGCGCGAGGTCGACCTGTCGTGGCGCGAGGCGCCCGTCGAGGAGCGGCTCTCCTTCGCACTCGTGCACGGCGTCGTCGACTACATCGAGGAGGACACCGAGGAAGCGCGGCAGCAGCTCGACCGGCCGCTGGACGTGATCGAGGGCCCGCTGATGGCGGGCATGGGCATCGTCGGCGACCTCTTCGGGAGCGGGAAGATGTTCCTCCCGCAGGTCGTGAAGAGCGCGCGCGCCATGAAGCGCGCCGTCGCCTACCTGGAGCCGTTCATGGAGGACGAGAAGGAGCGGACCGGCCTCGGGCGCGCCCAGGGCAAGATCGTGCTCGCAACCGTCAAAGGCGACGTGCACGACATCGGCAAGAACATCGTCGGGGTCGTCCTCGGGTGCAACAACTACGAGGTGCTCGACCTCGGCGTGATGGTGCCGGCGGACACGATCCTCGACACGGCCGCCGACATCGGCGCGGACGCGGTCGGGCTCTCCGGTTTGATCACGCCGTCGCTGGACGAGATGGTGAACGTCGCGCGCGAGATGGAGCGCCGCGGCCTCGACTTGCCGCTCCTGATCGGCGGCGCGACGACGTCGAAGCAGCACACGGCCGTCCGGATCGCGCCGGCCTACTCGCAGCCGACCGTCTACGTGCGAGACGCGTCACGCGTGGTCGGCGTCGTCTCCGACCTGCTCGACCCCGTGCGGCGCGCGGCGCTCGACCAGGAGAACCGCGCCGACCAGGATCGCCTGCGCGACCTCCACGCCGAGCGCAACCGCAAGCCGCTGCTTCCTTACGCGCGCGCCGTCGACAACCGCCACCGGGTTCCGTTCGACGAACTGCCCGAGCCGGCGTTCCTCGGGAGCCGCGTCGTCGAGCCGGACCTCGAGACGCTCAGTCGCTACGTCGACTGGCAGTTCTTCTTCCACGCGTGGGACCTGAAGGGCAAGTTCCCGGCGATTCTCGAGCGGCCCGAGGCGCGGGAGCTGTACGACGATGCGCAGGAGCTGCTCGACGAGCTCGTTCGCGACCGGCTGCTCGTTGCTCGGGGCGTGCACGGCTTCTGGCCGGCTTCGTCCGACGGCGAGGACGTCGTCGTCGACGGCGGGACCTCGTTCTCCATGCTCAGGCAGCAGGTCGACCACGGCGACTCCCGCCCGAACCGCTCGCTCGCCGACTACGTCGCGCCCGAGGGCGCGGGCGACCACGTCGGGGCGTTCGCGGTCGGCATCTTCGGCGCCGACGAGCTAGCCGCCCGCTTCGAGGCCGATCACGATGACTACCGGGCGATCCTGACGAAGGCACTGGCCGACCGGCTCGCCGAAGCGTTCGCCGAGTACCTGCACGAGGAGAGCCGCCGCGCCTGGTACGAGCAAGGCCCTCGCCGCGCGAACGACGAGCTGATCGCGGAGCGCTACCGGGGCATCCGCCCGGCCTTCGGGTACCCGGCCTGTCCCGATCATTCCGAGAAGGCGAAGCTGTTCGAGCTGCTCCCCGCGGAGGCGCACGGCTTTGCCCTCACCGAGACGTTCGCCGTCTCGCCCGCTGCCGCCGTGTCCGGTATCTACCTCCATCACGCTGAGGCGCGCTACTTCTCCGTGGGCCGAATCGGCCGCGACCAGGTGGTGGCGTACGCCGCCCGCCAGGGGCGTTCCCTTCCCGAGGCGGAGCGTTGGCTTCGTCCGAACCTCGCGTACGAGCCCGACGAGCAGGCCGGGCGCGAGGCCGTCCTCGAGGGCACTCGCTGAGGCATTCGCGTCGGGAGAACGAGGAAGTCCTGCCGGCCGCGGCGAAGTAGTTGAGCGCACGAACGGTGGCAGGCGTGTAAGCGCCGAAGGGTTGGCTATTCTCCCTCCTGCGGGCGCCGTCGAGGCGTCCATTTTTCGATGCGGACGACGCTGAAGAAAGGAATCGGCCAGGGCGCCGGGGTCAACGGGAATGGGCACGCGGCCTTCCCGCCAGGTGCACTGTCGCCGGTCTCGCTCTACCGGCAGCCGCCGCCTGCGCAGCGGTCGCTCGCCGCGCAGGTCGGACGGTTCTTCGCGTGGCTCGCAATCACGCTGCTCGTGCTGGTGTGCGGGCTCGTCGGCGGCTTCTACCTGTGGATCCACGAGAGCGCCGCCGCACTGCGGCCGCACACGGCCCAGGCGAAGGCCGCGCAGGCCCGCCTCGACGACCCGAAGGGCGCCGCGATCGCGATGGTGATCGGCTACGACCACCGCGCGGGCGACGGGGACGCGCCCTCGCGCTCCGACACGATGATGCTGATCCGGGCCGACCCGGTGACGAAGACGATCTCGCTCCTTTCGTTCCCGCGCGACCTCGTCGTGCCGATCTACTGCGCCGGCAAGAACGGCGGCGCAGCCGTCCCGTATGGCTCCGGCCGCATCAACAGCGCCTACGCCACCTGCGGCCTTACGGGCTCGCTCGAGACCGTGCGGCACCTGACGAACCTGCCGATCAACTACCTGATCAGCGTCAACTTCCTCGGGTTCATCGGCGTCGTGAACAAGCTCGGCGGCGTCTGGGTCGACATCGACCGGCGCTACTACAACAAGAACACCGGCTCGGCCGCGACCAACTTCGCCAACATCGACCTCCAGCCCGGCTACCAGCACCTGACGGGCAAGAAGGCGCTCGACTTCGTCCGCTTCCGCCACACCGACACCGACCTCATCCGCCTGGCTCGCCAGCAGCTGTTCGTCTCGGCGATGCGGCAGCAGGTCTCGCACTCGCTCGGGCCGACGAGCATTCCCGGCCTGGTGAACGAGATCACGCATCACCAGTACGTCGAGGTCGCGCGCGGCGGTCGCGAGCTGACCCTGAGCGACATCTACAAGTACGCGACCTTCGCCTGGGGCCTGCCGCACGGCCACGTCTTCCAGACGAAGATCCAGAACGTCACCGGCTACAACGAGCTCTCGGCGTCGCAGAGCTCGATCGACCAGGCCGTGCAGCAGTTCATGAACCCGGACGTCGGCGCCTCCACCACCGCGACCGAGGTCGCGCTCGGCCGAAAGATCCGCAAGCGCAAGCGGACGATCCCGCCGAAGCAGGTGACGCTGACGGTCCTGAACGGGAACGGCGTTGCGGGCTCGGCCTCGAACGCGAGCTACCTGCTGGCGCAGAAGGGCTATACCACGGTGCTCCCGCCGGGGAACCAGCCGGCGAACGCGCCGAACTGGAACTACTTCCACTCGAAGGTCTACTACGACCCCGCGCGGGCGGCAAACGGCAAGATCGCGGCCGCGCAGGTCGCGCGCCTCGTCGGCAGCGCGGACGTCGAGCCGATGCCGAAGGCGATCAGGCCGCTCTCGAACAGCGCGCTGCTCGCGGTGATCGTCGGCTCGACCTTCCACGGCCGCCTCGCGCCGATCGTCATCCCGCAGGCTCCGACGCGGCAGCCGGCGTACGTGCGGCGCGATCCGGCCGAGACCCGCTCCGAGCTCTTCGGAGTGCGCAAGCGGCTGCCGTTCACGCTCCAGTACCCGACGTTCCTGGAGCGCAGCTCGTCGCTCGACAACGGCTACGGCGAGACCCCGCTGCGGATCTACCCGCTCGACGGCAAGCCCGCGCTGCGGCTCACGTTCAGGACGGGCTCGAACGAGTACTGGGGCATGCAGGAGACGCAGTGGGCCGATGCGCCCGCGCTCTCCGACAAGAGCATCACTCAGCGAATCAACGGCCGTGCGTTCGACCTCTACTACAGCGGCTCGAACCTGCACATGGTCGTGCTGCGCGACCGCGGCGCGACCTACTGGGTCGTGAACACGCTACTGAACTCGCTTTCGAACGAGACGATGCTGGCGATTGCACGTGGACTTCGGCCGCTTCCGCGGTAGGCTCCGAGAAGTGACCAGTGCGGTAAAGCCGAGGATCGGGGTCTTCGGGGCGGGTTGGGTCGGCCTCGTCACGGGCGCGTGCTTTGCGGAGCTCGGCCACGACGTGGTCGTCCGTGACGTGCTCCCGGAGCGCATCGCGGCACTGCAGGCGGGTCGCGTGCCGTTGCACGAGCCTGGTCTGGACGAGCTGCTCGAGCGCAACCGCGATCGGCTCACCTTCACGCTCGAGATCGACGACGTGGTCTCGGCGCCGATCATGTTCGTCTGCGTCGGTACCCCGCCGACTTACTCCGGCGATGCCGACCTCTCGGCGGTCTGGACGGTGGTGGATCAGCTGCCAGAGCTGGAGGAGCGGGGGATTCTGGTGATGAAGAGCACCGTGCCCGTCGGGACGGGGGAGAAGGTGCGGGCGGCCCTCGACTCACGCGGGCTCGCACACGTCGGCTACGTCGCGAACCCTGAGTTCCTGGCGGAGGGTAGTGCCGTCCACGACTTCCTGCAGCCGGACAGGGTCGTCGTCGGGGCGTTCACGGAGGCGGACGCCACGATGGTGAGTGCGCTCTATGACCCGCTCGAGACCACAGTCGTCCGGGCCGACGTCGCCTCCGCGGAGATGATCAAGCTCGCGGCCAACGCGTTCCTGATGACGCGGATCAGCTTCATCAACGAGATCGCCAACGTCTGCGAGGCCACCGGCGCCGACGTCGTGAAGGTCGCCGAAGGGGTTGGGCTCGACCATCGGCTCGGATCGCACTTCTTGCGCGCCGGAATCGGCTGGGGCGGCTCGTGCTTCCCGAAGGATGGGGTAGCACTCAAGCAGCTCGCGTCAAACTCGGGCTACCACTTCCAGCTCCTGAACGCGGTCATCGAGGTGAACGAGCTGCAGAAGCGCCGCGTGATCGGGAAGCTGCAGAAGCACGTCGGCCGGCTGCGCGGCAAGACGGTCGCGCTACTCGGGCTCGCCTTCAAGCCGAACACGGACGACATGCGCGAGGCGCCGTCGCTCGTGCTCGCCTCGCGGCTCCTCGCCGAGGGCGCGGAGGTGCGTGCGTGGGACCCGGTCGCGGACGCGAGCTCGCTTCTGCAGGGAGTGCACTTCTGCGACGGCGTGCTCGAGGCGGTGACCGACGCCGACGCGGCCGTGATCGTCACAGAGTGGGACGAGCTGCGGGGGCTTGCGTCCGCGGAGGTGCGGAGCGCGATGCGGCGGCCGTTGATCGTCGACGGCCGCAACCTGCTCGACCCCGAGCAGGCGCGCTCGGCCGGGTTCACCTACGAGGGCGTCGGCCGCGCAGCCTCGCCGCTCGCGGCGCTCCCCGAGACCGACGAACCTCCAGTCTTCGGGTCTCGCGAGCGAAGCGACGCGACAAGCTAGGGCCGCGGAAAGTGCGACAGCATTTTTCGCGGTGATGGAAGCCGTCATCCTGGCGGGCGGCAAGGCCGAGCGCCTCGGCGACGCCGCGGGCGGGCGGCCCAAGGCCCTCGTGGAGCTCGGCGGCCGGCCGCTGGCGGCGTACCAGGTCGAGCAGCTCGCGGCCGCGGGAGTCGAGCGCGTGCTGGTCAGCTGCACTGCCGGGCAGGAGGGACTGTTCGAGGCCGTGCTCGGCGGGATCGGCCCGGAGATCGCGGCTGTGCCGGAGGCGGAGCCGCTGGGCCGGGGCGGGGGGATTCGTCTCGCGGCGCAGCAGCGCCGGCAGGCCGGCGACCTGTTCGCGCTCAACGGTGACGAGCTCGTCGACGTCGACCTGACTCGGCTGCTCGCGTTGCACCGCGAGCAGGACGCCGCCGCGACGATCACCGTTGTCCCGCTGCGCTCGCCGTTCGGCGTGGTCGACCTCGAAGACACGCGCGTCACCGGTTTCCGCGAGGCTCCGCGGCTCGACCAGTGGGTCAGCTGCGGGATCTACGTGCTCGGCGAGCAGGCGCTCGAGCGCTTCCCTGAGCGCGGCGACCATGAGACAACGACCTTCCCCGAGCTTGCCGCCGAGGGGCGGATGCACGCCCTTCGGCACGAGGGCGTCTGGCTGACTGTCAACACCCCGAAGGACCTGCGCGTGGCCAGCGACTACCTCGCGGAGCATCCGGGGTGGCCGGCAGGCTCGCGTGCGTGATCGTAGGGGAGCGCCCGACGAAACGCCGACTGTGTCCGCCGTTCCATCGGGCACTCCCAGGTGGTAGGTTCGCGCGGTTCGTGGCCAGGCACGATCACTTGACCTCTCCGAACCTCGGTGGGCTGGACCGGTTCGCGGCCGAGCCCGAGAAGGTGGAGAAGCCCTGGGGCTACGAGCTGATCTGGTCGAAGACCGAGCACTACGCAGGGAAGATCCTGTTCGTCCGAGGCCGGTGAGTCGCTGAGCCTGCAGTTCCACAAGGTCAAGGACGAGGCGTGGTACGTGCTCTCGGGACGCGCGGAGCTCGAGCTGGGCGCGCCGGGCGAGCGTGTCTTGAACAGCGAGATCGTCGGCGCCGGGGCTGCGTTCCACTTCCCGCCGGGCACGGTGCATCGGGTCACGGCCGTCGAGGACACCACGATCCTGGAGGTCTCGACGCCGCAGCTCGAGGACGTGGTGCGGCTCGAAGACCGCTACGGGCGTGAGGGCACGAGCCAAACCTGACACGCCTGTGTTAAGGTTGTGGCCATGCGTACTGGCGACGGTAGGGCAGGCCGCGGAGCGGACCGGGTGGTCCCCGCGGATGCTCCGCTATATCGAGCGCTCGGGGCTCGTCGTCCCGCGACGCACGCGCTCGGGTCACCGCCGCTACGGCCTGCTCGAGCTGAACCAGCTGCGGTCACTGCAGGAGCTGCGGCGGCGATTTCGCGTCGAGCTCCGGGAGCTCGCGTTTGCCGCGCGGCTGCGGCGTGAGCCGGACCTACGGGCGGCGGTGGACGCATGGCTCGCCGGAACCGAGTTGAGCGCGCTCGATTGGGAGCAGCGCAAGCATGAGCGGCTGCTGGCCGCTTAGAGGCGATCTGAGGCAGGAGGGCAACATCGTTCCACTTTCCAGACAGTCCGTTGGACGGCCGCGCCGGCAGAGCCGGCACGGCCTCTTTGGTCGGCGTCGCAAGCGAACGCCTTAATCGAGAGCGAAGGAGCGACATGGCTACGACGAGGCGACACGACGTGAAGGACCTGACGCTGGCGGCCGAGGGGCTGAGCCGAATCGAGTGGGCCGACCGGCAGATGCCGGTTCTGGCGGCGATCCGGGAGCGCTTCGAGCGCGAGCAACCGCTCGCGGGGTATCGCGTGGCGGCGTGCCTCCACGTCACGAGCGAGACCGCGAACCTGATGCGCACGCTCAAGGACGGCGGCGCCGACGTCGTCCTATGCGCCTCGAACCCCCTGTCGACGCAGGACGACGTCGCGTCGGCGCTGGTGGAGGAGTTCGACATCTCCGTCTTCGCCATCAAGGGCGAGGACAACGACACCTACTACCAGCACATCGAGGCCGCGGTCGACCACAAGCCGCAGCTGACGATGGACGACGGAGCCGACGTGATCGGCGTCCTGCACTCGCACCGGCGCGAGCAGCTCGGCGACATCCTCGGCGGCACCGAGGAGACGACGACCGGCGTGATCCGCTTGAAGGCGCTGGAGCGTGACGGCGCGCTCGGCTTCCCGGTGATCGCGGTGAACGACGCGCTGACCAAGCACATGTTCGACAACCGCTACGGCACGGGCCAGTCGACGATCGACGGGATCGTGCGCGCGACGAACATCCTGCTCGCGGGCCGGACGTTTGTGGTCGCCGGCTACGGCTGGTGCGGCCGAGGCGTCGCGATGCGGGCCAAGGGCATGGGCGCACACGTGGTGGTCACGGAGGTCGACCCGCTGCGCGCGCTGGAGGCAGTGATGGACGGGTTCCAGGTGGTGCCGATGGAGCGAGCGGCGCGGGAGGGCGACATCTTCGTCACCGCCACCGGCGACAAGTCGGTGATCACGCGCGACCACATCCTGGCGATGAAGGACGGCGCGATCCTCGCGAACGCGGGCCACTTCAACGTCGAGATCGAGATTCCGGCGCTGCGGGCGCTGGCGACGGACACACGCACGCTCCGTCAGTTCGTGGACGAGTTCACGCTCGAGGACGGGCGCCGCGTCTACCTGATCGCGGACGGGCGGCTGGTGAACCTCTCCGCCGCCGAGGGCCATCCCGCGCAGGTGATGGACATGTCGTTTGCGAACCAGGCGCTCTCGGCGGAGTTCGTCGTCTCGAATGCGGCGAGCCTGGAGAAGAGGGTCTACCCGGTGCCGGAGGAGATCGACCAGGAGATCGCGCGCCTCAAGCTCGAGACGATGGGCGTCGCGATCGACCAACTGACCGAGGAGCAGGCCAAGTACCTCGCCTCCTGGGACGAGGGGACGTAGGCGACAGATACGTCGCCGGCGCCGCGGGCTAGAGTCAGCGCGTGCTGGAGCCGGAGTCGATCATCCGTCTCGAAGGCGAGCATGTTGTCCTGCTCGACCAGCGGCGTCTGCCCGACGAGGAGGTCGAGTTGGCCTGCGGGTCGGCCGCCGAGGTTGCCGAAGCCATCCGGACGCTGGCAGTCCGGGGCGCGCCGGCGATCGGGATCGCGGCTGCGTACGGGTACGCGCTCGCGGCCGCGCGCGGAGAAGACCTGGACATTGCGGCCGAGGTGCTGGCGGCGGCGCGGCCGACGGCCGTCAACCTGGAATGGGCGCTGCGCGAGGTGCGGGCGGCTCGCGACCCGACGGCGCGCGCCCGTGAGCTGCACGCGGAGGAAGTTGGGCGCTGCCGGCGGATGAGCGAGCACGCGGCAGGTCTCGTCGGGGAGGGCTCGCGTGCGCTCACGCACTGCAACACCGGTGCGCTCGCCACCGGCGGTGTCGGGACGGCGCTCGGAGCGTTGCGCGAGGCCTGGGGGCGCGGGTTGCTACGTCACGTCTTCGTGGACGAGACGCGGCCGCTGCTCCAGGGTGCGCGACTGACGGCGTGGGAGCTCGAGGCCGACGGGATCCCGCACACCGTGATCGCGGACTCCGCGGCGGGGGCACTGCTCGCCGCGGGCGAGGTCGACTGCGTCTTCGTCGGGGCCGATCGCATCGCCGCGAACGGCGACACCGCGAACAAGGTCGGCACCTACCCGCTCGCGGTGCTCGCGGCTCGGCACGAGGTGCCGTTCTATGTCGTCGCGCCGTCGTCGTCGGTCGATCTGACCATCGACAGCGGTGCGGAGATTCCGATCGAGGAGCGCGACCCCGGTGAGGTGAGCTCGCGCTTCGGCGCCTGGAACCCGGCGTTCGACGTCACGCCGGCCGAGCTGATCGGGGCGATCGTGACCGAGCACGGCGTCCATCGCGCGCCGTACGTGGAGGCGCTCGGGGCGGCGGTGCCTGCGTGAAGGCCGTCATCCTCGCCGCGGGGTATGCGACGCGGCTCTACCCGCTGACGCTCGCCCGCCCGAAGGCGCTGCTGCCCGTTGGGGGGAAGCCCATGCTGGACCACCTGATGGAGCAGCTCGAGCGGGTCGAGGGCCTGGACGAGGTGTATGTGGTCACCAACTCGAAGTTCGCGGACGCCTTCCGCGAGTGGGCGGCCGGACGCTCGGGGCTGTCGCTGCGGATCCTCGACGACGGCACGGTCGACGACGACTCCCGGCTGGGCGCGATCGGCGACCTCTACCTCACCATCCGCGAGGCGGAGCTCGACGACGATCTCCTCGTCCTCGCCGGGGACAACCTCTTCAGCGAGAGCATCGCGCCGTTTCCGGTGTTCGCGCTGGAGAAGGGAGGGCCGTCGCTCGGCGTCTACGACGTCGGGGACTTCGACACCATTCGCCGCTACTCGGTGATCGAGCTCGACGGCGACGACCGCGTCACGCGGCTGGAGGAGAAGCCCGAGCAGCCGCGGAGCACCCTGGCGGGCATCGCGCTCTACTTCTACCCCCGGCCGGCGCTGCGGTTCGTGCGGGAGTACCTCGAGGACGGGAACAACCCGGATCAGCCCGGGCGGCTCGTCCAGTGGCTCTACCCGCGGACTCCGGTCTACGGCTGGCGCGTGCCCGGCCGCTGGTTCGACGTCGGCTCGAAGGAGACCCTCGCCGAAGCCGACCAGGCGTTCACAGGCCGGGGATAGCCCGGCGCGCATCCGTCACAGAGGCGTCACACACGCGTGACACCTTCGTCTCTACGCTCGCCGGGGAGGTGAGTGTGGTGTGACGTGAAGCTCCTAGACCTGATTCTGCCCGTGCGCTGCGTCGTGTGCGACGCCGCCGGAGAGCAGCTGTGTCGGGCCTGCCGCGACGACCTCCCGCGGTTGTGCCCGCCCTGGTGCCACCGCTGCGGCGCTCCGACTGCCTGGCCCGTCGCGCGGTGTCGCGAGTGCTCCGGCCGCCGCCTCGCGTTCGCCTCCGCCCGCGCCGCCGTCGCGTACGACGAGGGCGTCCGACGGCTCGTCCGCGCCTGGAAGGAGCGTGGCCTCCGCAACCTCGCAGCGGTCGCTGCCGATGAGATCGCGTGCGCGCTGTCGCCGCCCTCGGGTGCGGCCGGGCTCGCGTTCGTCCCGCCGGACCGCGCGCGTGGCCTCGAGCGCGGCCACCATCCGGCCGAGCGGCTGGCGCGCGAGCTCGCCGACCGCTGGGCCATCCCGGTCCTGCCTGTGCTCGGGCGAACAAGGCCGATCCCGCGGCAGCGCGGGCTGTCACTGGCCGACCGCCGGCGCAACGTCGCCGGCGCGTTCGCCCCTGCGGGCAGCGCGCCCGCACGGCTCGTGCTCGTCGACGACGTCTACACGAGCGGCTCGACTGTCGGCGCCGCCGCAACCGCGCTCCGGAAGGGCGGCGCGCGCCGGGTCGAGGTAGTGACGTTCGCACGGGTCGTCCGCTAGATTCCAACCGAGGAGCCGGGCGTCGAAGGAGGGGGCCGATGCAGTTCCAGGTCAAGGGCAGGAACCTCGAGGTCAGCGACGCGATTCGGAGCTACGCGGAGGCGAAGCTCGCCAAGCTCGAACGCCAGCTGACGGACCCGCGCGTCGAACTCGAGCTGACCGTCGAGAAGAACCCGTCGATCGCGCAGAACAACGTTGCGGAGGCGACGATCTGGACGAACGGCCCCGTCCTCCGCGCGCGCGAGGCATCCGGCGACATGCGCGCCTCGATCGATCAGCTGGTCGCGAAGCTCGAACGCCAGATCAGCCGCTACCGCACGCGACGCCGGGACCGACGGCGCCGCCCCGCTCGCGCGAACGGCCCCATAGCTGACACCATTCCGGTAATGGCCGAAGGCGAGGAGCCCCAGATCGTCAAGACCAAGCAGTTCGCGCTGAACCCGATGAGCGCCGAGGAGGCAGTCCTGCAGCTCGAGCTCGTCGGGCACGACTTCTTTGTCTTCAGGAGCGCGGACTCCGGCGACGTCAACGTCGTCTACCGGCGCCGCGATGGCGGCTACGGGCTCATCGAGCCGCAGTGATCTTCCGGCGCGAGCCGATCCACAAGAAGCTCGCACGCCAGGCCCGGCTGGAGCAGCTGGAGCCCGCGCTGGTCGACCCCGGCCCGCACTGGGGCGTCACCGGTATTCACGGCGTCCCACGGCCGCGACGCTGGGACGCCGTTGCCTCGGCCGAGGCGCCGGGCCTCGCCGGCGACGAGCTCCACTTCGTCGCGCTTCCGAACGGCGACCTCGTCGTGGACGAGGACGAGCCCGAGAACACGCTGGCTCCGCTGGCCGAAGCGATCGAGCACACGGTCGGGGCGCCGTACCGCGCCGAGGCCGTCCGTCAGAGCGACGAGATCTGGACGGTGGCGGCGCGGCGGGTCCGCGTGGCCGAGCTCGAGGCCGACGGCGACGAGCTCGAGCTGGTCGAGGCCGAGGGCGCCCGCACCCTCGCCGTGGACGGCGCCCGCGAGTTCGGCTCCGTCCCGGAGCTGGAGCGGATCGGCCGCGAGGAGGGGGAGCACTACGTCGTCCGCGCGCGGCGCATCGACGGCAGCCTCTGGGAGGTCGAGGCCGACCCGCTGTAGCCGCGGGGGCCAGCTACCCTAGGACGAGTGCCCCAGCAGCTCGGATCCCTGGAAAAGGTCCTGCGCTTCGGCGAGGGCCGTCGCGTCAAGCGCCTTGCCGAGCAGGCCGCGTACATCGGCACCCTCGAGCCCGAGTTCGAGGCCCTCGGCGACGCCGAGCTCGCGGGCAAGACCGCCGAGTTCCGTCAGCGGATCGAGAATGGCGAGTCCGTCGACGAGCTGGTTTTCGAGGCCTTCGCGGCCGTGCGGGAGGCGTTCAAGCGCTCGATGAGCATCCGCCTCTTCGACGTCCAGCTGATGGGCGGCATCGTCCTCCACGAGGGCGACATCGCCGAGATGAGGACGGGCGAAGGAAAGACCTTCGTCGCCGTTCAGCCGCTCTACCTGAACGCGCTTACGGGGAACAGCGTGCACCTGGTCACGGTCAACGACTACCTGGCCCAGCGCGACCCCGAGTGGACGAAGCCCGTCTGGGAGGCGCTCGGGATGCGCGCCTCCTTCATCCAGAACATGATGCCCTTCGACGAGCGGCGCGAGGCGTACGCGGCCGAAGTCGTCTACGGCACGAACTCCGAGTTCGGCTTCGACTACCTGCGCGACAACATGGCCGTCACCCTCGACGGCGTCGTCCAGCGCGGTCACGACTTCGCGATCGTGGACGAGGTCGACTCGATCCTGATCGACGAGGCGCGCACACCGCTGATCATCTCCGGCGAGCCCGAGACGGCGGCGCAGGTCTACTACGACTTCGCGCGGGTCGCGCGCGGTCTCGACGGGTACGCCTCCAAGCCCGGCGACCCCAAGGGCGCGGCGGAGTCCTCGGGGGCGGACTTCGAGTTCGACGAGAAGCACAAGACCGTCTCGCCGATGCAGGGCGCGATCGAGGCCGTCGAGCGCGCCCTCGGCCTCGACAACCTCTACGACCCGCGCAACGGGCAGCTCGCCAACCACCTCAACCAGGCCCTGAAGGCACAGGCGCTCTTTCAGCGCGACGTCGACTACGTCGTCCAGGACGGCGAGGTCAAGATCGTCGACGAGTTCACCGGCCGCATCATGGAAGGCCGCCGCTGGTCGGAGGGCCTGCACCAGGCCGTCGAGGCGAAGGAGGGCGTCCGCATCCAGGAGGAGCACCAGACGCTCGCCACGATCACGCTGCAGAACTACTTCCGCCTCTACGACAAGCTGGCCGGCATGACCGGTACCGCGAAGACCGAGGAGAAGGAGTTCGTCGAGATCTACGGCCTGCACGTCGTCGAGATCCCGACCAACGTGCCGGTGGCGCGCGACGACCAGAACGACCAGATCTTCAAGACCGAGGGAGCGAAGCACCAAGCGGTGATCCAGGACATCAAGGAGCGCCACGAGAAGGGCCAGCCCGTCCTCGTCGGCACGATCTCGGTCGAGGTCTCGGAGCACCTATCGCAGCTTCTCGACCGCCAGGGAATCCCGCACAACGTGCTGAACGCGAAGCAGCACGAGAAGGAGGCCGGGATCATCGCCGAGGCGGGCCAGCACGGCGCCGTCACGATCGCGACGAACATGGCCGGCCGCGGCGTGGACATCAAGCTCGCGGACGGGATCAAGGAGCTCGGCGGCCTCTACGTGCTCGGCACCGAGCGCCACGAGGCGCGCCGCATCGACAATCAGCTGCGCGGCCGCTCGGGCCGTCAGGGCGATCCGGGCGAGTCGCGCTTCTACCTTTCCGGCCAGGACGATCTCGTGCGCCTGTTTGCGGGCGACCGGATCTACAACATCATGGAGCGCTTCAAGGTCCCGGACGACCAGCCCATGGAGGCGAAGATCCTCTCGAACCAGATCGAGAACGCGCAGAAGAAGGTCGAGGAGCAGAACTTCGTCATGCGCAAGAACGTCCTCAAGTACGACGACGTGCTGAACAAGCAGCGCACGGTGATCTACGAGCAGCGCCGGCGCGTGCTCGAGGGCGAGGACCTCTCCGAGGAGGTGCGGCTCTGGATCGACGAGGTGATCGAGCGCACCGTCGACGCGTACACGATGGCCGACTACGACGAGGAATGGGACCTCGACGCGCTCTGCAAGGGGATGGAGGATCTCTACGCGACCGAGGAGCCGATCACGCCGCAGGAGGTGCGCGAGGAGGTCGGCCTCGACCGCGCAGCGATCGTCGAGGAGTTCCAGGAGGACGCGCGCGATACCTACGCGGAGAAGGAGCAGGGCCTGGGCCTCAACCCCGAGACGCAGCTGCCGCTGCTCCGCGACGTCGAGCGGTTCGTGATCCTGCAGGTAGTCGACCACCGCTGGCGCGAGCACCTCGAGAACATGGACTACCTGCGCGAGGGCGTGCACCTGCGCGCGATGGCGCAGAAAGACCCCCTCGTCGAGTACACGGCCGAGGGCCACCGGATGTTCGAGGAGCTGAACGCGGAGATCCGCGAGGAGGTCGTTCGCACGCTCTTCCACGCCGAGATCGAGGTCGAGGAGGCCGACGCGCTCCAGCAGGCCCAGGCTGCACAGGCCCTCGACGGCGGCGGGTTCGCATACGAGCACGAGTCGCTCGCGGGGGCGCAGGCGATCGCCGCGGCCGGCGGCGGGGCGGGCGCCGGCGCGATGCTCGCCGGCGACGGGGCCGGCGTGACCGCGGGCGCGCTCGACGCCGGCGGCGGCTCGGTGATCACGCAGCAGCGGGTGACGAGCGACCGCGAGAAGATCGGCCGCAACGACCCGTGTTGGTGCGGCAGCGGCAAGAAGTACAAGCGCTGCCACGGCGCTTAGGCGGCGCGAAGTCCGGCGCCGGCTGCGCCGGCACCATGATGACTTCGCGCCGGATCAGCGTCCCCTAGCCGCGCGCTGAGCGCTGCCGAGCGAAGCCCGGCAGCGCGGCGTCAGCCTCGTTTCCGCAACGATGCGACGATGATCGAGGTCCACGTCGCGCCGTTCGAGGAGTGGGAGGGGGAGCGTAGAGCGTTCGACCTCGTCTTCGCCGCGACCGGTTGGCACTGGCTCGACCCGGCCGTTCGGTATCGCAAGACGCACCAGCTCCTACGCCCAGGCGGGCACCTCGCCTTCTGGAGCGCACTGCACGCGTTTCCCGCCGGCTTCGACCCATTCTTCGGCGGCATCCAGGATGTTTACGACGCGATCGGCGAGGGCTGGGAGGGCGACTGGCCTCCGCCACCGCCCGAGCAGATCCCGGACGATCGCGAGGAGATCGAGCGGAGCGGCCTGTTCGAGGACGTGCAGGTCCGGCGCTACGTCTGGGACTGCCTCTACACGGCCGACGAGTACGTCGCGCTGCTCGAGACGTTCTCCGGCCATATCTCGATGGATTTTGCCAAGCGGGAACACCTCTACGCCGAGATCCGCCGACGCCTCGACGAGCGCGACGACCCACGAGTCCGGCGGCACTGGTACGCGATCCTGCACGTCGCCCGCCGGGCGTCCGCGCCGGCGAGCCGCTGAATCCGGCACGACGTCCGGGCCGCTCGACCCGGTGGGCTACCATCGAGCCCGCCATCGCTGACCAGACGCCCGCACAGCCGCTCGACCAGCAGCTCCAGGAGATTGGCGCCCAGCTCGCCTGGGTCCGTGATTACCTTTGACCCGGAGCAGCTGGAGAGCCGCATCGCCGAGCTCGAGCAGGAGCTCGGCGCGCCGGGGTTCTGGGACGACCAGCGCCACGCGGCCGAGGTCAGCGCCGAGCACGCCCGCCTGAACCGTCGCCTCGAGCGCTACCGGCGCCTAACCCAGGAGTACGAGGACGCGAAGGAGCTCCTCGCGATGGACGGGGAGATGGAGGACGAGATCGCCTCCAGCATCGCGCCGCTGCGCCAGGAGCTCGACAGGCTCCAGGAGGACGCGCTCTTTTCCGGCGAGTACGACGCCGGCGACGCCCTTGTCACCATCCACGCCGGCACCGGCGGCACCGACGCGCAGGACTGGGCCGAGATTCTGCTGCGCATGTACCTCCGCTGGGCGCAGGACCGGGCATTCCAGACAGAGCTCCTCGAGGCCAGCCCCGGCGAGGAGGCCGGCCTCAAGTCCGCGACCTTCAGCGTCAAGGGCGAGAACGCCTACGGCATCCTCAAGGCCGAGCGTGGCGTCCACCGCCTCGTCCGCCTGAGCCCGTTCGACCAGGCGCACCGCCGCCACACGAGCTTCGCGCAGGTGATCGTCGCACCGCTGCTACCGGAGGACGTCGACGTCGAGCTCGACGAGAACGACCTCCGCATCGACACCTACCGAGCGAGTGGTGCGGGCGGCCAGCACGTGAACAAGACCGACTCCGCAGTTCGCATCACGCACATCCCGACCGGCATCGTCGTCCAGATCCAGAACGAGCGATCACAGAGCTCGAACAAGCAGACCGCGTTGCGCGTGCTGAAGTCACGGCTGCTCGAGCAGGAGCAGGAGAAGCGCGAGGAGGAGTTGGCCAAGGAGCGGGGCGGCGCGCAGCAGGCCGACTTCGGCAGCCAGATCCGCAGCTACGTGCTGCACCCCTACCAGCTCGTGAAGGACCACCGCACCGAGCACGAGACCGGCAACACGCAGGCCGTGCTCGACGGCGCCCTCGACGAGTTCGTCCACGAGTACCTGCTCGCGAAGGCCGCGGGAAAGGTCATCTAGCAGCCGTTTACGGCTTTCCAGCCGCCGGTTTAGCTAGCATTCGGCGCCGTAGCCCACCGGCGCCACCGGCGCCGAGTCGCTCTTTGTCGTGCAAGAAACAGACCTTCAGCAGACCGACGTAGGTACTGCCGTCCTCAACGGGCAGCGGCAGGCCCCGCCGCCGGCACCCTCGAGCTCGGCGATGGTCACGTTCGAGAACGTGACGAAGATCTACGAGCCGGATGTCGCGGCGTTGCAGGACGTCTCCTTCGGGATCGACAAGGGCGAATTCGTCTTCATCGTCGGCGCGTCCGGCTCGGGCAAGTCGACGGTCATCCGCCTGGTGCTGAAGGAGATCGAGCTGACGCGCGGCAAGATCGTCGTCGGCGGCCGCGACCTTGCACGCCTGAAGCGCTCGAAGGTGCCGATGCTGCGGCGCAACGTGGGCTGCGTGTTCCAGGACTTCAAGCTGCTGCCGAACCGCACCGCCGCCGAGAACGTCGCCTACGCGTTGAAGGTGCAGGGCGAGAACCAGGCGCAGATCCGGCGCAAGGTGCCCGAGGTGCTGAACATGGTCGGCCTCACGCACAAGATGTCGTCGCTGCCCGACGAGCTCTCCGGCGGCGAGCAGCAGCGCGTCTCGATCGCCCGCGCGTTCGTGAACCACCCGCCGCTGCTGATCTGCGACGAGCCGACCGGGAACCTCGACCCCGACACGAGCGTCGGGATCATGCAGCTGCTCTACCGGATCAACCGCTCCGGGACGACGATCCTGATGGCGACCCACGACCGCGAGATGGTCGACAAGATGCGCAAGCGCGTGATCGCGCTCGAAGAGGGCAAGCTGCTGCGCGACGAACGGCGCGGCGGGTACACGACGGAATGAGCCGCTTCCGTACGATCGTCGCCGAGGCAATCCGCTCGCTCGGCGCGAACCTTTCGACCACATTCGCCGCCACGACGACGGTCCTGATCGGGATGTTCATGCTCGGCCTCGTCGTCGGCCTCGGCAGCTGGGCGCTCTCGCTCAGCGACCACTACAAGAAGCAGCTGCTCGTGAACGTCTACTTCTGCACGCAGTTGCGGTGCGGCTCTGAGGCGAACAGCGCCCAGATCAACAACGTCCACAACGCGTTGGTCAACATGCCCCAGGTCAAGTCGGTGCGCTTCGTCTCGAAGCAGCAGGCGCTGGCGCAGGAGCGCAAGAAGCACCCGGCGATGGTGAACAGCCTGCCCTACAACCCGTTCCCGAGCGCGTTCAAGGTCTATCCGAAACAGGCCGAGCAGATCGACGCGATCTCGCGGCAGCTCGGCGAGTCGAAGCTCGAGGGCATCGAGAGCGTCTGCCCGCCGGCGCCGGGCTCGAAGGGGGCCAACAGCGCGACGGGGGAAAGCTGCAGCCGTATCTCGCATCGCGTGTTATCGGTGGCGCGCTACCTCTGGATCGTGGTGCTGATCGCGTTCATCGTCCTGCTCGTCTCCTCGACCCTGCTCGTGGCGAACACGATCCGGCTGTCGATCTTCGCGCGTCGCCGGGAGATCGAGGTTATGAAGCTCGTCGGCGCGACGAACTGGTTCGTGCGAGGGCCGTTCATGATCGAGGGGCTGTTGTGCGGCCTGGCCGGGGCAGTCGCGGCGGTGATCCTGCTCGTCTTGGGGCGGTCACTGTTCATGCCCCTGATCCACCTGACCAGTGCGTCCGACATCCATGCCTGGCCCTTCGGGCTGCACGTGCTGATCGTGCTCGGCGCGGGTCTTGCGCTCGGCGCCGCCGGCTCCGGGTTGACGATCCGCCGTTTCCTCCAGGTCTGACTCACGCGTCCCTGGCCGGCACCGGCTCCCGGGCGGAGCCCGGCGCCGCCGCTGCCTGACGCCGCTGGCGGCCCGGAGCTCTCCGGGGCCGTGCTAGGGGCACTATCCCCTCCGGCTCCGAACCACCAACGGCCCCCCAGGAACGCGTGAGCGAGCCCGTAGTCGTCGAGCTCGCGTCGCGAGGAAGGCACCTCGTCGGCGAGCCGTACTTCGTGCCCGGCACGCCGTTGCTGCTCGACCGCAAGGGCGCCGGGGACGCGCGGCCGGGCGACCTCGCCGTCGCGCTGGCGGGCCGTGGGCGGGCCAAGGTCGAGCGCGTGCTGGGGCCGGCGAGCTCGATCGAAGTCGTGCTCGAGGGGCTGCTCGTCGAGCAGGGTGAGCTGCGGGGATTCGAGCCGTACACGCCGCCGGAGCTCGACGTGGAGGGGAGGGTGGACCTTCGCGATCGGCTCTCGTTCACCATCGACCCGGAGACGGCGAAGGACTTCGACGACGCGCTCACGCTCGACGAGGACCGCGCCTTCGTTCACATCGCGGACGTCTCGTGGTTCGTCGGCGCCGGCTCACCGCTCGACCGCGGCGCGGCCGAGCGTGCCTTCTCCGTCTACGTCCCGGGGCTCGTCTCGCCGATGCTGCCGCCGGAGCTGTCCGAGGAGCTGTGCTCGCTGCGGCCAAACGTCGACCGTCTCTGCGTGACCGTCGAGATCCCGCTACCCGGGGGCGAGCCGAGCTTCTACCGCTCCGTGATCCGCAGCCGCGAGCGGTTGACCTACGGCCGCGCGGAGTCGATCCTCGCCGGACGTGAGCGGGTCGACGAGGAGCTGACGACGGCGCTGCAGCGCGCCGACGCCCTCGCGCAGCGTTTGCGTGAGCGGCGCTTCGCCCGCGGTGCGCTTCGCGTGGAGAGCCCTGAGATCGTCTTCACCTTCAACGGCCGCGGCGGAGTCGAGCGCGCGTGGCGCGAGTCGGAGCCGCACGCGCACATGCTCGTCGAGGAGCTGATGATCCTCGCGAACGAATGTGTGGCCGGGCTGCTGGCGAGTCGGCGCCGCGAGGCGCTTTACCGCGTGCACGAGCCGCCCGAGCCGCAGTCGGTCGCGCTGCTCCTGGCGCGCCTCACCGACCTTGGCGTCCCGACGCCTCCCGTCCCGGAGGTGATGGGGCCGACGGACGCGGCGCAGCTCGCCGGTGCGGCCAGCGAGCTGGTGACGGACTACACGGGCAAGGCCGGGCGCGGGCGCGAGGCGTTCCCGGCGCTCGTGCTCCAGTCGCTCAAGCGGGCGCGCTACGACCCGCGGAACCTCGGCCACTCCGGGCTTGCAAGCAGCGCCTACTGCCACTTCACCTCGCCGATCCGTCGCTACCCCGACCTCGTCGTGCACCGGGCCTTGCTGCGCGAGCTCGGCGCCTCCGACGAGCCCTTGCCCGACCACCTGGATGAGCACGCGGCGCACGCGTCGGAGCGCGAACGGCACGCCGCGAGCCTCGAGTACCGCGCGGACGAGCTCTGTCTTGCGTGGCTGCTCGAGCAGCGCCTCTTCGAGCTGGGCTGGCAGGCGCCGTTCGAGGGCGAGATCACGGGTGTGATCCCGTCGGGCCTCTTCGTCCGCTTCGCGGACGTCTTCGAGGGCTACGTCCCGGCGCGCCGCCTTCCCGGCGACTACTTCGAGCTCAACGAGCTGGCGACCGCGCTGGTCGGCCGTCGAGGGGGCCGCCGGTACCGCCTCGGCGACCCGATCCGAGTGCGCGTCGCCGACATCCGCCGCAGTGAAGGAAACGTCGAGCTCGAACCGGCAAGCACGCGTCCTTAGGTTCACACGCGCGCGCGTCCCCACCCTTGGGTGGGGAGCCAGGTCCACCCGCCGCCCGCGGCGAGCGTACCGAGGAACGACGCGCGCATGTGAGACGCAGCGGTGACAAATCTGCGCCGACCTACAATCGGGCGCATGGCCTCCGGAGCCCGAGAGAAGCTCATCGCCGAGAACCGTCGCGCGCGGCACGACTACCACTTCCTCGAGCGCGTCGAGGCCGGCCTCGCGCTGACGGGAAGCGAGGTGAAGTCGCTGCGCCAGGGCCATGCCGTGCTGCAGCGCGCGTACGCCGACACGCGCGACGGCGAGATCTGGCTCGTTGGCCTGCACATCCCGCCGTACGAGCAGGCGTCGATCGAGCCGCACGACCCGGACCGCGACCGCAAGCTGTTGCTGCACCGCCGGGAAATCGACCAGCTCGGTTCGAAGGTCGCCGAGCGCGGCCTCACGCTCGTGCCGACGCGCCTTTACTTCAAGAACGGCCGTGTCAAGGTCGAGCTCGCCCTCGCGCGCGGCAAGGAAGGCCGCGACAAGCGCCGCGACATCGCCGAGCGCGAGACCAAGCGCCGCATCGAGCGCGAGCTCAAGGCGCGGCGTCGCTAAGGCGTCGCGTCGCGAAGGCATCGCTTGCGATGCCGCTAAGAGGGCGTGCCGGCTTTGCCGGTGCGCCCGTCCGACAAGTCGCTTGCGATGCCGCTAAGAGGTTGTGCCGGCTTTGCCGGTGCGCCCGTCCGACAAGTCGCTTGCGATGCCGCTAAGAGGCCGTGCCGGCTTTGCCGGTGCGCCCGTCCGACACGAGCTCGAACTCGAGCTCTTCGCCGTCCTCGTCGTCCCAGTGGCGCCCGACTTCGACGAACCCCAGTCGGCGCACGATCGCCAAGGACGGCTCGTTCTCCGGCCCGACCGATGCGATGAAGCGGCGGACGCCCTGTGCCTCGGCGGCGGCGATCAGCGCCCGCACCGCCTCCGTCGCGTATCCGCGCCGCCGGTGCTCGGCGAAGATCGTGTAGCCGACCTCGACCGCCTCCGGGTCTCTGCGCGAGTTAACTCCCGGCGGGCCGTGGAAGCCGACGTGCCCGATCATCGGCCGGTCCGCCTCCGAGAGCACGATCGCCCACACGAACCAAGGCCCGCGGCTCGGGTCCTTCATCGTCTGCCGCAGCCGTAGTGCGAGGAAGCGCCGGTCATGCTCGTCGGGAAACCCAGCCGGAATCGCGAACCCGCCGATCCGCGCCGCCTCCTCGGGACGTCCCTCGAGCAGCGCCTCGATCAGTTGCGGCGAGAGCCAGACGAGCTCCAGCCGCTCCGAGCGAACCGTCTCGACGTTCACGCTGGGGCGAGCGGCCCGTGCAGGTGGATCCGCCCGATCCCGGGCAGGTAGCCGAACTCGGCGTTCACCTTGCGGATCGGCGCATTACGCTCGTCGTTGCGCGTCTTCAGCTCCTCGAAGCCGTTCGCCTTCGCCCAGCCGATCTGCGCCGCTTTCAGCGCACGGGCGACGCCGCGCCCGCGCCACGAGCGTTTCACGCCAGTGATGTCGTGGAACGCCGCTTTGGGACGGGCGGCCGTGAGCGAGAACTTCGCGTAGCCGACCACATCGGCGCCCGCCAGCGCGACGAAGGTCGCGTCCGGCCGGTCGCCGGAGCCCTGCATGTCGTGGGCGAGCCAGTCCTCGAACGGCTCCATCTCGTCCTCCTCGAACCCGGGTATGTCCGGAAACGCCTCGCACGCCACGTCGTACATCCCGCGCGTGAGCTCCGGCCGCTCGGCCCACGTCACGATCACGACGCCGTTCGGCGGCTCGACGGGCGGAGGCTCGATCCCGGCCAGGTCGAGCACGACGCCCCTCTCGCGGCGATCCTCGACAAACCCCGCCTCTCTGCGTACGCGAGGCTCTCCGGGTCGTTGTCGCGAACCGGCACCTCGATGCGGTCGAGGCCGCGCTCCCGCGCCCACTGCGAGGCCACCTCGTAGATCCGCGTTCCGACCCCTCGCCGCCTGTGCTCCCGCGCGACGGTCGACAGGACGTAGGCGAGATCGCGGCGCTGCGGAAAGATGCTCGCGACCGCGGAGCCCGCCGGCTCGCCGTCGAGCCGGGCCAGCAGGTCGAGACACTCGACGGTCGTGTCCTTGAAGGAGTGCACTTCGTCGAGCGTCACCGCCTCGTGCGGCCAGACCGCGTTGGAGATCTCGAGCGAGAGCAGCTCCTCGGCTTCGCCTGCGACGGGTGACACCTCGATCACGCGCGCAACCATAGGGCCTGCCGTGGCACTCTTGTAGCCCGCCGACAGGGGAGATACCCTGATGGAGCCGCCCTCGTGTTGTCTCTAGAGAAGTACCGCGCCCGTTTCGGGCTTGTCGCAGTCGCCGCCCTCGCTCTCGCAGGAGCCGCGGCTGCACTCCTCGTCCTGCTCGACGCGCGATGGGCGCGGATTGTCGTCGCAGCAGTGAGCTGGGCGGGCGCTCTCGGGCTGACCGTGTTCCTCGTTCGCCGCGCCCGCGAGCGCGAGCGTATCCGCCGCGACGCGATCGCAAAGGCCGAGGCGAGGCACCGCGCGCTGCTCGAGGGCCTGCCGCTGGTGACCTGGCTCAGGGAGACGGGTGAGTCGGAGGAGACGTTGTACGTCGGGCCGGCGATTGCCGAGCTGACCGGCTATTCCGCTTCCGAGTGGCGGGAGCAGCCGGATCTCCATGGGAAGCTGCTGCACCCTGACGACCGCGACCGCGTCCTGCCCGAGCTCGAGCGCGCGGCAGGCGGCGCGCCGATCTCGATCGACTATCGCCTGCTCGCTCGCGACGGCCGAGCGACCTGGGTCCGCGAGGACACGGCGACCGTACTCGACCACAAGGGCGAGCCGCTCTACATCCAGACCTTTCTGCGCGACATCGGCGAGCTGAAGCGCTCCGAGGATCGCCGCGAAGAGGTTCAGGCCGCCGAGCGGGACACTGCCGCCGAAAGCGCCGAGCGCCAGGGGCGGCTCGACCTCCTTCGGCGCGCGGGGAACGACCTCGTCGCGTCCGTCGAGATGGACGGCGCCCTCACGCGGGTCTCCGAGCTGGTCGTGGCCGACTTCGCCGACTGGTGCGTGATCGACGTCGTGGACGAGGGCAACCAGCTGCGGCGCGTCGCCGCGGCGCGCGCCGAGCTGACGCATCCGAACGGCGCACGCGGCCCGGACGACGACCCGGAGACAGAGGTGCGCGCGGTCTTCGAGAGCGGCCGGACGCGAGTGCTGCCGCCGCTCGGCGACACCTCGAGCGGCCAACGGGCGGAGTTCCTTGGCCTCGAGGCGCGGTCGGTGATCTGCGTGCCGCTCTGGGCGCGCAAGCAGCCGCTCGGGGCCCTCACGATCGCGCGGACCGAACGCGGCCCGGCCTACTCGGCAGACGACGTCGCCCTTGCCGAGGACCTGGCCGCGCGGCTCGCGCTCGCCCTCGACCGCGCCCGCCTCTACCGCGAGGTCGAGGAACGCTCCGACGCGGCCTGGGTGCTCGAGCACGTTGCCGACGGCGTGCTCCTGCTCGACCGCAACGGCGTCGTCCGGCTCTGGAACCCGGCCGCGAAGGCGATTACCTTCATCGACGCGGACGAGGTGGTCGGCAAGACGGCGACGGAGGCGATCCCCGGCTGGAGGGACGCGGTCGACACCGTCCCGGTGTCGGCCTCGCCGAGCCCCGGCCACGACGAGGTGCTCATCCCGATCGAGACGTCGCGTGGCGAGCGCTGGATCGCGATCTCGGGTGTCCGCTTCTTCGGCGGCACCGTCTACGCGTTCCGCGACCTCACCGACGCGCGCCAGCTCGAGGAGATCAAGGCCGACTTCATCGCGACCGCCTCACACGAGCTCCGCACGCCGCTCGCCGCCGTGTACGGCGCCGCGCAGACGCTGCTGCGGCACGACTTCGCGCTCGACGAGACCGGTCGCGAGCGCTTCGTCTCGCTGATCGCCGACGAGTCCGAGCGCCTCGGCCGGATCGTCAACGAGATCCTTCTCGCCAACCAGCTCGACGCCGGTCGCCTCGACCTCGAGGTCGAGCCCTTCGACGCCAATGACCTCCTCGAGCGGGTCGTAGAGGCGACCCGCATGCACGCGCCGCCGTCCGTCAACCTCACGATCAACGCCAACGGCGACGTGCCGCCTGTCGCGGCCGACCTCGACAAGGTGCGCCAGGTGCTCGTGAACCTCGTCGAGAACGCGATCAAGTACTCGCCGGACGGCGGCAAGGTCGAGGTCGGGATCGGCACGCGAGACGACTTCGTGCAGTTCCACGTCCGCGACGAGGGCCTCGGCGTCGCGCCCGAGGAGCAGGAGCGGATCTTCGAGAAGTTCTACCGCGCCGATCCGCAGATGACCCGCGGCGTCGGCGGCACCGGCCTCGGGCTCTACATCTGCAAGGAGCTGATCGACCGCATGGGCGGTCGCATCTGGGTCGAGCCCAACGACGACAAGGGCTCGACGTTCTTCTTCGAGCTGATCACCGCCGACGTTCTCGCGCACGGGGAAAGCCCTCCTCGACGGCTACAATTGCGGAACTGACATACGGGGGCGACCTGGTTTCGACGTGGTCGGTTCTCCGGCAGAGCTGCAAGCCGAGGTCCCCGGTCGGCCTCGTTAAACAACCGGGAACTAACGTAAGTGCGAAGGACAACTCCGCACTCGCTCTCGCTGCCTAACCCGTAGCGAAGCGCGTCGCTCCGAGCTCGGCCCGTGGCCCGGGTAGCGGCGTCAGAAACGGGCTCGGCGCCTAGGGAGAGCCAATCGCCCGAAGCGCGACACCAAAGGATGGCTAGCCCGTCGGTTGGTCGGCTGCCAACCGGCCGGCGGGCGAAACGCAACGGCAGCCTAAGCTTGTAGACGCTCTGTGCGGGGCGATCGCGGACGCGGGTTCGATTCCCGCCGCCTCCAC
>CAVRBT010000008.1:0-235947 GCA_963719275.1 uncultured Actinomycetes bacterium | reverse complement strand
ACTGCACCGCAGCGATCCTAGGGCATGACTAACGAATGACTTCGTGCTGCGTCGGCAAAAGGGCTGCTCGCCCGGCAGGCTGTCGACCGTCAAGCGTGGGCGGGCGGGCGTGGATCGCTCAGGCCGAGTAGTTCAAGGGGAACTGCGAGCTCTCGGGGTTCGCCTTGTACTAGCCCTTCGCCGGCCCGCTCGTAGACTAGTACCGGGAGACAGAGGACGACGTTGTCTCCGAGTTCGATCTGCTGCAGTTCGGTTCCACTAGGAGCGATGGCAGTAATGAGCATGGCGGCCTCCTAAACTTCGCACACCAGAACAAGGTATCCCACCGGCCGCGCTTGCCTGCAAGTGCCGCAGATCGCGCCAAAGCTGGCTGCCCAGAGCAACTCGCCGTTCGCCCCCTTCTACTTGGGCTCGAGCTCACCGACCGCAGAACGTTTCCGGCCTTGCTAGTCGTTCAGCCGCTCTAGTTCGTCACCGAGCTCATCCGAGGCGCTTCGCGAGCACGCTCGTAGTAGGCTCGAGCTCGAGGCAAACGAGCCAATCGCTGCCGAAAGGGACGGATTCACGGATCCCCAGACCTTTTCCCCTGCAAACTGGCCGTTTCCCGGGGAGCCACAACGGGGATGCCGTTCATGGACCATCCCGTCGCACGCCACTGCGACTCGGTAGCCGCCGCCGTGATGTGGGGCGAAGGCTATGCCCCGTTGGGCCAGTACTTCTCGCGTCTGCTAGGCGTGCCCATCAGCCTTTAGCGAGCCCGTCTGTCTGCGCGGCCAGCTCGGCGTCACGGTCGGTGATCGCCTGCGCCGCTTGCGTCCACCAGCGCACGACGACCCGGTTCCAGTGGATCGAGATGTCGGGATGATGATGCTCTGTCTCGGCGACCTCGGCCAGACGGTTGACGAAGTTGATCGCCGCCGAGAAGTCTTTGAAGCGGAACTCGCGCTCTAGCGCGCCTTCGATTTCGGCCCAGTCCTCGGGCACCTCCATGCTCTCACCTCCGCATCCGCGTCGGTCCCACCTCCCAATCGTGCACGTTCGCCGAAACCGACGGAGGGAGGTCATCTCTCCCGATCCTTGTTCTGGCGCCGGGCTGTCTTGGCCGCACAGCCAGCGATGGGACACGCTTCACGCCCCGCATCGTCGCCCTGCCACACCTCGTACGACCCCTCGCGCGGGTCATCCGCTTATGGCTTGGCCCTCCATGGAGGATCCAACTTGCTTGATCGTTCTAACAGGGTGCTAATGCGTCAGCGCTGCGCAGCGGCTGACCTGGCTACGTCCCACCAAGACCTAGAGTTAGCGATCGGCAACCTGGCTCCGCAAGCGGCCCTTGCGCAATGCAAGCGGTGGGCCGGGCGGCGAGTTGAACGCGCCAGGCGCTAAGGCGCACCAGCCTGAAGGCGTGAGCCGGGTGGCAAGCGGCAGCCGACAGAACGTTTCAGGTCTTCTGCATGTGCTCGATGCGATCGGCGAGCAGGTGAAACGAACGCCATGAGCAGATGATTCATCTCGTCCACCGGCGGCACGACCCAGACCCACTCGCCGCCTGCGCTTTCGTGTTAAGCGGGCAGAGACTTCACCTCGCGCCTAAAGATCTCGTCGACTTCGTCCCCGAGTGCCACTGCGATCTCCTGTTCGGTTGCGGCAACACTAGGACAGGCAGTCGAGTCGGTTAAAAAAGATCGGACGGCGAGCCGTCCGCTCAGCGTTTCCCGTACGAGCCTCGACGACACCCGTCGAGGCGGGTCTCGGGGGCACCTAGCTCGAGGGTTGCCCGTCCCGTGACCCGCAATTAGCGGGATTATCCGCATGGACTTCCACCTATGCCGGCACGCGCCGGCGAGCGCCTGTAGTGTCGTCAGTAGCAGCGGGAAGAACGGTTTTGCGCAGTTCGGCTGAAGCGCTTTGCCTCTCTCTTTCTTTGTGGCGGAAGCGCTCGTCTGAGCCTTTTCGCGATCTGCCGCTCGAGGCGCCTTGTTGTGGTGAGTTGTTGGCCCGGCGAAGCCCGCCTCCATGACGGTCTGACCTCGGAGGCCTAACAGCGCCTCCGCCCTGAACCGCGAGAGTGAGGAGCACGAGATGTATGCCACCATCAGAAGGTACGAAGGTGTCGACGAGACTCGTTTGGTCGAGATCACCGAGAAGGCCAACGAGAACCTGATTCCCCGTCTGAGCGAGTTGCCGGGCTTCAGCGGTTACTTCCTGTTTGAGCCCGCGAACGGCGTCCTGACCTCGATCAGCCTGTTCGAGACGTCGAGCAACCTCGACGAGTCGAACCGCATTGCGGCGAAGGTGTTGCAGGAGGAGAACCTGCAGCGGGTGATGCCGAACCCGCCGAAGGTCACCTCCGGCAAGCTGATGGCGCACAAGATGCCCGAGTTTGTCGGCGTCTAACCGCTTCGATCCGAACTGAGAAGAAGGCCCGCTTGCGGGCCTTCTTCTTTGCCCGGCGCTTTCGAGCGGGCGCGAGTGGCCGGAAACTCGCGTTCTACTGCCGGAAGCGCTCCGGCGCGAGCTCGGCAGCGACTGAGGATCACTCAGGCGACCCGGCGCCCCACGCGGCTCTCTAGCTCGGAGAGCGCGGACTTCTAAGGCGACAAAGAGGCCCGTGTTCGAGCGCTCCGTGGAAGACGATTCGGGCTGTCCCTGTCCCTACCTACCGCCGCCGCCGGCCTCCGCGGGGCAAGAGGTAGACCAGCGCGAGGATGGCGACGATGATCACCGCAGCGATGGCGACGATGGCGATGGTGGACGCAGCAAGGATCACGCGCACCTCTTTTCCTTCCGGCCAGCTCGCATAAACCTGAGCCCGGCCGGGATCATTTCGGGTCTCTCCATCGCTTCGCTCCCCAGAGAGCAACGCTGACAAGATCCCCACATCGGGCACGAGATTACATCGGGCACGGGATTGATACCGCCCTGCTGTAGCCGGGTCTCTCCTCAATGGACACCGGGCGAGGTCTTCGAGCGCTCAGCCCGGGGCAACTGGGAGTATCCCTCAGCCACCTCGCCCTTGTGTGCGGCAAATGCAGCCAGAACCTCCCCCTTCTCCCGCTCCGACACCTTGAAGAAGTCAAGCGTTCGCCCGAGTTCAGCCGCGACCTCGTCGAACTCGGCGGGAGAGATCTTCAGTTGGCGATGTGCCTCTTCCAGGCCAAGAGGAGTTCTGCCCGGTTTCGTGGCTGCATATTGCTGGGGCCCGCCGGCAACCTCGCAGACCCAGAGGGTGCGCATGAACTCAGTTCCTCCCCCCTTGACGTTTTCGGTGCTCCATTCCATTCGGTGGGACGACATTCGCGCGCCCCGCTCGCTACTACGCCGAACCGCCCAGCTCGGATTCCACCTCGTCGCTTGGATCGGCGCCCTCTAACCGTCGAGGTGGAGAAGGAGGCTGTATGCCGACGCACGTCTACTTCAGCGGAGGGCTATCGATCACCGTCGAGGAGGACTTTGATCAGGTGCAGCAGCGACTCGAGCACGAGGCTGGCCTGTTCACGCTGATGACGGCTGCTGAGCCCGGCCACCGAGTCAGCATCCACCGCTCGGCCGTTGCGTACATCGAGGAGATTCCGCTCGGCGAGCAGGCAGAATCCCCGCGGAGACAAACGGCGGCCGCGAGACGCCGCGCTGCTTCGACTGAGTCCCGACACTGAGTAGCGGCCTGACCTCGCTGCGCGGAGGTCTGAGCGCGGTCGGGGTCCCCTAACTGTTCGAGCTGAAACTCTTGACGGGCTTGTACGGGATCTCGACTGAACGCATCCGGCGAAGCCGCGCGCCGTGGCCCTGACGCCAGAGCGGCATAGTCATGAACCAGATCACGCTCAGGACGATGAGGCCAAGCGCTCCTGCCAGGAGGGCCAGCACGAACGTGCCGCTGACCATCCAGAGACCGATCAGCGCGCCCCAGAGCAAGAGTGCCCAGGTCATCTTCCGCCACTTGAGGAATCTCGTCATCTCACACCACCTTCTCTAGAACTCTCGTGGAGAGCGGAATGCTCTCCCCTGCACTCAGGCCCGATCCGGGAGTCAAAGAGGAAGTGCGAGGAGCCTCGACGGCTTCCGCGCTAGGTCTAGCGCCTCTCCAGCATAGCAGCATTTGTGCTAGGTGTTACAAAAATGGGTCGATAGACAGACGGCGCAGAGGTCTTGCCGCGTCGAGCCAGCACTCGACCGCCGTCCCTGGCAATCGACTCCATCGCTGCCCCCAAAGGGCACGGACTCCGGACCCTGCGGGCTTTTCCCCTGCAAACCGGACGTTTTCAGGGGACCGTCGGAAGGAGCCACGAGCTCCATCGTGGACCCCTAGGCAAGCCGACGCCGTGATGGTGGGCAAAGGCCATGCCCCGTTGTGGCAGTACTTCTTGCGTTTGCTAGATAAGGCACTCGAGCCCATTGCTGCCCCCAAAGGGCACTACGTCCATCAGCCCGACCCTCCTGACGCGGCCCTTACCGTACTTCGCGCGGCCTGTGTAGATGGTTGGGAAGGGATGCACGCCATCGGCGTTCATCTTGGAGGAGATGACCTCAGCCACCGCCTCCGACGCCTGCGGCCTGACCGGGCCAGCAGGCCCAGCGGGAGCGCGTGGCCCAGCGAGCGCGCACGCTGAGGCGGGACTTCGCGGGCAAGGTTGCGCCAGTCGCCGAGCGCGAGTTGGCCTCCGGTCAGAAGCGTGAGCCGCTGCCGCCTCGTCAAGGGCTCGCCCAGCTCTGCGCACCGATCAATGCTCCGTCGAGGAGCTCGACTACCAGCTGGAGGCAAGTTCGACATCCCGCATCGAGTCGTGCTTGGTACCCAAGCCGGTCATCGTTGCCGTGAGCGAGCGACGGACCCTCTGAACGACCTGGGGTCGCACAAAGGTAGCGAGCGTGTGAGAACCTCCTCGCGGAAGAAGGGCGGGCGCGTCCATTGACTGTGGCGGCGTTCCAGAATCGGCGGCGAGGAGGGCGCCTGATGGACCGTCTGGACGAAGAGAAGCTCGAAATGCTGCGGACCTGGGGCGAAGGTCTCCTGAGCGAGGCCGGGACGAGCTAAGAGCCGCCGGCAGGGCGATCATGATGCTGGTCGAGGAAATCGAGCTACTGCACGTCGACCTCTGGCACGCTCGTCAAGACACTGCCGAGGAGGCGGAGGCTGAGATCCAGCGAGCCGAGTCCGAAAGATCCAAGAGGCAGTTTGGCATGGCCCTTCAGCGCCGCATTAATGCTCTTCGCAGTCGTGGTCTGTCGGGCTCAGCCGAGAAGTAAACACGTTCTCCACAGCTCTACCCACAGCCAGGAGGCCGCTGCTCGCTCAATGCACGAGCGCATGAGCGCTATTCACCCACAGGATCGCGCCTAGGGCTTGGTACGAGTCGACGTCCGTTCTCAACGCGATGGAAGCGGCACACCCCCGCACGAACGCATCCGGCGAACGAGCAAGATCGCGGGCTGCGATCCAAGCGGCGTGAACGAACCTATTCCTGCTCGGCGTGGCGGACGCGGATCTCAAAGTCCACGTCTCTCTCGCTCACGACCTTGGCCTCGGTGACGATCCAGTGCTCGCCGTCGAGGTTGATGGTGTCGCCGACCTGCAGGACCGCTCCAACGTAGTTCGTCGTCTCGTTTCCTCCGTCCTCGAAGTAGACCCGGTAGCAATAGCCTCTGACCATCGCTGGACTTCTACACTCGCGGCAAATGCTCGTCCATGGGAGCAAGCCGCATGTGCGACGCGGTCGCCGGCTGGAGGGCCTGATAACCAGTGCGGCCGAGACTCCTACTTCGCAGGGGTGCCGCGTCCGCTGGCCTCGGCAGGATCATCGGTTTCCGGGGACTCTTCACTCGCGCCGGAGTCCCGCCTTGCCGGCGTGCTTCTCCGTCATCCGTTGGTTGGGGGTGGCGTGCAGCGCCGGGGACGCTGGCGGTGTTGGAAGCGCCCACTGCGCAGGTGGCGGTCACGGCGCGACGCCTCTGCACATGCAGATTCCGAGGCGTGCATTCCCGCTGCTGCGCGGCACCATCGCCTGACCTCTCTTCCCCCCAGGAAGCGACCGCGCCGTCTAGCGGTGTTGCTCCCCGACAAGTCGCCTGGCAGTTGTCCACGGCGAAAGGAGGGCGTCGGGGTCGGACCTAGGCAGGTGTGAGTGTCAACACGACCGGCTGAGTCAGAAGCACCGCGCCCGCCTCGTCGTCCCGGTGGGAGTAAACCTTCTCCTCAGACAACTCGACGTGCCATCCCGGCAAGATCTCGTTGCGCTTGAAGCCCTTGCGAACACGGGCCAAGGCGTGATCGAGCTTCGTGCGGTCGGCTCCGAGAAAGGGGACGGAGAGGAAAAGTCCGGCTCGGAATTGCTTCGAATCCGGCGGCCACGTGACCGGTTCAAGCTCGGCGACCTTCACGATCAGCGCGTCAGTCATCTCGTCAGGCGGTAGCAAGCCGAGATGCCGGTTGATCGCGGCCTCCAGCTCGGCTCTGTCAGGCGCATTTGGCATCTAACGCACTTGGTTCCGAAGACGATTCTATTCGCGACTGCGAACAAGGTTACGGCCGCTGGAGTAGCGTCTGCAGCGCGATCGTCTTCTGGGCGATCGTTGCGGCGCCTACACCGAGGAGCGCCCGATGCGAGTCGAGAGACAGCCGGTGAAGTGCTCGCGCCGTCGGTGGTCGAAAGACGCTTAAGTTCACGTATCTCGTCCCTAAACGATCGGAGGTAGCACGATGGCCCGACCGCGGAGAGTGAAGAGGTCCTCAACTGCCTGCCCTCGCAGGACCAGGAACAAGACTGGTCGATCGTGCACGCGAAGGATGCGGGCGTCATGGCGGCGGCGCCGCCGATCCCAGCCGCGAAAGACCTTCGCGCGCCCTGGTGGAAGATCTCCGACCAAGGCAGCACCGGGTCGTGTGTCGGCTGGGCGAGCGCCGACGCTGTCTTGCGCTGGCACTTCGTCAAAGCAGGCCGGCTTGCGAAGACCGAGCGACTCGCGGTGCGCTTCCAGTGGATGGCAGCCAAGGAGACCGACGCCTTCACCAGCCAGCCGACGACCTTCATCGAAAGCGATGGCACAAGTCTCAAAGCCGCGCTCGACATCGCCCGCAGGTACGGGGCCGTCAAAGGCAACGTCCTGCCGTTCGAGTCCGGCAAGCTCTACAGCGGGGACGTTAAGAGCTTCTACGCACTCGCCGCCCAGCTCAAGATCAACGCCTACTTCAACCTCGGCAGAGACCTACCCGCCTGGAAGGCATGGCTCGCGAGCAAGGGTCCGATCCTCGTACGGCTTGACGTCGACGCCACCTGGGACGATGCCCCCAACACCAAGGGCAACCTCGACCCCTACCGCCCCAAAACCGTCCGCGGCGGCCACGCGGTCGCGCTCGTCGGCTACACGCCAGACCGGTTCATCGTCAGGAACAGCTGGGGTACCACATGGGGCGACAAGGGCTTCGGATACGCATCCTCGGCCTACGCTCAAGCGGCATTCACCGAGAGCTACGGGGTGGCGCTAGCCAAATGACCCCGGTCGCTCCTCGCCCACGTTCCGCCCCGTGGCCGTGGGCCTGCGAGACCAAGTGGCTTCAATAAGCGCTGCGCTCGGGCTGGGGCGGGGGCGAAGGCCCAAGGGGGCCATCGTCGTCCCCCTCCGAGCGGGAAGGCCATGCCCCCGTTGGAGCAGTACTTCTCGCGTCCAGGCAAGGCCAGAAGGCAAGCGCATCTTCGCCCCCAAAGGGCGCTGATCGCGGACCCCAAGCATTTTCCCCTGCAAACAGCCAGCTTCCTGGGGAACCACGACGGGGGCCATGATGGCGATCGCGGACCCCTCTGGCCTGGCACTCCTTCGCGGCCAGCGGCGCCAATTGCGCTCAACGTGGTGCAGGTCCAGCCGCTCAAAGCCTTGGTTGATTAGCTGCTCAACCTTGACGGCCAAAGCGGCCTGTTTCTTTTCCTTCACGGTTGCTTCGCGCCAACGCAAGCGGTTGTGCGGTCGGTCTCAGTAGCCATGCTGGGATAGTACGCTGGGTCGGGGACGGACCTATTGCCCTGTTGTTGGTAACGGTCAGCGCGGCGTTGTCCGGGCAGCGGAAGGTGCCGGTTTCTTAATTCGGTGTCAGCGCGGAGCCTCGGCTAATTGCACCCATAGCCGTCTCCGTCGGCGTCAAGGCCGTAATCGTCATATCCGATCACCTCGATAGTCCCCGTGTAATTAGAGCCGTCTCCCGATCCCCCCGCACAGTCGTAGTCGTAGGCATTCGGATCAAGACAGCCGCTGTAGTTCGGGTTACAGCTCTGGGCCTGCGCGGCTGCTTTGGCTGCGGCTGCCTTGGCTGCGGCTGCCTTGGCTGCGGCTGCTTTGCGCGCCTGAGCTTTTGCCCTTCTGATCTTGGCTGCACCAACACGTGCCCGAGCGGCGGCGCGCACCTTTACGCGGCGGGCCGCAAGCTCGGCAGTACTCGGATGTTTCGTCGCCGGAGGGCGTTGCTGCTGGGCGGGCGTCGCGCTGGCCTGCCTGTCTCTGCGGTTATTGCTCGACGAGGGAGTACTCGCAGCTATGACCACGATGGCCAGGAGCACAAGAGACGCCACCGTGCTGATCCTCGCTTTGACTGAGTTGTCTCGCCACCAGCCTGCGACGGCGCCAAGGCCTTTTCGGGTCTCTGTACACGTGCCCTCCTGTTTGCTTCCCGGCTACGACGCTTCTTCGACTCCGTTGCTGGCCTTTCCGATCCCCGTAGGGGGTACAACGAGGCGAGGCGGCACGGCAACGAGTCCAGCGCTGCCCCCAAAGCGCACGGAGCCGCGGATCCTGCGGCATTTCCGCTGCAAACTCGAAGCTTCCTGGGGTCCACGACGGGCGCCACAATGCTGATCGCGGACCCCTTGCCGGCACACACGTGTGAGGGCTCGCCCGCCGTGGTGGAGGGCGAGGCCATACCCCCGTTGTGGCAGTACTTCTCCGGGTCAGCAGGCTGGCAACGGCAGAGTCTTGCTGCCAGACCGCTCCCATCCTGCTACCGCTCGCTCGTCTCGTTGGCAGCGACGTTGAACAGACGAGAGCAGGGAGCAGGTCATGAAGCAGTTCGTTACCGCTAACACTTCTCCGACCGCAGCTGTGCGCGTTGGGAGCTACGCGCTCGAGCTGAGCTCGACGACAGAGACATTCGTCCTCTTCGAGTCGCTGTGGGAGGAGGCAAATGCGGGCAACCTCGCAATGGCGCTTGATGCGGGCGTCACTGAAGCAGATCCCACAGCCGCTTCCCTGCTGGACGAGGTCGTCGAGGATGCCTCGGCCGTCACGGCTCGGTGCGAGAAGGGGGTACGCCTGTTCAATGATCTCGCCGCCGGCAAGGCGCTTGATCCGAAGGTCGTCTTGGAAGAGATCGACGCCCTGCTCGGCCTCCTCGCCAGGCTGGATCGGGCCGGGCGACACAAGGAAGCGCTCCGTCTCGCCCGCGATCTCGCCGGGCTCCTCGCCCTCTTCCTCCGGTGGGTGGAACTCCTCCGGACACTTCAGCTCGCTCTTCGCACCGCGCAAGTAATCGGAGACCGCGAGGCTGAGGCCTGGGCACTCCACGAGCTTGGCTCACTCCACCTCGGTGCCGGCGATGCGGTCGCAGCGTCAAGGCATCTGAGCGAGGCGCTGCGGATCAAGGAGCAGCTGGGCGCGCGCGGGCGCTGCGCCACTCGCCACAACCTCGACGCGGCGCGGCGCGACCGCGCGGGTCTCGACGGTCCGGTGCCGCCGGTCAAGCATCACGGCTCGTTGCGGCTTGTAGGAGGTGGCACCGTCATTGCGATCCTCGCCTTCGGCGGCCTGACCCTGGGGTTCGCAACCAGCTCCGCTCGCGACACGAGCCCCTCGACGCTCACGCAATCACTCCAACTTTCGTCCTCCGCGTCGACGCATTCTCAGCCTGACACAGCGATCGCTACCGAGACGTCGACCGGCCCTGGCAGCTCTCCAAGCACGGGCACCTCGACAACCGGCGGCCCCTCAGTTGACACCGGCCCCGCAGCTGAGACCAACAGCTCAGCGGATGCCGGCCCCGCGACCTCGCCTCCGATAAGGCCTCTCGACTCGACTCCGCCTCAGGTCGTCCTGGACGCGCCCGCCGACGGCAGTTTCCTCTCGACCGCTGCGCCGACCTTCCACGGCACGGCCGGTCTGGCACCCGGCGATTTGAGGACGATCAGCGTTCGCCTCGCTCGCAATCCGACAGCGGCCGGCGACCCAGTGGAACTGCTGAACACTCGTCGCAACGACAGCGGAGATTTCTCGGTCGCAGCCAGCGCGGGGCTGACCGAGGGTGTGTACACCGCGCGCGTCGAGCAGGCCGACCAAGCCGGCAACGTCGGCGTTATGGCAGTGACGTTCATTGTCGATCTCACCGCACCCGTGGTAACGATTACCTCACCGAAAGGTCGAACGAAGACCACAGAGAAGCCCACCTTCAGCGGCTCTGCGGGCACGCTGCCGGGCGATCTGACCGGCGTTACGCTGACCGTCTCGAAGTACAAGGCTGCAGCTTCAGCCCCGCCAGTCGAGACGCTGAACGCAACCCCTGATAACAGCGGCAGCTGGTCGGTCGATTCGGAAACGTTGGCGCCAGGCGAGTGGTACCGAGCGGTCGCCAGCCAAGCCGATGAAGCCGGCCACAGTGGTTCGGCTCAGGTCGTGTTCTTTGTAGCGAATCCCGCTCCCAATCCGAAATAGGCACGAGCTCACGGCCACATTCGCGCGGTACCACGCCAGGGAGCCCGCCGCGGATTAGTCCGCGAAGCCATGCCCACGTGGAGGCACACGATCGCGCCAAGCGTCGCGCCCCGCCGGAACAGGCAATGGCTGCTGAGAGAGGCGATCCGCTGGCCCCTTCAGAGTCCAAGTCCGTGCCCGCTGCGAAGGCAGGAGCTCGTGATCTCGGTGCCTTAAAGGATGCCGCTGACGGTGCCCTGCGGCGTTTCCGCTGCTAATTAGGGTCTGGGGTTACCTCCGGGGCTTCAGGCGCTCCGCAGGGTGGGGCCGATCCTGGCGCCCGTGGAGCTGACCACGGTCAGACGGCCTCGAGGGCGCTCCGACTCGCTCGACGTACACCGCCATTCGGCAGCAACGCTCGGCGCGAGCGCTGGGGCCTGGACTGCCCGATCCGATGGGGAAGGTGAACGGCGACGTGGACGTGCGGGAGAGAGCGAACCCTGAGCGTGTTGTCAGGTTCAGAGCACAGGGCTCCAAACAGGGGAGAGCGTGCCGTGGCCTGAGCGATTGGGATGCAGTCTTCGCCCTCAGCCGAGTGATGGGAACGTCAGTCGCGCAGATCGACGCGACCTACGGCCATCTCGTCCCTGATTCCGACGAGTACCTGCGCGGGCTGCTCGACTACCACGACGTCGCGGCGAGTAACGGCTAGGGAGCCGAGCGACCACAGCGAGTCCTCTCCCCTAACCTCCGCTCGGCTCCGAACCCCCCATGTATACACACACCCGCCGGCAGCGCGGGTTAATCCGTGCCCGAGGCTGTACTTAGGTGGAGCCGGAGCGTGGCGTCCGTTCCTCCTGCGGCTGAGGAACGTGCCCCTCACAGGGGGGAGAGATGAGGTGCTCCGGCTCCATATGCCGCAGACTGGGTTCTCTCAGACGGCTGTCACGGTATCGCTCAGCGAGGCGCCTTCCAATAAGCCGTCCGGCCCGTTCTTAAGTCGGGCCAGGCGTCTTCGCTTCGCCCGAATCATGGGGACGAGCGTGGCGCAGATTGACACGACCTCGACAGCGAGGATCATCTGCGCGGACTCCTTGACGAGTTCGACGCGAAGTTAGACGGGAGAGGAGACGTACATGGCTGAAAGTGCTCACTGCGGAGAGAGCATCGAGTCGGGCGAGAGCTATGGCTTTCGGGTTCGGCCTATCGGCAACATCGAGCAGCTGAAGGGAGTTCTCGCGCTCATGGGTGGAGGCACGGACGCCGACAGGCTTATCGCTGCGGGCTGGGACACGTGCATTCGCTGCATGGCGATCTTGACGCTCGACAGCCTCGCGCCCACACAGAGGGACGAGATCTTGCACAGGTCTGGGCGCTGATCGGCACCGAAAGCGCCTAACCAGGCACGTTTAAGCCCCTATCCGCAACGCCCCGGAGGCTTGGACGGGGAGTGGCGGGGTTGTAGGGGAGTGACGCGAAGTGGCTTAGCTACACGGTTTCGGCCTCACCGCCGACGTGGTTGAGCCGGACCGTCGGGCGCGATGGCCTTGGATTCCGTAAGTCGTTCAGGCTGGTGCCAGCCGTTCGCCTTGACGCCCTCCCTCGCAGGCCACGATGATGGGCCGCGCTACCGAAGGAGGAGGGGTCGCGTTGCAAGAAACGGAACCGAAGCTCTGGCGCCGGGCGTGAAAGTTCTCTAGGCCGATGTCGAGCCCGATCCTCGTTGTCGACAGCTCCGAGATCCGCGAGGGGACGCTCGAGGAGGTAAGAGCGGGGGTCGAAGATCTGGTCGCGTTTGTCGAGGCGAACGAGGCCGAGCCGGTCGCGTACAACATTTACTTCGACGAGGCCGGCACGCAGATGACGGTCGCCCAGATCCACCCTTGCCCGCGGTCGCTGGAGCGCCACCTGACGGTGGCCGGCCCCGTCTTCCGTAGGTTCGCCGAACTGCTAACGCTCGTGAGGGTCGACGTCTACGGCAGGCCGGGTGAAGCCGCGCTCAAGCAGATGCGCAGCAAGGCGCAGTTGCTGGGGAACGCGCCTATCGTCGTGCATGAACTACATTCGGGCTTCAGCCGATTCGCGACCGACAGCCCTACGAGCCAGCGACGGTGAGACGTCGACGCTGCTGGGTTGGGGCGGCTTCTATTGGCGGCGAGGATGAAGCCTAGAAGAGGCGCTCGGAGAGCGTGGTTCTTTCTGGTGGTCGGCGCGGTGCTCGGGCTGGCACTCGGCATTCTTGTGAGCGCGACCACCGACGTCCCCTTCGCCCCCGAGGTCGGATTAGTGCTCGGTGCGCTCGTCGGGTGGCTCGCGCGCCGGACTAGCAACTAGCAGCGCATCTGCGATACGCTCGTTTCGCCGTTCGGCCCCAGGCGGATAGGAGGACCGGATGGCAGGGTTTCTGTTCAGGCTCGAGACCACCGAGGGCGTGCCGGCTGATCCGCCGACGCTGGCGAGTGCCGTCCCCAACTGGAAGGCCGGCGACACGATCGCTCTTGGACGTAGGGTCGCCGCGCGTTGTCGGTTTTCGTGACGACGACGCAGACCAGCCCCCGGTGCTGGTCGTCGAGGACGCCTGAGCCGCCAACAACTCCCCCGCCGACCAGGTTGAGGAGAACGGCAGCAGCGTGCAAAGCCAGACGAGTCCATCGCTGCCCCCAAAGGGCACGGACCCCCGGACCCTGTGGTATGTCCCCTGCAAACCGGGTGTTTTAGGAGACCGCCGGAAGGGGCCACGATCGCCATCGTGGACCCCCAGGCAAGCCGCCGCCGTGATGGTGGGCGAAGGCCATGCCCCCGTTGTGGCAGTACTTCTCGCTGTCTGCCAGATCCAGGCGGCCCCATCGATTTCGCCGTCGCGCGGACAGCCAGATCTGGTGACCGGAAGATCCCCGCCGACGGGCTATGACGAATGAGCCGGTCTAGCTCGCCGGACCGAGGGTGACGTCGACGCACCATTGGTGCGCGTCGGTCGGATGACCGTTAAGTCGCGTGATGCCGAGCGCGCACGCCTGCGCGGTTCCTTGGGCGAATCGCGTCCGGAGCCGGCCGAGTGCCCGCACCTGCCACACTAGCTCCGCTCCCGTGCACCGCGCTCGCGTGCGCCCCTCCGCATACGCGGCAGTCTGAGGCTGCGTAACCGTCAGGCGGAGGAAGAGCCGCTCTCCAACGGCGCAGGTGAGCGTGCCGGTTGCCCGAACTACGTGGCCGTTCTTGCTGACCTTGGCCGTGGGGTCGGTCCTTCCCGCAAACGGGAGACCGTTTCCGACCAGCACGAGCGCGCCCAGCATCGTGACGAGTACAGCTATTCGTTTCACGGCGGCGGAGTTTGCCATGTTTGAACGGCGTTTGCGAGAACGTCACGTGCCCGAGCGGCCGACACGACGTTCCCTTTCTGCTCGTAAAGCCGAAGGGCGTCCTCCAGGATGCCCTTCGGTTCGTCGTTGCGACCGACGAGACGCAAGACCTCCGCGAGGTCGACGAGTGCGTCTGCCCTCATGTCGAGGGCATCCGTCGGTTGCGCGAGGGCGACGGCCTCGCGGGCGAGATCTTCAGCCGCACCGTCTTCGCCGCGCCGAGCGAGCGCCTTCGCGCGCACCTGCCGCCAGAGCAGCTGCGTCATCATGTCGTCGCTCGCGCCCGCCTGCTCGCTGATCCTCGTTTGGTGCTCGGCCTCCTCGTACCGCTGTTGGGCGTAGAGTGACTGCGCGAGCCGCGCCGCCTGGGTCGACAGCAGGCCTTTCTCGCCCATCTTCCAGCGTTCGAGCACCTCGTAGGCGGCGCGAATCTCGTCTTCGGCTGCTGCGGCGTCACCGGCCAGCGTCTCGACGATCCAAGCGTGCTCGGCCCGGAGGATGAACGGGAGCCCTCGCGCCAGTCCGAGATCCTCGGTCATTACACGGACGCGCTCGACCAGTTCGCGCGCCGCGTCGAAGTGGCCGAGCATCGCCTCGTGAACGGCAAGCGCGTCCATGAAGCCCATCTCGCCCCAACGCGAGATTGACGCGTCCTCGAGGACTGCGTTGCAGCGTTTGATCGCGTCTTCGGCCGGCGTCGCTCCGTAGATGAGGTCGATCCCGACCTGGATCAGCGCCTGATTGGCCTGCCGCTCGTCACCGGCGCGCCGCGCGTGCGTGAACGCGCGTTCGAAGGCGTCGATCGCAGCTTCGAAGCGCATCGCGATGTGATGCGTCCAGCCGATTGCCGCCCATGCCCGCGCGAGGCCGTTGTCGTCACGCGCCTTCTCCAGCTCGGGCAACGCGTGCTCGGCGACGTCTCGTAGGCGCCCGAGGCTGCCTTCGGGTTCGGTAAACGTACGGATGTCGGCGCGCATGAGCGAGGCGACGAGGCCGTGGCGCGAATCTCCTGCGGCTTCGATCGCCGCCGTCGTCACCTGGTCTGCTCGCTCGAAGTTCCCTGCGAGGATGAGCGCATCCGTCACGTCGCGCGCAAGCTCGAGGCCAAACGGGTCGGTGGGCGTCACAAGAGCAAGGGCGCGCTCGAGCAGATTCGTCGCCGCGTGAGCATCGCCACGCGCGAGCGCGCGTCGACCGGCCACTGCGAGGCACTCCGCCGCACGGCGACCGACGCCTTGGGCGTGCTCGTCCAGCGGACCGAGCTCGGCGCGTGAGCGGTGAGCCTGCTCGAGGTGATAGCCGAGGATCTCCTCGTATTCCGGTGCGCGCTCGCGGGCGGCGCGGGCAAGCCAGTCCGCATACCGCTCGTGGAGCTCGGCACGGACCTGCTTGGGAAGCGCCTCGTAAGCGACGTCGCGGAGGAGGAGGTGTCGGAATACGAACGCCTGCTCACCGGGAACCTCGGGTCGGGTCGGGCGGATGAGCTCCTTCCGGACGAGCGTCATCAGGTGCGGGTCTACGGCGCCACGAAGGCGATCAGGCGCGAGCTCGCTCACCGCGCCGACGTGAAAGACCTTCCCCTCCACGGCCGCCAGCTCGATGATCGCCCGCTCGTCGTGCTCGAGGCGGTCGAGCCTCGCCGCGAGAAGCGCCTGAATCGTGGACGGCATCGAGATCATGGCGAGGTCGGCGGTCGAGTTCCACCGCCCGTCTTCCCGGCGGAGCACCCCGTCGTCGATGAGCATCGAGAGCATCTCCTCGACGAAGAGCGGATTGCCTTCGGCCGCCTCTCTGATCCGCGAGCGGGGCTCCTCGGCCAGGGACGCATGGCCGAGCAGGTTCTCGATGAGTCGGTCCGACTCGGCGTCGGTGAGCGGCTCGAGCAGGATGCTCGTCGCGTTCAGCTTGCCGCCGCTCCAGTCCGAGCGGTGGTCGAGGAGCTCGGGCCGGCCGACCGCGACGAGCAGCATCGGAGCGTCCCGCGACCATTCGGCGACGTGCTCGACAAGGTCGAGGAAGGTGGGTTCCGCCCAGTGCACGTCGTCGAAGACGACAACCAGCGGGCGCATCCGAGCGTGCCGCTCGAGCAGTTTGCGAACGGCCCAGAACGTCTCTTCCGCGCTGCCGACGCCGTCCGCCAGGCCGATGGCGCCCCCGACTCGGTGCGCGATCAGCTTCGCGTCGGGATCGTCTGCGACAAGCCGCTCGATGTCGTGAACGACTTGCACGTCCACCAACTGTCTGACAACCTCGCCGATCGGCCAGAAGGTGATCCCTTCGCCGTAGGGGAGGCAACGGCCCGAGACGACCGTCGCTCGCTCGGCGAGATTCGCGGCAACCTCCGAGACGAGCCGCGACTTGCCGACGCCGGCCGCTCCGAGGACCGTGAAGAGGTGGCACGACGATTTACGGACCGAGCGCTCGAAGGCGCGCTCGAGCAGGGTGCGCTCGTCCTCGCGGCCGATCATCGGCGAGTCCAGCCGTCGCACGTGCCCCGGAGCTCCTGAGATGATCTTGAGCACCCGGAACGCACGGACCGGCTGTTGCTTGCCTTTGATCTCGAGCGCGCCTACCTCCTCGACACGAACGGCGTCCCGCACGAGGCGCTGCGTCTCGCGGCCGATCAGGATCTCGCCCGAGCCCGCCGCCTGCTCGAGCCGCTTGGCGACGTTAACGGCGTCGCCGGTCACGAGCCTCTGACGGGCTGCGGGGTCGCCCGCGACGACCTCGCCGGTGTTGGCGCCGAGGCGGACCTCGAGCCGGACCCCAAGGCCGCGCTCGAGCTCGTGGTTCAGGCGCTCGAGCTCCTCTCGCATCTCGACGGTTGCCGCGACCGCGCGAAGCGCATCGTCTTCGTGCACAGTCGGAATGCCGAACACGGCCATGATCGCGTCGCCGATGAACTTCTCCACCGTGCCGCCGTGCCGCTCGATCACGGCGCTCATCTCGTCGAAATAGCGTCCCATGGCGCGGCGAAGCGATTCCGGGTCGAGGCGCTCGCCCAGTGCGGTGGAGCTCGCGACGTCGGAGAAGACGACCGTCACCATCTTTCGTACCTCGCGCCGGGTCTCTTCTTCGTCCGCCAGGCGGGTTCCGCAGGCCAGGCAGAAACGCGCGGCAGCGGGATTCTGCTGTCCACAGCTCGGGCAGATCGTCACGTCTTGCTCCCAGTACGAAGGCGCTGTAGAAGGTATCTCTCTCACTAACCACGAGACGCGCGGCGGCCGGTTAGTCCTTCCAACCGGATGTGAACCTTGCGCGCCGGTCTAGCCGAGTTGGAGAGGGCAGTGCGCGGCCAGTGCATGCAGCGCTCTGCGGCAGCCGAGAGCACGTCGATGACCTCTTCCTGCGTTCGACTGGGCTCGTCGTTCCAGAGGCTGATCGAGGCGCTGCTCGCGGAGCACGACCTTCTCGCGCGAATGCTGGGGCCGCCACGACTTCGCGCTCCAGCGGAAGCGCAGCGAGAGTGTCTCCGCGTAGCAGGCGCGCAGCCGGGTGAAACCTTCGTGCAGCCCGTGACGGGGTTCCACGTCGCCTCCGTCCACTCGATGCGGGTCTTGTCGGCCACGGCGCACTCTCCCCGTTCATCGCGATTCAGCCCAAGGACCGAGCCTCGATCTCATAATCCGCTGCTCCTTTGACTCCGACTCATCGCGCAGGACTGACGTCTCGGCACCACCCTGCTAGCTGACGGCTGATGACCTCGGTCGGCGTACTAGCGCGGGATCCCGCCTAACGCGCGAGGCTGTTGGCGCGGCCCCGCGCCGCCGGGGCACGCGAATGCGCATCGCGCGGACATGCCGTGCGCATCAAGCGGGCATCGAGATGATCGCCGCCACTGCTCAGCTGCAGCCCGTGTTAGTCCCGCAGTCGCGGCACGTGTAGCAGCTGCCGGTCCTGACCATGCGGCCGCCGCACTTCGCGCACTCCACGGCGTCCTCCCACGCGTTGAAGAGGGCCGTCTGGCCTGGCGACGCCGGCCTCCGCGGGCTCGGCCGCAGGCGAGCTCTCGCCGCTGTACTGCGAGGCGAGCCGCGCCTTCACCTCGGGCGAGAGGATCCCGGCCGCTTCCTGCTGCTCCGTGGTCAGAAACTTCTTGCCGAACCAGCGGAAGATGTAGTCGACGATCGACTTCGCGACGCGGATGTCGGCGTCGTTCGTCATCCCGCTCGGCTCGAAGCGCATGTGGGTCAGTTTCGAGACGTAGACCTCCGGCGGGACGCCGTACTGCAGGCCCATCGAGACCGCGATGCAGAGCGAGTTCATCAGGCCGGACATCGTCGTCCCGTCCTTGGCGATGTCGACGAAGATGTCGCCGGGCGAGCCGTCCTCGTAGAGGCCGACGTGGATGTAGCCCTCGTAGTCGCCGACGCGGAACTTGCGGCCGACCTCGACGCGGTCCTCCGGTAGCCGGCGGCGCTGCGTCAGCGCGACGGGCGGCGCCGCCTCGAGCTGCGCGTCCGCCTCGCCGTCCTTCCGGCCCGACAGCGGCTGCGCGACCTTGCAGTTGTCGCGGTAGATCGCGATCGCCTTCACGCCGAGCTTCCACGAGTCGAGCAGCAGGCCCGACACCTCGTCCACCGTGACCGTCTCGGGCAGGTTGACCGTCTTCGAGATCGCGCCCGAGATGAACGGCTGCACCGCGCCCATCATTTTCACGTGGCCGGTGTAGTGGATCGCCCGCTCGCCGATCGCGCAGTCGAAGACCGGGTAGTGCTCGGCCTTCACGTACGGCGCGCCGACGACGGCGTTGCGCTCGTCGACGAAGGCGACGACCTCCTCGATCTCGCGCGGCGCGTACCCGAGCTTCTCGAGGGCCATCGGCACGGTCTTGTTCGGGATCGTGATCTCGCCGCCGCCGACGAGCTTCTTCGACTTGACGAGCGAGAAGTCGGGCTCGACCCCGGTGGTGTCGCAATCCATCATGAAGCTGATCGTCCCGGTGGGCGCGAGCACGGTCGCCTGCGCGTTGCGGTAGCCGTGCACCTCGCCGAGGTTCAGCGCCTCGTCCCACGCCTTGCGGCACGCGCCGAGCAGGTCGCGAGGTACCGACTCGGAGTGCTCGATGTTGCCCACCGCCGCGCGGTGCATCGACATCACGCCGATCATCGCGCCGGCGTTCGGCCGGTAGCCGGCGAACGGGCCCATCCGCGCGGCGATCTCCGCCGACTTGCGGTAGGCGCGGCCGGTCATCAGCGCCGTGATCGCAGCTGCGTAGGCGCGGCCCTCGTCGGAGTCGTACGGGAGCCCGCGCGCCATCAGCAGCGCGCCGAGGTTCGCGTAGCCGAGCCCGAGCTGGCGGTAGGCCTTCGCGTTGCGCTCGATCTCGGGCGTCGGGTACGACGAGTAGCCGACGAGGATCTCCTGCGCGAGGAAGGTGACGTCGACCGCGTGCTCGAAGGCCTCGACGTCGAGCTCGCCGTCCTCGCGGCGGAACTTGAGCAGGTTCAGCGAGGCGAGGTTGCAGGCGGAGTCGTCGATCGACATGTACTCCGAACACGGGTTGGACGCGTTGATGCGGCCAGTGTTCGGGAGCGTGTGCCACTTGTTGATCGTCGTGTCGTACTGCACGCCCGGGTCGGCCGACTTCCAGGACGCCTCGGCGATCTGGCGCAGCAGCTCCTTCGCCTTGACCGTGTCGACGACCGCGCCGTCGGTGCGGGCGGTCAAGTTCCAGTCGGCGTCGGCGTCGGCGGCCTCCATGAAGCCGTCGGTGACGCGGACCGAGTTGTTGGCGTTCTGATACTGGATCGAGGCCCAGTCGCCCGAGTCGAGGGACATGTCGTACCCGTTGGCCTCGAGGACGCGCGCCTTCTCCTCTTCCTTGGCCTTGCACCAGATGAACTCCTCGACGTCGGGGTGGTCGACGTCGAGCACGACCATCTTCGCCGCGCGCCGCGTCTTGCCGCCGGACTTGATCGTCCCGGCGCTTGCGTCGGCGCCCCGCATGAACGAGACCGGGCCGGAGGCGTAGCCGCCCTTGGAGAGCTGCTCCTTCGAGGAGCGCAGCTTCGAGAGGTTGACGCCCGAGCCCGAGCCGCCGCGGAAGATGACTCCCTCGCGGCGGATCCAGTCCAGGATCGACTCCATCGAGTCGTCGATCGAGAGGATGAAGCAGGCGCTGCACTGCGGCTTCTCCTCGAAGCCGACGTTGAACCAGACCGGCGAGTTGAAGGCGACGTACTGGTTGACCAGCAGCGCCTTGAGCTCGGCCTCGAAGGTTTCGGCCTCTTCCTCGTCGGCGAAGTAGTTGCCCTCGCGGCCCCAGGCGGTGATCGTCTCGACGACGCGGCCGATCATCTGCTTGACGCTGCGCTCGCGCTCGGGCGAGGACATGCGGCCGCGGAAGTACTTCTGCGCGACGATGTTCGTCGCCGTCTGCGACCAGAACTTCGGGAACTCGACGTCCTTCTGCTCGAAGACCGGGCCGTCCTTGCCGGGGATCAGCGCGTCGCGGGTCTCCCACTCGATCTCGTCGAACGGGTCTCGGCCGGGGATCGTGAAGAAGCGGCGCACGCCGAGGCCGGCCGACTCTTGCACGACCGTGTTCTCGAGCTGCTCGTCCGCGATTTCGACGGTCTCCAACTGCCTTGCTGACGCCATTTCCCGACCTCCTGCGCTGTTCCTGAATGGTATTGACTGCGCCCGGGTCGGCGTGCCTGCGCGGCTCGAGCGGACCGCTGAATCTAGATCGGGCATCGGACGGAACCGACCGGTGGCCTTTGGCCCGCGCCTCAGAGCTCCTTGACGGGTAGACGAGCGTGTCGTCCACCTCGAGCGGACCGCTGCGGAGCATGACCTGCCCGAGCACGCGAACCGGCTCGGCTCCGGCGTCTGCGTAGCCGAGCTTGGCATACAGGCGGCTCGCCGCCGCGTTTCCGTCCTGGCTGACGCTAGCCGAAGGTGAAGCAGTAGGCCTCGGCGCCCGGGCCGTTGAAGGAGATCTCGAGCGTGCGGTCGCGGATGGACTCGCGCTGGCGAATCAGCTGATGGAGCCGCTGCTGGGCCAGCGTCCCGTGACCGTCTTCGTCGACGTCCAGGCCGTGGGCGGCACCGGGAGGCTCGCCGTCGAGGAGCACCCGGAACGGCACCTCGGTGCCTCGCTCGCGCGGGCCCATGACGAGATGTGCGTCGCGGGCGTGGAAGCGGAACGCGATCCGCCCGTCGGCCGCGTTGAGCACGCTGGCCCCGCTCTCGATCGTCCAGTCCCCCGCCAGAGCCCATTCGTTGCGGTTCAGCGGCTCGGGCACGACGTAGGCGTGCGGTTCGTCGAACGCTGCGTCACCAGCGAAGTTCTGAGCCTGCTCGTAGCCGAGGTACGTCTCCGGCGTCTGCAGGCTGTCCCAGTCGGCCTGGACCTCGAAGCCTTCCGGAGCGACGGAGACCAGGTCGTCGGCAACGCCCTCGCGTCCCGCCTCGCCCAGCAGCCGCTGGATGACCCGCTCGCAATCCTCGTAGCCACCTTCGCCGAAGTGGTGGTGCCGGATCCGTCCCTCCGCGTCGGCGATGTACACGGCCGGCCAGTAGTGGTTGGCGAACGCGCGCCAGACCTGGTAGTCGGGGTCGAGCGCGACCGGATACTCGACGTTCATGTCCTGCGCGGCCCAGCGCACATTGTCGGCATCGCGCTCGAACGGGAACTCGGGCGTGTGGACGCCGATCACGACCAGGCCGTCGCGTTCGTACTTCTCCGCCCACGCGCGCACGTACGCGAGCGTGCGGAGCCAGTTGATGCAGGTGTACGTCCAGAAGTCGACGAGGACGACCTTCCCGCGCAGGTCGTCCGTCGCCAGCGGCGGGGAGTTGAGCCAGCCCGTCGCCCCGTCGAAGCCGGGCACGTGACCCTCGACCGGCAACGGATGGCTGCGGTGACGGCTGAACAGCGTCATGCGATCCCTATCAGCGCCCAGAAGCAGACGCGAGCGATCGCAGACAGGTCGCGGCGTGTCGCGTAGCCGAACGCCCCGAACCCGGCGATGAACAGTGCGGTTGCGCCGCCCGCCTGCCAGACGACCTGCGGATTGGTGCTCGCGTAGTAGGCGATCGTCGGAGCCGTGGCCAGCCCGATGAGGACGCCGAACGCGAACAACAGGGTGATCGCCATTCGCTCCGACCGCTGTGCCGCGATGTTGAGGCCGAGCAGGCACCCGAAGGAGGCGATGAAGAAGGCGAAGCCCCACCCGTACGAGAGGTCGCGGCCGAGATACGCGCCGAGTGCGAACAGGCCGGCCGTGACGGCGACCAGCCCCATCGTCTGCCCGAGCAGGGTCCCGGTCTCGTCCCGCGTCAGCGACGGCTGGGTGACGGCGGTGCTCGATTCCATCGCTAGCTCCTTTGCGACCCCCTCAAGACTCGCCTGACCCGCTGGCAATCAGTTCCGACGCAGCTTCGACGTCGTCCTCGTCGACGAGCAGCTGCGCTCCACCCGAGAGCACGAACGGGTAGGCGCCGCCGGCGTCGTCCGCGGACAGCGAGGAGTCGATCCCCGCCGATGCGAGCAGGCCCTGAACGATCTCCGCCTCGCTGCGGGTTGCGTACGCGGCTACCGGGACCAGCCGCCCGGTCAACGAAGCGACCCGAACGCGGCCCGGACCTCCTGCGAGAAGAGCTCAGGCTCCTCCCAGGCCGCGAAGTGGCCGCCCCTGGCTGCCTCGTTGAAGTAAGTGAGCGTGGGGTACGACTTCTCGACCCAGCTGCGCGGGGCCGCGAAGATCTCGTCCGGGAACGTGGTGAAGCCGACCGGGATCGACACCTCCGGAGGAGCCTGGCCGGCCGCAAGAGCTTGGGCTCGTCCGCTCTCCCAGTACGAGCGGGCAGCCGAAGCCCCGGTGCCCGTCAGCCAGTACAGCGTGACGTTGTCGAGGATGTGGTCCCGGGTGAGATTGCCCGCAGGCTCGCCGTCAACAAAGGCATGGGAGATCTTGTAGTAGCTGTCGGTGTCGTGGTCGAGCATCCAGGCCGCGAGCGCGACGGGAGAATCCAGGAGGGCGTAGCCGATCGTCTGCGGTCGCGTGGCCTGCTCGAGGAAGTAGCCGAAGCCGGACGCCCGGAACGCGGCCAGCGCATCGGCCGCCGCGCGTTCCTGCTCGGTTTCCGTCGGCTGGGGGGCGCCCAGCGCCGTCACGAGCAAGTTCGTGTGGATTCCGATCAGCCCCTCGGGTGCTTGGCGGCCCATCGCGTCGGTGATGGAGGCGCCCACGTCGCCACCCTGCGCCACGTAGCGGGTGTAACCGAGGCGCTGCATCAGCTCCGCCCAGGCCTGGGCGGTGCGGCCGGCGTCCCAGCCGATCTCCTTGGGCTCGCCCGAGAAGCCGTAGCCGGGGATGGAAGGCAGAACCAGGTGGAACGCGTCCTCGGCGTCCCCGTCGTGCGCGGTCGGGTCCGTGAGCGGGCCGACCGCATCGAGCAGCTCGATGACCGAGCCGGGCCAGCCGTGGGTCATGATCAGCGGCAGCGCGTTTTCGTGCTTGGAGCGAACGTGGATGAAGTGGATCTCGACTCCGTCGATCTCGGTCGCGAACTGCGGAAGCGCGTTTAGCCTCGCTTCGACACGCCCGAAGTCGTAATCGGTACTCCAGTAGCCTGCGAGCTCCTTCAGCGTCGCCAGCTGGACGCCTTGGGACCGATCTTCGACCAGCTCCTTGCTGGGCCAGCGCGTCGCCGCGATGCGCCGGCGCAAGTCGCCGATCTGCCCCTTTGGAATCTCGATCTGGAAGGGCCGGATCTCGGTGGCGGTCCCGACGGTGCTGCTCATGACGACCTCCTCTCGTCACGCAGTGATCTGAACGGCCCGGACCTCGGTCGTGAAGAGGTCCGTCTCCTCCCGGGCGGCGAAGTGGTTGCCCTCGTCGACCTGTTGGAGTAGATGGAGGCCTCCGCTGTGGCGGTTGGTGCTACGACCTCAATAAGCCGACGTGGGCCTGACCCAAGCTGCGAAGATGGATTTCGTCCCAGACCGGGGGACGGTGGTGCCGACAACCTCTGCAGGTACGCGCTAAACGCATGGCCTCGGTGAGCACGCGCAGGCGACTGACCCCGCGCGAGGAGCGGGACCTCGTGATCGGAGCCGAGGCCGGTGATCCGGACGCATCCCGCCGCCTCGTCGAGGTGTTCCTGCCGGCGATCGCCGGTCTTGCCAGCGGCTTCCCCGGCGGCATCAGAGTCGAGCAACGCGAGCTCGTCCAGGACGGCGTGGCGGGCTTGCTCTTCGCCGCACGGCGCTACGACCCGGGCCTCAACACGCCCTTCTGGGCCTACGCCTCGTTCTGGGTGAGGAAGGCGATGCAAGAACTCGTTGCCGAGTTGGCGCGTCCTGTCGCGCTTTCCGATCGGGCGGTGCGAGATCTCGCCCGGGTCAGAGCAGCGCGTCACGACCATCTGCAGACCCACGGCCACGAGCCCACGGCGGGAGAGCTGAGTAGCGCGACCGGGTTCAGCGCGACCCAGCTCGAGAGCCTCCAGGCGGCCGAGCGAGCACCGCGCGGAATCGAGGAGCGGGTTGGCACGGACGAGGGAGCTGCGGCCACGGTCGGGGACGGCGTGGTCGATCCCGGTGCCGAGCAGGCTTTCGAGCACGTGCTCGACGACATTGAGATCCACGAAGTTCGCGGTCTGGCCGATCGGCTCGACAAGCGCGAGCGCTCGGTGCTCTACGCGCACTACGGGCTCGGAGAGCCCGCGCAGACCCTGAACCAGATCGGCCGCGAGCTCGGTTTGACGGCGGAGCGCGCCAGGCAGATCGAGGTCGGCGCGCTTCAGAAGCTGCGCGAGGCGCTTTAGCTTTCGCCCTCGGTTTCCGACAGGTCGAGGCGCCAGTCATTGCAGCGCATCGGATGGCCGGGCGGGTACTCGAAGTCGTGCTCGCCCAGCAACTCGAACCCGAGCTTGGGGCAGATGGCGTTCGACGGGGCGTTCTCGACCGACGGGAACGCGTGCAGCTTCTCCTCGCTCTCGAGGCCGCCGAGGTGCTCCGTCATCGCGGGCTCGCCCATGAGCCGCCGCAGCAGCGGGAGATCGCCCTCGCCCCACGGCTCGAGCCGCACGTCCGCCATCTACCGCAGCTCCTCGAGCTGCGCGCGAACCCTGGCGGCGGCGACGCGGTTGCCCTTCTGCTCGTAGCGCTCGAGCGCCTCCTCGAGCGCGTTCACCGCCTTGTCGAGGCGGCCGCCGAGGCGGTACGCCTCCGCGACGTCGGTGCGGGTGTCGGCCTGGTTGTTCAGCTCGTCCGACCGGTCGATCCAGGGGATCGCCTCGTCAGCGAGGCGCTCCGCCTCCTCGTGCTGTCCCTTGTGCGCCAGGGTCTTCGCCAGCGAGGAGCGCCACAGCGCCTGTGCGTTGTGGTCGTCGCTCGTTGCGGCATCGCGGCTTCGTCGGGCGGCCGCCTCCGCCTCGTCGTAGAGACCCTGCTCGCAGAGTGCGTTCGCGTAGATCGTGGCCATCGTGGAGAGCCAACCCCGCTCACCCGCAGCCTCGAGGAAATCGCAAGCCGCACCGGTATCGCGGGCGGCCTCGGCCGGGTTGCCGGCGAGCAGCTCGAGCGGCCCGGTCCAGAAAGCGAGCGTGACGGCATCGATCTTGCGGCCGAGCTCGTCGAAGATGGCCCGAGCCTCGGCGAGGGCCTCCCGGGCCTCGTCGAACCGGCCCTGCATGGCATAGAAGCCGGCGATCGGCCTCATCGACCACGCCTCGAGGCACTTGTTGCCGCGCGCGCCCTCCAGAATCGCGTCGACCCGCGGTAGCCCCGTGGCTAGCGGCGTCGGGCCCCAGAAGATGGCCGGGCCGACGAACTCGAGCGCGTCGCTGCGCCAGCGGTCGCCGGGGTTCCTGGCGTGCTCGAGCACGTGTTCGACCGCGTCCACGGCCTCCTGCCAGTGACCACGGAGGTTCTCGGCCGCGAGCACGAGGAACCAGGCGCTGGCGAGAGCCTTGTCGTCACCGTCCGGTCCAAGCTCGGCAATCGCGCGACGCGCCAGCTCCAGCGCCTGCTCGCCGGTGAAATCCGGCGCGCTGACCGTACGAAGAATCGCGAGCTCGCAACTCGCGCGCAGCTCCAGTGTTCGGTCGCCGATAGCTTGCGCGAGTGCGGCCGCCTCCCCGCGCCGTGCTTCGCCCTCGCGGATCTCGCCGCGGTCGATTAGCGCCGAGCCGAGGTCGAGCAGCAGCTCCACGCCTTCGCCTCCGCGCGGCTCTTCGAGGGCGATTGCCCGCGCTAGGAGGTTCGTCGCTGCGGCCGCATCGCGGACCGCCAGCGCGCGGCGTCCGGCGGCAGCGAGGCGCCGGGACGCGCGGCGGCCCAGCTCGTCGTCAGCGCTGCCGAGCTCGGCCCCGTAGCGGTGGGCCTGCTCGAGGTGGTAGCCGAGGACCTCGTCCAGCTCGACGAGCTCCGCGCCGTGCTCCCCGAGCCAGGCGGCGAAGCGCTCGTGCAGCTCCGCGCGCGTCGCCTTCGGGAGCGCCTCGTAGGCCGCGTCGCGGATCAGCAGGTGGCGGAAGCGGTAGGCGTCCTCGCCCAGGAGCTGCGGCTTGTCCGGCCGAACGAGCTCCTTGCGCACGAGGCCGTTCAGCCGCCGCTCCATGTGCGACTCCTCCGGTGCGAGCGCCTGCACGGCGCCGCGGTGGAAGACCCTGCCCTCGACCGCGCCGCGCTCGAGCACGCCGCGCTCGGCCCGCTCCAGCTGGTCGAGCCTTGCCGCGAGGAGCGCCTGGATCGTGCCCGGCACCGAGACCTCGCCGTCGCCCGAGGCTTCCACGAGTGCGACCATCTCCTCGACGAACAACGGGTTGCCCTCGGCCGCGTCGCGGATCCGAGCCCGTAGGTCCGGCTCGAGCGTCGCATCGCCGAGCAGCCGCTCCAGCAGCTCATCTGTCTGGGTCGCGGAGAGCGGCTCCAGCAACACCGTGGTCGCGTTGAGCTTGCCGCCGCCCCAGCCGGGCCGGCGGTCGAGCAGCTCGGGCCGCGCGAGGCAGAGCAAGAGCAGCGGTGTCTCCCGCGAGAGGTCGGCGACGTGCTCGATCAGGTCGAGGAAGGTCGGCTCCCCCCAGTGGATGTCGTCGAAGACGACCACGAGCGGGGCGGCCCTGGCCGCGGCCTCGAGGAGCTTGCGAAAGGCCCACGGGATCTCCTCGCTCGACGAGATGGCCTGCTCGTCGCCGAGCAGCCCCTCGATCGCGGCAACCGCGGCGGGATCGACCTCGAGCTCCGCCGGCGCGGGCAGCTGCTTGACGACCTCGACCACGGGCCAATAGGTGATGCCCTCGCCGTAGGGCAGGCAGCGGCCGCGGAGGACGCGCGCGCCGTCGAGCGAGCTCGTCAGCTCGGCGGCGAGGCGCGACTTGCCGACACCCGCGGCGCCCAGGATCGTGAAGAGCTGGCACGAGCGGTCGGCGGCGGCCTGGCCGAAGGCCTCCTCGAGGCGGCGCAGCTCCCGCTCGCGCCCGACGAGCGGCGCGTCGAAGTGGCGCGCGAAGGCGGGCGCCTCCTCATGGAAAGCGAGTAGGCGGTGCGCGACGAGCGGCTCGCTCTTGCCCTTCAGCTCGAGCGGCTCGGTCGGCTCGGTCTCGACCGCGTCGCGAACCAGGTGCGCCGTCTCGGGGCCGAGCAGGATCTCGCCTGCCTCGGCGGCCTGCTCCAGCCGCGCGGCGACGTTCACCGCGTCGCCGGTCGCCAGGCGCTCGGCGGTGCCGACGACTACCTCGCCCGTGCTGACGCCGATGCGCGCACGGATGCCGATCTCGGGCAGCGCTCTCCGCATCTCGACGGCTGCGCGAACCGCGCGAAGCGCGTCGTCCTCGTGCACCTGCGGGACGCCGAAGACGGCCATCACCGCGTCCCCGATGAACTTCTCGACGGCGCCGCCGTGCCGCTCGACGATCGCCTTCATTTCGTCGAAGTAACGGGCGAGCAGCGCCCGCAACGCCTCGGGGTCGACCGACTCGCCGAGCGCGGTCGAGCCGGCCACGTCGCAGAAGAGCACCGTCACGACCTTGCGGTACTCGCGGGGGCCGGTCTCCTGCGTCAGCTCCGCGCCGCAGGCGTTGCAGAACCGTGAGCCTTCCGGGTTCTCGCGGCCGCAGCTCGGGCAGGTGACCACGCGACAAGCCTACGACGGGCGGGTGCCGCGGTCACGCCGGCCTGCGAGGTGGCTTTCCCTGCGCTATACCTGGGTGGGGATGGGTGTGACCGAGCGCCTCGGGAGGGCGTCGAGCCGCCATCCGTGGCGGATCATTTTCGCCTGGGTCGGAGCGATCGTCGTCGCCATCGGGCTGAGCGCGGCGCTGTTGCCGGGGAACCTGACAACGCAAGGCCACGTCACCGGGAGCCCGGAGTCGGCTCGAGCGGAGCGGCTCTTCTTCGACCGGCAGCACTTCCCGCCGGACCGGAACGGCGTCGACGAGCTGGTCGTCGTGCGCTCGAGCACGCTGTTGGCGCGAGACCCGGCGTTCAGGCGGTTCGGCCAGCGGCTTCTCGCCCAGGCTCAGGCGACCGGCGCCGTCTTCCGCACGAGGGTGCTCGGCGTCTCCAAAGACGGCCACGCGGTTCTGATCGGGATTCAGCGGAAGGCGGACGTCGACCCGCTCATTCCCGTCGTCGAGCGCGCGAACGGGGAGGACGGGTTCACCGTGGCGATGACCGGCGAGGGGACGCTCGACCACGACTTCAACGACGTCTCGCAGCACGACCTCGAGTCGGGCGAGCTGCAGTTCGGGCTCCCGGCTGCGCTGATCATCCTGCTGCTCGTCTTCGGCGCAGTCGTCGCCGGGGTGATCCCGCTCGTCATGGCGCTCATCGCGATCGTCGTCGCGCTCGGGCTCTGCGCACCCATCGCGGCCGCGTTCACGCTTTCGGTCTTCTTCGTGAACATGCTCACGGGGATGGGCCTGGCGCTCGGGATCGACTACTCGCTGTTCGTCGTCTCACGCTACCGGGAGGAGAGGGCCGGCAGCCTGTCCGAGCTCGATGCGATCGCCGCCGCCAGCGCGACAGCCAGCCGCGCCGTGCTGTTCAGCGGCTCGGTGTTCGTGATCGCACTGACCGGCATGCTGCTCGTGCCCTCGAACATCATGAAGAGCCTCGCCGTGGGCGCGATCGCGGTCGGGATCGTCTCCGTGGTCGCGGCGCTGACGCTGCTGCCCGCGCTGCTCGGCCTGCTCGGGGACCGCGTCAACGCGCTGCGGTTGCCGTTCGTGGGGCGCAGCATCGGCAGCGGCGGCGAGGGACGGTTCTGGGGAGGCGTCGTGCGCGGGGTGATGCGCCGCCCGGTGGTCTACCTCGTGACCTTCTCGGCGCTGCTCATCGCGCTAGCGATCCCGACGATCGGCCTGAAGCTCGGTTCCAGCGGCGTGAGCACGCTGCCCGACCGGCTCATGTCGAAACAGGGCTACGAGGCGCTCGCCCGCGACTTTCCGCAGGCCAGCTCGAGCCCGGCGCTGATCACGATCAGCGGCGACGTCCGCTCCCCGCAGGTGCGCGCCGCGATCCGCGACCTGCGGGGCCGGCTCAAGCAGGACGGCGTCTTCGGCCGCAGCGACTTACGCTTCTCCTCCTCGGGTGACGTAGCCGCGATCGGCGTCGAAGTCGGCGGCGACAAGACCGGCGAGCGCGCGCTGGACGCAATCCGGAACCTGCGCTCGACGACCATCCCCCAGGCCTTCCAGGGGACAGACACGGAGGTGCTCGTCGGCGGCGACACCGCCGACAACGTCGACTACATCGACGCGATGAACGCGTGGCTGCTGCCGGTGTTTGCGTTCGTGCTCGGGCTCAGCTTCGTCCTGCTCACGATCGCGTTCCGGTCGATCGTCATCTCCGCGACGTCGATGGTGCTGAACCTGCTCTCGGTGGGGGCTGCCTACGGCCTCGTCGTGCTCGTCTTCCGCCACGGCATCGGCAGCGGCCTGCTCGGCTTCCAGCGCGTGGACGCGATCGACGCGTGGGTGCCGCTCTTCCTCTTCTCGGTGCTGTTCGGGCTCTCGATGGACTACCAGGTGTTCCTGCTCAGCCGGATCAAGGAGCGCTACGACGCTAGCGGCTCGACCCGCGAGGCCGTCGAGTGGGGCATCTCCTCGACCGCGCGGCTGATCACCGGGGCGGCGCTGATCATCGTCGCCGTCTTCAGCGGCTTCGCGATGGGCGACCTCGTGATGTTCCAGCAGATGGGCTTCGGGATCGCGGTCGCGCTGCTGATCGACGCGACGATCATCCGCTCGGTGCTGCTGCCTGCTGCCATGTGTCTGCTCGGCAAGTGGAACTGGTACCTGCCGTCGTGGCTCGAGTGGCTGCCGCACATCCAGATCGAGGCGGAGCGGCCCGGGGAGCGCGTCGCGCTCCCGAGCCCGGGCGCCTGATCGCAACCGAGTTCGAGATCCGTGCCGCACTCGACGAGGACCGCCGTCCGCTCGCGCTGCTGTTCGCAGCGGTTGCCGAGGAGCGGGACGGAATCGCGACCGAGCCGCCCGTGGACGTCGAGGCGTGGGCATCGAAGTGGCGGCTCGAGGGGACGCTCGTCGCGGTTGCGAGCGGCGAGATCGTCGGGTCCCTCGACGTCGAGGTGAGCCGGTTCGGGTTCGGCGAGATCGGGATGGCAGTTGCGCGTGAGTGGCGGGGACGCGGGGTCGGCTCGGCGCTCCTCGCCGCGGCCATCGAGTGGTCACGCGAGCGCGGCCTGCACAAGCTGAGCCTGAGTGTCTTCCCGCACAACACCGCGGCGATCGCCGTCTACCGAAAGTTCGGGTTCGTCGACGAGGGACGGCGGGTCAAGCACTACCGGCGGGCGAGCGGCGAGCTCTGGGACGCGATCGAGATGGGCCTCCTGCTTTGAGCGCCCGGCCTCCTACCCTCGTGGCCCCTCCGCTGTGAGGTAGTGGGCGCCGGGGCCTTCGACAGCGGCCTCGTCGTCGGGGTTCAGCAGGTCGCAGCGGTCGATCGAGAGGCAACCGCAGCCGATGCAGGTCGTGAGGCGGTCGCGGAGCGCCTGCAGCGTCGCGATGCGGACGTCGAGGTCGGCGCGCCAGGTGTTCGAAAGCCGCTCCCAGTCCTCTCGGTCCGGGGTGCGTCGGGTGGGGAGGCTGTCGAGCGATGCCTGGATCGCCGCGAGCGAGATTCCGGCGGCCCGTCCGGCCTGGATGAACGCGAGCCTCCGCAGAACGGCGCGCTCGTACCGGCGCTGGTTCCCGTCGGTTCGGCTCGCCGTGATGAGCCCGCGCCGCTCGTAGAAGCGCAGCGCGGAGGGCGCGACGCCACTCCGTGCTGCGACCTCTCCGATGGACAGCTCGATGGCCACTTGACTTGAACCATAGTTGAGGTTCTAGGCTGCGGGGAGTGAGCGGCCGCTGCCACCTCGTGTACGCGCTCGCGCCGGCTGGGACAAGCGCCCGCGAGGCGAACGATCTCCTGAACGAGTACGTCGCCGACCGAAGGCGCGGACTCGCGGTCTGGCACGACCACTTCATCGGCGCGCACGGCGGCGCGGTGGTGCTCGAGGTGCGCGACGAGCAGGAGGAGGCGCGGCTCGCCGAGCCGGGGCCACTCGAGGGCTGGCACCTGAGCTCGCACCCGCTCACGTTCTCGTTGACCGGCGTCGGGTTCTCCGCGCAGACCTCGTTCACGCTCGAGCAGTACCGCGAGGTCAGCCTTGAGCAGCTGGCGGCGGCCGAGCCCGACGATCCCCGCTACTGGTGGAGGCGATCCGAATGACGGTTGTTGAGGCACCGCAGCGAATGCGGGTGGCGTCGTTGCAGAAGCTCGAGGAGAAGGGTCGGCTCGTCGTCGGCGTCGAAGGCCACACGATCTGCCTGCTGCACGAGGACGGCGAGGTGCACGCGATCGACAACCGTTGCCCGCACATGGGGTTCCCGCTCCACCGCGGCTCCGTGGCCGATGGGATCCTCACCTGCCACTGGCACCACGCCCGCTTCGATCTCTGCACCGGCGGCACCTTCGACCAGTGGGCCGACGAGCTCCGCCGCTTCCCGGTCGAGGTCGACGACGGGGAGATCTACGTCGACGTCACTCCGCGCCGCGATCCGGTCGAGCACCAGCGTGGACGCCTGCAGGTCGGTCTCGAGCGTGACATCTCGCTCGTGGTTGCGAAGGCGGCGATCGTCCTGACCGAGGCCGATCCGACCGGGGCGGACGCATTTCGGGCCGGTCTGGACTTCGGCGTGCGGCGCCGCGGCGGCGGCTGGTTCCGCGGCCTGACGACGCTCAGCTGCCTGATCAACCTCGTGCCGAGGCTCGCCCCGGAGGACCGCGCGGCCGCCCTCTACCACGGCCTGTCGGACGTCGGCGCGGACTCGGCGGGAATGGAGCCGCGCTTCCCGCTGCAGCCGCTGCCCGGCGACGAGCTCGACCCGGCGCGCCTCGCGCGCTGGTTCCGCGGCTTCGTCGAGGTGCGCGACGCCGAGGGCGCCGAGCGAGCGCTCGTCTCTGCGGTTCGCGCCCGCGCGTCGCAGGCCGAGCTCGCGGACATGCTCTTCGCGGCGGCCTCCGACCACCGGTACCTGGACGGCGGCCACACGCTCGACTTCGTGAACAAGGCGCTCGAGGCTCTCGACGCGGCCGGCTGGGAGCGGGCCGAGTCGGTGCTCGCGTCGCTGCCGGCGCAACTCGCCTTCGCCGAGCGGATGGAGGAGGCGAACGCCTGGCGCAACCCGGTCGACCTCGTCGCGCTGCTGGAGGATGTGTTCGCGCACTTGCCCGAGGCCATGGCCGCGCCGCGGCAGGAGTGGCACGGCCGCGACGCGCTGGTCGAGACGCTGCTCTCCGCCGAGCCCGGCGAGATCCTCGAGGCGCTGCTCACCGCACTGCGCGACGGCGCGCGCGAGGTGGAGCTCGCCTCGGCGGTCTCCTTCGCGGCGGCGACCCGCATCGCGCGCTTCCCGACGAGCAACGAGTTCGGGGACTGGGACACCGCGCTGCACACCTTCACTTTTGCCAACGCGGTCGAGCAGGGCCTGCGCCGCTCGGCGTCGCCCGAGCTCGTGCGCGGGGTGCTGGACGCGGCCATGAGCGTGTACCTCGACCGCTTCCTGAACGTGCCGGCGACCCGGCTGCCGCAGCCGCAAGGGGGCGAGCCGGAGGCGCTGCTCGCCGAGCTGCGCGACCTCTACGACCGCCAGCAACAGGTCGATGAGGCCGGGCAGCTGGTCGCGTCGTACCTCGGTGCCGGCGGGGACGCCGATCGCCTCGTCGCGGAGCTCGGCTCCTGCCTGCTCCGTGAGGACCGGAACTTCCACACGATCCAGTGCGTCGAGGCGGCGGTGCGCCAGCACGAGCTGCTCAGCGGGACCGAGGAGGCCGGGCTGCCGTTGCTCGCGGCCGCGCGCTACCTGGCCGCGCACGCTTCGACGGCACGCTCGCAGCGCCAGACGTACGAGATAGGGCGGCGGCTGCACCGCGGCGAGCGGATCTACGAGGACGAGGACCTCCCGCCCGCGGCCTGAGCGCTCGAAGCTAGCTCGCCGGCGGTCGGGGGCGCGCTTTGATGCGCTTGCGCGCCGCGAGGCCGGCTGCCGTCAGGAGCAGGGCGGTGCCGAGGCCTGCGAGCACGAGCAGCGGGATCGGGAGCGAGTCGGCGCTGGTGGTGCCGAGGTTGTCGATCGCGCGGCGGTAGTAGGAACGGTCGGGAACGTTCTGCAGCTTGCGCGGCGTGTTGTCGCCGTTCTCGTTGCCGCTCGAGGAACCGCCGCTGGAAGTCGACCCGCCATTCGCGCCGCCGCCGCCGCGAAGCTCGTTCTGCAACGCCGCCGAGATCACGTCGGTGATGTCGGAGTAGTCGCGCAGGTCCTCGGGGACGTTCTTCAGCGCGGCCTGCAGGCACTTGGGCGAGTACTTGTCGAGCGGACGCCCGTTCAGCCAGTCGTCGATGACGCGCTCCCAGCAGGCCTTCCCTTTGGCCTGGGCCGGAGCAGCGGTCCCGCCGGCTAGGCCGGCCAGGAGGGCGACCAGAGCGACAGCGATGACGGCTAGGCGGATTCGCATTGCGGCATGGCGGGTTACGACGGCAGTCTTCCCTCTCCCGGTGAGGCGGTCGTGTGCCCCCGGTAAGCACTTTGTAAACGGAGACGTCCGGTCTAGGCCAATGTTAGCCTCCCGCGTCGATGCTCAGGGCGCTGGATCGCTGGGCGGCTTGGCTGCTGCTCGGCGCCGGCGGGGTCCTGGCGGCGGTTTCGGCGCTCTTCTCGGCCGGCTCGTCGGGCGGGCGGTTGACGTGGATCGGCATCGCGGCGCTCATGGTCGCGGCGCTGGTCGTGGCGGGCGCGCTGGTCGGAATGCCGTGGCCGGAGCTTTCGCGGGAGGCGCTCGCGGCGCTCGGGTTCCTCGTCGCCTTCGTGGCCTGGAACGGGATCTCGGTGCTGTGGTCGATCCAGGCCGACCGCTCGTGGGCCTACCTGAACCGCGGGCTCGTCTACCTCGCGCTCGCGGTGATCGGGCTCTGGCTCGGGCCGTGGCTGCGCGAGTGGGCGTACGTGCTCGCGGGCGCATTGGCGCTCCCGCTCGCGTGGGCGCTGCTCGGGAAGGCGATCCCGGCGCTCGGCTCCTCGGGGCGGATCGCTCGGCTGAGCTCACCGATTGGCTACTGGAACGCGCTCGGGTTGCTGTTCGCGATGGCGCTGCCGCTGGCGGTCTGGCTCGCGGCGCGGCGCGAGCACCGGCACTGGCTGCGGGCCGCGGGCGTCGTCTACATCTACGCGCTCGTCGTCGGGCTGCTGCTGACCTACTCGCGCGGCGGCGTGCTCGCGGCGGGTGCGGCGATCGTCCTCTGGCTCGTCCTCGGCCGGCCGCGGGTCGAGAGCGCCGCGGCGCTGCTGCTCGGCGGGGGCGCCGGGCTGGGCGTGGCAGCGTGGGCCTTCACGCGGCCGGGCTTGACGACCGACCGGGCGGAGCACTCGCTGCGCGTCCACGACGGCGCGTGGTTCGGGGTCGTGTTCGTCCTGGCCGCCGTCGCAGTGGGCGCGCTCGCGTACCTCGGCTCGCTCGAGGAGGAACGGCGGCCGCTGACCGCGGGTCGGCGGCGGCTGCTCGGCCGCATCGCCCTCGGCGTGCTGTGCGCGGGCGTCGCGGTCGGCGTCGTCGTCCTCGCGGTGGAGGCGAAGCCCGAGGGCTGGTTCGAGGAGTTCACCTCGCAGTCCACCAACGCGTCGCTGCAGGGCGGGCCGCAGCATCTCGCCAACGTGAGCTCGTCGAGCCGTTGGCTCTGGTGGAAGGAGGCCTGGCGGGCGTGGGAGCGCCAGCCATGGCGCGGGACCGGGGCGGGGAGCTTCGAGCTGACACACCGGGTGCTGCGGACGAACGACATCGTCGTCACCGAGCCGCACAACGTGCCGCTGCAGTTCCTGACCGAGACCGGCCTCGTCGGCTTCTTCCTCGCGCTGGTGTCCGTCGGCGCGGCCGCAGTCGGCGTGGTGCGGCGCCTGCGCGGGCGAGACCCCGCGGCAGTGGCGCTGGCCGTGCTTGCCGCGGTCTACGTGCTGCATTCGCTCGTCGACTTCGACTGGGACTTCGTCGCCGTGACGGCGCCGTTCGTGGTCTCGGTCGGCGCGCTGCTGGGCGGGCCCGGAGTGGTTCGGGACGAGCCACGGCTCGTGTGGTCGCCCCTTCCCGCGGCGGTGGCGATTGCGGTCGCGCTCTCGCTGCTGACGCCCTGGTTCGCCGAGCGCGCGACCGACTCGGCTCGGACGGCGATCGCCGACGGGCGGCCGCTTCTTGCGTACCGCGAGGCACGGGACGCGCGCTCGCTGGATCCGCTCTCGCTCGACCCGGTGCTCGTGCAGGCGGCGGCGCTGGAGCAGCTCGGGGACGTCGAGGGCGCGCGCGAGCGCTATGCCGCAGCGGTGCGGCTGCAGCCGCTGAACTGGCGGCCGTGGTTCGAGCTCGGCCGCTTCGAAGAGGACCTGGGGGACCCGGCCCGCGCGCTGCCGCCGCTCAAGCGCGCGGTGCACCTCGACCCGCAGAACCCGCTCGCCACTGCGGAGCTCGCCCGGGCGCGTGCTGCCGCCGGTTAGCAGGCCGCGGTCTAGACTCCCGGCCGACCGTCGTACCCGCAGAAAGGGGAACAATGAGACGGCTCACGATTGCGCTGTCGGTCGGGGCACTCCTCCTCGGCGCCGCCGGCAGCGGCTCTGCACTCGCCAAACAGGACCCAGGCCACGGAAAGGGCAAGGGCAAGAAGCACGGGACGCCGAGCATGTCGGTGTTCGCGACGGGGTTCAACAACCCGCGCGGGCTGACGTTCGGGCCCGGCCCCAACCTCTACGTCGCCGAGGGAGGCCTCGGCGGGACGCACAGCTCCGCCAGCGACCCGTGCCCGCAGGCGCATGGTGCGGCCGCGCCCTACTTCGGCAGCACCAACGACCCGGTGCTCGGCGGGCGGATCTCGAAGGTCAGCCCCACGGGTGTCGTGTCGACCGTCGTGAGCGCGCTACCCTCGAGCCAGACCGCGCCCGCGCTCGGCGGCCTCGTCACCGGTGTCTCGAGCGTGGCCTTCGTCGGGCACAAGCTGTACGGGCTGCTCGCGGGAGCCGGCTGCTCGCACGGGGTCCCGACCGTCCCGAACGGCGTCTTCCGCGTCAACTCGAACGGCACCTGGACGATGATCGCGGATTTGAGCGCGTACCTCGCGGCGCACCCGGCGGCGGTTCCCGACGACGAGGACTTCGAGCCGGACGGCACCTGGTACAGCATGACCTCGCTGGGCCGGGCGCTCTACCCGATGGACTCGAACCACGGCGAGCTTGCCCGCGTCACGCCGAGCGGGCACGTCAGCCGCGTCCTCGACATCTCGTCGAGGGTCGGACACGTCGTGCCCACGGCGATCATCCCGATCGGCTCCGGGCACGGTAAGGGCCACGGGAAAGGCCACCACGGCCGAGGCTGGGCGCACAACGGAGGGCACCCGGCGTTCTACATCGCCAACCTCGGCGGCTTCGGACCGCCGGACGGAACCGTGCCGAACGAGAGCATCTGGAAGCTCACGGGCAAGAAGCTCCGCCTCCACGCGACCGGGCTCGAGCAGGTGCTCGGCCTCGCGCGCGTGCGCGGGAACCTCTACGCGCTCGAGTCGAGCACGACTCCGGGCGGTCCGACACCCGGCACCGGCGCGATCGTCCGCGTCGGCAAGCACGGGCAGCTGACGACGATCGTCTCCGGACTGGTCTTCCCGACCGGGATGACTGCCGGTCCTGACGGCGCGCTGTACGTCTCCGAGCAGGGATTCGGCTTCCCTGCCGGCCAGGGTCGCGTCATCAAGGTCACGTTGTAGGCGCTTCGAGCGCCCGGGCCGGTTGCGTTCAGCCGGCCCGGGCGCGCAGCCAGATCTGCGTCCAGAAGGGCGCGAGCAGCCGGTAGACGAACGGCTCGGCGAGGTGTGCTGCCGTGTCGGCGGGCGCGTTCGAGAAGAGCCGCTTGCGGTTGTTGTGGAACCGGCGGATGTTCGTGAAGCCGGCGTCGCGGAGGAGCCGCTTCAGGTGCCGTGGGCTGTAGCCAAGCTCGGTGGTGCCGTAGGCGTCCGAGGCGCCGCGGCCCTGGAAGCGCTGCTTCCAGTTCGGCTCGGCGAGCAGGAGCCGGCCGCCGGGCTTCAGCGCGCGCCTTGCCGCGGCCAGTACCAGCTCGGGCCGCTCGCTGTGGTGCAGCGCGTCGTAGAGCAGGCACGCGTCGAAGCGGCGGCCGAGGTCAAGCTGCTCGTAGTCGCCGGCCTCGAAGGTGGCCTCGAGCCCCTCGCGCCCGGCCTCCTCGCGCGCGATCTCGATCATCTCCGGCGAGATGTCGTAGCCCTCGGCGTGGACGCCGTGCCGTGCGGCGAGCCGCGTCATCCAGCCCGAGCCGCAGCCCAGCTCGACGAGGCTCGAGCCCGCGTGCAGGTCGAGCAGCTGCAGGACGTAGCCGAAATCGATCAGGAAGCGCGCGGTCTCCCGCGGGTTGTGCCCGAACGGCTTGGAGCGGATCCATGCGCGCCCTTCCTCGCCGGCCGCGCGCGGATAGTCGATCTCGGCCTGCTTGCGCGGGTCGTCGGCGGGCACGGCTCGATGATAGGGCGCTCTCCGAAAACTTCCGCGTATGCTCAGCAGTGGCGGGGCGGCCGGGAAGCCGCAGCCTGGCCCCCCGCCGGTGACGGGTGACCGAGGCGTCGCCGGATCTCATCATTCTGCTGCCCACCGGCAGCAGTGAATACGCCATCTTCTGGATTGCGATTGGTAACCAGCGTTCGTGGTGGTTACCTCGAGCATGAGTGGGCGTCTCGGGGCGGGATGCGGCGCCGCCCCGAGACACAGCCCAGGATCGCTATCCGCCGCAGGTGAGGCCGGCTGCAAAGGCAGCTGAGAGCACAAGCGCGGCGGCTGCCGCAATGGAGATCAGGCGGGCCATACTCACCTCCTTTCGCTCCGCTTTCGATGTGCGTAACCAGGGAAGCAACACCGGTCGTGGGAGATGGGGAGAGGGGGACCAGAGCCGACCACGGCGATCCTGTCAAGTCGGCAAGCTTGACGCTTCGCGGCTGCAGTCGAGATGATGCAAGAGCGTGATCGTGTCTCCTGGATCGAAGAGCTCGGGCGAGAGCATCGGAGAACGCGTGCGAAGGCTGCGGCTCGCGCGTGGCCTCTCCCAGCGGCAGCTCGCCGCCAGCGGCGTAAGCGCTGCCTACATCTCGCGGATCGAGTCAAGTCAGCGCACGCCATCTGTCCCCGCCATCCGCGTGCTCGCGCGCAGGCTCGGCGTGACCCCGGAATACCTCGAGAGCGGCGTCGACATCGCACCCGGCGAGGCGCTGGAGCTCCGACTTACCGACGCCGAGCTGCAACTGCGCCTGGGCGATCACAGCATCGAGGCACGCCACGCGCTCGAGGCAGTCTTGAAGGAGGCGCAGCGGACCGGCCAAAGCGAAATCACGACGCACGCCCAGATCGCGCTGGGGCTCGCGTCGCTCGCGGCGGGCAACCAACGCGAGGCTGCGCACTACCTTTCAGTCGCGGTGGCGTCGCCGCTCGTCTCACCCCGGATGCAGACGAACGTCTACGTCAGCCTCTCGAAGGCGCTCAGGTTCCTCGGGCGTGCTGATGAGGCCGTACGGATTCTCGAGGAGGCGCTCGACGATCCTGGCTGTCAGATGCCGGAGGGGGAGGGTGTTCGGCTTCGGCTCGCGACGTACCTCAGCTACGCGCTCACCGACCTCGGCGAGTTCGAGCGCGCGCGCTCGGTTCTCGAGGAGCTCGACTCGGATGCCGCTCTCGACCCGCACGCACAGGTCACGATGCACTGGTCGTTGGCGCGTCTCGCCTACATGGAAGGCCAACCGCGGGCCGCGCTCAGCGAGATCCGCCGGGCCATCACCCTTCTCGATCACACCGAGGACAGCCTCGAGCTCGCCAGAGCGCACCTCTTCGCGGCCGAGGTCCATCTGTGGGCCTACAACATTCCCGAAGCAGAGCGGCATCTGGAGCTCGCCGCACGGCTCGAGACCCTGGCGGCGGATGCGCGTGACCTCGGTGCACTTCACGCGGGGCAAGCGCTCGCGCACGCCCGCCGAGGCGACTTCGAAACCGCGCGTCCGCTCATCCGACGCGGCTACGAAGAACTCGCGGATGCCCCCGCGGAGCAGGGTCTCCTCTGGTTGGCACAGGCGCTTATCGAAGCAGGGTGCGATGAACTGGACACCGCAACTCCCAGCTTCGAGCGAGCTGTTGAAGCCCTAACGGCCTCCAGCATGCACCGTGAGGCCGCCGCAGTGTGTCGCGAGTGGTCGGAACTGCTAGTGCAAGCGGGGAGGAGCGAGGAGGCCGCGAGCACGACGAGGCGCGCCGCTCACCTCCGGGCTGAAGCCGACGTGGGAAGCCGTCGCGTCGCTCGGCCTTAGACCGCCGTCATCGCTCAGTCCGGCTCGGTAGTGAACAGCCTTTGGCAATCGGCAGCGATGGTTGCAGCGCTGGGCGCGGTCGCCGCCGGCTGCGGGACGAGCGGCTCGTCGGAAACGACGGCTGTCGGGACGGGCGATCCCACGGCCGGTCGCAAGGTCTTCGTGGACGTTCGCTGCGGTGCCTGCCACACACTTCGTGCCGTTGGCGCGCAGGGCACCTCGGGGACGAACTTCGACGCCAAGCCGCCGAGCCTCACGCTCGCACTCGACCGGATCGCACACGGCCGCAATGCAATGCCTGCCTACAACGACCAGCTCTCCGAGCAGCAAATCCGCGACGTCGCCGCGTATGTGGTCTCGGCGAGCGGCTGAGCGTCAGCCGCCGACGATGACGGCCAGCTTCGCGCCCTTGAGGTCGCGGCGGCGCAGGCCGTCCAGGGGGGAGACGCGGCGGATCTGGAGGTCGCGGGCCAGGCGCAGCGCCTCGCCTCGGCGGGCGGAGCGGTACATGACCACGGTCTGGCCGTAGCTGCCGTGCGGCGCGTTACCGACCACGCCGACCGTGTACCCGCGCGCACGCACGCGCGAGGCCTCGGAGGCCGCGGCGCCGGAGACGCCGTTGCCGTTCAGCACGGTCACCGACACTAGCCGCCGGGGGAGCAGCGGGCCGACCTTCGGGGCGGCGGCCGGCTTCTTCGCGGCGGGCTTCGCGGCGGCGGCCCGTGCCTCGCTCTGCGCGTGGTGCAGCACAGGCTTCGCGAGTAGTGCGATCGCGACGATCATCAGCCCGACGAGCTCGAGCATCGCGATCCCCGTCGCGACGACCGCGATCGTGCGCCACGGGTGCGAGTGGCGGCTGGGGCCGGACGGGTTCGGAAGGGCGTGCTCCACGGCGGACGGTCCGATTCGCCGCCGCGAGGCGCCCTCCTGCTACTTCCCGAAGGACTCCCAGGTCAGGCGCAGGCCCTCCTCCAGCGTCACTTCCGGCCGCCAGCCGAGCTCGCGCTGCGCGAGCGAGATGTCGAGGACGCTTCGCTGCAGCTCCCCGAGGCGCGCCGGCGCCTTCACCGCTTCGACCTCGGAGCCGGCCACGCGCCGGCACACCTCGTACAGCTCCAGGACGGAGGTCTCGATCCCGGTGCCGACGTTGAACACGCCGCCGTCGTGTCCAGCCGCGTCCAGCGTCGCCCGCGCCACGTCGCCCGCGTAGACGTAGTCGCGGGTCTGGAGCCCGTCGCCGAAGATCCGGGGCGCCTCTCCCTCGGCCAACCGGCCGAAAAAGATCGCGACCACGCCCGCCTCACCGTGCGGGTCCTGCCGCGGCCCGTAGACATTGCCGTAGCGCAGCGAGACGTGGCGCGTCCCGTAGAGCCGGTTGTACGCAGCCAGGTACTCCTCGCCCGCGAGCTTCGAGACGCCGTACGGCGCGAGCGGCCGCCGCTCCGAGTCCTCCGGTGCGGGAGCTTCGCACTCGCCGTAGATGGCACCGCCGGTCGAGCTGAAGACGACCTGCGCGTCGTGGGCTCGCGCCGCCTCGAGCACGGCGATCGTCCCGAGCACGTTGACCGACGCGTCGTGCAGCGGCCGCTCGACCGAGACGCGCACGTCGACCTGCGCCGCAAGGTGGCAGCAGAGCTCGGGCCGCGACTCGTCGAAGACCTCGGCCAGTCCTTCGCGGACGTCGCGCTCGACGAACCGCGCCCGCTCAGGGACGTTCTCGCGCTTGCCGTTCGAGAGGTCGTCGACGACCGTCACCTCGTCGCCGCGCGCCAGCAGCGCCTCGACGACGTGCGAGCCGATGAAGCCCGCGCCCCCTGTCACGACAGCCCGCACCGCCTCATATCCTAAGCAGGTGCTCCTCCCGGCAATGTCCGTTCGTCTCTCGCCCGCTATCACGCTGCGCCAGAGCTCACGTTCGCCCTTGCGCAGGCGTCCAGCCTGCGCTGCGGACGAACCCGATCTCTGGCTTGGTGCTAGCGACCTAGAGCCAGAACGACATCACCGGAAGGAGCACTAGTGTTCGTGACCTTCGAAGGCCTCGACGGCTCCGGGAAGTCGACGCAGGCCCAGCTCCTCGCCCAGGCGCTCCGTGCGGACGGCCGCGAGGTCGTTGCCACCCGCGAGCCCGGCGGCACCGAGCTCGGCGAGCGGATCCGCGAGCTCCTTCTGCGCCAGGGCGACGTCTCGCCGTGGGCGGAGGCCACGCTGTTCGCAGCGGCGAGGGCGCAGCTCGTGGACGAGGTGATTGCCCCCGCCCTCGAGCGCGGCGCGGACGTGATCAGCGACCGCTACCTCGACTCGTCCCTCGCGTACCAGGGCATCGCCCGCGACCTCGGCCTCGAGCGCGTGCTCGGGCTGAACCTGCACGCGGTGCGCGGGCTGCTCCCGGACCGGACGTTCCTGCTGCTCGTCGACCTTGAGGAGGCGGCGCGCCGAGTCGGCGAAGACGGCGACCGGATCGAGCGCGAAGCCGAGGGCTTCCGCGAGCGCGTCGACGCCGCCTACCGCCAGCTCGCCGAGTACTTTCCGCAGCGCATCGCGACGATCGACGGCACGCGCCCGCCGCGCGAGATCGCAGAGGAGGTGCTCGACGAGCTTCGACAGCGTTCCTGAGCAGGAAGAGGCGAAGCGGCTCCTTCGTGCGGCCCTTACCGAGGGCCCCGCTCACGCGTACCTCTTCCACGGGCCCGCCGGGGTCGGCAAGCGCGGGACGGCGCTCGCGTTCGCCGCGGAGCTGCTCGTCAACGACCCGCGGGTGGAGCGCCGCTCGCATCCCGACCTCTACGTGCTCGAGCCGCTCGGCGACCAGATCCGCATCGACGCGGTCCGCGAGATGCGGCGCGACCTGCACATGCGGCCGTTCGAGGCGCAGCGCCGCGTCTACCTCGTCTTCGGCGCGCACGCGATGAACGACGAGGCGGCCGACGCGCTGCTGAAGGACCTCGAGGAGCCGCCCGAGTACGCGGTCATCGTGCTCGTCGCGGACGAGGTCGGCTCGCTGGCGGAAACCATCCGCTCGCGCTGCCAGGCGGTCCCGTTCCGACGGCTCTCGGAGCGCGCGGTGCGGGAGCACGTGAGGGCGCTGGCGCCGGAGCTCTCCGAGGACGAGGTGACGGCGATCGCGCGCGTCGCCGGTGGGCGACTCGACCGCGCGGAGCGGCTCCTCGACGAGGCGGCGGCACGGCGGCGTGCAGCGCTGCTGGAGACGGCGCGGTCGGTCTACGGCGCCGACTTCGACCCGGCGGCGGCTGCGCGCAGCGTGCTCGAGGCGGCACGCGAGCGCGGCGCCGAGGCGAAGGAGCGCGAGGAGGCGGCCATCGGGGAGCTCGATCTCTCGGCGCGCGAGGCCGAGCAGCGGGTTCGGCGCGCTGCCCGCGGAGCCGAGCGTGAACAGCTGCTCGCATCGCTGGAGGAGCTCGCGACGTGGTACCGCGACCTCGTCGCAGCCGCCGCCGGCGCCGAGAGCGCGCTCGTGCACGTCGACCGCGCCGCGGAGCTGCGTGAGGATGGCACGCTCGAGCGGCTGGAAGGAGCAGAGCGGGCGGCGGAGCTCGTCCGCGAGACCTGGCGCCGCTTCGAGGAGTTCCAGCTTTCGCCGGGCGTGGCGCTGGAAGCGCTTTTCGTCGAGCTCCGCCGCGCGTTCGCCGGGGCCGTGGGAGCGCCCGCGTGAGAACCGTCACGTTCGGCCGCAGCGGCCTAGACATCACGCGGGTCGGTTTCGGCGCCTGGGCGATCGGCGGGAGCAACTGGCAGTTCGGCTGGGGCGAGCAGGACGACGAGGAGTCGGTCGCCGCGATTCAGCGCGCGCTCGAGCTCGGGGTCAACTGGATCGACACCGCCGCGCAGTACGGGCTCGGCCACTCGGAGGAGGTCGTCGGGCGCGCGGTCGAGGGCGTCGAGTCGCGCCCGCTGATCTTCACCAAGGGCGGCCAGCCGGAAGGGCCGAACCGCACCTCGTACCAGTCGCTGAAGCGCGACTCGCTTCGCCGCGAGTGCGAGGGCAGCCTCGAGCGGCTGGGCGTTGACGCGATCGACCTCTACCAGATTCACTGGCCGATCCCGGACGAGGAGGTCGAGGAGGGCTGGTCTGCCCTCGCCGAGCTGAAGGAGGAGGGGCTCGTGCGCCACATCGGCGCCTCGAACTTCTCGGTCGAGCAGCTCGAGCGAGCCGAGGCGATCGCGCCGGTCGAGGCACTGCAGCCGCCGTACTCGCTGCTCGACCGGGAGGTCGAGGCGGAGATCCTCCCGTACTGCGAGGAGCACCGGGTCGGCGTGATCGTCTACTCGCCGATGGCCTCCGGCCTGCTGACGGGCAGGATGACGCGCGAACGGATCGAGTCGCTGCCCGCCGACGACTGGCGCCGGCAAAGCGACCGCTTCCGCGAGCCGGAGCTCTCGCGCAGCCTCGAGGTCGTCGAGCGCGTGAAGGCGGTCGCCGAGCGGCACGGCGTCTCCCCGGGAGCCGTCGCCGTCGCGTGGGCGCTGCGCCACCCGGCCGTCCACGGCGCGATCGTCGGGTTCCGCCGCCCCGACCAGGTCGACCCGATCGTGGTCGCCGCCGACCTCGAGCTGAGCGACGACGACGTCGCCGAGATCCTCGGCGACGCCTGACGGAACCTTCGCCTCGCTCCGTGTACTCCAGGTGATGCCGAAGCTCGCGCTGCTCGCGGTGGCGTCGGCCGCTCTCGCCGGCTCGTCGCCGCAGGTCGTCGCCCGCGTCCAGACCGGCGACTATCCCGCGGCGTTGATCGCGACACACCGTGCGGTGTGGGTCGCCAACGACGGCGCCGGCACGCTCGCGCGCGTCGACCCGCAGACGAACCTCGTTACGCGACGGATCCGGCTCCGGCCGGGGCTCATCTCGCTCACGCGTGGCTTCGGGGCGCTGTGGGTCGTCAACTACCGTACGGGATCGCTCACGCGGGTCGATCCGGCGGCCTAGCGCACCCGCACCGTTCGCGTCGGCGCCGTCCCGTTCGACGTGCTCGCGGCGTACGGCCGGGTCTGGGTGACGGCCTGGGAGGGGGGGACGCTGGGGGAGGTCGATCCCCGGACACTGAAGGTCGTCCGCCGGACGCGGATCGGGCCCCGGCCGGCCGGGCTGCACGCTGCGAGGGGCGCCCTCTGGGTTGGCTTCGGCCGCTCGGCGACCGCGGTGGCGAGGGTCGACCCGCGAACACGCCGGATCGCACGCGTCCCCATCGGCGTCCGCTCGCCGAACTGGTTCGTCGCCGGCACGCGCGACCTCTGGATCCTGGCGGCCGACCATGTCCTCGTGCGGGTCGACCCGAGGACGAGGAAGGTGCGAGCCCGGCTCTCGTTCGGCGGCACGCTCGCGCATGGAGCGTGTGCGCCGACGGCACGATCTGGGCGCCGGACAAGGAGCTGAACGTCATCCACCGCGTCGACCCAGGACCGCGTCGGTGGTCGACAGCTTCGAGGCGGGCCGGGGCGCGTTCTCCTCCCTGCAGCGCCTTCGTCTCGATGTGGGTCGACGAGCTACGCGGGCGACGACGTCTGGAGGTACAGCACGGCCGGGCGGTAGTCAAGCCGCCCGGCCGTGTAACTGGCCAGCTGCGCTAGTGGCTCATCGTGCCCTCGACCTCGCCGACCTTCAGAAGGCCGACGGCGCCCATGTCGACGCTCGCGAACGAGTGCGTCACGAAGGGGTACAGGCCGGGCTTGGTGATGTTCACGTCGAAGATTGCGCCGCCGCCGGCGGGGACCGTGACGGTCTGCACGCCGTGCTCCGGCGGGTCGGTGACCGCGCCGTCGACCCAGGCGCGCTGAAGGACGGTGCCCACGACGTGGAAGTCGGTGTTGAGGCTCGGCCCGGCGTCGACCACGTAGAAGCGGGTCGTGTGGCCCGGATGCGCCGTCAGCGGATGCTTGACGTACTGCGCCGCGTAGCCGTTCCAGGTCACCCAGTCAGGCGTCATCTGGTGCGCCTTGACCATGTCGAGCCCGGCCGGCTTGGAGTCGCCGGGGGCGTTCAGGTACCACTCGCCCGAGACGAGCACGTAAGCGTGATGGGTCGGCGGCAGCAGCTTCGAGTTCGCGGGATCGACGACGATCGCGCCGTACATGCCGTTCGCGATGTGCGCGAGCACCGGCTTCGTGCCGCAGTGGTACATGTAGACGCCGGGGTCGTTGACCTTGAAGCTGAAGGTGAACGACTTGCCGGGGAGGATGTCGACGAACGCCTTGTCCGGCGCGATCCTGGCCGCGTGGAAGTCGACCGAGTGCGGCATCGGCGAGTTGTTCGTCAGCGTCACGCGCACGGTCTGCCCCTGCCGTGCATGGATCACCGGGCCCGGGACGCCGCCGCTGAACGTCCACGCCTCGTACTTGATCCCGGGTGCGACCGAGAGCACGCGGTGGGAGATGCCGAGGTGGACGTTCACGACCGGGCCGGGCGTGGTCGCCGGGAGCTCGGCCGGGAGCGCCTTGTGCGCAGTCGCCAGCGCGTCGGCATTGGCGGGCGCGATGCCGGCGAAGCTCGGAGTGGCCTGGGCGCCCTCGGTCGTGGCGGGCATCGCCATCCCGGGCATGGACGACTCGGCCGCGGCCGGCTCGGCCGTTGCCGCGACCGCGGCGGCGCGCTTCGCGTCGTTGCGGGCCTCCTGCGCCGAGGCGCCCATCCAGACCGCGGCGACCGCGAGGACGCCGACGCCGAGGCCGAGGAACAGCACCAGGAGCTTCAGCAGGATTCCCGACTCCTCCTCCCTGTGGCCGTAGTACGCGTGAGTTGTGGGATGCGCTGCCATTGAAGCCTCCTGGTTGAATTTCTACGATGAGCGTAGGAAGAAGGCGACACGGCTCCATCAGCGCGATTCCTGAACCTGATTGCGGCTTTCTACGGATTCCGCCGGTGCGAAATTCCGAGTAGTTTCGGAGGAATGGAGACGACGACTCGCCATCGCGCGCTCGCCGACGATCGGCGCGTCCGGATCGTCGAGGAGCTACGCGGCGCGGACGGCGGGGTCGACGCGAACGAGCTCGGAAGCCGCGTCGGGCTCCACCCGAACACGGTCCGCTGGCATCTGGGCATCCTCGCCGACGCCGGGCTCGTCAGCTCAGCGCCCGCGGCGCGCGCAACACGCGGCCGCCCGCGGATCCTCTACTCGCTGGAGCCCCAGCCCGCAGAGCACGGGACGGACGAGCACCGGCTGCTGGCGACTGTCCTCACCGGCGCGCTCGCCGGCTCGGACGACGGCGCCGCCCGAGCAGAGGAGGCCGGCGAGGCCTGGGGCCGCTACCTCCTCGCGAGGGACCCGCTGGCGCGCCCGCCAGACGACGACGCTGCGGTCGAGGAGGTCGTCGACCTCCTCGACCAGCAGGGCTTCGAGCCGAGCGCGCACGAGGGCGACATCCACATGGCCCGCTGCCCGTTCCACGCCCTCGCCGAGTCGCAGCCGGAGGTCGTCTGCGCCGTCCACAAAGGCCTCATCACGGGCGCCCTGTCCGCGCTCGGCAGCGAACTCGAGGTCGAGGGGCTGGACGTCTTCGTGCGGCCGGATCTCTGCGTCGCGCGGCTCGCTCGCCGCTAGGCGTAGCTCGCGCGTGGGCGTTCGAGCATGTCGATCGCGAGGCTGGCGACCCAGTTCACCAGCCAGATGATGAAGACGACGCCGACGTACGTCCAGAACCCGTCGATCGAGAAGTTCGGGGCGATCCACTCGGCGAGCAGCACCATCAGGATGTTGATGAAGAGGTAGAAGATCCCCAGGGTGAACACGATCAGCGGCAGCGTGAGAATCGCGAGGATCGGCTTGATCACCGCGTTCGCGATCCCGAGCACGACCGCGCCGATGAAGTAGGCCCAGAAGCCGTGGATGTCGACGCTGTCCCAGAGCGCGTTTGCGACCCACAGCGCGAGCATGTTGATCGCGATGGCGAGGATGATGCGCACCAGCAGCATGGCGCGAGTCTACGCCTGCCATCGGCCGGCCGGCCGGTTTAGGCACCGCCGGACGGGGTTACGAGGTTCGAACATGTTCGCGCTCCTGCTGTATCTCTGGCTGGGCCCGCGCGCCGCATTCGCCGAGCTCCTGGCGGAGCTCCTCATCGGCGTCGCACTCCTCGGCGGCGGCCGCGGCAAGCTCGTCGGCGCCACGCTCCGGCGTCTCCTCGCGCGACTGCGAGGCCGCCGCGTCGTCCCGGCCTAGCGCGGGCCGGGCTAGACTGGACAGCCGCTGCCGACGTAGCTCAGCTGGTAGAGCACTTCACTCGTAATGAAGGGGTCCCCGGTTCGAGTCCGGGCGTCGGCTCTGAGAGACCCGCTGGAAACGGCGGGTTTTTTCGTGGCCGCAAAACGAGCGCCGCGGGGGCGTGTCTACAAAATCGGCGTTTGTGTCTACAGCTGGCGCGAGAGCGCCGCGAGCGCGAACTAGGCCCATGGCGACGGCGCCTGAGCTGGTCGATTCCTTGGAGGAGGTTCGGCCGCTCGCTCGGGCGCTCGCGCTAGAGCTGGTCCGGCAGGAGTTGGCCGGGCTGCGGATCGGCCTCAACGGGTCCACGCTCAGCGAGGAGATCGCCGCCAACGGTCACCAGGCGCCCCAGGACACGGCGAACGGCGCCGCGGCGATCCCCGACCTACCCGCCCCGGTACGGCGCTGTAATTCCTGCCAGCGCGAGCTACCGGCCGCGGGCTTTGAGAAGCACCGCGGCACCTGCCGCCAATGCCGCCACCGTCAACAGACCGAACGGGAACGCCAGCGGCGCGAGGCCGCGACCGCTGACGAGGACGAGCGGGGGTTAGCCCGGCCTGACCACGGCCGAGCTGCTGGCCTGCTCGCCGCGGCCTGGGGCGCTGCGGGCGGTCCTCGTAAGCGAGGAACGGCGAGGGCGAGTCGAACGGGACGGGGATCGGTGGCGCCTTATCCCCGAGGCTTTCGCGCCCGACCTGCTCGCGGCTGTAGCGGCGCTCGATGAGTTGGTTGGGCCTCGGGCCGGAAAATTAGGGCGGTAATCCATCATCCACACACGTTTATAAGGTGGTGGAAAAGACCACCTTTATGCTGCAAACGGGCGCAATTTCTTCCACCACAAGCCGCGTTGTGACTGTGCCGTTCGGCTGCTCGAACGGATGTGCCCGGCGCCGGGCTGGCTCCCCGGGCGGCCTCGGCGGCGTTTTCTGCTCGGAAGGTGGGGGCGCCGTCGAGGCTTTCTCTTGCTCAGGATTGTAGGGGCCGGGTGGCGAGCCGAACGCCTAGGACGCTTCCCACGGCCCGACCCCCCCGTCAACCTACGCCGCTTTCCCGCCGCCGCCTAGTGGCCGTTTCGGCCACCTCTAAACGCTCGCGTCCGGTGGCTTGACGATGCTCTACCCCCATGCCGAAGGCCTCTTACACACCGGGCGCCGAGGACCTGTACCGCCTCGGCGAACACCTTTTCTATGAGGTTGTGATGCTGTACCGCCTGCCACCCTGGTCATCCATTCCCCAGGCCTCTATCCGCAAGACACCCGCAACGCCCTGATTGAAGCTTTTACGATTCACGTTCGGCAGCTGATCGATTTCTTTTGGCCCGAGGGCGCCCGCCACAAAAGCACCGCCCTGGCGTCGGACTATTTCGACCGCGACGAATGGGAGGGGCTGCGCCCAGGCCGCCCCGAGATTCTGAGCGAGGCACTACGCCAAAAGGTCGGCTGGGGTGTCGCCCACCTGACCTATGACCGCGCCTGGGCGCCGCCCGAGGAAAAGGGCTGGGATTTCGTCGGACTGGCTCGCGCCTTTGCGCCTGCCGTGATCTGTTTCGCGGATCACGTTGGACCCGACAGGCTCGACCCGGCCTACCCGCAGGCGATGAAGGCTTACGCCGCCGAGTTCCTAGCGGCCTCCGAGGGTTAGCCGCTTCCCTCCATTTCGTCTGGCTCGTAAATTTCGCCGCGCCGCTAGCGGTGTGTGACCGTGGCGTTGTGAAAGGTGCGGCGCAGAATCCGGCCGGGCCGGTCGAGAACCTGGGCGGCCGGTGCCCGCTTGGCCCGCTTGCGATTGGATCGCGGCTGCGGCGCCCGGACACCGACCAAGGCCAGCCGCTGGCTGACGAGCTTGCGCCGCCAGTCGCGGTCGGCAAGGAACATGGCCGTTTCGATTTGGAGCGTGGTCATTCGATTGGCAGCCCGTTCGGGGTGACGAGGGCATCGGGTAGCTCCCGCTTTTCTTTCAGGCAGGCCACCACCGTTTCCTCGGCCGCATAGAGGCGCCGCACGGCCGCCTTTGGATTGCCCATCCCGCCCCCGAGTGCGCCGACCGGCAAGGCCACTACGAGGCGGCCGCCCTCTAGCCGCAGCTGGCCGCCTGCGCCATGCACCCGCTCAGCCGCTGCCCGCAGGGTGATCTTCTCGCCGCCCTCGATGGCGTCGAGGGAAACCGGCTCGGCGCTCTTGCGAAGCTGGGCTAGCCCCTGCTCCCGTTCCCGTAGCTGGGCCTCGGCCATCGCGGCCTGCCGATCCCGCAGCCGGGTCAAGGCGTCGAGGGTGCGAGGCCGCCCCTTGTCGGGGCGGGCGAACCATTGCGCCTCGACTCCCGCTGGCGTATTGACCAAGGCAAAGGCATACGTCTCGGGAGTGCGGCCGTGAGCCGGACCGTAACCGGGATCGTGGCGCCAAAGCCGGTCCTCGGAATCTGCAAAGAAACCATCGCCAACGGGCCGAATGGATAGTTGCTCAAACCCCTTGGCTAGGAACGATTCCATTTCCTCTAGCGCCTCGGCCCTGCGAACGTCCTCGGCGGTAGGTTCCTGCCAACCCCAAAGGCGGTTTGTTCTTTCGGTGTTTGTGGCCATGGTCGAGAGTGTAACGCCATTTGAAAGCAGCGAGAGAATCGGTTTTTTTATCCCTGACCGCCCTGGATAGCCCGCACTTTCTGATCCGGTCGGAACACATCGCCGTTACGCCGTTCAGGTGTAACTGAGTCAGAATGGCTCGATGGCTATTCGTAGTTGCGCGAGGTGCGGCGCCGATCTCGGGGAGTGGTTGCGGGAGGGGTCGATTTGCCTGGAATGCCAGACCACCAAGCTGGTGGCTCGCCGTGAGCGGGAGGCGGCCCTTTCTCGGCCCCGATCCTGCGGGGAATGCAGCGCACGATTCACCCCGGCGCAGGCGCACCAGCTCTATTGCTCAGGGCGCTGCCGCGTGAGGGCCTGGCGCCGCTCGCGCAAGGCTGCCGCGTTGAGCTGACGCAATGCCGGGCCGCCGATACCCTGGCGGCGCATGACGTACTAGGCGGGGGCTGCCTTGGGCGGGTGGCCCCTCGCCGTTTTCCGAGGCTCTACGATGCGCCCGGTACGTCATGCCATTTGCCCGCCCTCGCCGCTAGGTGGCTGGCGGTCTTACCGCCCGCCAGTTTGGCCAGCTCCTCACCGAGCATGGGTCGTATGCGGCCGCGATTGAGGCGAGGCCCGACCTGGCCGACCAGCTCCGCGCCGCACAGCGCCTAGCTGACCAGGCTGTGAGCCTCGCCGAACAGCTCGGCCAGGGGGCGGAATCGTTCCGCGCCGTCACCGAACACCGCGAGCCAGAGGCGCTTGAGCCGCTACAGGGGTTGGAGCTGTCCTTGCTCCGCGAGATCGCCGACACGCTCGACCGCCAAATGGGAGCAACAAAGCGAGGCCCGCGTTCCGGCCGCCCGCCCGTAGAGCTGCCGCTTGAGGCTGTCGAGGCGGCCGAGAAGCTGCTGGGCGAGCGCAAAAGGCTGACCGACTCGGGCAAGGCGGTGCCGCCACGGCTCACCTATGAGGCGATAGCCCGGTCATCGGGCCTGACTACCCCGAAAGGGAACCCGGCACGAGATCGCGTCAACCAGCTTGAGGACCTAATGATGTTGGGCTGGCCTCTGCGGAAAAGTCACCCCGACTTTTCCGCGCGGCGCGGATTCGTGAGGTTGCCGACACCACGCGAAGCCGCTTTGCTCCTCTGGCTGCGCTAAGCGCCGCGTAAAAAGCCGGGCAAAACTCTTTACCCGCATTTCCCGCATCGCCACCGTGGCCGCGACACCTCAAGGGGAGGTCGTCAATGAGAGAAGCGGCCCGGTATTTGGATGCGGGTTCCGGGCCGCCCATATCCGAAAGGAGAATACCGGTGTCCGATTATGCCGATCTTCTCGGCCAGGCGACAGCTCGTCTAAGCGAGCAAGACGAGAACGGAAACGATGAGCTGGGCGAGCGAGTCGCCCTGGAACGAGGCGAGCATTTCCTGGGGCGGTGGCGTGGTGAAATCACCATGCACACCAAAGATGGTGACGCCTTCCCGGTCTACGGCTTGTGGGATGCCGAGGGCCGCCCCCGCTTTCACTACCGCAACGCGGCCCTGGCCGAGGAAATGACCGAGTGCAAACCGGCAATCGGTGACGAAATCGTGATCGTCCGCGGCCAGGAGGATTACGAGTTTGAATACGAGGGCGAGCCGAGGAGCAAACACCGCTACGCGGTTCGGTGCAGGCCCTCAAGCGAGCCGCTGCCGGGCAAGGCGGCCACCGAAATCCCGTTCTGATGGGCGAGCTGGCCGCTGCCGCACTCGCCTACGCCGAGCGTGGTTGGAGGGTGCTTCCCCTCCATGACGTGAGCGGGGGCGGCTGCTCCTGCGCGAGAGGGGAACGCTGCGCCACCCCCGGCAAACATCCGCGCCTGCGCAAGTGGCAGGAATGGGCGAGCGCCGATCCGGGCACGGTCGGCGGGTGGTGGCGGCAGTGGCCGAGCGCCAACGTGGGCGTCCTGACCGGCGCCGCCAGCGGGATCGTGGTGCTTGATCTCGACCCCCGCAACGGTGGCAACGAGACGCTGATCGGCTACCTCGCCGCCAACGGGCCGCTGCCCGCCATGGCCGTCGTCGAGACGGGCGGCGGCGGGCTGCACTACTACTTCGACCACCCCGGCGGGCAGGTCAAGGGCTGCGATCTCGGCCCCGGCCTAGAGCTGAAAGCCGATGGGCAATTCGTAGCTGCCCCGCCCTCGCTGACGGGCGAGGCGGCATGAGGCCCCCGCATCGCTGGAAGGTGCCGGGCGATCTCGGGACCGCCGAGCCGCCCAGCTGGATGCTGCAGCCGCCCTCGCGGTCAGCGAACGGCCGGGCGCCCGCCGTGGTCGGCGCGATCCCGCAGGGGAGTCGCCACCGCACCCTCGTTTCGTTGGCCGGTTCGATGCGGCGCCGGGGAATGGGCCGCGAGGCCATCGCCGTGGCCCTGCTGGCCGAGAACGAGTCGCGCTGCCAGCCACCACTCGCCGCCGAGGAGGTGGCCGAGCTGGCGGCCGACATTGCCCGCCGCTATCAACCGGCGCCGCCCGACCCCGAGCAAGAGCGGGCCGGGCGCGAGGCCGAGCGATTGCTGGCCGGGGGGCGGTCTTACAACCCGGTTGTAAAACCCGCCGCGCCGCCGAGTCGTTCGGCCAAGCGGCGGCGGGGCTTGCTGCGCCGGGCGATGAGCGCGGTCCGGGCCGAGCGCGGCCGAGTTCCTAGAAAAGCGAATCCCGGTCGGAACCCCAACCCTGCTCGCGGGGATCGGCGGCCTCGGCAAGAGCGCCCTGCTGCTCGCCTGGGCGGCGGGGGTGACCCTGGCCGGTCGGGATGTGCTGCTGATCTCCTACGAGGACGCGGCCGAGCAAGTGATCCGGCCCCGCTTTGAGGCCCTGGGCGGTGACCTAGAGCGCCTGCATGAGTTGTACGCCGAGGGCCTGGGCGATGGGGTGTTTTTCCCGAGCGATCTCCCCGAGCTAGAGCGGCACGTTCGGGAAACGCGGGCGCAAGTGATCGTGATTGATCCGGTTTCGGCCGCCATCGATTTGAAGCTCGACGCCCACCGCGATCAGGACGTGCGGGTTGTGCTGGGCCAGCTCGCCCGGCTGGCCAAGGATGAGCGGCTGGCGGTCTTGCTCAATGCTCACCTGAACAAGGCCCCAAGCGCCGATCCCTACCTGCGGATCAACGGCAGTACGGCCTTCTACAACGCGGCCCGCTCGGTGGTGACGGTCACCCCCGACCCCGAGGAACCCGACCGGCACCGCCTGGTGGCGCATCACAAATCGAATTACGGGCCGCTGGCCGAGGTCGAACGCTGGCGGATCGTGCCCAAGGAAATCGCGGCCAGCGGCGGCGAGCCAATCGAGGTAATGACGATTGAGTTTGTCGAGGTGGCCGAGGGGGTTTCTCGGGAGGACGTTCTGACGGGAACCCGCGGCCGCGACAAGCTGACCGAGGCCGAGGCGCTGGTGCTGAGCCAGCTTGCACACGGCCGCCGCCTCTCGGCCGAGGTAAAGGCGACCGGGCTGCGGCAGGGGATGTCCGAGCGGACGATGCAAGCGGGCCGCCCAGGAGCTAGAGGTTGAGGTTCAGGAGGACGCGACCGAGAGCGGCCGGGTGACCTACTGGACGCTGCCGGGAGGGGTCGGGCCAAGCCCTAGCACCGACATTTGGCGCGACCCCCCTGGGCCGCTTGAACAAGCCAAAGCCGAGGGGTCGCGCCAAATCACCGGGGAAGGGCCTGACCCGACCCCCCGAGGGGTCTCGGAATGCCTCGTTTGCGAGCGGCCGTACAACCCCAGCGAGCCGGGAGCGACGGGGCTGCGCTGTGCTGAATGTGCCGGGAAGGCAGGCGCCTGAGCGTGGCCACCTGGCGCCACTTTGCCCGCTCGACCTTCCCGCTGGTGGTGCGCGAGCTAGAGCTGCCCGCGGCAACGGCCGACCACGGCGGCCTCACCAGCTGCCCCAAACACCGCGAGCCGATTGGCCCCATTACCCGCCTGTGTGAGAGCTGCTTCCAGGTGGCCTGGGAGGAGGTCGGCCGCCGCTACGCGAGCGCCGAGCAAGGCGCCGGAAAACACAACCGGAAGGAGAAGCACGATGGGCGATTGCGCAACTGATTGGACGGCGGCCGCTGCGGTTGCCGAGCGGCTGGGGCTGCACACCCGCGGCCTCGTTGCCAGCCGCGACACCGAGGCGGCGAGAAGCTGGGCGCTGCGGATGTGGCGCGAGTGTGACGCGGGCGCCTACAACGTGCCGCGGGCCGCGAGCTACTTGGAGCTGGCCGTATTGCTCGGGCACGTCGAACCCGAGCGGCAGCCCGACGAGGTGAGCGATGCAGCCTGAGACGGCCGAGGTAATCGAGGCGAGCGCCGAGCTGGTTCCGGTCGAACCGGCCCCGCCGCTCACCCTTTTTGGAACGAGCGATTACCGGGTGGCCTTGGAGCGGATGGCCGAGGTGGCCACGGCGCTAGTCGATGTGATCGAGGCCAAGCACCTCTACGCCGAGATCAACGGGCGCCGCCACATCACCTGCGAGGGCTGGACCACCCTCGGGGGAATGCTCGGGGTGGTGCCGGTGGTGGTCGAGACGCGGGCCAACGAGGACGGCGATGGGATCGTGGCCAGGGTCGAGGCCCGCACCCTCGATGGGCGGGTGGTCGGCGCCGCCGAAGGCGAATGCTCGCGGGCCGAGCGCCGCGGGAAAAGCCGCGAGCCGTTCGCCATTCGCTCAATGGCGCAAACGCGGGCGATCTCGCGGGCGCTGCGGGCACCGCTCGGCCAAATCGTGGTGCTGGCGGGCTACCAGCCCGCTGGGGTCGAGGAGCTAAGCGAGGAGGCGCCCAAGCCGCCCGAGCGCCCGGCCGAGGCGAGCGAGGCGCAGGTGGCCGAGATCGCGGCGCTGATCCGCTCGCTGGGGGAGATCGACCCCGAGGAGGATTGGCCGGGGATCGCCCGCGGCATCGCTGGCGGTTCCCCTGGCGCCGACCTGAGCGCAGGGCAGGCCGAGACGGTGATCGAGCGGCTGCGCGAGCGGCTAGAGGATTACAACCGGGCGGGGTGAGGACCGAGCCGGAACCGCTCGGGCGCATCCTCGGCCCCGATGCCCTAGAGCTGCTGGATGCCTTCGTGCGGGATCGGGTGGAGGCGAGCCTGCGCGAGCGCGAGGCCGAGCGGCGCTGGCTGACGATTCCCGAAGCTGCCGCCTATCTCGGCCTGAGCGAGAAGGCGATTCGGCGCCGGATCGAGCGCGGGACGATTGCCTATAGCCGCCTGGGATCGGGCATTCGGGTTGATCGCCGCGCCCTCGATTCGCAACTAGAGCGGCAGCGGCGGAATGGCCCGGACGGGTGATCCCTTCACCGCTGTAGCCACGCTAGGCTCGGGCCACATCAATCATGCCCCCGCACCGTTGGAGCGGCCGGGGGCGTGGCCACAAGGAGGTAAGTCCCTGTGACTAGGAAAGTGTCCCACGGCGCGGCGAGCCGCGCCCCCGTCTTTGAAGGCAAGCAGCGTGTCCGCGGTCTTTGGGAGCGCCGTCTGGCCAACGGCCAGCGCAAGTTCGAGTCCCAGCTGCGGCAGGCCGGGAAGGTGCGACGAGTCGCGCACCCGGACGGCTACACAAAGACCGAGGCAGTTGCCGCCCACCGCAGGCTCGCCGTTGGGGTCGAGGCAGGCGAGGTGGAGATCGGCGACCGCTCGCTAACGGTGCGGGCGCTGGCCGAAACTTTCCTGGCGCGGGAGCGCGGGATTCTCGGCAGCCGCAAGCAGACCACCATTGACGGATACGAGAGCCAGCTACGAAAGCACGTTCTCCCCGTTCTCGGGAAGCACAAGGCCGACGATCTGGCCGTGCAGCACATCCGCTCGATGATCGACAAGCTGACCGCCGAGGGGCATTCGGGCGCACTCGTTCGCCGCTGCCTCTCGGCGCTCAGCGCCGTTCTCCGTCACGGCAACCGCGACCTAGGCGCCGTCCGGCGCAACCCGGTGCGGGACCTTGACCGTGGCGACCGCCCGCCGAGCAAGCGGCGAAGCGAACCCCGCTACCTCGCACCCGCCGAGGTGGAGGTGCTGCTGGCGAAGCTGGGCGACGAATACCGGCCGGTGGCGGCGGCCCTCTTTTACGGGGCGCTGCGAGTGTCGGAGGCGCTGGCCCTGCGCTGGGCCGATGTGGATTTCGACAAGGCCACGCTGACCGTTCGCGGCACCAAGAGCGAGGCGAGCTGGGCGACGATCCCGCTGCTGGCACCGCTCGCCGCACAGTTCCGCGCCCAGCGCAAGCGGCAGGCCGCCAAGGGCCTCGCCCGGATTCGGCCCGAGGCGCTCGTATTCCAAAGCGAGAGCGGTAAGCCGCAACATCGACGCAATGCCCTGCGGGCGGTGCAGGCTGCTGCCGTGGCGGCGGGCCTCAACGGCAAGGGCCGCGAGCCGGTCGGCTGCCATGACTTGCGCCATTCCTGCGCCGCCTTTGCCTTCTCGCTCGGAATGACCCCGGTGGAGGTGTCACGGCTGCTTCGCCATTCCGATCCCGTCATCACCCTGAGCATTTACGCGGGACTCGATGATGCGACGGTTGCCAACCTCGGTGAGAAGCTCGCGGCCGGGCTGGGTGACTTGTAGACACGCTGTAGACACGCGGCGCCCGTAGGGGTGACCCCTTCACCTCGGGGAAAGCGGTCCCGCGTGTCTACTTCGTGTCTACAGCTAGCGGGGAATCATGGGGTGTGAGGGGGAATCGAGTTACCCGCAAAGCCGCATAGTTGAGCCATTCGCCCGCAGACTTCCCCGCCTGGGCGACCCTCGTAATGAAGGGGTCCCCGGTTCGAGTCCGGGCGTCGGCTCTCTCGATTTGCAGGGACTTCTTCTCCGAGCGGGCGGCACGATTCGCCCGCCTCGCGTCTGAGGGGTCTACCCGGGGTCTACGACTGGCCGCGACACGGCCCTTGCGGATCGCTTCACTGATCGTGATGCGCCGCCGGCGCGGGGCGTCGCGCATGACGTGTGCGTAGGTGCGGGCTGTGAACCCAGGATCGGCGTGACCGAGGTGCTCGGCGACCTCGTTCAGCGTCCGGCCCTCGTAGAGGAGCAGCGTCGCGCAGGTGTGGCGTAGGTCGTAGCCCCGGAAGTACGGAACGCCCGCGCGCTCGAGGGCCGGGATCCAGACGCGGCGGCGCCAGTTCTGGCGACGAAGGTGGCCGCCCTGGCTGTTCGGGAACACGAGCTCCTCCGGGTCCGGGCGTCCTCGCGCGAGGTAGAGCTCGACGAGCTCGCGCGCGACCGGCTTGAAGAGCTCCGGCTCACGGCCACGCTGCGACTTCGTGCTTGAGATCTCCTCACCCGATATCGCCCGCTGTATGCGTAGACCCTTGCGCGGCTTGCCCCTGTCGTCCAGGACGTCGCCCCAGACGAGCGCGTAGGCCTCGGCCGGTCGCAGCCCCTCGTAAGCGAGCACGCTGACGAGCGCGGCGTTCTGCGGGTCGAGCTGACGGCGGATCGCTTCGACCGTCTCCGGTGTGCGGGCGTCGATCGTCTCGGCGCGGGTGTGGGCGACCCGGCGCACGCCGACGACGGGGTTCCACCCAAGACGTCGCCACTCGACCGCGCGATGAAAGACGCCCTGGAGGACGCCGAGCGTCCGGTTGATCGTCGGGGCGCCGGCGCCGTCGACGCGCAGGCGGGCTGCGTAGGTGTCGATCGTCTCGCGGGTGATCTCGCGCAGGCGCTTGCGGCCGAGGTAGGGGACGATCCACTTGTCGAGCAGCGTCGTGTAGGTCGCGAGCGTGTTCGGACGCAGGTGAGTGGCGGCGTAGGTGTCCCACCACTCGACGAGGAACTCCTCGAGCGTCGCGTTCGAGCCGATCACCTCGGAGGCGAGCTGGCCGAGCTGGCGGGCGCGGCGGATCGAGGCCTCGAAGAGCTCAGCGTCGCGCCGGCGGTCGAAGGTCCGCTTCCGCCTCGTGCTGCCGCGCCCGCTCTCGTACCAGCGAACGACGTAGACCGTGCGGCCGTCGCGTCGCCTACGCCGCTCGATGCTCATCCCGCTGCGACCGTAGCCGCTCGGCGAAGGAGACGTCGGAGCGGCCCCGCGCCGGACGTGACTTCTGCGCGAGGCGAAGTCGGTCCGCGCAGTCCGCTCTTTAGCCGGCCGTCAGATCGGCGAGGTCGATGCCGGTCGAATCGAACGGCGGCGCCGAGGTGAACGGCGGCCAGCTCGCCGCGCTCGACGAGGCGCTGGACGGTGCGGGGATGGACGTGCAGGAGCTCTGCCGCCTCGTCGCGTCGTGAGCAGCGGGCGGCCGGCCAGGCGGTGCGCGGTGCTCGGCATCGACTGGGCGCGACAGGTCGAGGCTGGCGTCTGCCGCCGTGCCTCGCGCGATGGAGCCGACTCGGCGCGGCGCTCCTCCTGAGGAGGTCGTCGGGAGGGACTCGAGAGCGGACCGGCTGACCGGGCGCGCGCTTCATCGAGATCGCGTAACTTATCAGGCGCGCGATCAGTCTGAGGTCAACACGGAGGTAGACTCGCCGCCATGACTGCTGCACAGCTGATCCGCGAGGCCCGGCTGCGGGCCAGGCTGACGCAGACCGAGTTAGCGGCGCGTCTCGGCCGCGAGCGGGCCCAGGTCGCTCGCTGGGAGATCGGCGGCCAGGAGCCGAGCTTCGCCAACCTGCGCGCGGCCGTCGAGGCCTGCGGCTTCGCCTTGCGGATCGAGATCGGCGAGCGGGAGGAGACGCCTGCCCTCGACGCCGAGCTCGCGCGAGAGTGTGCCGCAGGCGCCCCAGCAGCGCGTACAGTCGCTGCTCGAGCGGCTCGGCCAGACGGTGAGCAAGCAGCAGCCCTTCGATCCCTACGCCCTCTTCGCGGCGCTCGACCGCCAGCGCGTCGGCTACGTGGTCGATCGGCGGCTTTGCCCGAGTCGTGCACGGCAGCGCCGAGATCGACTGACGGGCTCGACGTCGTCCCCTCGCTGCGGGAGGAGAACCTGCGCCGGCTCGGGCGCGCGCTGGAGGAACTCGAGGCGCCGCAGCCCGCGCTCGCGGAGCGGCTCGCCGGCTCCGAGCCGGTGACTGCGCAGACGCGCGCCGGCGAGCTACGGATCGTGCCCGAGCCCTGGGGGACGCGCGGCTACGACGACCTGCGCATCCGCGCCTACCGCGAGAACCTCGGCCGCGGCGCCCGCCCGCAGGTCGCCTCGCTCGTCGACTGCGTGCGCATGCTCGAGGCGAGCGAGCGCAAGCCTGACGCCGAGCGGCTGCAGCGGCTCCGTCGCCTGATGGAGCTCGAACGCCAGCTCGTCCCCGAGCGCGGCCTCGGTGTCGACCTCTGACGAGCGGCTAGCGACCCAGTCGAGAACGCGAACTACTCACCTCCGATAGCCAGCGAGACGCAGATGCATGCGTGTTAGTCCTTCGGGGGTCGCCGTCGCTTGCTGACGGCGGCGAGCCCCGGAGGTGACTCTGCAGATGCATGCTCGGCTTGGGCCGTGGCCTTCCGCTGGTGAGTGTCCCTCCGGGGCTCACCTGGTTGAGCGGCGTCGCTTGATAGGAGCTTGGGGTTTCCCCCACGCGTGCTTGCGCACCGCTCGGCCGCATCGTACGCCCCGCGGAGAAGGAGGTTCGCTGTGGTCACGATCGGGATCGACGCGCACAAGAGCTCGCTCGCCGTCTCGCTGGTCGACGAGCTCGGGCGTGAGCTGGCGGCACGCGAGTTTGCCAACGAGCCGCGCGCGCACCGCGCGCTGCATGCCTGGGCGCTGAAGCTGGCTCCCGGCGAGCGGCGCTTCGGGATCGAGGGCACCGGCTGGGTCGGGCGCGGGATCGCCTGCTTGCTGCTCGAGTGCGGCGAGAGAGTGGTCGACGTGCGTGGAGCGCTCAGCGAGCGTCAGCGCCGGCGGCTGCGCGGCGCCGGCAAGAGCGATCCGCGCGACGCGCTCGCGATCGCCCGCGTTACCGCCCGCGAAGAGCTGCCGCCGGTGCGGCCCGACTCGCCCGCGCGCGACCTGAAGCTGCTCTGCGACTACCGGCTGCAGCTGATCGGCGAGCGCACCCGCACCGCGAACCGCTTGCACGCCGACCTCGTCTCGCTGCGGCCCGGCTACGAGCGGAGCCTGCCCCGGCTCGACTCGCCGCCACGGCTCGAGCGGGCGGAGCGGCTGCTCGCCGGCGAGAGCGGCGTGCAGGCGCTGCTGGCGGGCCGGCGGATCGAGGCGCTCGCCCGGCTCGACGCCGAGATCAAGCAGCTCGAGCGGGAGATTGCCCGGGCCGTGCGGGCGCTCGCGAGCGGCCTGCCCCAGCTGGTTGGGATCAGCTACCTGAGTGCCGGGCGGATCATCGGCGAGGTCGGCGACATCGGCCGCATCGCCAGCAAGGCCCGCTTCGCGCGCATGAACGGCACCGCCCCGATTCCGGCCTCCTCGGGCCAGACACAGCGGCACCGCCTCAACCGGGGCGGCAACCGGCGCCTGAATCACACGCTGCACATGATGGCGCTGACTCAGGCCCGCATGGACCCGCGCGCCCGTGCCTACGTCGAGCGCCGCCGGGGTGAGGGCCGCACCAAGCGCGACGCCGTCCGCGCGCTCAAACGCCACCTCTCCGACGTCGTCTACCAGCAGCTCCGCGCCGATGCCGCGCTCAACGGAGGCAGATCCACGACGAGCTGAGACGGCTTGACATAGGAGCTCATCCCGATGCTGGAGTTGCCTCGCTAGACGGCAGCACTTCCAAAGTGCATCTGTGTCGGCGCCTTGCGCGAACGAGGACAGGTGGTCGTAGTCGTAATTTCCAACGTCCGCTGTCGTCGCAGCCCCAGAGCCCAGTGGCACGTTGGCACCGAGACCCGCCAATGCGAGCGCAGTCACCCGTGAGGAGGCCGAGGAACCGCCGGCGCCACGTCGGAACTGGGCGGCGAGCCGACTCGCGAAGACTCGGACGGCTCACCGGCGCACGTCACGTCGCGATGACGACTAGGGGGATGGAGTCGGAGCGCAGGTACGCATGGTCTGGGAAATACTCGAGATGGATGTGACCCCCGAGCATCGCTGGCTCATTGCCGAGGCGCTCGATGTTCCTCGCGAGCTGAGCCACGGCCGTTGCGTCGCCAACAATCACGACCTCGCTTCCCTCCCTGGCGACTGAGACACCCGGGTCGGCGTCCCACCGAACGCGGACGCCTGTCGCACTTTCGCAGTCGGGAGGGGTCGAAGCGGGCGGTGTCAGCTCAACAACGGCCTCCACTTCGTTGGCCAAAGCCGTTCCGAGAGCGGCGAGCGCGTCCGGGCGAGCAGAGACGCTGATAGAGCCATCGCCGTCGAAGCAGACAGCAGCATCGACGGTGGTCACGGGATGTCTCCTGGGCGGATGGTCGCCGGATCGATCGGCGTGTGAGTGTTGCTGACGATATCCCCGTTCAGCTGGGTCTCGAGATTGAGATGCGGTCCGAGCTTCGAAACGTGAGTGTCAGCCGGGTTTACGTCGAAACGTCCAATGCGCGCGACCGTGTTCCCGCCAGCGTCGGTCGACATGCTCCGGAACTGGTAGTTGAGACCCTTGCCGGTGGTCTCCATGAATCCGTTTGGCCCGACGTGGGCGGCGCCCTGCTCGATTGCTTCGTCCATCGAGATAGCGCCGCCTGCTTCTTCTGCGGCCCATTAGCCCCTCGTCTCGTGCTCTCGGATGACGGAAGGCTTTGCGCTGAGCCTTAGCTCACGTTCGGCTTCCGTCACACCAAGAACGACCGCCCGTATCGAGGTTCCCACCGGCGGCGGTACGACATCCTCAGGCCGTTCATCCGACAAACTGATGATTTCGATCACCCCGCGGACCGTAGTGTTCGGCAGCTGAACGAAAACCCCGAAAGGAGCCTGCTCGGTCACGACGACGTTGATTATGTCTCCGGGGCGCACTGTCTCCTTGAGCGCTGCCCAAGTTGCGTCGTCCGGACCTACCATGGATGCAGTTCCCTCGGGAACTGATTCAGCAGCGGTAGATGCTCTGGAGGGACAAGGACCTCGGTTGTCCCTGGGATGTCAAGGAATGGCCGCTCGAACTGCGCAAGCGTGTCCTCGTAGACATCGGCCGGAACCCGCGTCTCGATGATCCCTTCCTTATAGTGCCGGGCAAAGTTCTCCGCGATTACGCGGCTGTCCTGATGGGCGAAGTAGGCCCCGCCGGGGAAGTCCGCAGGGTTGTATCCCTCGGCGAGATGAGTGCTGCCCATCCCAGGCCGTGAAGCCTTGAACAGCGACACAAATCCACCGGAATCCAAACCTTCTTCTGCGGCTAAGCCCTCCTCCGGGGCAGGACAGGACGGCGCCGACCGCGCTTGCAGCCGTGGACCGGCGGGTCGCGGCGAGACCGTCCGCGAAATAGGGCTGCCGAACGCCCGCTGCACAATCCTGGCGGCAGAGTCGTAGCCGTATTTCGGGGCGGCAGCTGTCGTCGTAGCCGCATGAGCCGGCGGCCCAGAGGCGAGGCCGCCGGCAAAGAGGGCCGCGAGCAGGACCGCGACGAGGCAGAGCCGACGCGCCCGACTTGGGCACAGCGGCTTGAGCGTTTCGAAGCTCGGGGCGAGCTGCGCATCGTCAGTCGTCCCGGCGAGGGATTGCGCGGCTGCGGACCATGTAGCGGCGTAGGCTCCGGCCGTCGAGGCCACGCACGGTGTCGACGCGGATGTCCTCGTCCGCCAGGTCTGAGCGCTGGAGGCCACTCCGTGAAGCCACGTACGGAAGGCGTTATCAGCGTCGGAGAACGGCGCCGCCGGCACGACTTCGATGAAGTCGCTCTCCCCTGGTGTGATCATCGGAAGAACCTCGGAGAGCCTGCGCGGCGGCCTCTGCCGTCGGCTCATCCGTCGCCTGGCCGGTCCTGAACACGCCGCGGACGTGGTTCAGTTCGTGCGCGATCGTCTGAGCGGCATCGGATTCGGTGGCGAGGCCTGGGTCCTTGAGAGTGAGGACGATCCGGCCGGACGAGCCGCGGACGAGCGCGCCTGATCCGGTCTGGCTGATGTAGCCGTAGGCGCCACCGCCCTGCTCGTATTGAAGCTCGAACATACGCATGTCGATGCCGTTCCGCGAGGCTGCCGCGGCGGCCTGCTCAAGCGAGATGCCGGGGCCAGCCTCACCGGCAGCCCCGGCGGCCCTGAACACGGCCCCTCCCTCTTCTGCGGCAACGTCACCAAAGAGCGAGCCTCGTTCTTCATACAGAAGGCGCTCCAACAAACCGCCGCCGATCCCTTCTTCGGCCGCGAGACCGAGGCCACCGGGAAGCACCAGCACCGCATCGAAGGCGGCCGCCTTCAGGCAGTGTCGCGTCGCGTCACGCATCTCGCCGGAGAACACATTCGAGACGCAGTTGACGTTCGACTCGGCGATCGATTGGGCGAAGTCGACGGTGCCGCTGACGATGACCTTGGTGCCGTCGTACAGAGCGCTGCCGAGGCGCTCCGCAGTCTTGCAGACCGAGAGGCAGATCGACATACCGGTTGGATCCTGGAACATCGTCGGCGCGTCGTTGGCGAACACGTAGGCCGAGACGTAGGGTCGGTCAGTGCGGGCGCGAGGGGATCCGGGGCGAGGAAACGTCCATCGCCGGAGTCGTACTGGCGCGCGCGCAGGTCGAAGAGGCCAGTGGCAGCATCCTGGTACTGGCCCGGAAGCCGAGCGGGTTCGCCGGCGGGCTGCCGCCGGAGGTGGTGCGGGCGCCGAACGGCTCCTAGCTGTAGCCGGCCGCAATAGTGCCGCCGTTTGAGACCGCAGCGACCGAGCCGTGGTTGTCCTGCAGGTAGGTGTAAGCCGTGCTCGGCGTCTGCAGCTCGAGCGGACCCGTCGAGTCGTACAGGTAGCGGCGGATCAGACTCGAGGAGCCGTTCATCTTAGCGCGCTGGGGCACGCCGGAGAGCGCGTTCTCGTCCCAGGAGTATTTCGTGGTGTTCGTTCCGTCGCTCGCGGAAAGGCGGTTGCCCTTGCCGTCGTAGCTGAGCTGGTCGTCGTCGAGCCGATCGTCGCCGAGGTCAGATCGCCGGCCATGTCGTAGCCGAAGCTGGAGCTGCCCTTGCCGGTCTCGCGGCCGTTGTCGTCGTAGCTGTAGCTCGTCGAGGTTGTGCCGTCGCTCGTCGAGGTGAGCTGGTCGCCAGCGTTGAAGGTGTAGCCGAGCGTGCTCGAGGAGGGGCGGGTCTCCGTCAGTCGGTTGCCGACCGAGTCGTACGTCCAGTCGATCTGCGGGTCGCTCGAGTTCGGACACGAACTCTGGTAGCAGACCTTGATCAGGTGCCCCATGTTGTCGTAGGAGTAGGTCTCGACTCCTCCCGGACGGGTGATCTCGGTCGGCTGGCCGGCGGCGTTGCGCGTCACCTGCTCGTCGAGCAAGGTCGTTGTGCCGCTGGTCGCCGAGATCTCGCTCAGGAGGCCATCGTGGTCGTAAGTGCGGGCCTCGGTTGAGCCGTCAGGCAGCGTGCGTCCGGTGAGGTTTCCGGCCGGGTCGTAGCTGTAGCCAGCGCTCTGGGTTCCGCTGGTCAGCGTCGAGAGTCGGCCGGCATCGTCGTATCCCGTCCCAACGACGGTCGAGTCGGGGTAGGTGGTCTGCGTGAGGCGGTTGTCGTTGTCGTAGGAGTAGGCGTAGCTCGAGCTGCCGCGGGTGACCGAGGTGAGCCTGTTGGCGTTGTCGTAGCCGTAGCTCTTCGTACCGGCGCCGTCGACCATGCCGCGAGCCGGTTGGCGTTGTCGTAGCCGAAGGTCACATCAGGGGTCGAGTCGGAGTAGTCGATCCCCGTTTGGCGTCCGGCGCGGTCGAATGCGTAGGTTGTCGTCCCGAGCGAGGCGTTCGAGGCCGCGTTCGCGATCGCGTCGACGCGGCTGGTGAGATCGCCGTCGGCGTCGTAGCCATACGTCCAGGTCTTCCCGAGTGGGTTCGTCACTGAAGTCAGCTCGTGGGCGGCGTCATAGGTGTAGTTGGTCGCGTGAGAGTTGGCGTCAGTGCGTGAGGTCAGATCGCCGGTGTCGAGGTCGTAGCCGTAGCTCGTGGTCGAGAGATCCGGCGCCGTCACGTCGGTCAGCCGTCCGACCTCGTCGTAGCCGTACGCAGTGACCTGGCTCAGTTGATCGGTGGCAGAGCTGAGCTCGTCGGCGTGGTCGTAGGCCGAGACGGTCGTGTGACCGAGCGGATCGGTGACGACGGTCACGTTGCCGTTCGGGTCGAGGAGTACTGCGTCTTGTACGACGCCGAGCAGCCGCAGCCGGTGACGTTGCCGCGCGGGTCGACCTTCGCAATCAGCTGGCTGGCATCGTCGTACGTAAAGGTCGTCTTGTCGCCGAGCGGGTCGGCGACTGAGGTCAGGTTGCCGTCGGCGTCGTAGGCGTAGACGGTGTCCTTGCTGTAGGCATCAGTCGTCTTGGTGCGGCGGTTGAGGTCGTTGTAGGTGTATGCGGTCGTGTGCGACAGCGGGTCGGTAACCGAGGTCAGATTGCCGTCGGCGTCGTAGGCGAAGTCGCTGTGATGACCGAGATCGTCGGTGAGCTTGGTGCGGCGGTTGAGGATGTCGTAGTCGTACGAGGTGGCGTGCCCGAGCGGGTCGGTGACCGAGGTCAGGTTGTTGTTGACGTCGTAGTCATACGTCCAGGTGTAGTTCGCAGGCGTTCCGCCCGAGACGTTGCCCGCGGAGTCACCTTCGTGTGCAGGCGGCCGGCGGCGTCGTAGCTGAAGGTCGTCTTGTTGCCGAGCTGATCGGTGAGCGAGGCCAGCTCGCCGCGCGAGGTATAGGTTGAGTTGATCGTCGAGCTATCCGGGAAGGTCTCCGTAGTCAGCTCGTTGGCGTCGTTGTAGGCGAAGTGGGTCGTCTTTAGCCGCGGGTTCTTGGCCGTGATCCGGTTGCCGTTGTCGTCGTAGGTGTAGTCCCACTCGTTGCCGAGCGGATCGATCACCGAGGTCAGATGGCCCGCCTCGTCCCAGGTGTAGTTGGTCGTGAAATCGGCCGGGGTGGCACCGGAGACGTTGCCGTTGGCCGAGACAGAGGTGGCGAGAGTGCCGTCGGAGTTGTAGGTGAAGGTCCGCTCGTTCCCGTCCGGCTTGGTCGCCGACGTCGCTCGCCGAGCGAGTCGTAGCCGTACGTGGTCTGCTTGCCGTTGGGGTCGGTGATCGAGACGAGTTCTCCCTTGCCGCCGGAGTCGTAGCCGAAGGTAGTGACATTCGAGCCGGGCCTAGTGATCGTCGTCAGGTTGCTGTTCGAGTCGTAGCCGTAGCTCGTCGTCTTGCTACGTCGGTCGACGTACGTAAGCGGATCGTTCTTCGAGTTGTACGTCCAGCTCTCGGAGTAGGAAAGCGGCGTCGGCGCGGTGCGAGAGGTCATGTTGCCGTTGCCGTCGTAGCCCATCGTCGTCGTCTTGCCGGCGGCGTCGGTGATCGAGGTCAGGTTGACGGCCGAGTCGTAGGCATAGGTGGTCGAGTGGTTGAGCGGATCGATCCGCTGCGCCAGCAGACCGCTCGAATAGATGTCCTTCGTCACCGCGCCGGTCGGGTCAGTGACCGTCGCCGTCTGGGTTGAGGTGTTGTAGGCGAAGGCGGTGTGGTTGTTGAAGGCGTCGTATTGGTCGCTGACGCGGCTGTTCGAGTCGTAGAGCACCTTGAAGACCTGGTTGCCGCGCGGGTCAGTCTCGCTCTGGAGCAGGTCGCTCGATGACCCGTAGTTGAACGTCCAGGTCTTCCCACGGACATCAGTGGCCGTGGACAAACGCCCGGCCGTGTCGTACCCGTAAGAGACGCTGCGGCCGTCGGAACCCGCCAGTGTCGTCAGCTGGCCGCTCGAGTTGTAGGTGAAGCTGAAACTACGGCCAACGGCGTCGGTGGCGGTTGCGAGGCGGCTGTTCGAGTCGTAGCTGAAGCTCAGTGCCTGGTTGTTTCTGTCCTTGATCGCCGTCAGGTAGCCGTTCGAGTCGAAGTCGAGCTTGGTCTGGTCGGCGCGGGTGATCTCGTAGCCGCCCGAGATCGTGCTCAGCGCCGCCGTGACGCCCGCGGCTGCAACGTAGGAGCTACCCGACTTCTGGAAGTAGAAGGTTGAGCCGTTGCCCGCGTGGAACTGGATATCGCCGTTCGGCAAGAACTCGAGCCGATCGCTCCAGCTCGACGACCAGCCGTCGGCGAACGGCACCGATCCGACCGCGGCGGGTGCGTCGTTGCTTCCGAATGAGTTGTAGGTGCGGACGAACTTCAGCTGTGGCCCGACCGTCTTCGGGAAGGAGAGATCCGTTTCCTCGTGCGCGAAGTTGCCGGTCGCAGTGTTGACCGGATCGTCCAGCCAGCCGGCGCCGGTCTTCGCGTACGGATTGGGACCGAAGCCGAGCGTCTCGCCGACCGGGATCGCGGGAGTGCCGTTGAACGGGTACGGCCAGAGTTGGAACTCGTACTCATGGATCCAGGTGCGGTCGTAGATGCAGGTCATCCTGGACGGTGGAGTGCCGATCGGCGGGGGAGAGGAAGCCCTTCCAGTCGATCGGCCCGTGAGGGTCGTTGTTGGCGTCGCCGGGGTAGGCGATATGCCCGGGCCAGGGTGCGCACCAGGGAAGCGGGTTGAGGTTCCAGAAGACGGTCGAACCCCAGAAGTTGTTGATGAAGTTGCCGCGGGCGACGTCCGAGATGATCGTCATCCCGCTCAGGTCGATGCCGCTGCCGCTCGGTGCTCCGTTGTCGAGGATGTTGTTGAAGTGGGCGTAGGGCCACTGGGCGGCGGGGATGCTGCTCGCGACGCCCGTGAAGATCATGCCGCCCTTGGTGTTGTCGGCGATCTGACTGTTCAGGACGTAGCTTGCCGGCGAGCTGTTCGACGAGCTCCTGGTCACCTTGAAGCCGGTGCCGTCGTAGCTGAGGCTGGTGTCGGTGATTGCGGCGCTGCCGTTGTTGTTGCTGACGTTGACCCCGTAGCCGCCGTTGTGCTCGACGGTCGAGTCGGAAAGCGTCAGCGCACCGCCGGTGACGATTGCCGACCAAAGGTTGTTGGTGATCGTCGCGTGCGAGATGTTGACGACGGGAACCGGCGTCGAGGAGCCGCTGATCGAGATCGTCGTGTCGGAGTTCGAGAAGCCGTAGCCGCCGTAGGTGACGTTGACGTAGGCCAGGGTCGAGGTGAGGCCGGAGTTGGCGCCGCTGTTCGCGAACGAAAGACCGGTGAAGTCGCCGGCAGTGCCCGTGGTGGCGCCGTCGCCGCCCGTGTCACCGGCGACCGAGTCGTCCTTGATCGAGGTGAAGGTGATCGGGCTGCCGGCGGTTCCGACCGCGTACAGCTTGCCGCCGTTCATGTTCAGCCTGGCCGAGTGGCCGCCGGCGAACTTGACCACGACGCCCGCGTTGATCGTCAGCTGAGCGCCGCTCGTGACCAAGATCCCGCCGGAGGGATCGATCACGTAGGGGCTGCCCGAGGTCGTCCAGGTCGTGTTGCTAGTGATGTTCGAGCTGACATGCGTCGTCGCCAGGGCGGGCGAGGCGTGCGCGAGCAGCAGGGCGCTCAGCGCGGCGGCGAGCGCCAACGCCCGACGGAAGGGGTTCCGCTGCCGGTGGCGAGCAGAACCGACGTGCAAGCTATGCCTCCGCCGCAGGGCGCACTCTCGTTGTCGAAGATAAGGGATCTGTTCGACCGACGTACGACTGTGCGAGTGGACCGGCAGTTGTCTGCCCGTCTCGCGCACGAAGGCCGCCAGCGCTTGCAGCTGCCCCATCTCTCGAGCCAGCGCTGCCTCTCCGGCCGCATGCCCCTGCATCAGGGCAGGGTCTACGCGGGGTCTACGTCCCTGTCGCTCCAGGTCTTCGGCCGCCACCGCGGCCGCGGTGGATCATCAGAGCGATGCGGTTTCGCACGACCACGCGCGTCCAGCAGCGACTCCTGATCAACGCTCGTAATGAAGGGGTCCCCGGTTCGAGTCCGGGCGTCGGCTTTTCGATTTGTAGGACTTCTTCTTCGAGCGGGCGGCAGGATTCGCCCCCTTCGCGTCTGAGGGGTCTCACCCGGGGTCTACGACTGGCCGCGACACGGCCTCTACGGATCGCTTCACTGATCGTGATGCGCCGCCGGCGTGGGGCGTCGCGCATGACGTGCGCGTAGGTGCGGGCGGTGAAGCCGGGGTCGGCGTGGCCCAGGTGCTCGGCGACCTCGTTCAGCGTCCGGCCCTCGTAGAGCAGCAGGGTCGCGCAGGTGTGGCGCAGGTCGTAGCTGCGGAAGTAGGGATGTCGGCGCGCTCAAGAGCCTGCATCCAGACGCGGCGGCGCCAGTTGTGGCGACGGAGATGACCGCCCTGGCTGTTCGGGAACACGAGCTCCTCCGCTCTCGGGCGCCCCCGGGCCAGATAGAGCTTGTCCGGCCCCCCTCTATTCGGTCCACTTCGTCTGTCGTAGTTCAACGAAGTGAGAGTCCGAATGGAGGAGAACCATGGCGAAAGCCAAGCGCTACAGCCCTGAGCAGATAGTCACCAAGCTCAGACAGACACGAAAAGATGCAGGCCGAGGGCCTGACGATCGCCCAGGCCTGCAAGCGGCTCGGGATCTCAGACCAGACCTTCTTCCGCTGGCGGCTCAAATACGGCGCGATGAAGGAGGACGAGGCCCAGCGGCTCAAGGCCCTCGAGGCCGAGAACGCGCGCCTGAAGCGGATCGTCGCCGAGCAGGCCCTCGACATCTCGGTGCTCAAGGACCTGAACAGCGGGAAAATGGTGAGCCCGGCCCGCCGGCGCGATGCGGTCGGGCTACCTCCGTCCGGCGCTCGAGGTCTCCGGAGAGGCGGGCCTGCCAGCTGTCGGCCAGCACCGCTCGACCCAGCGCTACCTCGCCGGTCTCACCCGAGGCCGAGCAGCGCCTGGTCAAGCGCATGAACGAGCTCGCCCAGCCGCCATCCCCGCTACGGCTACCGGCGGATCTGGGCGCTCTTGCGAGGCGAGGGCTTCGAGGTCAACCGCAAGCGGATCGAGAGGCTCTGGCGCCCAGAGGGCCACCGCGTCCCGCCCCGGCGAGCAAGGCCTCGGGCAAGCAGAGCCCAGGGCAACACCCTGAACGCCTCCTGGCAACCTGGCCGCCGGAGCGCCGAAATCAGATCTGGTCCTACGACTTCCTCAGCCACCTACACCCGCCGACGGCCGCCTTCATCCGCGTCCTCAACGTCGTCGACGAGTACACCCGGCTCGCGCTCGGCTGCCGCGTCGCCCGCTCGATCGGCGCCCGCGACGTGATCGCCGAGCTCGACTCGCTCTTTGCCCGCCACGGCAAGCCCCGGATCCTGCGCTCGGACAACGGCCGCGAGTTCGTCGGCCGCCTCGCTGATCGAGTGGCTCGCCGAGCAAGGCGTCCAGCCGGCCTTCATCGAGCGCGGCAGCCCGCAGCAGAACCCCTACGTCGAGCGCTTCAACGGCACCATGCGCGACGAGGTGCTGCGCGGCGAGGAGTTCGTGTCGGTGCTCGAGGCCCGGGTCGTCCTGACGGCCTGGCTCGAGGAGTACAACGAGCGCCGCCCCCACCGCGGCCTCCGCATGCTCACACCACGAAAGTTTGCTGAGCGTTGGAAAGTGGGGAGCGGATGAGACAAACTGCCGACCTATCGCCTGGACCAGTCACCCAGCACCCACGCTCCTGCCGAGCGAGCACCCGGCGGGCTGTCGGAGCTGGGCGGTCCCACAGAAGAAATGGACCAAATACAGGGGGACGGTCAGTCTCAAGGTGCCTGTCCTCATGACCGATGAACGAGGAGCGGCTTGTGAAGCGATCCGTTGAAACCTCGACTTACGTCCTTGCGTGCAGCGCGGTGTTCGCGATCTGCGTGATCGTTGCGCGCGCGGTCGGTGCGATACCCCTGGGGCTCACATGGATCCTCCTCGCCCTTTTGATCTTGAGCTCACTCTTGGCCGGTTTCGAGCGAGCACGGGCACGGAGAGCCGTGACTCCGACCCCCCGGGTAGCGTTCGACTCCAGCATGCCCTGGGCGTTGTTTGCTCTGATTGGCGGGGTTCTCGGCATACTCGTCATGATCGTCGCGGCCGCTTCTGCGTCACTGACCGCCGCTTTGGCTGTCGTCGCTGCGGGCGTCGCGGTGGCTGTGGCAATCGCGGCGGTTTCGGGCTTTCGCGAAGGCCGTCGTCGAGCGCACCGACGCACTCTGCCGCCCGGCTGACTCGGTATCACCCGCCAGCTTAGGCCCTGGACGGGCTATCGACGCCCGCGCGACCTTGAGTTGCGCAGCGCGCACGGGCTTTACGCGCGCATCCATCGAGAGTGATGGTTAGCTGCGATCGCTCGAGGATCTTCGCCTGCCGATTCGTGCCGCTCGACGACTTTGTTCTCGCGCGCGCGAGGACGGGAGCCACTGGGTCAAGTTTTTGTCAAGTAGCACCGAACGGCGTTGGCGAAGAACGGCGAAGCCATTTGGTGCGGTTCGCCGACGGTAGGGCCAATCGCCACCGTGGGCAGAGCATCGCGAAGGGTCCTGACTAAATCGCACCCAGGAGGTCGCCGGTTCGACCGGCCGGATTGGACCCGAAAGCCCATTCGCACCAGACGTACGGGGTCTACGCGGGGTCTACGTCCTTGTCGTTCCAGGTCTTCGGACGCCACTTTGGCCCTGGCGAATCCTTGGAGCGATGCGCCTTCGTGCGACCAAGCGCGTCCTCCCGCGACTCCTGATCAACGCTCGTAATGAAGGGGTCCCCGGTTCGAGTCCGGGCGTCGGCTTGGCTCAACCACGCGAAGTCCGACACTTCGACATGGCACCTCGCACGGTCGAAGTCGCCCGCGTACGGGAGATGACCTCGACCGTATCGCCGGCCTGGCGCGCAACCTCAACCACGTCAAGACGGGGTGCGATCCAGCCGCAGATTGCCGTGTCTCGCCGCCGCCGCAGCCGGTGAACGCCAGGAGCGCGATCAGGCAGGCCGCTATCGCTGTCGAGTGTGCCTAGGAGGAGCTCGCCGCAAGCTTCGCGGCGTTCTCACGTGCCAGCATCGCGTCGAGGGTCGCGTACTCGGCTTCGACGATCGCTGACAACGCAAAGGCGATCGCGTCCTCCGCGTCGGCCTCAGCCCAGTCTGCGTCATGGTCGGCCACGTCGGCGTCGACTGTCGCCTTCTTGGCATCCATGCGCTGCCGAACACGCTCGATGTGGCGGTTCAAGTCGGCCTGCATCTCCCGCCAATTGCTCTCTCCCTCCCTGGCGGCCTGGTCAGTCTTGGCCCGCAGCTCGGCCGCACGTTCATCGGCGTCCCGCCTCGCCTCGTCCACCTTCGCCTGGATCTCTGCCTGATTCTGCTCGGCCGCAGCCTTGACGGTGCGATCCGCCTTTTCGACCTGCTCCTTGAGCTTCGCGAAGTTGTCCGCCACCGACATCCCTACCCCTCCTTTCGGTACGTGCCGTGACGCTACGCCTCCAGACCGGGCCGGTCAAGCTGGCCGTTCATTCAGCGCCACCTCGGTACAGGCCTTGCTCGACGAGGTGTGCACGGACGCCGTGTAGGAAGCCCTCCCAGAAGGCCTTCGGGTTCTCGATGTACTCGACCAGCGCGTCGAGGACCGTTTCGCGCGTGCCCACGTCATCGGGGATCGTTCCCTTTGCGGCGAGCTGCAGGGCCGTGAGAGGGTCGGCCTCCTGGCTCTCGGCCCAGGCGCGGCCGATCATCATCCCGAGCTCGCGCGGGTTGAACTCATCGACGTTGTTGGGCTCATCCTGCATCGGACCTCCGTTCCGTGGTCCCTCAGTCGGCTGACGTCCGCAGGGACTGCAGCGATCTCGGTGTCGCCGGCTGGCCGCTTTCGAGGAGAAACGCAACCAGGGCCTCGATGTATTGGTCGAACGCCTCGACCTGGGGGAGGTGGCCGGCATCCGCGATCTTGACGAGCTGGGTTTCCGGGATCTCAGCGGCCGCCTTGCGACCGAGCAGAGGATAGTCGCCCAACGGCTCGGCGCGCTTCGGTGCCCACGTTCGGCCGAACGCTGTCCTATCCCGCGCCCGATGATCAGGAGCGTGTCGGAGCTGATCAGCGGGAACTCGTAGAGAACCGGCTGCGTGAAGATCATGTCCGAAGTGAGGGCGGCGTTCCACGCGACGGTCGCGTATTCGGGGTCCTTCGTCCAGCCCGCGGTGATGGTCATCAGCTCGTCGTATTCTGGCTTCCACCTACCGCCGAAGTAGCTCGTGCGGAAGTACTCGCGAATGCCCTCGTGGACGCGCCCCACGCCGAGGTGATCCAGTAGACATGTCCCGACGATCGTCGTCGACGCCGCAATCACGCGGCATCGGGCGATCCGCGGACCGGTTGCGCGGATTCCGTAGTGGTTCATGTTGTCCTCCGATGCCCGCCACCACCCGGCGCACGACCCTGGGGTTGTGAGAGAACTGGCGCCGCCGCCGAGCCCTCCTGAAAGGAGACCCGATGTCAACTGAAGGCGGGTCGCAGACCGCGGGCGGAGCGCCGTCCAACGGCCGGACCGCCGGCGGGACACTCTCCCACCGCCTGCACCGCTTTCTCCGCCCGGTTCCCAAGCTCCCGCCTCCGGTCAGCCCGGCGCTCCTGAAGCGCGAAGAGGAGCGCGCGCGGGCGCGGCAGAACGTGGTCGCGGACAAGATCACGGCGTTCTCGGGGTCGATGCTCTTCGTCTACGTCCACATCGTCTGGTTTGCCTGCTGGATCGGCTTCGGGGTCGAGGACTATCCGTACGGCCTCTTGACGATGATCGTTTCACTCGAAGCGATCTTCCTCTCGACGTTCGTGCTGATCTCCCAGAATCGCGCCGACGCCAAGCGCCAGGTGATCGCCGACGAGCACTGGAAGATGGTTCAGGAGGAGGACAAGCAAAACGTCGAGCTGCTCGACCTCTCGAAGCAGATCCTGACGCTCACCAAGGAGGTTCACTCTCTAACCAGGTCCTTCGCTGATGTGACCAGCGGCTCAAATCGAGCATCGGATCCGGATCAGTAACGGAACGGAAGGCTCTACCTCGCAAAACCCTCCCGGGCGCTGGTCGCGGTCGGGTGGGCTTCTGCTCGTGCGAGACTTCCTCCCGCTTGGTGGGCTCACGAGCCAGAGCTGGACCGTGGGCTCTGTGGAAGAAGGAGGCTGAGCTAGCTCGCGACGACTCGTCGGAATAGGCCGCACTGGTCAGCGCGCTTCCTCTTCGACTGTTCGCTCAGCCGTTGGAAAGCCCTCGAGGCGCTCGTCGGGGATGCGCTTGCCGCTTTCGATCGAGCGGCCGTACGTACCTGCGGCAAGACGCGCCTCGGCACGCTCGACGGCCGAAAGCTCCTCGCGTAGGTCGTCTGCAAGACCCTCGTCGAGCTCGTCCTGGTAGAGGTCGCGGCGATCGCGATGAACGGCGTCTCTGCGCTCTCGCCCTCCCGCTCGACCTCACGCAGGTGCTCGACTTCGGCTTCGATCTCTCAGAAGGGGATGCCGCAAGCGAGTGAATCGATGAGGAAGCCCGCATCCGCAGGTACTGCGTGACGCCGACGAGGCGCTCGAGGAAGCGCACGTGAGGCGGCGCGGCGCGGAGTTCGGGATCGGTGACCAGCTCCGGCTCGACGAGCTCAACGACCCGACCGCGTGTCTCGATCGATCAGAACCCGGTGGCGAGGACGTTCTTCACCCACTGCACGTCCGACCCGTAGGTCAGGAAGAAGAAGTAGTCCTTTTCTGGCGTCTTGCGCCCACGGTGCTTCAGGAGGCGAAGCTGGGAACCTCTTCGCGACCGGCCCTGTGATCGCATGCTGGCCCAGTCTTAGTGGGCGAGCAGGTCGACGGCGTAGGCCTCGAAGCCCTCTGGCTTCGATGACAGGTTGTAGCCACGCGTGTCGGGGGCAACGACCCGAAAACCCGCCGCCACGAGCGGCTCGATCTGTAGCCGCCATCCGAACCAGAACTCCGGGAAGCCGTGCAGCAGAACGATCAGCGGCCCATCACCGGCCTCGACGTAATGCAAGCTCTGATCGCCGACCTCGGCATAACCCTCCCGAAGCTCGGTCCCGACGTCAGGGAGCAGGCTGGTGGTCGTCATGAGGACCTCCCTGGGTAGAGGGGCGTGGGCGCGAGGCTACGCCTGCCGGTCTGGATAAGCAACAACTGCCACCCGCGACACTCGCCCGCGGCGCTCGGTACATTCCCGCACTCAATGTCATCGTCGTTCGGTGGTGGCGTCCGCTGAGCGGTGCAGACTCGGGCGGCGGCGGCTGACCCGATTCCCGCATGTCGCCCGAGAGCTGACTTGCCAGCGTTGTGTCGCCGCCGCCTTCCCGAGACCGCCGAACGTCACCACAGATAAGGAGCAACGCTGGACCAGGCGAGGTTGAAGTTGGTCGTGACCGGCGATCCGGTGTGCCTCTGCCGGCAACCCTGATCCGGCGACTAACCTCGGCGCGTGCAGTGGTGGACATGGCTCCTGATCTCGCTCGGCGCCTTCCTTGCGATCTACGCCTCATTCCTCGCCTGGCTAGTGATCCACGGTCGCCACGAGGACGCACGTGCACTTGCGACGTTCATTCCCGACTGCATCGTGCTCGTGACGCGCCTCGCGCGCGATTCCCGTGTGCCACGGCGTCGCAAGCTGTTGCTGTTCACCCTCGTCGCGTATCTCGCACTGCCCTTCGACCTCGTACCAGACTTCATCCCGGTAGCCGGACAACTCGACGATGCGATCATCGTCGCGCTCGTCCTCCGTTACTTCATCAGAGCCGGTGGCGAACCGATGATGCGCGAACTCTGGCCGGGCCCGGAACAGTCTCTTGCTCTGATCCTCCGACTGGCCCGGCCCGCTGGCTCCCACCCCGAACCGGATGCGATCGGGGTGACATTCCCTCGGGCGGTTATGCGAGACCGATGACACGAGTGATGACCCCGCCGATCGCGCCGTTTGTCGATCCCCTTCCGATCCCCTCGCGGCTCATCGCGGCGGACCACGACGGCCGGCTGACCGTGCGCATCCGCGCCGGCGAACACCGGTTCCACCGCGACCTCCCCGCCTCGAGCATCTGGGGCTTCGAGGGGACGGTTCCAGGCCCGACGATCGAGGCCGAGCGCGGGCAGCCGGTCACGCTCGAGTGGCGGAACGAGCTGGAGGGCGCCTTCCCCGTCATCGAGACCGTTGCGCCGGAGGCGACCGACGGCGACGGCGTGCCCGTGCAGTGCCTTCCGGGACTGAGCGGGGGCGAGCCGGACCGTCACGCGGCGGAGCTGACTGGCCACACGGTCGTCCACCTGCACGGCGGCCTCACGCCCGCCTCGTCCGACGGCTGGGCGGAGAACCTGTTCGCCCCGGGACAGCCCGCCGTCTTCCAGTACCCGATGGACCAGCGGGCGGCGCTGCTCTGGTACCACGACCAGGTGATGGGGATCACCAAGCTCGACGTCTACGCCGGGCTGGCGGGACTCTGGATCGTGCGGGACGAGCGGGAGCGCGAGCTCGAGCTGCCGGAAGGACCGCCGTTCGAGGTGCCGCTGCTGATCCAGGACCGCAACTTCGACCTCGACGAGGATGGAGGGCTGACCGGCCGGCTCGTCCACAAGACCGACCCGGAGGTGATGGAAGCCTTCCCGCCGTTCACGACCGTGAATGGCAAGGTCTGGCCGGTCCTCGAGGTCCGGCCCGCGACCTATCGCTTCCGCGTGCTCAACGGCTCCAACGCCCGTACCTATCGGCTCGTGCTGCTGCGCGATGGCGCTCCGGAGCTCGAGCAGATCACGCAGATCGGGACCGACCACGGGCTCCTCAGGGCGCCTGTGCCCGTGCCGGCGGACGGGCTCGTGCTCGCGTCGGCCGAGCGCGCCGATCTGCTGGTCGACTTCTCCGACCTCGCGCCCGGGAGCGAGTTGACGGTGCTCAACACCGCCGCCGCACCCTTCGACGGTTCCTCCTTCCCGGCCGCAGACGCCGAGAATGCCGCCGACCTCGAGGGCTTGCTCCCCTATCCGCAGGTGCTGCGCTTCCGTGTCGGAGGCGAGGCGGCGAGCCGCCGCTCGCTCCCGCGCGAGCTGGCGACCGACTACGAGCCTTCGGCGGTGGAGGCGTTCGCCGGCGCGCGCAGGCGCGCGATCGCACTCGTCGAGCTCGAGCTCGACGGCGAGCCGAACATGCTGACGATGCGGGAGCTCGCGGTTGCCGCCGGCGCCGGCGAGGGGCCGCGGGTGAGCGTGACCGACGGCGACGAAACCACCCGCTACCGCGTCGCCGCCGCCCACTTCGAGGACGCGACGACGTTCTTCCCGATGCTCGGCCGGTACGAGCTCTGGCGGCTGATCAACCTGACCGGCGACACCCACCCGATCCACCTCCACCTCGACCCGTTCCAGCTCCTGGCGCGCCGGCCGATCCGCTACGAGATCCCGGACGGGGGCATCGGCGAGCGCGACCTATCGGCGGCCGTCACGCTCGAGCGCGACCCGGAGGACGAGCTCGAGCACGCGATCGACGACAACGAACGAGGGCTCAAGGACACCGTGCGCGTCAACCCGAACGAGCTCGTCGAGATCGCCGTCCGCTTCACCACCTACAGCGGCCGGTACATGTACCACTGCCACATCCTCGAGCACGAAGACCGCGACATGATGCGACCCTTCGTGACGATGGCCCCCGAGCTCATGCCCTTTATGGCCTGACGCTCCGCCACGGCACGAGCCGAGCTCTGTTACCGGGACGACGCGAGCACCAGTCGACGTCTTCGGCGGGCTAGCGTCTGGCTCTCCCAATCGCGGGCCAGGCGGGGCGAAGATGTTGTCGCTTAAGCGGCTCTGACTCGGCGATGATCGATACTCGGTGGCGATGTGACGGCGACAAGCGTGAGTCGCCAGGAGCCGGATGCAGCAGCTGATCGCTCCTGGAATGTCCGCCTGCTGACGAAGACCGAGCCGGGTCGCCGCAACAGGCGAACGATCGACTCCGTCCTTCTCGCCGCCGCGTCCCTCCTCGTAGGGCTGTCTGCGGTGATCGCATCGTCGGCTCCCGGGCACGACGAGGACGTCGCGCAGGCGCTGGCGACGGTCCTCGGCTGGGCCGGGGCGATGTGGCGAACGGTCTTCGTCTGCCTCCTCGCGCTGGCTCTGGCGATCGTCGTCGACGTGCTCCTCCGCCGGCGCTGGGATCTCGCGCGGAACCTGCTCGTCGACGCGGTGGTGCTCGTCGGATCGGGCGTGCTTTTGGGCGGCGCCGTCGTGTCCGACTGGTTCCCGCTCGAGCCGCATCTGCTGTCGCAGTGGGGCTACCCCGAGCTGCGACTTGCGGCCGCGACGAGTGTGCTCGTGGTGGTCGGTCCCGAGCTCGTCCGGCCCGTGCGCCTGCTCGCTGCCTGGCTCGTCCCTCTCGCGGCGCTCGGTGCGATCGCGTTCGCCGCCGCGCTTCCGTCCGCCGTGCTGGCGGCCCTCGCCCTCGGCCTGGGTGCGGGCGCCCTGGTGCGGCTGGCCTTCGGGACCGCAGCGGGCGTGCCGCCGACGGCGGACGTCAGAGGCGCGCTCACGACTCTCGGTGTCGACACGGCCGACCTGCGGCCGTCGCTCACGCAGCGGATCGGCGCTGCGGAGTACGTGGGGCACGACGATCGGGGACGACCGCTGAAGGTGCGAGTGCTGGGTCGGGACGCGCAGGACACCCAGCGGCTGGCCCGCCGCTGGCGCGCCCTCGCCTACCGCGATCCGCCGAGAAGCGTGGCGGTCGGGCGGCTGGAGCAGGTCGAGCACGAAGCCCTCGCCACCGTCCTTGCCGCGCAGGCTGGTGTGCGCGTGCCCGACGTTCTCACCGCGGCTCTCGGGCCCAGCGGCGACGCCCTCGTGGTCATGCGCCAGCCTGACCTAGCGCCGCTCGAAAGCCTCCCGCCGGAACAGGTGACCGACGACATGCTCGAGAACGTCTGGGAGCATGTCGCACGGCTCCAGTCGGCCGGCATCTCGCACGGTCGGCTCAACGCGAGCAACGTGCTCATGGTCGATGACGGGCCGATGCTCGTCGACTTTGCGGCGGCAACCCTCGGCGCTCCGCAGTCCGCGCTCGACATCGATCTCGCCGAGCTCCTGGTCGCATCCACGATCCTCGTCGGCCCGGAGCGAGCGCTGAAGAAGGCGGTCGACGCGGGCTGGGGCGACGCCGTCGGCCGTGTGCTCCCGTACCTGCAGCGCGCCGCCCTCACGCCCCACCTGCGAGACCTCGCGCGCGCCCACGAGGTCGACCTGAAGGATCTTCGCACCGCTGCCGCCGCCGCGACCGGCCAGGAGGCGCCCGAGGTCGCGCCGCTGCGCCGGATTCGGCCGAAGGATCTCGTGCTGACGGCCGCGCTGATCTTCGCCGCCTACCTGTTGATCAGCAAGCTCGCCGCGATCGGGTTCGGGACGATCGCCCACGAGGTCGGCAAGGCGGATCCTGCCTGGGTCGTCGTCGGGCTCCTGCTCGCGCAGTCGGCGTTCATCGCGTCGGGCGTTTCGGTGCGCGGTGCGGTGATGACCCCGCTGGCGCTGTTGCCGTGCGTCGTCCTGCAGTCGGCGATCAAGTTCATCAACCTCACCGTTCCGAGCTCGGCCGGCCGCATCGGGATGAATATCCGCTTCCTCCAGCGGATGGGTGCGTCGCTCCCCGAGGCCGTCGCCGCGGGAGCCGTGGACGACGCCTCCGAGACGATCGTGCAGGTCGGGCTGTTTCTGCTCGTCCTCCCGTTCGTGCACGCGAACCTGGACACGAGCCAGTTCCAAGGAGCCGGCCCGAACAGTCGTCTGGTCGGAGCGCTGGTCGCGGCCCTCGTGATCGGCGTGGCCGTCGTCCTGGCGGTGCCGAAGCTCCGCGCGAAGGTCGTGCCACCCCTGCGCGACGGCCTCTCCGGCCTCTGGCGCGTCGCGCGGGACCGACACAAGCGCCTGGAGCTTTTCGGGGGCAACATCGGTTCCGAGTTGCTGTACGCGCTCTCGCTGGGCGCCACCTGTCTCGCGTACGGGGTGGACCTGAACCTGGCCGAGCTGGTCTTTGTCAACACCGCCGCCTCGGTCTTGTCGGGCCTCATCCCGGTGCCGGGAGGGATCGGAGCCGCCGAGGCGAGCCTCTCGGCCGGGCTCATCGCGATGGGAGTGGACGAGTCCACGGCGTTCGCGATCGCCATCACTCAGCGGCTCTGCACCTTCTACCTGCCGCCGATCTGGGGCTACGCCTCCCTGAGGTGGCTCACCCGCAAGGGCTACCTCTAGCCGTGGATGTGTTTGAATCGCTCGCGATAGCGACCGGGGAGGACCTGTTATGTCGACCACGTCGCAACCCTCATGATTTCGGCGGCAACAAGGGAGCGGACGCTTGCCCGCGCGCTGCCGCCGTGGTGGCTGATGCTGATCACCGGCATCGCCTGGATCCTTGTGGGCCTGATCGTGCTCCGCTTCGACTACACGTCGGTGAGCGCGATCTCGCTCCTGTTCGGCTTTGTCGCGATCGCCGCAGGCATCATGGAGATCATGGTGACGATCCTCGCCGCCGGTTGGTGGAAGCTGTTCCACATCGTCCTGGCGATCGTCTTCATCGTGGCCGGGATCGTCGCGTTCATCCACCCGGGTGACACGTTCAAGGCACTCGCTGCCGTCTTCAGCTTCTTCCTGATCTTCGCCGGGACGTGGGACATCATCGTCTCGATCTCGACGCGCCACGAGATCGAGGTCTGGTGGCTGCAGCTGGTCGGCGGGATCATCGAGCTCGCGCTCGGCTTCTGGGCGGCCGGCTACTACGGCCGCAGCGCCGTCCTGCTCGTCGCCTGGGTGGCTGCCTTCGCCCTCATCCGCGGCGTCCGCGACATCGTGCTCGCCTTCCGTGTCCGCGAAGTCCAGCATGCGGCGCCGGCCTGACGTCCCGGACACTGAGGACAGGCAAGAAACGAAGAGCGCTCAACCTCTCCAACCAGATCCTCGAGCTGACGCAGGCGATCCACTCCTCGACGACACCGCGGTCGGGGCGCAGCAGGCTAGCCCCCGGTCGAGAGGCTCCGCTACCGCAGGGGAACTTCAGCGCTGGCATTTGTCGAAGACGGCGCAGAAGGCGGCTTCGCGGGATGGCAGTGGGCCGCTTCGACGCCTCCACTGGGGTTGCCCGCACCGAGAGGCAGATCAGCGGCTTCAACATTCTGGAGTGTGAGGATCTCGACGAGGCGCTCGAGGTCGCAGCGAAGCACCCTGTGGCAGCGTTTGGCACGCTGGAGTTGAGGCCGTTCGCAGATTCCTAAGCCAGTCGCCGTTTGGGCTTCATTCCCGCGGACTGGCGCAGGCGAGTGCGAGCGTTATGAGGTCATCCGCAGCGCTTCTCCCGCTGGTGAGTCCCCAAGAAGGGCTCGTCCGCCTCGAGGCCCTGGGAGCAGTCACCGCAGAGACTGACCGCTGCCTTCGCAAGGTGGAGCAGGTGCGCGAACACGTTCGGCGGGAGCTTGGCGGAGCCGAGGTCGAGCATCAGCTTTCCGGTCACCGCGTTTTGAGCCGGCGCTCCGTGCTGGGAGTACGTCTGTATCGGCGCCTGGATGCGCCGCAGACGCCGGATGTCGGCGAGCGCCCGGGCAACGGTGCGACGCTGGGCTCTGTTGAGCTTGCACGGCGCGGAGCTGCTTGGCGTGCTGGCCGTCGCGGTCTCGGCAGGATGCCCGCCGCTGTTGCCGCAGCCGGCCGCCACCAACCCGAGTACGGCGACGGCGAGCACGAGAGCCCCGTCGCCGACGGCGCGGCACCGGCAGCCGGTAAGGGGAACCGCGACAACCTGACCGAGCCTAGCGGGAGCCCGCTGCCACTCGTCGCGGAGCTCTTCGCGCCCGGGAGCGCGGAGATTGTCCGACCGTTGCGGCGGAGGGCAAGAAAACAAAGGAGCGCCCGAAGGCGCTCCTTTGTTCGCCGAGTCGGTTTCGCTTTCGTCCACCACTCTCGCTGACCATCGGCTTCCGCCTGCTGCCTTCGAGATCGGCTTCGACCTACTTGCGCTCCGTGCTCGGCGCGTGAGGGAATCTACGAGAACGCGACCCTGTGCGCAAGGAGCCGGCGAGAGAAAAAGTCCGCAAATTCGGCACGCCTTTACAGGAGCGCCTGATACTCGTCCTCGCTCAGCTCGATCTCGAGGGCGGCCAGGTTCTCCTCGAGGTGCGCGAGCGAGAGCGTGCCGGGGATCGGCAGCATCGCCGGGGAGCGCCTGAGGAGCCACGCGAGCGCGATCTGCGCGGCGGTGGCCCGGTGTGCGTCGGCGAGCTCGGCGAGCGCCGGGCCTCCGTCACCGCGAAGCGGGAAGAACGGCACGAACACCAGCCCCTCGCGGGCGCTGTAGTCCACGACCTCGTCGTGGTGACGCTCCGAGAGGTTGTAGCGGTTCTGTACGGCGACGATCGGCACGACTTCTCGGGCCCGCTCGATCTGCTCGACCCCGGCCTCGGAGACGCCGACATGCCGGATCTTCCCCTCGTCGCGATACTCCTTGATGGTGGCCAGGCTCTCGTCGAGCGGGGTCTCGGGATCGACGCGGTGTAGGTAGTAGAGCTCGATCACGTCCGTTCGCAGGCGGCGGAGGCTCTCTTCGATCTGCCCGCGGAGGACGTCGGGCCGACCCTCGCCCGGTCGGAAGCCGCCCTTGGTCGCGACGACGCAGCCGTCGGGAGGAGGCGAGAGCGCGGCCCCGATCGTCTCCTCGCTCTGCCCTCCGGTGTAGAGATGGGCAGTGTCGACCAGGCCGACCCCGGCCGCGACCGCCCGCCTGATGAACTCCACGTTCTTCGTCGTCTGTGTCAGGCGGTTCGTCCCCAGCCCGATGCGCGCCACCTCGGTATCGCCCAGCGTCAGCGTTCGCGGGTTCACTTGCGGGATAGTGCACGGTCGTGGGGGCAAGCGACGACGGTGTCATCGAGTGGCTGCTCGACGGCGACCCGGCGATCCGCTGGCAGGTGATGCGCGACCTCCTCGACGCGCCGCCGGCAGAGTGGGAGCGTGAGCGGCGCCGCACGGCGGAGACGGGGTGGGCGGCGGAGCTCGTCGGGCATCAGGGGTCCGACGGCGAGTGGCCGAAGGGCCGGTGGACCGCCTCGACCTGGACGCTGTTGCTACTCGTCGCGTTCGGCCTCCCGGAGGGCCACCCGTCGGCGAGCGCGCCACTGGAGGGCCTACTCGGGGGCTTCATGCCTCCCGGCGAGGAGGTGGATGGCGCCTTCCTGCTCCGGCGCGTCGATCTCTGCCACCTCGGGTTCTGGGTCGGCCTCGGGGCGTACTTCCTCGACGGCGATCCACGGCTCGGCCCGCTCGCCGAGGCCGTGCTGGGCGCACAGCTCGAGGACGGCGGCTGGAACTGCCACGTGCGCAACCGTCCCTCCACGTATCACGGCTCGTTCCACACGACGTTCAACGTGCTCGAAGGCCTGCGCCTCGCGTCGGCGCGAGGAGCGATCTCAGACGGCGCGTTCCGCGAGGCGGAGGCGCGGGCAGCCGAGTTCATGCTCCAGCACCGTCTCTTCCGTTCCGACCGCACCGGCGAGGTCGTCAGCGAGCGCTTCACGCACCTCACCTACCCGTGGCACTGGCATTACACGGTGCTGCGCGGCCTCGACTACCTGCGCCTCACACCCGCGATCGAGGACGAGCGGATCGAGGAGGCGATCGAGCTGGTGCGCGAGCGGCGGAAACCCAACGGACGCTGGCCCTTGCAGAAGCGGATTCCCGGGACGCTCCTCGTCGAGATGGAGAAGCCCGGCGGCGAAAGCCGCTGGAACACGTTGCGCGCGCTTCGCATCCTTCGCCGTCGCGACGAGGCGTAGGAGCCGGGAGCCCGCTGCGGAGAACGGGCTCCCGGCGATCCGCGCTCCCGCGGCCCTGGCGGCGGGTGCACGGAGACTCGTTGGTCACCTGCGGGCACGACCTCGTAGTGCGAGCTGGTCAGGTGAGTTGAGCGGCGTCTGCGAGCCCTGCGTGATCGGGGCGTTCGCCCCGCTCAGCACCTGGAGCACCTGCAGCTTGCCGTTCGCTAGGTCCCCGCGATGGTTCGGCACGTAGCGGTAGACGAAGCTGTTCGGGGCGGCGAGCACAGCGACGACCGCAGTCCGCTTCCTGCGTCTCATGAACCTCTTCTCTCCCTGTCGACGCGCCGGCGGGGCGTGCCGGCGCTCCGGCGGTGACGTTACGAGAGCCCGCGCCGACGGTGGGTTACGGCTCGGTTCGCTCCCGGTGTCGATGCTGTGAGTCCAGCGCTGCGCGTGTTACCACTTAGCCGCAGGTTCGTAACCCACCCCCTGGCCCGAACACGAGAGGATGAGCCGTCATGGCTGCGGAAACCGCTGAATTACGCCCTCGCTTTCTCAACCGGGAGCTCTCGCACCTGGACTTCAACGGCCGCGTGCTCGAGCTCGCCGGCGACGAGTCGGTGCCGCTCCTGGAGCGCGTCAACTTCTGCGCGATCTTCTCCGGGAACATGGACGAGTTCTTCATGGTCCGCGTTGCGGGCCTGATGGACCAGGTCGCGGCCGGTGTCGCGCGCCGTTCTCCCGACGGGCTCACGCCCCAGGAGGCGCTCGCGCAGATCCGCGAGCGCGCCATCGGGCTGGCCGCGGAGCAGGCGAAGCTGTGGAAGCGCCAACTCAAGCCCCAGCTCGAGCAAGCCGGCATCGTGGTCGCCGAGATCGAGGATCTCGAGCCCGAGGAACTGCAGGAGCTCGAGCGCGTCTTCGAGAGCGAGATCTTCCCGATCCTGACGCCGCTCGCTGTCGGGCCCGGCCAGCCGTTTCCGTACATCTCCGGGCTCTCGCTCAGCCTCGGCCTGTTCGTGCGCGACGCCGAGACCGGCGAGGAGCGGTTCGCGCGCGTGAAGGTGCCGGAGCTGCTGCCGCGCTTCCTGTCGATCGGCTCACGCGGCCTCTTCGTGCCGCTCGAGCGCGTGATCCGGCACTTCCTGGCCTGGCTCTTCCCGCTGATGGAGATCGTCGAGTGCACGTTCTTCCGCGTCACGCGCGACGCCGACTTCGCGGTCTCCGACGAGGCCGACGACCTGCTCGAGGCGGTCGAGCTCGAGCTGCGCCGCCGCCGCTTCGGCGAGCCGGTGCGCGTCGAGGTCTCCGGCTCGTGCTCGGCGCAGATGCTCGAGCAGCTGAAGAGCGGCCTCGACGTCGCGGACGGCCAGATCTACCTCGTTCCGGCCCTGCTCGACCTCTCGGAGCTGGACGAGCTCGTCGCCCTCCACCGTCCCGAGCTCAAGGAGGAGCCGTGGGTGCCGGTCGTGCCGACGCGCTTTGCCGCCGACGACGGCGAGGCGGTCTTCGCGGAGCTGCGCAAGAGCCCGGTGCTCGTGCACCACCCGTACGACTCGTTCGCCCGCACGTTCGAGGCGTTCGTCCGCACCTCGGCGAGCGACAAGCGTGTCGCCGCCGTGAAGACGACGGTCTACCGCACCAGCGACGACTCGCCTCACGTGCCCGCGCTGATGGAGGCGGCCGAGGAGGGGAAGCAGACCGTCTGCCTCGTCGAGCTGAAGGCGCGCTTCGACGAGCGGCGCAACATCGAGTGGTCTCGTGCGCTGGAAGCGGCAGGCGTCCACGTGGTCTACGGCTTTCCGTCGCTCAAGATCCACGCGAAGGGGACGCTGGTCGTGCGCCACGAGTCCGACGGGCTGCGCCGTTACGCGCACATCGGCACCGGCAACTACAACGCGGTCACGGCCCGGTTGTACGAGGACTTCAGCATCTTCACCGCGGACGAGGACATCACCGCCGACCTCGCCGATCTGTTCAACCAGCTGACCGGCTTCGGCCGCCCGCAGGCGTTTCGGAAGCTGCTCGTCGCGCCCTTCACCATGCGGCCCGCGCTGATCGAGCACATCGGCAGCTGCGCCGCTGCCGCGGAGGCCGGCAAGGAGGCGCGCATCAGGATCAAGGTCAACCACCTCGCCGACGAGGAGATCGTCGCGGAGCTCTACGCGGCCGCGGACGCGGGTGTCGCGATCGAGATCTTTGCGCGCACGACCTGCACCCTCCGGCCGCGCCGGCGCGGCGGCAAGGAGGACATCCGCGTCCGGTCGCTGCTTGGCCGCTTCTTCGAGCACAGCCGCTTCTTCATCTTCGAGGCCGACGGTGAGAGCACGTTCCTGCTGGGGAGCGCGGATCTGATGCAGCGCAACCTCGACCACCGGATCGAGATCCTCGTTCCGATCGAGGACGCACGGAGCCAGCGGGAGCTGACGCGCACCTTCGACTCGATCATGGAGGACACACGCTGGTCGTGGACGCTCCGCGCCGACGGAAGCTGGGAGCGCGTGCGAGCCAAGAAGGGGAAGTCCGCCCAAAGCCTCCACGGTGCGCTGATGCGCAGAGCACGAGCACGGGCCAGGCGTGCGAGCACGGTCTCCCGCGGCCGCTGATTATCCGGCCGACGCGCCGGGGACAATGCGCGAAGTGCGCGTCGGGATTGTGGACGTGGGAGCGAACACGCTTCGCCTGCTGGTTGCCGCTCCGGACGGGCGGTCGGTCGCCGCCGTGCACATGGAGCGGGAGCAGCTTGGCCTGGGGGAGGAGGTCGAGCGCTTCGGCTACATCTCGGCGCGGAAGTGCGCCGAGGCCGTGGGGGTCGCCCGCGAGCAGACGCGGAAGGCGCGCAGGCTCGGCTGCGAGCGCATCGAGATCATGGTCACGTCTCCGGGCCGGCAGGGCGCGAACAGCGACGAGTTCGCCGACGCGCTCGCTCGCGGGACCGGCGTCCCGGTACGGATCCTCAGCGCGGAAGAGGAAGGCGCGCTGGCCTGGGAAGGCGCGGTTGCCGCTCTCGACGCGGCGCCGGAGAGCATCGCCGTTTGCGACATCGGAGGCGGCTCGGCTCAGCTCGTCGTGGGGACGCTGAGTGCAGGTCCGGCCTGGGTGCGCTCGGTCGACCTCGGCTCGCTGCGGCTGACAACGCGCCTGCTCAGCGATGATCCGCCCTCGCCCGACGCGGTCGAGGCGGCTCGCGCCGAGGCCGCGGAGGCGTTCGCGCCCATCGTGCCGCCCGTAGCGCAGCTCGCGCTGGCAGCCGGCGGGACCGCCCGCGCGCTGCGCCGCGTGGTCCGAACGGTCGACGCGGACGCGATCGAGGAGGCGATCGGCGAGCTGGCCGGCATGAAGCGGGCAAAGATCGTGAAGCGCTACGGCATCGCGCCCCAGCGGGCGGCGACGCTGCTCGCGGGGACGATCCTCCTCGCGGAGGCGCAGCGACGGCTCGGGCTGCCGCTTGGCGTCGCGCGGGGGGGAGTCCGCGAGGGGTCGGCGCTGGCGCTCTTCCGCGAGAGCGCGACCGCCTACGCCTGAGGGGGAAGCCGCTCGAGGACCTCGACGCGTTCCGGGCCGACGTCGAGCACGGTCGTCGAGCCCTTCTTCGCGTGCTCGCCGATCAGCTCCTCGACCATGTCCCCGTGAACGCTGGCGACGAGCGGCGCTCCCGCGGTGTGGAAGAGCGCCAGCGCCGCCTCGGCGTCCACTCCTTCCGCCAGCGCCTGGGAGCGCTCGACGGCCATTCCGCAAGCGTTCGCGAGCGGAACGACGGTCTCGATGCACCGGACGGCGGGGCTGGAGACGATCCGCTCGAACTCGCGGCGGCCGAGCAGCTCGACCAGGGACTTGGCCTGGAGGAGACCTCGTTCGTCGAGCGGGCGCAATCCGTCGTCGCCTTCCCAGCTCCCGCGGTGTCCGGCGGTCGCGTGGCGGACGAGGTAGACGATCACCCGAACGCGGCCCGCGCGGCGCGGTCGAGCTTGCGCCATACCTTAGGGAGCTCGGCCCGAGCCTCGCGGCGGCGGGCTCGCTCTCGCTCGACCAACCTCCCCGCGGCGAACGCCGCCCCTGCGCTCGGCGCGTCCGCGAGCAGGCCGCGCAGCCGCGCCTCGGCCACGATCGCGTCCTGGTGGGTTCCGAGGACGTCCTGCAGCGCCTTCGCCCGCTCGACGACGCGGCGCGCCGGCTTCCCGACTTCGCCTTCGGCGAGCTCGGCGGTGTAGCGAGCGCGCTTGCCCGCGATCCGCGCCCGGTGCAGCTCGTTGTCGCTCGAGCTCGGTCCGAGCCGCTCCGCGATCCTGCTCAGGCGCCGGAACTCGCTCCGCGCGAGCTTCCGCAGCGAGACCTGCCCTCGCCGGACGCGCGGCCCGTGCGCCGCCGCCTCGAGCGAGTCGAGCAAGCGGTAGTAGCGCTCGCTCCGCAGCGTGTCGAGCGCGACGGCCTGGGCGGTCCTGCGCTCCTCGCCGAGCCTCTCGACGAGCGACGCGGCGGCGTCGCGCTCGGGCTGCTCGAGCTGCTCGATCTCCCGCTCCAGGTGCGCAATCAGCACGTCCACGTCGCGGCGGCGCCCGAGCGAGCCGCCCAGCCACTTCAGCTCGTCGCGCAGCGGCTCCGACCACTCGGGATCGAGCAGCGGGCGCGCGGCGCGTAGCACGGCACGGGCTCGACGCACTGCCACGCGTAGCCGGTGAACGTCTTCGGGATCGAGGTCCAGCCGGACGCCGGGGTCGTGCACGAGGATCTGGGCGTACTGGCGCTCGAGCATCGTTCTCAGCCGCTCGATCGCGTCGGCCGGCTCGGCGGCGGTCGGCTCGGCGCGAGGCTGGATCTGCTCGAGGCCGGAGCCGCGCAGGAAGGCGGGCAGGACCGCAGCGACGTCGCGGGGCGGTGTCACGGGCCCACCCAGCTGCTCGACGACGAGCGGCTCCTCGCCCAGGAGTCGCGGCGCTTCGAGCCGCCAGACGCCCTTGCCGTTCTCCATCCGGCGCGAGAGCGTGACCCCTGCCAGCCCCAGGCGGCGTTGTGGCACGTCGTACCCCACCGCGCCGTTTACGGCATCACCGGCCACAGCTCGGGATCCTAAGGATCGGCAGGCGGTGAAAGGACGCCCACGGCCGAGGCCGTGCGCGTCCTTTCCCTCGCGGCGCTACGCGGAGAGCGCCTTCGACTTCAGCGAGTCGTACTCGGCCTGCGAGATCGCCCCGCTGTCGAGCAGCTGCTTGGCCTTCTCGATCTCCCCCGCGGGGCCGCTGCTGGCGGCGACGCCCTTGACGTAGTCGTCGAAGTCCGACTGGGCCGCCTGCGCCTGCTCCATGTTCCGGTCGGCCATGCCCTGATGCTGGGCGATCAGGTACACGAAGACGCCGAGGTAGGGGACGATGATCACGAAGATGATCCATGCGGTCTTGCCCCACCCCGAGATGTCGCGGCGGCGGAAGAGGTCGCCGAACACGGTGATCAGGAGCCAGAACCAGATCACCCACGCGAAGATGACGAACATCGTCCAGAGAACGTCGAGGAACGGATAGTCCGCTCCGATCACTGAATCACCTCCGTACTCGCCCGGGCGACACCGCGTCGGCCCGGCTGTGTCTCGATTGCGCCGAGCCTACGCGCGTGCTCGGCCGGCTTCCATCGTCCGGATAGGACGAAAGCGTCGGGGCCGCACGCCGGCCGGGAACCTGCTGGCCCTAAGGAGCTAGCGCCGCTTCGCCTGCTTCGCCTGCTCGGGGGGCGGCGGCTCGCCGGTCAGGATTCCCCACGCCCGCGTGGCGACCTTCCGTGCGCCGATCGCCGCGACCGCGCCGAAAATGCCGGCCAAGATCGTCCACGCCCGCTCCTTGCGCGCCTCCTTCTTCGGGTCGTGCGTGAGCGCGACCCAGAGTGCGTCGAGGTCGGTTTTGAGCTCCACGAGCTGCTCGGCGACGAGGTCGCGCCGGTTCGGCATCAGGACTGAGCCTCGGCCGCCGGGACCGGCGCGGGCGCGACCGGCTCCTGTTGCACGGTCGTCTCGGTCTCGCTGCCCTCGCGCTTCACGAGCATCTTCGAGCGGAGCTTGAAGAGCGCGACCGCGCCGGCGCTTCCTCCAACGACGAGCAGGGTGGTGCGCAGCGTGTGCGACCGCTTTTTGTCGACGCGCCGCCGCGCCTCCTGGATCGCGTCGATTGTCGCGGCAAGCTCGCCGCGCAGCTCCTCGTCGGCGGCCAGGCGCGCGGCCGCGGCCATCAGGCCGAGGCGCGAAGAGGCCGTGCGCCGTGCGGCCGCGCCGTGCGCGATCGCGGCGGCCAACTGTTCGCGGAACTTCCGGTCGCGCGCCAGGGCCAGCGCGAGCTCCCCGCCGCTCACAGCGTTTTCCTTGATGGCCTGCGTCCTGCTGCGTCCGAACATCGCCGTCCTTTCCTCGAGGTGCGCAGCCTTGTTCCACTGATCCGAAGCTCCAAACGTACCTGGCGGGAGCATCGACGGCCGCTCTTGTTCGCAGTAGGCTTGCCCGCACTTGCGCCCCGACAGAGAAGGGGCGCGCGGAGCCGGTCTACTTCCACGTCGTCACCGACGGGTCGATCGGCAGCCTGACCGCCAAGCAGATCTCCGATCAGATGGCGGTGCTCAACCAGAACTTCGGCGGCTCGAAGACCGGCTTCGGCTTCACGCTCACCGGCGTCACCCGCACCGACAACGCCGCGTGGTTCTACGCGGATGCGGGACGCCTGGCTCTTCTACCGCGCATAGCTCGCCGAGGGCCGGCCCTGGCCGGCCCGCACTCTCTATGGTCCTGGCGGCACGACCTGCAACGGCAAAGGGGGGATCAGTCATGACACACCGCTCGAACCGACGGGTTCGGTTCCTGCTCGCGGTCGTGTGCGCGCTCGGCCTTGTGCTGGCGGGCGCAGGCGCGGCCGCCGCGTGGGGCGGCCACCGTCAGCCGCACTCGTTGTGGGCGCTCTACTACGCCCAACTTCGGCAGGCCAAGTACGTCGACCTCACGCACACGATCACGCCGTCGATCCCGGTGTGGGCCGGGTTCGGGCCGTCGCTGTTCGCGCCGGCGAAGAACCCGACGACCGGTGTGCCCTACACCTACGCCGCCGACGGCTTCGAGGCGACCGCGTACCAGCTGCAGACAGACCAACTCGGAACGCAGCTCGACCCCCCGGCGCACTGGGCGCCGGAGTACGCGGCGATCGACGAGCTTCCGCCGACGTTCGCCGTCAGGCCGCTCGTCGTGATCTCGATCGTCCCGCAGGTGCAGCGGGACTTCAACTACCACCTGCAGGTCACCGACATCCTGAGGTGGGAGCATCGCTACGGCCGCATCCCGGAGGGGAGCGTGGTCATGGTTCGCTCGGACTGGTCGAAGCGCTGGCCGGATCCGAACCTGGCGCTCCTCACGCGCTTCCCCGGCGTGTCGCTCGCGGCACTCCAGTTCCTCCACCTGCGGCGGCACATCCTCTTCCACGGGCACGAGCCGCTCGACACGGACTCGACTCCGACGCTGGAGGGCGAGAGCTGGCTCATGCACCACGGTTTCGCGCAGGCCGAAGGTGTGGCGAACCTCGACCAGGTGCCGCCGACGGGGTGCTTGATCGAGATGGGCTTTCCGAAGTTCGGCGGCGGCCTCGGCGGCTACGCGCGCTTCATCGCGATCTGCCCGAAGAGCTGGCGCTACGGCGTCAGCGTGGGTGAGCTGCCCGAGGCACCGCTTCAGCGCTACGACAGCATCCTGCACTGGGATCCGGTGTTGGGGATGCGCGTGCGCTGAACCGCTCAGGGATTGGCCGGCCGCCGTGGCCGGCCAATCCTGCTCGATACGCTCCCCGGCTCGTGTTCGGGCAGTTCACCGACCTCGTCGCGAACGCCTCGGGGTGGGCCTACGCGATCCTCTTCGTGCTCGCGTTCCTCGACGCGATCATCCCGATCGTCCCGAGCGAAACCTCGGTGATCACCGCCGGAGTCGTCGCGTCGCAAGGCGACCTCAGCCTGCCCATGGTGATCCTCTTCGCAGCGTGCGGCGCGATCGCGGGCGACAACATGGCGTACTTCCTCGGGTGGCGCTTCGGCCGCCGCATCAACGACCGCTTCTTCACCTCGGAGAAGGCGAAGAAGCGGATCGCGTGGGCGCACCGCCAGGTCGAGGAACGCGGCGGCGAGCTGATCGTGATCGCACGCTTCATCCCGGCCGGGCGAACCGCTGTGACGCTGAGCGCGGGGACGCTCGAGTACCCGTGGCGGAAGTTCATCGTCTTCGACACGATCGCCGGCTTCGTCTGGGCCGTGTACGCGGCCTCGCTCGGCTATTTCGGCGGGCACGCGTTCGAGCAGCAGCCCTGGAAAGGGCTGCTGCTCGCCTTCGCGATCGCCTTCGGCGTCACGGGCGCGATCGAGCTCGCGCGCTGGTACGTGAAGCGGCGGCGTCAGTCGGCGACGACGAGGTAGCCCTCGCCGCGGCCGACGACCTGGCCGGGATGGATGTGGCCGGCGGAGACGAGGTGAAGGCCGCCGGTGTCTCGTAGCTCGGCGAACTTCGCAGCGGGGATGCAGACCCGCTCGGTACAGGACGGGTCCTCGCACTCGCAGATGAGCTCGAGCTGCTCCTCGCGGAAGCCGAACCGCTCGCCGAGCTCGAGGATCCGGTCGTTCACCTCGCGGAAGAAGTCGTCCGCACCCTCTCGGCGCGGCTCCTGCGGGAGCCGTTGCTCCTCGGTGACCTGGCGGCGCTCCGTTGTGCCCTCTTCCCGGTGTTTCGACCGTACCCCGCGCGGGTGCCTGCGTTCAACACCGCAGTCGGTGAGGGTTTGCCTACGCCTTCGGCTAAGAACTCGTTTCAGAATGACGCTTCGCCGCCGAGGTGCGATGGGCGGCGCGAGGTAAGGACGCAGCGGAGCGCGCGTATCCGGAGGATACGGGCGCTTCCGAGGACGCAGCCTCGCGGCGTTCAGCGCGGCTCGGAGGCTCAAGGCTTCATTGTGAAACGAGTTCTAAAGCTCTGCGAGCTCGACGCGCTCGATCACGACCTGCTCGCGAGGCTTGTCGTTCGCGTCGGTCTCGACCTGCGAGATCGCGTCCACGACGTCCATGCCGCTCGTGACGCGGCCGAAGACGGTGTGCTTGCCGTCGAGCCACGGCGTCGCCTCGGCGGTGACCACGAAGAACTGGCTGCCGTTCGTGTCCGGCCCGGCGTTCGCCATCGCGAGGGCGCCGCGCTCGACCCTGTGGTCGTTGAACTCGTCCTCGAAGGTGTAGCCGGGGCCGCCCATGCCCGTGCCCGTCGGGTCGCCGCCCTGGATCATGAAGTCCGGGATCACGCGGTGGAAGGTGACGCCGTCGTAGAAGCCGTCTCCGGCGAGCTTGCGGAAGTTCCCGACCGTCTTCGGCGCGTCGTCGTCGTGCAGCTCGAGCTCGATCGGCCCGTGGTTGGTGTGCAGCGTGGCGGCGCTCATCGGCGGGAGCCTAGCTCTTCCAGCTCTTACGAAGTCCTCAAGCTGCTCACAGGCGCGGTTCAGCTTCGGCTGCGACCTTGGCCCTCGTAATCGACGGGAAGGAGGCACAACCGATGGACGGACAAGCACGGCGGTGGACGCCGGAGCGGGTGGTGGTGATCGCCGCCCTCGCGTTCGGCGTCGCCGCCGGGACCTACGGGATCGCCAACGCCGCGAGCGGCTCGAGCTCGGGCTCGGGCCAGGCACCGGCCGCGGCCCCGAACGCACAGCGGCCGTGGGGGCCGCAGCGGAGCGACGAGACGCCGCTGACCGGTGACGCGCTGAGCAAGGTCACCGCCGCCGCCAAGGCGAAGGTGCCCGGCGGCACGATCGTCCGCGTCGAGACCGACGCCGACGGCAACTCGGCTTACGAGGCCCACATGGTCAAGGCCGACGGCACGCCGGTGACGGTCTACGTGAACAAGCAGTTCGACGTCGTGAGCGTCGAGTCCGGGATGCCGGGACCGCCTGGCCGGGCTCCTGCTCAGTCGTCGAGCGGCGCGAGCGCGTAGACCCGTCGAGACGGGCTCGCCCTGGCGCCGGGGCGAGCCCTACGCCTTTCGAAGTAATAGTCGGGAGCATCGACCCGGGGTCAGGTCTTGCACCAACGCAGTTCCGCATCGATTTCGCATCGTCTTGTCCACAGCGATGCCTCTCTGGGGACGGGGTGTTACGCAGTCGGCACGGAATCGTGGCAGTGCAAGACCTGACCCCGAGGCTTGGGCGAGCCCCGCTGCGTGCGGGCGAGTAAAGATTTCGCGTGCGCTCTACCTCTTGGAAGCAGGTGGATGAACGCGCGCAGGCGATCGAAACGCTCTACCGCGAGCGCTACGGCCGGTTCCGCGACAGCGTCGCGACGATCACGGGCGACCACGAGAGCGCGCGCGACGTCGTCCAGGAGGCCTTCGCGCGCGCTCTGCGCAAGCGACGGACCTATCGAGGCGAGGGCTCGCTCGAGGCCTGGGTTTGGCGGATCGTGCTCCGGACGGCCCGTGAGCACATGAAGCGCACGAAGGGAGTGACGCTGAACGGCTCGTTCGAGGCGGCACTCGTCGAGCCCGGACGCGATCCTGTGCTGGCCGAGGCAGTGCGCGCGCTACCGCCGAAGCGCCGCATGATCGTCTTCCTGCGCTACTTCGCCGACCTGTCGTACGCGCAGATCGGCGAGCTCTGCGGCGTCAGCGAGGGGACCGTGGGCGCTGCGCTCGCCCAGGCGAGGCGTGCGCTCGAGGAGCAGCTCCAGGAGGAGAAGCGGTGAGCCGGCCCGAGAGCCCGGTGCGGGAGCGGTTCGAGGCGCTCGCCGGCCCACCCGACGGCGACTGGCGGGACGTCACGCGTCGCGTGAAGCGGCGCACGCGCAAGGTCGCGGCGCTGGTCGCGGTGGCACTGGTCGCGCTGGTGGCGACGGGGTTCGGGATCGGCGGGACCGTCATCGGCTTGTTCGACGTGCACGGGAAGCGCATCCCGCTGAGCTCGCTGTCGGAACGCGACCGCGAGATGCTCGTCACCTCGATGTGCCCGCACCCAGAGTTCCGGACGACTCCGGGTCGCGCGCCGAAGCCCGCTTGTCAGGAGGGCGAACCGAGCGTCGAGGAGATCGCCGATGACGGTTCGCAAGCCCACTACCGCATCCGCTACCCGTGGGGGCTGACCTGCGTCGCCTCGGGGCCTGTGGGTGGCCGGCATGATGCGACCTTCGGCGATTCGAAGATCGCGACTCTCGGCTGCAATGCCGGCGCGCCGGGGCACAAGCTCGTGCCGACGCCGAAGCGGCCGATCACCGTCGACGCGTCGCTCGGCTCGTCCGCCAAGAACCCGCGCGTTCGGCTCCTCCGCCTCTCCGGCCTCGCCGGACGAGGCGTGACGAGCGTCGGCCTCGTCGCGAAGGGTGGCCCACCGCTGAAGACGCCGGTGCGCGGCAGCGCTTACTCGTTCGGCTCGATCCCCGACCGACCGTGGGTCGCCGTCGCCGCCTACGACCGCGGCGGCATGGAGGTCTACCGCGACCCGCTGCCCGGTGTCGGCCGCCCCGTCCCGGCCCTGACTTCGCCTCCGGCCAAGAGCTCGGTCTGGTCGCCGGGACCGCCGAAGCGACCCGATGAGGCGCCGCTGCAGCACGCCAGTACCGCCGACGCGGTCGCCGACGTCTACACCAACGGCGTCGTCCTACTGCGCTTCACATCGCCCTCGAGCGAGGCGTACCGACGGCTCGTTCGGACATCGCGTAAGAGCAGCAACACGGCAGGCGTCGACTGCCTGAAGGCGGCATTCGGCGGCGGGCGCTGGAAGACGATCGGCGGTGGCGCGAACGCCCACGTCGGTCGCACAATGGGCGCACACATCGCGAACGTCGGCGCGATGGGTGGAATGCCGTCGCCACCGTTCGACGTCTGCCAGATCTCGGGGACGTACGGCCGCTACTGGAACGACGAGGAGGGGACGCACGAGCTCGTCGAGGTGCCCTTCACCGCGATCGGACGCCGCTTGCTCGACGAGCGTGCGACCGCTCGCGACCTCGCCTACCTCGTCCGCTCGAAGAAGATGCACGAGCTCCGTCTCGCAATCCATCGCGGCGAACCTGCGCCGGCGGCGAACGAGCTCGCACGGATCTTCGGCTCGCGCATCGTTCCGCTCACGAGCCGCAAAGGCGCCGCGCCCAACGGCAAGGTCGGCGTCTGGAGCGACGGGAAGCTGATCGTCGCGACCGAGCAGACGCCCGCGGGGCGCCGCCTCTACGTGACGATCGATGCCCTGCGGATCGGCCCGAACGACATCCGCGACCTGTCGTTCGTGTACTAAGCCTCCGCGAGGAAGCGCCGCAGCACGTACTGCAGGATCCCGCCGTGGCGGAGGTAGTCGCGTTCCTTCGGCGTCTCCAGCCGCACGCGGGCGCAGAACTCCCTGTCGTCCGCGCGCACCGTCACCTCGTCGGCCTCGCCGTTCTCAAGGCCGGTGACGGTGAACTCCTCGCGGCCGGTAAGGCCGAGGCTCTCCCGGCTCTCGCCGTCCATGAACTGCAGCGGCACGATCCCGCACATGAGCAGGTTCGAGCGGTGGATCCGCTCGTAGCTTTCGGCGATCGCGGCCCGCACGCCGAGCAGGTTCGGCCCCTTCGCCGCCCAGTCGCGTGACGAGCCCGAGCCGTACTCCTTGCCGGCGAGGACGACCAGCGGCACGCCCTCGACGCGGTAGCGCTCGGCGGCATCGTAGATCGTCATCTCCTCGCCGTCCGGGAAGTGCGCTGTCCAGGTGCCCTCCGAGCCCGGCACGAGCAGGTTCTTCAGGCGCACGTTCGCGAAGGTGCCGCGCACCATCACCTCGTGGTTGCCGCGTCGCGCCCCGTACGAGTTGAAGAAGCGCCGCTCGACGCCGCGCTCGATCAGGTACTGCCCGGCCGGGCTCTCCGGCTTGATCGACCCAGCGGGCGAGATGTGGTCGGTCGTGACGCTGTCGCCGAGGGAGACGAGGCAGCGGGCGCCCTCGATGTCGGTCAGCGGCTCGGGCTCGGGCGGCATCCCGGCGAAGAACGGCGGGCGCTGGATGTATGTCGATGCCTCGTCCCAGGCGTAGTTGTCGCCCTCCGGGATGGGCAGGGCCTGCCAGCGCTCGTCGCCGGTGAAGACGTCGGCGTACTGCTTGCGGAACATCGAGCCGTCGAGCGCGCCAGAGACGGCCTCCTCGATCTCCTCGGAGCTCGGCCAGAGGTCGCGCAGGTACACGTCGGCGCCGTCGCGGTCCTGCCCGATCGGCTCGCTGTCGAGGTCGACGTCCATCCGCCCGGCGAGCGCGTAGGCGACGACCAGCGGCGGCGAGGCGAGGTAGTTGGCCTTCACCTCGGGGTGGATGCGCGCCTCGAAGTTGCGGTTGCCGGAGAGCACCGAGCAGACGACGAGGTCGCCCTCCTCGACCGCCGCGGAGATCGGCTCGGGGAGCGGTCCCGAGTTCCCGATGCACGTCGTGCAGCCGTAGCCGACGGTGTGGAAGCCCAGCGCCTCGAGGTACGGCGTCAGGCCGGCCTGCTCGTAGTAGTCCGTCACCACCCGTGACCCCGGTGCGAGCGAGGATTTCACCCACGGCTTGCGCTCGAGGCCCAGCTCGACCGCCTTCTTCGCGAGCAGCCCGGCGCCGAGCATCACCTGCGGGTTCGACGTGTTCGTGCAGCTCGTGATCGCGGCGATCACGACCGAGCCGTCGCGGACCTCGACCTCCTCGCCGTCGAGCTGGGCGCGGGCGGTGCGAAGGTGCGGGCGCTCGGCGGTCGCGACGGTGACCAGGTCGGGGTCGGTGACGTGCGGCCCCGGCTCCTGCCACGAGGTCGGGTCGCTCGCCGGGAAGGTGTCCTCGACTCCCTTGTCCATGGTGCCGTTGCCGTAGCCGTGGCCGAAGCTGTGCAGCGAGTCGAGGAACGAGTCCTTCGCGCCGGTCAGCGGCACGCGGTCCTGCGGCCGGCGCGGGCCCGCGAGGCTCGGCTCGACCGAGGCGAGGTCGAGCTCGACCACCTGCGAGTACTCGGGCTCGACGGTCTCGTCGTGCCAGAGCAGGTTCTCCTTGCAATACGCCTCGACGAGCTGGACGCGTTCCTCGGGCCGGCCGGTCAGGCGCAGGTACGCGAGGGTCAGGTCGTCGACCGGGAAGAAGCCGCACGTCGCGCCGTACTCGGGCGACATGTTCCCGATAGTCGCGCGGTCGGCCAGCGCGAGGCTGCCGATCCCGGGGCCGAAGTACTCGACGAACTTGCCGACGACGCCGGTGCGGCGCAGCAGCTCAGTGACCGTGAGCACGAGGTCGGTCGCGGTCGCACCCTCGCGCAGGCGGCCGTCGAGGCGCACGCCGACGACCTGCGGCACGAGCATCGAGAGCTCCTCGCCGAGCAGCGCCGCCTCTGCCTCGATTCCGCCGACGCCCCAGCCGAGCACGCCGAGGCCGTTGACCATCGTGGTGTGCGAGTCGGTGCCGACGAGCGTGTCCGGGAAGGCCACGCCGTCGCGCTCCTCCACCACGCGCGCGAGGTACTCGAGGTTGACCTGGTGGACGATGCCGGTGTTCGGCGGGACGACCTTCAGGTTCTGGAAGCCCTGCTGGCCCCAGCGCAGAAAGGCGTAGCGCTCGCCGTTGCGTTCGTAGTCGCGGTCGACGTTGGTCGCGATCGCCATCCGCGTCGCGAAGGCGTCGACCTGCACCGAGTGGTCGATCACGAGCTCGGCCGGGATGTACGGGTTGATCTTCGCCGGATCGCCGCCGAAGTCCGCCATCGCCGAGCGCATCGCGGCGAGGTCGACGATCGAGGGCACGCCGGTGAAGTCCTGCAGCAGCACGCGCGCAGGCCGGAAGCCGAGCTCGCGGCTCGGCTCAGCCTCGGGCTCCCATTGCGAGACCGCCTCGACGCCGCTCTCGGAGCCGTTGCGGAGCGCGTTCTCGAGCAGGATGCGCAGCGAGTAGGGGAGGCGCTCGATGCCCCCAACCGACGCGAGCGGTGCGTAGGAAACCTCTCGATCCCCGGCGCGAAGAGTGGCTATAGCTCCGGAGGCCATGACTCGACTCTACCGAGCCGTTTGCCCTCTGGTCAGGCTTTGGCCGGCGCCTGCAGCTCTTCTTCCGCCGGCTCGCCCTGGCGGAGCTCACGGCTGCGCTCGGCCTCAGCGTTGATCTCGGCCCCGAGCAGGAGCGCCACCGAGCTGATCCAGAGCCAGGTGAGCATCACGACCACCGCCGCGAGCGATCCCCACGCCTTGTTGTACGAGCCGAAGCGGCTCGCGTAGAAGGCGAACGCACCGGACGCCAGCAGCCAGACGACCACGGCGAAGACGGCGCCGAAGCTGATGAACTGCCACTTCGGCTGCTCGATGTTGGGGCCGAGGTAGTAGACGACCCCGAATGCGAGCAGCAGTCCCCCGATCAGGATCGGCCACTGCGCGACCCACCAGACGAGCTCGACGAGGATCTTCTGGCCGACCGCGTTGCCGATCCAGCGGGACAGGTGAGGGCCGAGCACGAGCAAGCCGAGCGCCAGCGCGGACGCCATCAGCACGAAGACGGCCATGCCGGCGGCGACCAGGCGGCGGCGGACGAACCCCCGCGTCTCATCGCGGTCGTACGCCATGTTCAGCGCCCACATCACGTTCTGCATCGCGCCGCTGAGCGTCCAAAGGGCGAGGACGCCGCCGACGGCGATGAGCGTGATGCTGGTGCCCTGCGTCTCCGTCAGCCGGTTCAGGCTTCCGCGAATCAGGTCGGTCACCTCGGCGGGAACGATCCCGTGCAGCCTGCCGATCAACGTGTCCACTGCATCCGGGCCGGCGACCAGGCCGAAGACGCCGGCCGCGATCAGGAGCGTCGCGGGAATCGCCAGGAAGGCGTAGTAGGCCAGAGCGGCGGCGAGGCTCGTGATGTGGTCCTTGTTCGCCTCCTTGAACGCGCGCTTCAGGATCGCGAGGTAGTCGCGCTTCGAGAGGTCGGTGAGCCCCGGGTCCTCGAGCTGCGGCTCCTCGCGCTCGGGCTGCGGCTCCGGCGCTTCGTCGGGCATCGGACGGCCCTGGTCCTCAGGCTCTCTGGTTGCGACCTCGTTGCGACGCAGGAGCTTCATGGCCACGGAATCGCCCGACACGTCTGCCCTCAAACCTCACGTCGTCAGCCTCCGCTCGGTGAGCTCGGCCGCGGCCTCGTCGAAGCGGTCGGTCGCGACCTGCCCTTCGAGCCACCGGGCGAGCTCGGCCATCCCGTCCTCGAGCGCGACCTCGGCCTCGAAGCCGAGCGCCTCGCGCGCCAGCGTCACGTCGGCGAAGCAGTGCCGGATGTCGCCCGCGCGGAACTTCCCCGCCAGCTCGGGCTCGATCTCCTTGCCGAGGACCCGGGCAAGCTGCTCCGCGATCTCGAGAATCGAGGCGCTGCGCCCGCTGCCGATGTTCACCACGCGGCCGTCGGCGCCGTCCCGCTCGAGCGCGAGCCGGCACGCGCGCGCGACGTCGGCGACGTTGACGAAGTCGCGCCGCTGGCCGCCGTCCTCGTAGACAAGTGGCCGTCGGTCGTTCAGCAGGCGCGAGGCGAAGATCGCGAGAACGCCGGTGTACGGGTTCGAGAGGGCTTGCCGCGGGCCGTAGACGTTGAAGAACCGCAGTGCGACCGTCGGTACGTCGTACGCGGCGCCGTAGATTAGGGCCATCCGCTCCTGGTCGAACTTGGTCAGCGCATAGACGGAGGCGAGCGAGGGCTCCTTCGTCTCGGGAGTCGGGACTGGGGTCAGCTCCTCGCCGGTCGGCCCCCGCGGCTCCCACTCGCCCCGCTCCAGCTGCTCGCGCGTCCGCTCGACGGCCGGAGCCGGCTCGTAGGCGCCTTCGCCGTAGATGCTCATGCTGGAGGCGACGAGCAGCTTGCGCACCGGGTTCTCGAGCAGCGCCTCGAGCAGGACGGCGGTGCCGGCCGTGTTCGCGGCGGTGTACGCCGCGAGCTGGTACATGCTCTGGCCGACGCCGACGCGGGCCGCCAGGTGGACGACCGAGTCGACGCCCTCCAGCGCGCCGCGAACGACCTCCGCGTCGCGGACGTCGCCGACGACGAGCTCGATCTCCTCGGCCAGGTAGGGCGGAGTGGGCGCGTCGTGGTGAACCTGGTCGACGAGGCAGTCGAGAGCACGCACGCGGTGGCCCGCGCGCAAGAGCTCGTCGGCCACGTGCGAGCCGATGAAGCCCGCGCCGCCGGTGATCAGGACCCGCTCGCCCGACATCAAGGCGCGAAGCGTGTCAGAAGCAGGACGAGCGCGAGGTTGGCGGCGAAGCCGAGCCCCGCAAGCAGCGGCGACCGAAGCACCCGCGGCCCGTCGGCGATGGCCCAGAAGATCGGGAACGCGAACAGGCTCTGCCGGCCGAAGCTCTGGATCGTCCCGGACAGCAGCAGCAGCGCGATGACGACGGTGGAGTAGGCCGCCCATGGCCGGTAGCGTGGGCCGAGCCGCCAGAGCACGACGAGCAGCGGCAGGACGAGCGCGGCTCGCGCGCTGTCGACGAAGCCCTGGAGGCTCTTGGTCGCGGCGAGCAGGAGCGGAACGATGCAGATGTACGCGCCGACTGCCGTCGGCCAGAAGCCGTAGCGCCGGTAGGCGAGCACGAGCGCGACCGTTGCAGCCGCCGCGAGCAGGCCGATCAGCAGGCCGTGCCGCTCGAGTACCCCACCGAGGTGGTCGGCCCACTTGCCAAGGCCGCTCGGCCCCCTGCGGCCCCAGAGCCGCTGTGCGTCGAAAAACGCCCGTGCGTGGTCGCTGCGCGCCCAGAAGTAGGCCTCCACGCTCGCGGCTGCGGCGACAGGGAGTAGCGCGCCGACCCAGCCGCGGACGCTGCGGCGTCCGATCCACACCAGCGGCAGGGCGATCAGGACGCCGTTCGGCCGAGCGAAGGCGGCAACCGCGCCGAGCAGGCCTGCGGCAAGCGGCTTCCCGCGCAGCGCCCATGCCGCCGCCCACGCCGCCGCGGCCAGTGCGAGCGCGTCCGGGTAGGCGATCGCAAGCGCGAACGAGCCGGGCCAGCACGCCAGCGCCAGGGCGCTGTGCAACCGGGCCCGCGGGAGCCCGGCCGAAAGGCCGAAAAACGCCGCCGCGCTAGCCGCCCACGCCGCGCCGGCCCCCAGGATCACGTCCCAGTGCGTCCCTGCCCAGCGCAGCAGCAGCGGCCAGAGCGGGAAGAACGCGTACTCCCGTCCCCCGTTTCCGCCGGGATACCCGTCGCGCGCGATGTGCTCGTACCAGTTGTAGTCCCAGGCGAAGAGCGGCCAGAGGCCGTGCCGCTCGAGCCACCCGGGCGCGTGGACGTAGGCATCGGCCGAAAGGCCGATCGCGAGCGTGACGAGGATCGCGCCGAGCCAGACGAGCCAGACGAGCCCGATCCGAAGAGCGTCGCGCCGGCTCACGGCGCGAAGCGTATTTCAGGCGGCTGAGGCCTCCCCGCCGAGCTGCTTCTCCCACCACTCGGACTCTCGGCGCTGGATCTCGGTCTGCGCCTTCGCGACGTACTCGCCGAGCTCGCGCTCCTGGTTTGCGAGCCGCTCCTCGAGCTCGGCCAGCGTCTGCTCGCGCTCCTCGAGCTTGTCGGTGCGGATATCCACGTCGGCCGTGAGCTGGGCCTCGCGCAGGTCGAGCTCGCTTTCGCGGTCGTCGAGCTCCTTGTGCCGGTCGTGCAGCGACTCCTCGAGGTCGCCGAGCCGCTGCTCCTTTCGGTCGGCGCGCTTCTTGTGCGACTCGGAGATCGACTCGAAGTTCTGGACCTCGGCCTCGCGGGCCGCGAGCTGCCTCTCGCGCTCCTCCAGCCGGTCAGACCACTCGTCGAAGTCGCGCCCGCGGTTCGCGTCGCGCTCCGCGTGGGCGATCGAGGCCTGCAGCCGGTTCAGCTCGGCCTCCTTGGCGGCCAGGTCGAGCTCCCGCCGGTCGAGCTCGGCGGTGCGCTCGACGGCCTCGCGCGCGACCCTGCCCTTGTCGGCCAGCTCGCGCTCGAACCGGTCGGCGTCTCCGCGCAGCTTCTCCTGCTTGAGCAGGACGTCGGCCTCGCGCTCGCCGATCGCCTCGTCGCGGGCGGCGACGCGCGCCGCCTCCTTCTTGAGGTCGCTCTCGCGCGCAGACAGCTTGCGCTCTCGCTCCGAGAGCTCCTTGTCGTGCGTGCGCCACTCGTTCTCGCGCTTCGCGAGCGCTCGCTCGCGGCCGTCGAGCCTGGCCGTGCCGGCCTGCTCCTGCGTGGCGACTTCGCTCTCCTTCTTCGTCAGCTTCCGCTCACGCTCGTCGAGCGCGGCCCGCGTCCGCTCGAGCTCGCCGGCCGCCTTCTCGCGCGCCCGGTCGCTCGACTGCAGCTCCCGCAGCCGCGCCTCCGCGGCCTCCTGCTGCTCGGCCGCGAGGGACTGCTCGGCCGCGAGCTCGGCCTGGAGGTCGGCTACGCGCGCATGCTCGGCCTCGATCGCGTCGCGCTGGTCGCGCATCCGCCGCTCGCGCTCCTCGAGCTCGACCTCGAACTCGGCCAACTTCGCCGCGCGCTCGTCGAGGGTCGTCGCCCGGTGGGCGAGCTCCTTCTCGGAGCCGACGTTCTGGTCGTAGGCCTCTGCGCGCTCCTGCAGCTGCTCGCGCAGCGAGGCCTCCCGCGCGTGCGCCGCCTGGAGCTCCGTCCGCAGCTCCTCGAGATCGGGGTTGACGACGGCGTCGACAGCGTCCCCGTTCGCCGGTCGCGCGGTCAGCTCGAAGCGTAGCTCGACGTTGGTCGGACCCTGCGGCTCGCCCTGCACATCCTCACCCTCCCGGCGGCGCTGCAGCTGGGCGCGCAGGCCGGTGCCGAACCCCTTCTCGGTCTCGGCCCCCTGGTTCTCGGGTGTGTGGGACATCGTCGCCTCCGATTTCCGGTTAGAAGATCTTGGAGAGGTTGAGGAACGCCGGCCCCAGGATCACGAGGAACATGGCCGGGAAGATGAAGAGCACCGTCGGGAAGAGCATCTTGATCGGCGCTTTCATCGCCTTCTCCTCGGCCGCGGCCTGCCGCTTGAGGCGGCTGTCTGTGGCCTGCACCCGCAGGATGCGGCCGAGGGAGATGCCGAGCTGGTCGGCCTGGATGATCGACCGCACGAAGCTCGAGAGCTCCGGTGTGCCGGTGCGGTCCGCCAGCTTCTTCAGCGCGGTCTGCCGGCTCTCGCCGATCTTGATCTCGCTCAGGGTGAGCGCGAACTCGTCCGCGAGCGGGCCGTGCATGTGCTCGGTGAGCTTCGAGATGGCGCCGTCGAAGCCGAGACCGGCCTCGACGCTGACCGCCATCAGATCGAGCGCGTCCGGGAGCTCTGCGCGAATGCTGTCCTTGCGCGAGCGCGCCTTCGCCGAGACGACGAAGTCGGGGGCGATGAAGCCGATCCCGCCCAGCGCGATCGCGCAGAAGAGCACGCCGCCCGGGCCGGTCACTGCGCCGCCGAAGACCGCGCCGAGGAGCACGCCGCCGACCGCGAAGCCCGACTTGAGCGCGAGGAACGTCGTCGGAGCGATCTTCCGCCTGAGGCCCGCCGCGAGCAGCCTGGCACTGACACCTTCGGTCGTCGTCTTCGGGTGTAGTTTCAGCGTAAAGCCGGCGAGCCGGTCGCCGATAGGCACGAGCACCCGCTGGGAGAACGGCAGCTGCCGCTGGCCGAGCAACGCCCGCACCTTGCCGTAGTTCGCCGCGCGGTTGACCGAGGTCCGGCGCTCCCGCGCGGGCAGGGTGACTGCCTCGCCGACGAGGTAAGCGGAGCCCGCGAGGCAGAAGGCTCCTAGCACGATGAGAAGGAACACTTGTGGCCCTCCAGGTGACATTGGCGGATTTCTGGGGCGCGAGCAGCAAGCCAGGCAAGGACGCAGGGAGCGTTCATATCGGTCGATATGGGCGCGACTGAGGACGCCGCATGGCGCCGTCTGATCGCGTTCCAGAAACCGTTGGATGTCGCCTGGTGGGCCACTGGTCTACCCCTTGAACGAGACGAGTTTTCTCAGGATCAGCGACCCGAACGCCATCATCATCAGGCCGACCATGATCAGCGTGTGGCCCGTGGAGGTGGCGTACAGCGGGTGCATGTACGTCGGGTTGAGCAGGGTCAGCGCCAGCGCGACGAAGAAGGGCAGGCCGATCAGGACGTATGCCGAGGCGCGCCCCATGGCGGTCAGGCCCTTGATCTTGCGCGCGAACTGCTGACGCTGGCGGACGGTGTCGGCGACCATGTCGAACAGCCCCGCGAGGCTGCCGCCGACCTGGCGCTGGATCGTCACCGCCGTGATGACGAAGGCGAAGTTCTTCGAGCCGATCCGCTCGGCGGTCTCGGCCAGCGCCTCGTCCATCGGGCGGCCCAGGCGTGTGTCGGTGATCACGCGGCCGAGCTCCTTGCTCGCCGGCTCCTGACCCTCGTCGACCACCGTCTGGATGCCCTGCTTGAAGCTGTGGCCCGCCTTCAGCGAGGCCGCAAGCGTGACGAGCAGGTCCGGCAGCTGGTCTTCGAAGGCCGTCATGCGGCGTCGCGCCTTGAAGGCGACGAAGCCGTACGGGATCGCGCCACCCACGGCGAAGGCGATCAGGATCTGGAGGGACGGACGGCCGCTCAGCGCCGCGAAGACGCCGAACAGGAAGCCGCACCCGACGATCAGGTACGCGAACTCGACCGTGCGCAGCGGCAGGTCGGCCCGCTCGAGCTTCCGCTGCAGCTTCAGCCACACGCGGCGGTGCGCGAAGGCCTGCTCGGTTGCCCGGAAGAGCCCGGCCAGCGCGGCGAGGCGCTCGCCCTTCTGCCGCTTCCGCTGCTTCCGCGTGCCCTCGACGTGCGGGGCAAGGCGGGTCTTCACCCACGATCCTTTCGCCGAGGCGAAGAGGAACCCGCAGGCCGTGAGCACGAGGAACGCGACCAGCATCGTGAGGAGGAGCCCGCCGAGAGGCGAGTAGAGCGGGGATGGCAGCGGGCTGCCGCCGACGTCCGGAACCTGGACGTCGCCGGGAACGGTGAAGTTCGTCGAGGCGGCGCCTTCCGGGTTCAGCGCCACCCGCAGGTGGAGCTGCTCGCCGGGCCGGGCGGCCGTGACGTACTCGACTCGCCAGGTGCGCTGGAGCTCGCCGGCGATCGACGAGTAGACCGCCGAGAGCGACGAGCTGGACGCGGCGGACTTGAAGCTGCCGCCTGTCTCGCTCGCCATCCGGCGCAGCGGCGCAGTCGTGGCCGTGTCGCCCCCGATCGCAATCGGGTAGACGAGCGAGGCCGCCGAGTGCGTCGTCGCGAGCGCGTTGGCCAGCGAGACCTTGCTCGAGACGTCCTTGCCGTCGGTGAGCAGGACGACCACACGCGAGCGGCCGTCCTGGCTGCCGAGCACGTTCGCGGAGAGCTGGAGCGCGTCGTAGAGCGCGGTGCCGTTGTTCTTGTCGACCGTGAGCGTGCGCAGCGCGTCGTCTGCCTCGGCGGTCGAGGACGAGAACGGGCTCAGCTGCACCGCCCGCGCGCCGAACGCGACCACGGCGACGCGGTCGGAGGGCGACTTCGCGTGCAGGAACTGCCGCGCCGCGGCCAGTGCGTCGTCGAGCTTCGCGCCCGCCATCGAGCGCGAGCGGTCGATCGCAACCACCACGCTCTTCGCGGAGGCGAGGTTCACGGCGTGCAAGCCGACGACCTGCCGGCCGTTCTCGGTCACCGTCGGCGGCGCGGAGGCGGCCGCCGGCGAGACCACGGTCACGCGCACCGTCGGGAAGCCGCTCGCGTCGACGCCGCGCAGCTTCAGCGAGGCATCCGCCCCGACGGGAACCGTCAGGGCGGCGACGACGGCGGCAGTGAGCAGACGGCGCGCCGTTCGGCGTTCCATCCGGCGGCACCGGCAAAGCCGGTACCGCCTCTTGTGCGGCGCCGCAAGCGTACGCCTCATTCGAAGCCGCCGTAGGACGCGGCCGCGTAGTTCGGCCGGAAGGAGGCCGTGTTCCCGAAGAACGACGGCGGGAGGCTGACGCCGTTGGCAGCCATCTTCTCGAGGAACTGCGGCTTGAGGCCCGTGCACTCGAGTGGGTTGAGCAGGTTCACGGGCTTGCCGGCGCCGTCCTCGCCCTCCTCGGGCGGCTTCGCGACGAAAACGTCCTGGAGGGTGATCACGTCCGACTCCATCCGCAGCACCTCGGTGATGTGGGTGATGCGGCGCGAGCCGTCGACGAGGCGCGAGATCTGCACCAGCAGGTCGAACGCGCTCGAGATCTGCTCGCGGATCGCGCGGTGCGGCAGCTCGACGCCGGCCGTCATGACCAGCGTCTCGAGCCGCGAGAGCGCATCGCGCGGGGAGTTCGCGTGGATCGTCGTGAGCGAGCCCTCGTGGCCCGTGTTCATCGCCTGGAGCATGTCCAGGGTCTCGGCGCCGCGGACCTCGCCGACGATGATCCGGTCGGGGCGCATGCGCAGGGCGTTGCGGACGAGCTCGCGAATGCGGATCTCGCCCTCGCCCTCGATGTTCGGCGGCCGCGACTCGAGCGTGATCACGTGGTCCTGCTGGAGCTGGAGCTCGGCCGCGTCCTCGATCGTGACGATGCGCTCGTCGTTCGGCACGAAGGCCGAGAGCGCGTTCAGCGTCGTCGTTTTACCGGTGCCGGTACCACCGGAGATGAGGCAGTTGAGCTTCCCGCGCACGCACGCGGAGAGGAACTGCGCCGCCTCCGGGGAGACCGTGCCGAAGGTGATCAGGTCGTCCATCGTGTACGGGTCGCGCGAGAACTTCCGGATGGTCAGCGTCGGCCCGCGCAGCGAGAGCGGCGGGATGATCGCGTTGACGCGGCTCCCGTCGGGGAGGCGCGCGTCGACCATCGGCGAGGCCTCGTCGACCCGGCGGCCGATCTGGGAGACGATCTTGTCGATGATGCGCAGCAGGTGCGCGTTATCGACGAAGGCCGCCTCGGCGACCTCGATCTTGCCGTTTCGCTCGACGTAGACGCGGTCGTAGTTGTTGACCATGACCTCGGTCACCGAGTCGTCCCGGAGCAGCGGCTCGAGTGGGCCGTAGCCGAGGATGTCGTCGGTGATCTCGCGCGTGACCTGGCGCCGCTCCTCACGGGTGAGGGGGGTGCGGTCGAGCGCGAGCTGCTCGGTGACTACGCGGAGCACCTTCTCGGCGAGGTCGTCGGTCGAGGCGTCGTCGCTGGACTGGCCGGCCGCGTAGAGCTGCGGGCCGAGCTTCGCGATGCAGGCGTGGTGGATCCGGCCCTTCAGCTCGGCGTACGGGTCCTGTGGCCGGCGCTCGGGGGCGTCGGCCTGCCCGCCGACGAGCACGTCGAGCTCGGGCCCGTGGCCGTTGGCGGATCCGCCCTGGCGGTGGAGTCGGTCGTGGAGGCCCATGGTGTTACGCCCTCGCCAGCGTCGCCATGAACTTCTTCTTCTGCTTCGCCACGGCCTGGGCGGCGACGAGCTCCTTCGCCATCGCCCGGATCGCCTTGGAGAACTCCGCCTTCGGCTCCGCGACGACGGCCGGGTTCCCGCGGTTGACGGCGAGCGGGACGATCCGGTCGCTCGGCACCTGGAAGTCGATCTTGCGCTCGAGCGCGGCCTCGACCTCCTTCGGCTTCATGCCGACCTTCGAGTTCGCCCGGTTGAGGACGAGCTTGACGCGGTCCTCCGGGAACGAGAGCAGCTCGAGGGTCTGCAGGCTGAGGCGGACGTTCTTCAGCGTCGGAACGTCCAGCCCGCAGAGGAGCAGCAGCTCGTCGGTCCGGTCGAGGGTCGCCAGCATCGGGCCGTGGAAGAACGGCGAGGTGTCGACGACGATGACGTCGTACGACTCGCGCGCGACCTCCAGCAGCCGGGCCAGCTTCGCCTCCGTGACCAGCTCGGCGTCCTCCGGGCGCAGCGGCGCGGGGAGGATGTCGAGACCGGACGCGTGGCGAGTGGTGTAGCCGGCGAGCTTCTCGGAGTCGAGCTCGCCCGGAGCCGTGACGAGGTCGTAGATCGTCTTCTCCGGCTCGATCCCGAGCATGATCGCGGCGTCGCCGAACTGCAGGTCGAGATCGAGCAGGAGGGCCCGCTTGCCCCAGTGCTTGGCGAGCGAGGCGCCCATGTTCGTCGCGGTCACGGTCTTGCCCGTCCCGCCCTTCGGCGAGAACACCGTCACCAGGCGGCCGTGCCGGCGCTGATCGCCGGTTAGCCGCTTGCCGACGTGGCCGGCCTTGCGGATCGCGAAGACGACGTTGTCGGTCAGCTGCGGGAGCAGCAGGACGTCGGCGACGTCGTGCTCGAGCGCCTCCTCCAGCAGGGCCGGGGAGCCGTTCGAGGCGAGCAGGATCAGCGGCGCCCGCGTGTATTCGCGGATCGCGGCCAGTTCGTTGACCGGCAGCGACGACGCGCGCGTCGCGTGCAGGACGACGTTCAGGTGCCCACCGGTCAGAGTCGCGGCGGCCTCGGCGACCTGGGTCGCCGAGCCGACGAGCTCGACCTCGGGATGCGCGGCGAGCGCGTCCCGAAGGTCCGGCAGCCCGTCGCAGTCGCCCGTGACGTAGATCCGGTTCGGGCTCTTGCTTGCGAATTCGTTGCCGTTGCTCATCGTTGGCCTCCTAGCGGCCGAGCGTCTTCCGCTGGGAGGCACTGAGGCCGCCCGTGAGGACGCTTCCGAAGCTGTCGAGGTGGTCGGGGCTGTCGGCGTCGTGCGTGACGGGCCGGAGCTCGAGGTGCCAGCGCTCGGGGCCCGTGCCGCCCGCGTTCGCGAGCAGGTACTGGATCTTCTGGGCCTGGCTGTCGCTGAGCGCGAGCATGATCGCGAAGTTCGAGTTCGCCGAGCCGGTGAGCTTGCTCCCGGCCGGAGGCGCGTCGGGCGCCTTGAGCACCTTCACGTCGCGCACGAGGACCCGGCTGAAGTAGATGTCCTGGTCGCCGGGCTTCTTCAGCGCGGCGACGAAGTCCACCGTGTCGCCGTCCTTGAGCGTGCCGGCGAGCAGCTGGTTCTTATCGCCTTCGATCGAGAGCGCCCGAAGCGTGCCCGAGAGCTGTGCCCGGACGCCGACGTGGGTGCGCGGGCTGAAGCGGCGGGTGGTCACCTGCTCGCCCTCCATCGTCGGCTGGGTGGCGACGAGGCCGGCCAGCTGGTCGGCGCTGGAGACCGCGCCGGGCACGACGCTCTTGCGCGAGACGTCCTGGGACACCAGCAGGCCCTTCACGTCGGACCCGCTCATCCCTTCGGAGATGTCCTTCTTGGCGACGAGCACCGTCACGTGGTCCTCGCCGCGCTGTACATGCCGCTTGTAGCTCGTCACGTAGAAGCTCGTGAGCAGGGCGGCCACAGCGGCGAGGGCGACCGCGATCAGGATGTTCCTAGCTCGATATGCCATTTCTCCTGTCCTTGGGTGAGGGGGTCAGTCGTTGAGGGTCGGGGTCAGTCGACGAGGTGGACGGTTCTGGCGCCCAGGTCGGGTTGTGTGTCGCCGCCACCGGCGGTGGACTCGATGCCGTCCCAGACGACCTCGGTAAACCAGCCGGTGATGGAGCCGGTGGTGCCGTGCTCCTCGTGCGCGGTCATGTGGAACCCGACCCAGGCGATCACGTGGTACTGCGCACCCGAGCCGGTGCCGACGAGCTTGTCGTAGACGGGGAAGAGCAGGGTCGTGTTGTCCCGGTGGTCGAGCGCGTCCTGGACCTGGGAGGAGTTCCACTTCGCGCCGGCGTCGGAGAAGTAGTCGTTCAGCGGCAGGTAGCCGTCGTAGCCCTTGAGGATCCAGTCGGCCAGCATCGATGGGCCTGTGCCTCCGTGGCTGAGGTCGATGTTCAGCAGGTCGAACGCGCCCGGCGCGCCGGTCTTGCCGAGCGGCAGCGTCGTCGGCTGGTCAGGTCCGAAGCAGGGGCACGTCGCGCCGCCCATCAGCTTCGGGTTCAGCACGTTGACGCCGATCGGCGCGACGTACTTCGCCTGGCCCATCAAGCTCGCCCGCGCGCTCGCGTGGGAGCCAACGGTGACCGTGCTGACGCCGAAGAGCTTGGTGAAGATGCCCTTCGCCGGCCGGGTCAAGTTGACCCTGATCGTGTCGTTGGTGGCGTTCTTGGTCGACAGCGTCACGGTCGGCGTGCCGCCGCCGTTCTTGTCGACGTACTGGAGGGCAAGTGTGTTCGCAGTGCCGGGGTCTTGCGGGAGCTTCTGCGCCCCCGCGAGCGCCGCAGCGTCGGCCGCCGACTGCGTGGCGCGGTCGGCGCGGTACCACGACCCGATGTCGAGGACCAGCGCCGCCATGCCCAGCAGCACGACGAGAAAGACGAGTGTGATTACGGTTGCCTGGCCGCGGTCGCTACGAGGGTTCATTCCACACGCTCCGTGGTCGTGCTCGTTAGGCGGCCCGACTTCACGACGAGCCCGAGCAGGCTGATCTGGTACGGGTAGGTGGCGTTCACCGTGACGTCCGCGCCCGGCTGCCAGGTCGACGAGCAGCTCGTGGTGAGCTGCAACCCGTCAAGGTCCTCCGCCGAGTCCCGGATCGCCGTCTGGCACGCGCCGACCGGATCCGACAGCTGCCGCCCGACGGCCGCCTTGCGGGCGCCGGCGCGGGTCGCGTCGGTCAGGGTGACGTAGTGGTTGAAGGCGATCCCGAACTGGATCACCGCGAACAGAAGCAACGCGAGGATCGGCAAAGCCAGCGCGAATTCGGTGATCGACTGGCCCTGCTCTGATCGAAACTCGATTTTGCGGCGACTTACGTTGGTCACGGGAGTTCTTTCTTTCGGTCGTGGAAGTGGTATGGGCCCCTTCTCGCGAAGGGGCCCCCTACCGGAGGAACTGCGGTGTTCCTAGCCGGGCAGAATGCCGGCGACGTTCTCGATCGCAGCGCGGACGTTGTCCGAGAGGAGCGTGATGGCACCGATCACGGCCAGCGTGATCACGGCGAGGACCACGCCGTACTCCGCCATCGTCTGACCCTCCTCGCGCTTGCGCAGCGAGTCGGCGGCGATCTGCACGAAGGTGAAGAGCTTCAGCATCTGTGTCACCTCCTTTCTTCTGTAATCGATGCGCACGCGGTCGCGCGCGAATTCCCTGAGAAAAAAGCTCGAGTGGAAAGGCGGTGGAAAGAGAGCCGGTTGATCGTGCGGGCGGTGCAGTCGGTCACGCGGGAATAACCTCCGAAAGGTGTCTCGGCGTGGCCGCGCCGCCTAAGGCTCAGATGCGGCGTTCATCGTTCCGATCGGGCGGGCGGCGCATCCCTCGGTTTAGTGATCTCGCCGAGAAGTCCCTAATTCGGGGGAGATGCCGCCCGCTCGGAGGCTCGATAGTGCTCACACGTCCGTACGGCCCGCGGATGCGTAACTGAGATCCGCGCCGAAGTGGCGGCCCACCGGCGCCCGACCAACGGGAGCAATGGCATGCCACGACGGAAGTCCCTGACCAGGCGGTTCCTCCAGCACCTCCTCCTGATCTCGCTCGCGCGGGCGATCCTCAGCGTCCTCGGACGGGGTCGCTCGTATGACGACTGGGACGAGGGCAAGCTGGTCGAGCCCGCGCAGGAGCGCAGTCACAAGAGCCGCTTCGCGCACACCCTCACCTTCGGCGCACTCTTCTTCGCCGGCCTCGCGCTCTCCGCGGGGGCGGGCAACGGCGTCCGCACGCTGCTCGAGGAGGACGGCGTCACGCCGCCCGCCGAGGGCGCGAGCGGCGCCAGCGGCCCGACCGGCGCCACGGCTCCCGTCCCGTCCACGCGGACCGTCCTCACCGCCCAGGCCGAGCGGACGGCCGTTGCGCAGGCCGCTCCGTCGCGGCCGGTCGTCACGGCTTCCGCCGACGCCACGCGGACCGCCGTCGCGAGCTCGACTCCGACACGCTCGACGCTCCGGCCGGTGGTCGCTCCCACCGCCGCCAAGGAGCGGACCGCGATCGCGAAGACGCACACCGCTCGTCCCGCGGCCGCGCACGCGAGGCCGCACCGCAAGGCGCCGGCCCGCCGCGAGGCACCGAAGGCGCCGCCGCTCGACCCCGAGGTCTCGAGCTTCTCGGCCGCGACGGTGTGGCTGAACCGGGCCGCACCCGACCCGACGCCGCCCGCCGCGAGGCTGAAGCTCCAGTTCGCCCGCGACCTCGTGACGTACTCGCGTAACGCGCACGTCGACTGGGCGCTGGTGCTCGCGACGTTGCGCGCAGAGGGCGACAACGGCCGCGCTCCCGCCGGCAAGCAGGCCCTCCGCACGCTGGCCTTCCGCCTCTCGTCGCTCCGCAAGGACCAGACGCCGTGGGCCGCCGCGCTCGCGTACTCGAGCGATCCCTCGGTCGCCGACCGTGTCGTCGCGCTGCGCCACTACTACCGCGCCGTGGGGCTTGCGAGCCTCGTGCACGGCCTGCTCTCGCAGAAGCGCGACCTGCAGGACCGCCTGCTGCACGACTCGCGCGTGGTCATGTACTCGGGCGGGCGCCATGACGTCGCCGCCGGCCACGTGGACGTGCGCGTCCTCGCGACGATCCTCTACCTGGCCGACACGTTCCACGAGGTCACGGTCTCGTGCCTCGTCAGCGGCCACCGGCTGTACGCGCGCCCAGGCGTCGTCTCGGCCCACGTCTACGGCCGCGCAGTCGACGTCGCCGCGCTGAACAACGTCTCGATCACCGGCCATCAGCAGCCGGGCGGGATCACGGAGCAGGCCGTCCGCAGCCTCCTGATGCTCCCCGGCGGGATGCTGCCCAAGCAGGTCATCTCGCTGCTCGGGCTCGGCGGGCCGTCGTTCCCGCTGGCCAACCACTACGACCACGTCCACGTCGGCTTCTAAGTGCTCCCCCCGGCAACACCTGCCTGTCTCTCGCCCGCCAGCACCAAGCCAGAGCCCACACTCGTCCGCTTGCGCAGGCGCCCGCCTGCGCCACGGGCGAGTGTGGCCTCTGGCGCCGCGTGCTGGCGGGCGAGAGCCGGGGCGCCGTCACCGGGAGGAGCACTAATGCCACTGCCTCAGGTCGCACTGGCGAACGACGGCGGAGACGTCGTCTGCGAGCGCTGCTTCCTCGCCGAAACCGCGTTCACGCGCCTTCGCGGCCTCCTTGGCCGGAGCGGCCTCTCCTCGGGTGAGGGGATGCTGCTCCGGCCGGCGTCGTCGATCCACACCGCGTTCATGCGTTTCCCGATCGACGCCGTCTTCCTCGACCGCTCCGATCGCGTGGTGAAGGTGGCCTCCGACCTGCGCCCGTGGCGCATGGCGGCCTGCCGCGGTGCGCGGACGGTGCTCGAGCTGGGGGCGGGCGAGGCGGCGAGGCGAGGGCTCAGGCCCGGCGTCTCGCTCACGCAGGTGTGGCGGAGCGCGCCGGGGGGCAGCTCGGCCCGCCCGCCTGCACCTGCGTCTCCGCGGCCCAGCTAGCCTGCCTCTGCCCTCCTACCGAGATAGCCTCTTTGCATGGACCCGGCCTCCGCGAGCTCGGTCGCCGCGCGGGCGCGAACCGAGAACTTCCCCGTCGCCTCGCTGCTCTTCCCGCGGCACGTGCGGCCGCACCTGCGCGCGATCTACGGGTTCGCCCGCCTCGTCGACATCCTCGGTGACGAGTACGAGGCTGATCGGCTTGCCGCGCTCCACGAGCTGGAGGCCCAGGTCGAGGCCTGCTACGAGGGCGAGCCGACGTGGGAGGTGATGCGCGAGCTGCAGCCGACGATCCGCGCCTGCTCGCTCCCGCGCGAACCGTTCCTGCGGCTGATCGAGGCGAACCGCATGGACCAGCGCATTGCGGAGTACGAGACCTGGGGTGATCTGAAGCACTACTGCGTGCACTCGGCCGACCCGGTCGGGCGGCTCGTGCTCGGCGTGCTCGGGCGGGACGGCGATGCGGAGGCGGTGGCGCTCTCGGACGACGTCTGCACCGGCCTGCAGCTGGTGAACTTCCTCCAGGACGTGCCGCGCGACCTCGCGCTCGGGCGCGCCTACCTGCCGGCCGAGGACCGGCTGCGGTTCGGGGTCGTGGCGCTCGACCGGCCGAGCCCAGAGCTGCGCGCGCTGCTGGAGTTCGAGGCGGAGCGGGCGCGCGAGCTGCTGGCGGCGGGCGAGCCGCTCGGGCGGCTGCTCGGCGGCGGGCGGGTCGGTCGCGCGGTTGCGCTGTTCGCCCGCGGCGGCCTGGCGGCGCTCGAGGCGCTGGAGCGCGCCGACTGGGACATCTTCAACGGCCGTCCGCGGCCCTCGCGCGCGCGGCTGGCCCTGGCGGCGCTGCGGTGACCGTTGCGGACGCCTACGCCGAGGTTGAGCGCCTCACCCGCCCTCCTTCGCCTACGGCTCAGTCGCGTCGGGGAAACCAGGTTTCCCCCACGAGCCCCCTTCTTCTCCGTGCACGCTGTGAGCGCCGCGGCCCGCAGGTGGCCGCGTCACTCCCAGATGAATTGCGGGGAAACCTCCCGGTTTCCCCCTTCCCCTTCCACACGGCGGGTGAGGCGCGCTGACCGTCGAGCAGGCCTACGCCGAGGTTGAGCGCCTCACCCGTCGCGAGGCGCGGAACTTCGCCTACGGGATCCGTGTGCTCCCGCGCGAGAAGCGGCAGGCGCTCTCCGCCGTCTACGCCTTCGCGCGGCGCGTGGACGACGTCGCCGACGGCGGGCTGCCCGTCGAGGAGAAGCGCGAGCGGCTGCACGAGCTCCGCACTGCGCTCGACGCGCCGCCCGCCGACGCCATGTTCGTCGCGCTCGCCGACGCGCGCTCACGCTTCGGCATCCCGGACGAGCCGCTGCACGACCTCGTGGAGGGCGGCCTGCAGGACACCGAGCAGAACCGCTATGCGAGCTTCGCCGAGCTGCACGGCTACTGCCGCCGCGTCGCGGGCGCGGTCGGCGTGGCCTGCGTGGCGGTCTACGGCTCCGACGACGTCGAGCGGGCCGAGACACTCGGCGTGGCGCTGCAGCTGATCAACATCATTCGCGACGTGCGCGAGGACTGGGAGCTCGGCCGCGTCTACCTGCCGCAGGACGAGCTCGCGGCGTACGGCGTCACCGAGGACGACATCGCGGGAGGCCGCGCGGGGCCTGAGTGGCGGGCGCTGATGGGGCTCCACGCGTCTCGCGCGCGCGCCTACCTGGACGAGGGTCTCGAGCTGCTCGGCACGCTGGACTCCCGCAGCGCCGCGTGCGTTTCGACGTTCGCCGGGCTCTACGGGGCGACCCTCGACCGGATCGAAGCCCACGGCTTCGACGTCTTCGAGGGCTCGCTGCGGCTCTCGCCACTGACGAAGCTGCGGATCGTGGGGGGAGCCGCGAAAGGTGCTTCACACTTTCCGCGGGGCCGGCTTGTACCTTCGCTTCGCTCGGTAGACCGTAGGTGGCCACGATGAGGGTGGCGGTTGTGGGAGGCGGGCTCGCGGGGTTGAGCGCGGCGCTCGAGCTCGTGGACGCGGGCCACGACGTCTCGCTGCACGAGGCGCGGCCGACGCTCGGCGGCGCCGTGCAGACACTGCCGCGGCGCGAGGGCGACCCGGAGCCGCCGCCCGACAACGGCCAGCACATCGCGCTCGGCTGCTTCACGGAGTACCACCGCTTCCTCGAGCGGATCGGCGAGGGCGGCTCGGTGCGCCGGGTGCGGCTCGAGCTGCCGGTGATCGACGAGCGGGGGCAGAGCGCGTCGATCACGCCGTCGCCGCTCGCGCTGCTGCGCTACCGCCACGTCTCCCTCGGCGACCGCGTGCGGATCCTGCGCGCGCTCGCCCGCTGGGGCGACTCGCGCGGGACGACCTTCGCCGACGCGCTGCGGGCGCGTGGCCAGTCGCAGCAGGCGATCGACCGCTTCTGGGACGTCTTCATCCGCCCGGCGCTGAACCTGCGCTCCGCGGAGGCGAGCGCGGAGGCCGGCGACTTCACCGTCCGCACCGCGCTGCTCGGCGAGCGGAGCGACTCCGACCTGCTGCTCCCGGCGAAGCCGCTCGGCGAGATGCACGGCGACGCGGCCGGGCGGGCGCTGGAGGCGGCAGGCGCCCAGGTGCACACGGGCGCGCGCGTGGAGAGCCTCGACGACCTCGACGCGGACACGGTCGTGGTCGCGGTGCCGCCGCACGAGAGCGCACGGCTACTGGGCGAGCCGGAGCCCGCCCTCGAGGACTCGCCGATCGTCAGCGTCCACCTCTGGTTCGACCGCGTCCTTCTGCGCCACCCGCTCGCGGCGCTGCTCGGCAGCGACGCGCACTGGGTGTTCGACCGCGGCGCGCTCACGGGCCACCCGCCGGAGCGCGGCCAGTACCTGACCGTCGTCTCCTCCGGCGCGCCCGAGCTGATGGAGCTGCGAGGCCGCGAGCTGGTCGAGCGGATCGCCGGCGAGCTAATCGCGAGGCTCGGCGAGGCGGAACTGCTCTGGACCCGGGTCAGCCGCGAGCCGGCGGCGACGATCGCGGTGCGGCCCGGGAGCGAGCGAGAGCGGCCCGGCCCCGGGACGGCGAGGCCGAGGGTCACGCGCGCGGGCGCGTGGACCCGAACGGGCTGGCCAGCGACGATGGAAGGCGCGGTCCGCAGCGGCCTGGCCGCAGCCCGCGCCCTCACCACCGCACGGCAGGAAGTCGCCGCGTGACGGTCGCCACCGAAACGCGCCTCGACGCGGCCATCGACGCCGCGGCCCGGCGCCTGCTAGAGCTCCAGCACCCCGACGGCTACTGGGTCGGCGAGCTCGAGTCGAACGTGACGATGACCGCGCAACACCTGTTCTGGCACCACGTCCTCGGGCTTCGCACGCCCGATCTCGACCGCCGGATCGCGAACGAGCTGCTCGCGCGGCAGCGCGACGACGGCACCTGGGCGATCTGGCACGACGGCCCCGGCGACCTGGACACGACCGTCGAGGCCTACGCCGCGCTGAAGCTCGCCGGCGGCGACCCGGGCGCGAATGCGCGCGACTTCATCCAGGCGCGCGGCGGCATCCCGAGGACGCGGATCTTCACCAAGTGCTTTCTCGCGCTCCTGGGCCAGTGGCCGTGGCAGCGGGTGACGCCGATCCCGGTGGAGCTCGTGCTGCTGCCTCCCTCGGCCCCGTTCTCGATCTACAACTTCTCCTGCTGGGCGCGCGGCACGTTCGTCCCGCTCGCCGCCTGCCGCGCGCTGCAGCCCGTCCGCCACGCAGACATCGATCTGAGAGAACTCGGGTCGCGACCCGGCCAAACGAGAAGGCCGGCGCCTCCTACCAGCCTCCGGCGCCGTGCCTTGTCGGCGGCGGAGGCGTGGGTGCGGGCGCACCAGGAAGCCGACGGCTCGTGGGGCGGGATCCAGCCGCCGTGGGTCTGGTCGATCCTGATGCTGGCCGCACTCGGCCACGGGCCCGAGGACGAGACGCTCTCGCGCGCGATCGAGGGCTGGCAGGGCTTCATGGTCGAGGAGGGCGACCGGCTCCGGCCCGAGGCGTGCCAGTCGCCGGTCTGGGACACCGGCCTCGCCGTCCTCGCGCTGCGCGACTCCGGCCTGAGGCCCGAGCACCAGGCGCTCGTGCGCGCGGCCGAATGGCTCCTGAACGAGGAGGTCACGGTCCCGGGCGACTGGACGATCCGCAAGCCCGACCTTCCGCCCGGCGGCTGGGCCTTCGAGTTCGAGAACGACCTCTACCCGGACGTCGACGACACCGTGGTGGTCGCGCTCGCGCTGCGCCGTTGCCGCCGCGGCCCGGACGCGGTCGACCGCGGCCTGCGCTGGGCCGCGGGGATGCAGTCGCGGAGCGGCGGTTGGGGCGCGTTCGACGTCGACAACGAGGCCTTCTGGCTCTACAAGCTGCCCTTCTGCGACTTCGGCAAGGTCACCGACGAGCCGAGCTCCGATGTCACCGCCCACGCCCTCGAGGCGCTCGCGCCGGAGGCGGGGTACGAGGGCGAGGTGCGCCGCGGGCTCGACTGGCTGCTGGCCGAGCAGGAGGCCGACGGCTCCTGGTTCGGGCGCTGGGGAGTGAATCACGTCTACGGCACCGGGGCCGCGCTGCCGGCGCTCGAAGCCTGCGGCCTGCCGTCCGGCCACCTCGCCTTCAGGCGCGCGGTCGCATGGCTCGATTCGATCCAGAACGAGGACGGCGGCTTCGGCGAGGACATCCGTTCCTACGCCGATCCCGCCTGGCGCGGCAGGGGCCCGAGCAGCCCTTCCCAAACGGCCTGGGCGCTACTAGCCTACGTCGCTGCCGACGAGGCGGACCGCCCGGCTGCCCGGCGCGCCGCCGATTGGCTCTGTTCCGTTCAGGGAGTAAACGGCGACTGGGAGGAAACGCAGTTCACCGGCACCGGCTTTCCGCTTGACTTCATGATTCGCTACCACCTGTACCGTCTGCATTTCCCGTTGCTCGCACTAGGCCGTCTACGAGAAAGGCTGTCGCGATGAAGTTCCCGCTCGGATCGACCGTCCAGATCGCGCGCTACGTCGCCCAGCAGCAGCGCAAGGGTGAGCGCTACCCGCTCGTGTTGATGCTGGAGCCGACCCTGGCCTGCAACATCGCCTGCATCGGCTGCGGGAAGATCCGCGAGTACGAGTCGAACAAGGCGCGGCTCTCGGTCGAGGAATGCATCGACGCAGGCGTGCAGTGCCCGGCGCCGGTGGTGTCGATCTGCGGCGGCGAGCCGCTCGTCTACAAGGGGATCGAGGAAGTCGTCGAGGGCTTCCTCGAGCTGAACAAGAACATCGAGCTCTGCACGAACGCGCTCCGGCTGGAACAGTTCCTCGACGTCTTCACGCCGTCGAAGCGGCTCACCTTCGTGGTGCACCTCGACGGGATGCGCGAGATCCACGACTACATCTGCGACTACCCGGGGCTCTGGGACATCGCAGTCGACGCGATCCGCAAGGCGCGCGCGGCCGGCTTCCGCGTGACCACCAACACGACGATCTTCAAGGAGACGGACCCGAGCGAGGTCGTCGAGATGATGGGCTACCTCACCGACGAGGTCGGCATCGACGGGATGCTCGTCGCGCCGGGGTACCAGTACTCGCAGATCGACCCGAACCTGACGATGACGCGCGCGGAGCACGAGGAGAAGTTCCGGATCATCCGCTCGTCTGCGCGCGAGCACGGGTATCGCTGGCTCGCGAGCCCGATCTACCAGGACTTCCTCACCGGCGAGCGCAAGCTGCCGTGCGCGCCGTGGGGCTCGATCACGCGCAACCCGTACGGCTGGAAAGGGCCCTGCTACCTGCTCACGGACGGGATCTTCCCGACCTACGAGGCGCTGCTCGACGGGATCGAGTGGGAGGAGTACGGGCCGGGCAACGACGCCCGGTGCGAGCACTGCGCGATCCACTCCGGCTTCGAGCCCTCGGCCGCCTTCGAGGCGACCGGCAGCGTCAGGGAAACCGTTCGCAGCGCGGCATGGACGCTGACCGGGTGACCTTCGCCTGCGCGACCGCCGCGGAGCTGCGGGCCGCCCGCCGCTCCGGCGCACGCGCCGCCCTCGTCGGGCTCGGCGCGCAGAACGGCGTTCCCGAGGGAGCGGTGGTCTCATTCGGTCTGGCAGGAGCCTTGCGGGACGGCCTCACACCCGGCACCGTGGTCGACGCGACGAGGATCGTCGACGTCGAGGGCACGGTGCTCTGGGATTCGGGGCCGCTCGGCGTTCCGGGCGCCGAGCAGGTGACGATGCTCGCGGCCGACGCCGTCGTGGACGACCCCGACGAGCGCCGCCGCCTACACGAGCGTACCGGCGCCGACACGGCCGACCTCGAGAGCGGGCCGCTCGCCCGCACCGGCCGTCTGCACGGCGTGCTCCGCGCGGTCAGCGACACACCGTCGCGCCCGCTCGACGGGCTGTCGACCGGAGTCAAGGACGACGGCGGCTACGACTGGCCGGCGCTGGCGCGCGCGTTCGCGAGCTCGCCACGTGGGTTCGCGCGCTCGGCGGCCGACGCGCAGCGGGCGCTCGGACGCCTGCGCGAGGCGGCACGGGGGTGGTCGCGATAGGCCGCGTCCTGCTTGCCGCGCCGCGCTCCTTCTGCGCGGGCGTCGCTCGCCTACGGCTCGCTCCCGCTGGGGAAACCGCCCCTTCCCCCGCCCGCGCATGGAGGCGCAAGTCGTGAGCAAGCGCGTGCTCCTCGCTGCGCCGCGTTCGTTCTGCGCGGGCGTCGACCGCGCGATCGAGATCGTCGAAATCCTGCTCGAGCAGCACGGGCCGCCGGTTTACGTCCGCCACCAGATCGTCCATAACGACCACGTCGTGAAGCGGCTCGAAGGCCTCGGCGCGGTGTTCGTCGACCACGAGGACGACATCCCCGCCGGCGCGATCTGCGTGCTCTCGGCCCACGGCGTGGCGCCGTCGGTCCGCGCGAACTGCGAGGCGCGCGGGTTGCGCGTCGTGGACGCAGTCTGCCCGCTCGTCTCGAAGGTGCACGCGGAGGCGCGTCGCTACGCCGACAGCGGCCACCTCGTCGCGCTCGTCGGCCACGCCGACCACGTCGAGGTGATCGGCACACGCGGCGAGCGGCCATCCTCGACGGTGGTGATCGAGTCCCCGGAGGACGCGGCGAAGCTCGACAGCGGCGGCAAGCCCGTCGCGGTGGTCACGCAGACCACGCTCTCGCTGGACGACGTCGCCGAGACGGTCGACGCGCTCGGCGAGCGCTTCGGCGACCTGAAGCGGCCCGCCGCCGACGACATCTGCTACGCGACCCAGAACCGCCAGGACGCGGTCAAGCAGCTCGCCCGCAACGGCGCGACGCTGATGCTCGTGATCGGCTCCGACACGAGCTCCAACGCGCGGCGGCTGGTCGAGGTGGCCGAGCGCGAGGGTGCGACAGCCCTGCTGATCGACGGCGAGAGCGGGCTCGACCCGGAGCTGCTCGAGGGGCACGAGACGGTCGGCGTCACGGCCGGGGCCTCGACGCCCGAGGAGCTCGTCGCGCTCGTGCTCCGCGGCCTCGCGTCGTTCGGCTACGACGAGCTCGGCGAGATCGAGGTGGCACGGGAGAACGTCAACTTCCGCCTCCCGCGCGAGGTGACGAGCACGGCTCTATGACACGCTACGCGTTCAGTTTGGGGACGCGATCTCGCACGGCGAGCGTGCTGGTGGCGCGCAGTCAATACAGGAATCACGCATGACGAGTGTCGAGGTTCCCTATTCGATCGCGTCGGCGCTGCCGTCGCTGACGGTGCTCGACATCACGAACGAGGTGCGGCGCGAGCTCGCCGCCTCGGGCCACGAGAGCGGGATCGCATACGTCTCGCCGCTGGACGACGTCGCGGTCGTGCGCGTGCAGGAGCGGGAGTCGGGCTTCTTCTGCGACCTCGAGGACCTGCTCACGCGGCTCGTGCCCCAGGAGGAGCCCGACCGCGAGCGGTTGCTCTGCATGCTGCTCGGGCCGCGCGGGGAGCAGATCCCGTTCGCCGACGGCGAGCTCTGCCTCGGACGCTGGCAGCGCATCCTGCTGGTCGACTTCCAGCCGCCCGACGAGCCGCGCTGGAACCTGACGCTGCTCGGCTAGGACAGCCCCTCCTAACCGGTCCCGCTTGGCCAGGTGGGCCGCGTCCGGCAAACTGACGGGGTGGAACGTGCGCGCCGGCACCAGCGGCTCTCCTCGGTGCTCGCCTTCGCGCTGCTCGCGCTGATCGCGGAGCTGACCGGCCGGAGCCTCACGCACCGCCTCGACTTCGGCCGCCACGTCAGCTCGGGCTACTCCGGCGCCGAGTACTATCCGTTCCTGCTCGCCGGGGTGAAGCTCGGCCTCGCGCTGCTGGCCGCACGGCTCGCCTGGCGGTTCGTCCGCGCACACGCCGCGGCGCGCGCGAGCCGCCGCGTCCTCGCCGCCGTCGGGTCGAGCGCCGCGCCGGCGCCGCGCATGAAGCTGGACCTCTCACCGCGGCTCTGGTTCACCGCCTTCCTCTCGACCTCGACCTTCTACCTCGTGCAGACCGATGCCGAGCAGGTCGCATCCGGCCGCTGGCCCCTGCTCGCGCCGTGGCTGCACACCTCCGCGCTCCCGGTCTTCGCCGTGCTCGCAGTCCTCGTCGCGCTCGCGTGGAGCGCGGTCGCGAGCTGGCTGCGCGAGTACGAGCGCTACGCCGCGGACACGTGCGCGCTCGCGGACCGGCTCGGCCGCGCGGCGCCGAAGCCCCTGCCCACGGCACGCACCGAGACCGCCGCGGCCCCGCCGCGCAAGCTTTTCGGCCTGGCCTTCGAGAGCCGGCCGCCGCCTCTCCCCGCGTAACCCGCGGTAGCAACCCGGAGCCGCGGGACGGTTGTTGTCCCGACCTGGGGAGGTGGAATGAGCACACAACTGATCCAGGAGCGCGTCGCTGCGCGCTCCCGCACGGCAAGAGCCATGATCGTCGCCGCGCTCGGGCCGCTGACGATGGTGGGCGGCGTCGTCTGGGCCTTCCTGCAGCCGTACCGCCTGACGATCCTGCACCCGCACGGGGAGGGCTTCTGGTGGCTGTTCGTTCAGCCGCCGCTGCTCGTCGTCGCCGTCGGCGTCGTGTTCTCGCTGTTCGTCGCGCCCGGGCTGATCGAGGACCTGGAGGAACAGGAGTAAGTGCTCCTCCCAGCGATACACGCCCGCTTCTGGCCCGCGATCACGCGGCGCCAGGAACCACCCTCGCCCTTGCCAAGGCAACCAGCCTTGGTTGCGGACGAGTGCGACCCCTGGCTTGGTGCTCGCGACCCAGAAGCTGGACAGCATCACTGGAAGGAGCACTAGATGCAGCCGCCCGCCGAGCACGTGCACTGGATGTTCGCGACCGGGTTCCTGCTGCTCGGCCTGCTGCTGCTCGCGCGCGCGGTCGTCGGCGAGGACGTCTGGCGTCGCCGCGCGTGGCGCGCCTACCTCTGGCCGAGCCTCGTCTTCGCCCTCGGGGTGCTGATGTGGCCGGTGATGGTCTTCTTCACGAACTCGACGATCCACATCGTCGCCCACGGCGCGTGGGCCCAGACGATGATGCTCGCGGGCGCCGCGGAGCTCGGGCTGCTGCGGGGCAAGCTGCACAACCGCGCGTGGCGCCTGGCGCTTCCGCTCGCCCTCGCGGTGTCGGGCGCCTCGCTGCTGATTCACGAGCAGAACGGCTGGCTGTTCGCGCGCGCTGCGTTCCTGCACCACATCATGGGGTGGACCGCGCTCGTCGGAGCGATCTTCCCGCTCGTCGCGATCATCCGCCCGCGCTCGCGGGTGTGGGGCTCCGGCCTCGCACTGACGCTCGTCGTGCTCGCAGTCTTCCTCTACACCGACCGCGACGTCGCCCCGATCTTCGGGCACCTTTCACCGCTCGCAGGAGAGCCGCACCGGTGAGGCGGCTGCTCGCCGTCGCGCTCGCCGCGCTCGCCTTCCCGGCGGCGGCGTCGGCGCACGCGACGCTCGTCAAGACGCAGCCTCAGTACGGCACGCGGGTGGCGCAGTCGCCCAGGGTCGTGCGGCTCGACTTCGACCAGACCGTCGACGCGCTGCCGAACGCGATCCGGGTCTACAGCGCAGACGGCAGGCTGCTCTCCGGCCCGACACGCACGACGACCGGGGGCCGCGTGATGGTCGCTCCGGTCTCGATGCTGGCGCGCGGCGGCTACACGGTGCGCTGGCGCGCGGTCTCGGCCGACGGCCACGTCGTCTCGGGCGTCTTCACGTTCGGGGTGCGGCAGAAGGCGCCGTCCGCCTCGGACGCCTTCGGCGCGGGCGGGCCGACGACGGAGGAGCACCTCGTGCGCTGGCTTTACTTCGTTGCGCTCGCGCTGCTCGCCGGAGGGCTCGGTTTCCGGCTGCTGGTCGTCCGCCGGCCCTTCACCCCCGCTGCGCAGCGGCGCTTCTACCAGCTGGTCGGCGTGGGCGCGGTCGGTGCGCTCGAGGTCGGCGTCCTCGCGTTCCTCCTACGCGCCGAGGACGCGCTCCAGCTGCCGTTCGTCGACTTTCTCTACGGCGACCTCTCGTCGCTCGCGAAGACGCGCTTCGGGACTGCCTTCGTGGCAATGACACTCGGCTACGCGCTGGTCGCCGCGCTCGTCTTCCTCGCCTGGCTGACCGACCGGGAGAAGCTCCTCTGGCCCGCGTTCCTGCTTGCGCTCGGCTTCGCCTCGGGCCTGTCGCTCTCCGGGCACTCGGCCGCCGACGCCGGCTCGTCGTGGCTCTCGGAGCTCGCCGACTGGCTCCACCTCGCGGCCGCGTCGCTCTGGGTCGGCGGGCTCGTCCAGCTCGCCTTCGTCGTGTGGCCGCTCGAGCCGGAGCTGCGCCGGCGCGCGTTCCTGCGCTTCTCGAAGCTCGCGACGGTGCTGATCGTCGTGCTCCTCGCGGCCGGTACCTACCTCAGCATCCTGCGCCTGCCGCACCTCTCCGACCTCTGGACCCAGGGCTACGGGCACGTACTGCTGGTGAAGCTCGGCCTCGTCTCGCTCGCGCTGATGTGGGGCGCCGCGCACCACTTCCTCGTCCGGCCGCGCCTCGAGCGCGGCGGGCCGCTGTTCGCCGGCCTGCCGCGCAGCCTCGCCGGTGAGAGCGCGGTCGGGATGGCGATCCTGCTCGCGGCCGCGGTGCTGGTCGACTCGAAGCCGCCTCCTCAGCCCGTCCAGAAGCAGCTAGACGTTGCGGCGCGTCAGCGCTAGCACGTTCGCGACGAACTGCCTCGTCGCGGGGAGCTGGCCGTGCTTCCGCAGGGACGCCGGCCCCTGGTACCACGCGGCGAGCGCGTGCCTTCGGCTCCAGCGAAACTCGTGCAGCAGCTGCCGAAGATAGACGACGCCGATTCGGATGTTCCCCGACGTCGAGTTCGGGACCTTGTGGCCGATGAGGATCGACTGCACGTAGTGCCGGGTCCCGGGCAGGACCTGCATCACGCCGCGCGCACCGGCCGAGGACACGAGCCCCGGCTGGAAGCCCGATTCCATCCACGCCAGGGCGCGGACGAGCCCCGGGTCGAGCCGGTACGCGACCGCCCAGTTGGTGAGCATCGTCCGCACGCTCGCCGTCCGCGACGGCGGCGGGGCCGGGCGGGCGGGCCGCACGCCCTGACTGCCGCGGCCGAGGGCGGAGATCGTGACCGGGCCTGCGATCCCGTCCGCGCCCAGCTTCCGCGCGCGCTGGTAGCGCCGCAGGGCGCGTTCGGTCGCACGGTCGAAGAACCCGTAGACGGGGACGAGCTGTCCGCGGCGCGCGAGCATGTATTGCAGCACCGAGACGTCCCAGCCGAAGAGGCCGCGCCGCAGCGTGCGGCGCCCGAAGACCGGCGTCCCCAGCGGCCCGAGCGCCCGCCGGGTCGCCGGGCCGGCGCGGCCGTCCGGGGCGATGCCCGCGTGCCGCTGGAACGCCTTTGTCGCACGCACCGTCATCGGCCCCGCGATCGCGTCGATCGGCCCGGTGTAGAGCCCGTATGCGCGCAGGGCGACCTGGAGACCCGCGATCTGCGGGTTCCGGGCCTGGGCGGGCGTCGCCAGCGTGAGCCCTGCCAGCACCGCCGCGCCGAACACGACGACCTTGCCGGTCACGAGGCGGACCCAGTTCGCGCCTCGGCCCCCGAGTCCTCCCGCTAGGTTGCCGCGGATGCGGTGGGCGATCACGGGCGGCGCCGGGTTCCTCGGCCTCCACCTTGCGCGGCGGCTGCTGGCCGACGGGCACGAGGTGCGGACGCTCGACCTCGCCGCGCTCGACGACGCGCAGCTCGAGCGCGAAATCGAGGAGATCCGCGGCGACGTGCGCGACCAGGCGGACGCCGCGCGCCTCGCCGACGGGACGGATGTGCTCGTCCACGCGGCGGCTGCCCTGCCGATCCAGGCCTCCCGCGACTCGATCCGCTCCGTGAACGTCGAGGGCGCCGCCGTCACGCTCGCGGCCGCGCTCGAGGCGGGCGTGAAGCGCGCGGTGCTGATCTCCTCGACCGCGGTCTACGGCGTGCCGAAGCACCACCCGATCGCCGAGGACGCGCCGCTCGTCGGCGTGGGCCACTACGGGGAGTCGAAGATCGAGGCGGAGCGCGTCGCCCGGGACGTGGGCCGGCGCGGGCTCGAGGTCGTGATCCTGCGCCCGAAGACCTTCATCGGCCCCGAGCGCCTCGGGGTGTTCGAGATCCTCTTCGACTGGATCCGCGAGGGCCGGCGGATCCCGATTCTCGGCGACGGCTCGAACCGGTACCAGCTGCTCGCGGTCGAGGACCTCGTCGAGGCGACGGTCGCCGCCGCCCAGGCCGACGTCGCCGGCGATACCTTCAATGTCGGGGCGACCGAGTTCGGCACCGTCCGCTCCGACCTCGAGGAGCTGATCGCGCACGCAGGCTCCGGCAGCCGCCTCCGCCCGGTGCCCGCGCGGCCGGCCGAGCTAGCGCTGCGGGCGCTGGAGCTCGCGCGGCTCTCACCGCTCGCCGAGTGGCACTACCGCACGGCACACCGCGACTCGTTCGTCGACGTCTCGAAGGCGCAGCGGCTGCTGGGCCTCACGCCGCGGCTCTCGAACGAGCAGGCGCTCTCCGAGACCTACGACTGGTACCTGGCCAACCGCGACCGCGTCGGCGCGGCCGGGGTGACCCACCGCGTCCCGTGGGATCAGCGGGCGCTCGGGGTCTTGAAGAAGCTCAGCTGAGCGCTTGTCGGAACGTCGCGGCACAGCCGTCGTTTCGACGAGCGCTCGTTAACTAGGCGCGACGTCGGCGTACACGATGTTCGCCAGGTCCGCCCAGGAGACGTCGGTCCAGGACACGTCCGACCAGGAGACGTCAGACCAGGAGACGTCCGCCCAGGAGACATCCGACCACGACACGTCCGACCACGACACGTCCGACCAGGAGACGTCGGCCCAGCCGTCGAGCCACGAGACCGCGTCCCAGCTCGGCGAGGCCTTGGCCGCGTCGAGCCAGGAGACGTCGTCGAAGATCATCCCGTCGCCGGCGGGATCCTTGGTCAGGAAGCCGTCGAGCGCGCGGTTCGGGTTCGGCGGGAACGCGAGCGCCGCAGCGGCGGGCGCGTACGCCTCGCCGACGCCGGCTGCCAGCGTCCGCACCCTCCGCAGCGCGCGGGCCTCGTGCATCAGCGCGCCCTTGACCTGGTCGGGCGTCAGCGTGGGGCGTAGCGCGAGCAGGTCGGCAGCAATGCCGGCGACGATCGGGGCCGAGAGCGAGGTGCCGGAAAGGGTGATGTACGTGCCCTCCGGCGTGCTCAGCAACTGGCCTGGGCGCTCGGAGGCCAGCGTCGAGTCGGCCGGAACCGGACCGACGATCGCGCGGCCGGGGGCGGAGAGCTCGGGCTTCGCGAAGCCGTCGAGCGTGTAGCCCCAGGCCGACCACGAAGGCACGTCCGCGCGCTCCGGGTTGGCGCTGCCGTGCAGGTCGAGCGCGCCGACGGTGATCGCGAAGGGGTCGTTCCCTGGTGCGTACGCCATCGGCGTCGACCGTCCGCCCTGGCCCTGGTTGCCGGAGGCTGCGACGACCACGACGCCGGAGAGCCAGAGCTTCTCGACCGCCTTGTCCAGCGGGTCCCAGCGGAAGCTAGACGCGCTCGCCGAGTGCAGTGAGAAGTTCGCGACGCGGATGTCGTACTGCTTGCGGTTGCGCAGGATCCACTGGGTGGCGGCGATCACGTCGCTCGTGCGCGCCATCCCCTGGTCGTCCATCACGTCGAGCGAGACGATCCCCGCGGTCGGCGCGGCGCCTGCGCGGCCTGGAGCGGAGCCGGCGGCGACGCCGGCCACCATGGTGCCGTGCCCGCGACCGTCGCCGGGCGAGTTGCCCGGCAGCGTCGTCAGGTCGACCGCCGCGAGGACGCGGTCGCCGAAGTCGTTGCGCGAGGCCTCGATCCCCGAGTCCACGAAGGCGATCGTCGGCGTGCTGCCGGCATCGTTGCCGCTCGGCCCCGGGAGGGTCGGCCAGAGCTGGTCGACGCCTACCGCGGCGGGCCAGACGTCGCTGGAGCTGTACGGCCCGCTCTGGTGGGGGTTGTGGTACGGCTTCGGCTTCTTCGTGCCCTGGCCGCCGGACGGCTTGTCGTCGAAGACCATGGCCTGGTCGGGCGTGATCACGAGGTTGTGCTCCTCGGCGATCTCCGGCAGGTCGCCTGCGACGACCTCTGCCGCCGCGGCGCCGACGATCGGCAGCTTGCGAGTCGTGTCCGAGAAGTCGTGCAGCGCGTCGACGGCCTCGTTGGTCCCGTCCGTGCTCTGGACGATCACAGGGACGGTGGCGTTCGGCGTCTGGGTTGCCGCGCGCACCAGCGAGGGCGCGAGGTAGCTCGCCTGCCACGGGTGGTGGCCGCCGCCGGCCGACGCCGCCAGCGGGGCAGCGAGTGCCATGACGAGCAGCAGGACAAGCCCGCGCTTCACCGTCCGGCTGCGGCGTCCGTCGGAACTTCGCCCGCCGCGACCGGTGCCCCACAGCCCGCTGCCGCGAGCCTCGCCTCGCACCCCGTCCTCGATCCGCTTCAAGTCTTCTCCCCTTACGCCGCAGTTCCTCAGTGGAACCGACCGTATTCGCGGCCCCGGACCCGGGTATCACCCCTAAAGGTGATTCGCCGCGGCTTCACTCGATCGAGGGATCAGGGAACCGACGCGGCACAGCCGGTGTTTCGTCAAGCCCTCCTATACTCGCGGCCGGTGCCGAGCCTCCTCGACTACCGCGAGCGGTTCCCGATCCTCGCGGAGACCACGTACCTGATCAACCACTCGCTGGGCGCCATGCCGGCTGCCGCCGAGGAGCGGGTGGTCGAGTACTCGCGCAGCTGGAACGAGCGCGGCGTCCGCGCCTGGGAGGAGGGCTGGTGGGAGATGCCGCTAACTGTCGGCGACCAGATCGGGCGGCTGATCGGCGCGCCGCCGGGCTCGGTCTCGATGCACCAGAACGTCACCATCGCGGAGGCCGTCGTCGTCTCGTGCTTCACCTTCGACGGGCCTCGCCGCCGAGTCGTCTACGAGGAGGGGAACTTCCCGTCCGTCCGCTACCTCTACCAGGCGCAGGAGCGCCGCGGCGCCGACATCCTGGTCGCGGCCGACGACGAGGGCGTGGTCGAGGCGATCGACGAGCGGACGCTGCTCGTCCCGGTCACGCACGTGCTCTTCAAGACCGGGGAGATTCAGAACGTCGAGGCGATCGTCGCCGCCGCCCGCGAGAACGGCGCGTACGTCGTGCTCGACGCTTACCAGTCGGTCGGCACGGTCCCGCTCGACGTGACCGAGCTGGAAGTGGACTTCGCGGTCGGCGGCTCGGTGAAGTGGCTCTGCGGCGGGCCGGGAGCGGGCTGGCTCTACGTGCGCCCCGACCTCGCCGCGACGCTCGAGCCGACGCTGACCGGCTGGCAGGCGCACGCGCGACCGTTCGCGTTCGAGCCCGAACAGGACTACGCCGATGGCGCCTGGCGCTTCCTTACCGGCACGCCGAACGTCCCCGCGCTCTACGCCGCCACCGCGGGCTACGACGTGATCGAGGAGGTCGGCACCGGCCCGATCCGAGACCGCTCGGTCGAGCTGACGACGCTGCTGATCGAACTGCTCGACGGGGCCGGCTTCCCGGTCGGCAGCCCGCGCGACCCCGCCCGCCGCGGCGGCACCGTCGTGGTGAAACCGCCGGACTTCGAGCGGGTCGGCCGCGAGCTCGGCGAGCGGGGCGTGATCTGCGACTGGCGGCCGGACGTCGGTTTGCGGCTCGGGCCGCATTTCTACAACACCGAGGACGAGCTCCGATTCGCGGTCGAGCAGATCGTCGAGCTCAGCGGCCGAGCAGCTCCAGCAGGCGCCCGGCGTACCTAGGCGCGGTCGGCTCGTCCTCGTGCTTGAAGTAGCAGTAGACGCGTACGCCCTCGTCGAGCAGCGGCCGTAGCCGGCCTGCCCAGGCGCCGAGCTCGTCGTCGGAGTACGGCGGCTCCCGCAGGCGCAGGTAGCGGAAGGGCGCCTCGGCTTCGAGCGAGCCCACGCGTACGGCGTTCGGTGGGAGGTCGCCTTCGATCCCGTCCCAGGACTCGTGCCGGAAGTCGAAGGCCAGCGAGACCGACGGGTCGAAGGAGCCGAGCACCAGCGTCAGCAAGCCCTCGTCACGGGCGGAGGCCACGAGGACGCGGATCGGCCCGAGCCGCTCGCCGAGCAACCCCACGCGCTTCGAGAACGTCCCGAGATCGGATTGCCGGTGCGCGTTCAGCTTCGGCGCGAACAGGAAGCCAGGCGGCGTGTGCTCGGCCCACCGCTCGAACAGCTCCTCGCGAGGCAGGCGGTACCCGGTCGTGTTCAGCTCGACGGTCGCGAAGCGCTCGGCGTAGTAGCGAAGGAAGTCTTCGGGCTTGGTGCCACCGGGGTAGAAATCGGGCCTCCAGGACGGATACGACCAGCCGGAAGTGCCGACATATGTCCCGGATACACTCGCCGAGGTGTCCACGACCGCCGAAGTGATACCCGAGACCGGCATCCCCGTCCTCGACCACGGCTTCGTCCGGCTCGACGGGGCGATGGCCGACGACCTCTCCGTCGTGAACGGCGCGCGCGTCAGCTTCGCCCGGCGCAAGGAGGCGATGGACGAGTCAGACGAGGGCCTGATCCGCTTCCTGATGCGCGAGCGGCACGGGTGCTACGACGACGCCACCGACGTTCTCACCGACCAGGGCTGGAAGTCATGGCCCGACGTCAAAGGCGACGAGCGCTTCGCGACACGATCTCGCGCGGGGAGGTTGGAGTACCAACCGGCGCTCCGTCTCGTCAGAAAGGAGTATCGCGGCCACATGATCGGCTTCCAGGATGCGAGCCTGGATCTGCTCGTCACGCCGGATCACCGCGTCCTCGCGTCCCCTCAAACGACCATGCCCGAGCGACTCACGCCGCGCTTCAGGCTGCTGCCGGCGCACGCGGTGCTCTGGCGCCCGCACCGACACACGACCACCGCCGAGTGGCTCGCCCCGGCCACGGCGTCATTGAGATTCGACGGAAGCGCCTTCCCGGCCTACCCCTTGCTTCGCCTCGTCGGACTCTTCGTCGGTGACGGAAACCTCGCCGCGTCGAACCAACTCACCTTCAAGATCCGGACGGACCGCGAGATCCACTTCCTTCGACGCTCGGTGGCCGCCGCCGGCCTCGAGCTCCGGAGGTGGACGAACGGTGTGTTCGCCGTCCCGGTCGGACCGGAGCTGCGCGGGCTGTTCGCGAGCTGCTATCAGGATCGCGAAAAGGTCATCCCACCTCGGCTCCTTGCACTCGACAAGGCCTGCCTCGAGGCGCTGTCCGCCGGGCTGCTGAACTCCGACGGCTCGGTGCTGCCGCGGGAAGACGGCGAAGATCGTGAGATCTACTCCACGACGAGCAAGCGGCTCGCAGATGACGTCCAGGAAATCGCACTGAAGATTGGCCGGAGCGCGAGCGTGCGGCCGCACCGCGCGTCTCCTGGAGACGGCCACTACGGCGGCAAGCCGCGCTGGCGCGTCTCGATCTACTCTGGGCGGAACAGCAGGCCGGGTCTCTGCCGGACACGCGAGCAGGCCGATTCGCACATGGGCGTCGAGCGGTACGACGGCGCAATCCACTGCGTCGAGGTGCCCAACAGCACGCTCTACGTGCGCCGCAACGGCTACCCAGTCTGGTGCGGCAACACGCCCTTCGAGCACAACGCGTTCCGCTTCCACGTGCGCTGCCCGATCTTCGTCGCGCGCGAGTGGTTCCGGCACCGCGTCGGCTCCTTCAACGAGTTCTCGATGCGCTACGCGCGGGCCTCGGACGAGTTCTACGTGCCCCAGCCCGAGGACGTGCGCACGCAGGTCGGCAAGCCCGGCGCGTACTCGTTCGAGCCCGTGTCCGACGAGCTCGCCGAGCAGACGCGCGAGAAGCTGCAGGAGGTCTACGACGCCGCGTACCAGACGTACGAGGAGCTCGTCGAGGCCGGCGTCGCGCGCGAGGTTGCCCGGGCGGCGCTGCCGGTCGGCGCCTACACCGAGTTCTACTGGACGGTCAACGCGCGCTCGCTGATGAACTTCGTCTCGCTGCGCAACTCCGAGACCGCGCAGCGCGAGATCCGCCGCTACGCCGAGGCGTGCGAGCGGTTTCTCGAAGAACAGATGCCGGTCACGTACGCGGCGTTCCTCGCCAACGACCGCACCGCACCCTAGCCCTCCTAGGCAGTCGACAGAACGACCGGGTGCTTCCCGCTCCCGGGGTTCTCGCGCGTGACGACCCAGCCGTTGAACCTGCGCAGGTTGTACGGCGCGTTCAGCCGCACCTCGTCGCTGCCCTCGGCGCTGCGGAAGGTGCCGCAGGAGGCGGCTCTGGTGTTCGTGCCGCGGCTGAGGAACATCTCGTAGTACTGGCCCTTCGGGAGCGCCGGCAGGTTCTTCACGTCGATCTTCAGCGGCCAGTTCCCCGCCGAGTCGAGCTTGCCGATGTGGATCACGGCCGAGGCATTCGACGTGGCGGCGGTGCTGTGCATCGGGAGCGAGAACTCCTCCTCGAAGGGCGCCGCGTGACGCTGGCCCGAGATGAACCCGCCGAGGAACGTCGTCAGCGCAATCGCGGCGGCGATGCCGAGCAGCAGGCCGGCCCGGCGCCGCGGCAGGTACGAGACGTTGCTGCGCGGTTTCTCGGGCTCGACCGGCTCCTGGAGGTGCGGCGGCAGCTCGGGCGGCGGGCCCGCGGCGACGAGCAGGTCGTGCACGCGGCGGAGACGCTCCGCCTCCTCGGGCGGCAGGTCCTCGCCCACGAGCTCGCGAAAGTCGGGCGCGTCGCTCATCCGAGCTCCTCCTCCAGCAGGCCAGACAGGCGGTGCAGTGCTGCCCGCGTCCGGGTCTTCACAGTACCGAGCGGAATGTTCAGGAACTCCGCGATCTCGGACTGCGAGAGGCCGCTCCAGTATGCGAGCTCGATCACGGTGCGCTCGTTCGGCGAGAGCCCCTCGAGCGCGCGGTGCACCCGCCACGCGATCCAGCTCGACTCGGCCCGCTCGGCCGGCCCCGGCTCGGAGGACGCCTGCTCGGGCACCTCCGTCGGCGGCTCGGAGCGCGCACGGCCGCGGTCGGTGATGGCGTTGCGCGCGACGGCGTAGAGCCACGGCGCGCCGGGCCCGCGCTCGGGCTTGTAGCTTCGGGCGGCGCGCCAGATCGAGGCAAACGTCTCCTGCACCGCGTCCTCGGCGCGGCCGCGGTCGCCGAGCCGCCTCAGCGCCAGCCCGAAGACCGGGCGCGAGTAGCGGCGGTAGAGCACCTCGAAGGCGTCGCGGTCGCCGTCCGCGGAGCGGGTTATCAGCTCGCCGTCGCTGCACTCGTTGGCGGCCACGGCGGGCATCGTGGCTGCTCCCGGGCGGGCGGGCAAGCAGGGTGCGGTCAGAACGAGCTCCATCGCATGAATCTACGGCCTCGGCGGGACGCCGGTTTGCAGCGAGCGGCCGCCGTCGACGAACAGCGTCGTCCCGGTGACGAAGTCCGCGTCGGCGAGGAACGCGACGGCCTCGGCGACGTCTTCCGGCGAGCCGACGCGGCCGAGCGCCGTCTCCGCCGCGCGCCGTTCTTGCTTGTCTCGCGCGACTGCGACAGGCCCTGGCGCGACGCCGCAGACGCGCACCTCGGGCGCGAGCGCGCGCGCGAGCACGCGCGTGAGCATCGCCTGCGCCGCCTTCGCGGCGGAGTGCGCGGCGAACGACGGCCACGGCTGGTACGCGGCGACGTCCTCGATCATCACGACGCACCCGCGGGACGCGCGCAGGTGCGGGGCCGCGGCCTGCGTGACGAAGAAGCTCCCCTTCGCCGTCGCGCCGAAGGCCGCGTCCCAGTCCGCCTCCGTGACCTCCTCGACCGGCTTGGGCGCGAATCCCTCGCCGGCCGCGTTGACGAGCAAGCCGAGCCCTCCGAGCTCCCGCACCGCGCGCTCCACCAGCGCTCGCGCCTCCTGCGGCACCGAGACGTCGCCGTCGGCGCGGCCCGCGGCGAGCACCGACCAGCCCTCGCGCTCCAGCCGCCCGGCGATCGCCTCGCCGACGCGGCCCAGCCCGCCCGTGACGAGGGCGGAACGCAAGTCCGGTCCGCGGGTGGGATCTTCTCCGACAGCCATGAAGACTCTTGCAGCAGTTTGCATCGCCGCCGGGGCCGCTGCCGCCGTGGCAATCGCGGCTCCGCCGGTCACCGTCACGCTCACCGCGACGCCGACTGTCGTCGCCTACGGCAAGCCGGTTGCATTCAGCGGGCAGGTCTCGACGAAGAAGTCGAACCAGCAGGTCGTGATCCAGGGCACCGCCTGCGGCTCGACGAACGCGACCAAGGCGGCGACCGTCAAGACGACCGCCAACGGCATGTACACCGTCTCGGCGACGCCGGAGCTCGGGACGACCTACCGCGCGAACTTCAAGAACGGGACGAGCCAGCCGGTCGTGATCACGGTCAAGCCGGTCCTCGAGCTCAAGCGTGTCGCGCGCGGCTCCTTCACCGCGAGCGTGACGGCCGGCCAGGCGCTCACCGGCAAGTACGTGCTCTTCCAGCGCTACAAGAAGCTGAGGAAGCGCTGGGTCCAGGTGAAGCGCATGGTGCTGAAGACCTCGGTCGCCGGGACGAAGCCCACCGTCGTCAGCTCCGTCTCGTTCAAGTCGAAGCTGCGCGCGGGCACACGCGTACGCGTGATGATCTCCAAGGCCCAGGCAGGCCCCTGCTACCTGACCGCGGCCAGCAAGTCGATCCGCGCCTAGGCGGCTAGCCGCCCCTCGCCTGCTCGTACCGCTGGGCGACCGCGCCCCAGTTGACGACGTTCCACCAGGCCGCGAGGTAGTCCGGGCGCCGGTTCTGGTACTTGAGGTAGTAGGCGTGCTCCCAGACGTCGATGCCGAGCAGCGGCACGTCGTCGGTGAGAAGCGGTGAGTCCTGGTTCGGCGTCGAGTACACGGCGAGGCCCGTGCCGTCGTGGACGAGCCACGTCCACCCCGACCCGAACCGCTTCACCCCGGTGTCGTTCAGGAGCTGCTTGAGCGCGTCCAGGCTGTCGAAGGTGTCGCCGATCGCGTCGGCCAGCGCACCGCTGGGCTCGCCGCCGCCGTCGGGGCTCATGATCTCCCAGAAGAGCGAGTGGTTGACGTGCCCGCCGGCGTTGTTGCGGACGGCGGTCTGCTTGTCCTCGGGAAGGATGTCGAGGTTCGTCAGGACGTGCTCCACCGGCTTGTCGGCGAGCGGTGTCCCCTCGAGTGCGGCGTTCGCGTTGTCCACGTAGGCCTGGTGGTGCTTGTCGTGGTGGACGCGCATCGTCTGCTCGTCGATGTGCGGCTCGAGCGCGGCGTAGTCGTACGGGAGAGGCGGTACTTCGAAGGGCATCTGGGCTCCTTTCCTAGCTGCGCTGAGGCTAACGGGTTCGATGCGCCTGCGGGCGTTATGCTCAGCCGCTCCGCCATTCGAAAGGAGCTCGCTTGGCCACGCTCGCGTTCAACCGGGAAGAGATCACGCCGAGGCAGCTGAAGCCCGCGCTGCTGGAGCTCGACGGCATCTCGCGCGAGACGGTCGAGGCGCACTACAAGCTCTACGAGGGCTACGTCAACAAGCGCAACGAGATCATCGGCAAGCTCGACGAGCTCGACGTCGCCTCCGCGAACCAGGTCTACTCGGAGGTGCGCGCGCTCAAGGTCGATCTCAGCTTCGCGATCGGCGGGATCAAGAACCACGAGATCTACTTCGACCACCTCGGCGGCGGAGGCGGCGAGCCCGACGGGCCGATCCGCGAGCTGATCTTCCGCGACTTCGGCTCGCTCGAGAACTGGCGGGCCGATCTCAAGGCGACCGGGATGGCCGGGCGCGGCTGGGCCTGGACGGCCTACGACTGGGACGAGGGGCGCCTCTTCAACTACATCGGCGACGCGCAGAACACGTTCCCGGTCTGGAACGCCGCGCCGCTGGTCGCCCTCGACGTCTACGAGCACGCGTACTTCCTCGACTTCCAGACAGACCGCGCGTCCTACATCGAGGCGTTCTTCGCCAACCTCGACTGGAAGGTCGTGAACGACTGGGTCGAGGGGTACCAGATAACGCTCTGAGGCGTTGCTTGCAATGCCGCCCTCAGGACGCGTGTGTTCCGCCCATGCGTCCGTCTGAGATGAACAGGAGACACGTTGTTCGGTAGAAGGTCCGCTTCGTGGCCCTGAGCACCGCGCTCTTCGCACTGGTCGGCTACCTCTCGGGAAGCATCCCGACGGGGTACTGGCTCGTCCGGCTGCTGAAGCACGAGGACATCCGCAAGGTCGGCAGCGGCAACATCGGCGCGACGAACGTCTGGCGCACCTACGGCGCGCGCTACGGCGTGCCGGTGATGGTGCTGGACACGCTCAAGGGCTTCGTGCCGGCGCTGCTGGCGACGATCTACGTCGGCCACCTCGCGGGCGTGATCGCGGGGGGCGCGGCAATGCTCGGCCACTGGCGGCCGCTGTTCCTGAAGTTCGCCCGCGGGGGGAAGGTGGTCGCGACCTCCGGCGGAGCGTTCCTCGGCGTCGCGCCGCTCGTCGGGGGAATCGCGGCCGTCGTCTGGATCGTCGTCTTCGCGGTTTGCCGCTATGCGTCGGTCGCGTCGATCTCGGCCGCGATCTCGTTACCGGTGGCGGCGGTGGTGCTCGGTGAGCCGTGGCCGGTGATCGCCTTCGCCGCCTTTGCGGCCCTCGCGGTCGTCGTGCTGCACCGCCCGAACATCAACCGCTTGCGGGCAGGCACCGAGACGCGTTTCCGCTTTCGCCGGCCGCCGGCCGCGCCGACCCGTCACGGTGTCTGACACGAGGCGGTCGGCGAGACGTCCGTGCTACGCAGGCGAAGTCACGCTTCCGTGACGAAGGCGTTGCACTTCCGCCTGCGTGTCTGACACCGGGTCTAAGCGCTGAGCCAGTCGCGCAGCGCGGTGTGCCGCTCCGCGGGCGCTCCGCCTTCCAGCTCGGCCCTTAGTTCTCCCACCGTGCCGTAGCGCTCGGCGACCACGTCGTGCGCGTGGATCGTCTCGAGGTTCACCTGCCGCGAGAGGAGGAAGTCGTCGTCGTCGAGCGCGGGATAGGCGGCCAGCGCGTCGCGCAGCGCGATCCGCACGGAGTCCTCGACGAAGCGCGGCTGCAGGTGCGCGTGCTCCACGACGAACAACTCGTCGGGCCGCTTCAGCAGCTCATAGACCGGCGAGCTCATCGAGCCTTCCACGATCCGCACGAGCTGCTCGGCGTTGACCGGCTCGTCCGAGCCGACGAAGAGGGTCCCCCGCCCGCGCTGGTTGTGCGTCGCGAGCGGGACGAGCTCGAGGATCCGCTCGACGTCGAGGTCGGTGAAGCCGGCGTCGCCGAGCCGCTCGGCCGCGTGCTCGCGGACGAGGCCCTGCGCGCACGGGCAGGCGTTGATGCCGTTGGCCTCGACGCCGACCAGCCGCCGTGTCCGCTTCTCGGAGGCCGCTGCGAGCCCGATCAGCGAGACCATCTCCTGCGTCGGCAGCCCGCTCACCGGCGTCTCGCGCTCGAGCGGGTAGCGCGCCACGATCCGTACCTCCGCCCGCAGGGCATGCTGCCGCCGGACGATGTGCGCGGCGATGTGCTCGGCGAGGTTTTCGACGAGCAGGGCCTCGCCGATCACGACCTGCTCGATCGCCTCCTCGAAGAGCTCAGGGAAGCGCGACATGTGGACGCCCTTCCGCGAGTGGTCGAGGTCGACGGTACAGTCGATGTCCGCTGCGATCAGCTTCTCGTGGCCGCCGCGGCTGATGCGAATCGCCTTCTGGACCCCGCGCACGCCCGCCCGTGAGAGCGCGAGCGGGACCTCGGACGGCCCGGCCTGCAGGTCGGGTGTGAGAAGCTGACGCGGCTCGTCCACGCTCCAACGCTACCAACGCATCTTTGGCCGAAGACCAGGATTTCGCCCGGCTCGTGATGCTGGCGTGCCACGACCTGCGGACGCCGCTCGCGACCGTCCACGGCTTCGCGCATACGCTCGGCCGCGACGAAGGGCTGGACGAGACCTCGGCGCGCTACGTGGGGATGATCGGCTCGGCGTCGGCCCAGATCGGCGCGCTGATCGACCAACTCTCGGTCGCCGCGCGCCTCGCCGCCGACCGCTACCAGCCGCCTCTTCGTCCTGTCGACACGCTCGAGCTCGCGCGGTCGGCGGCGGCGCAGCTCGGTGAGGAGCGGGTCGCCGTCACCGGGGAGGGCGCCGAGCTGGAGACCGACCCCGAGGCGGTGGAGCGCGCCGTCGCCGCGCTCGCGCGCTGCCTGCTCCGCCACGGGGGCCTCGAACGGGTGGAGGTCGACGTGCGCGGACCGGAGCTCGCGCTCGCGCCGGTGACCCCGGCTTCGGCGCCGGTCGTGCTCGGTGAGGACCTGCGCGACCTGGGCGCCGCCGTCGCCGTTCGCGTCGTCCGCGCGCGCGGCGGCAGCCTCGAGGTCGACGGCGAGACCCTGCGCGTGCGGCTCGCGTGATCAACGTCGCCGATTTCGAGGCCGCTGCTCGCGAGCGGCTCGACCCCGGCGTGTACGAGTACATCGCCGGAGGCGCTGGCGACGAGCACACCCTGCGGGAGAACCGCGCCGCCTTCGAGCGCTGGGAGCTGCGGCCGCGGGTGCTCGTGGACATCAGCGTCGTCTCGACCGCAACCACTGTTCTGGGCACCGAAGTGGCGCTCCCGGTGCTGGTCGCGCCGACGGCGTTCCAGCGGCTGGCCGATCCCGAGGGCGAGCTGGCCACGGGGCGCGCTGCCGCGGCGGCCGGCACGATCATGTCCCTCTCGACGCTCTCCAGCGTCACCCCTGCCGAGCTCGCGGCCGCCGCGCCTGAAGCGCCGAAGTGGTTCCAGCTGTACTGGTCGCGCGACCGCGGCTTCACGCAGGGGCTGGTCGAGGCGGCGGCCGACTCCGGCTTCACGGCCCTGGTGCTGACCGTCGACCTGCCCGTGGCCGGCCGGCGCGAGCGCGATGTGCGGGCCGCATTCACGCTCCCGGACGACCTGCCGCTGCCGAACATCCCCGAGGAGCTGCGCGGCGACGACTTCCACACGGCCCTGCACGCGGTTGTCGACGACTCGCTCACTTGGCGCGACCTGGAGTGGTTGCGCTCGACCTGCTCGCTCCCGCTCGTCGTAAAGGGGATCCTGACCCCGGAAGACGCGCTCCTGGCGGCCGAGCACGGTGCCGCCGCGGTCGTCGTCTCGAACCACGGCGGGCGCCAGCTCGACGGCGTCCCGCCGACGCTCGACGTGCTCCCCGAGGTGGTCGAGGCGGTTGGCGAGCGCGTCGAGGTGCTGCTGGACGGCGGCATCCGCCGCGGGATCGACGTGCTGAAGGCGCTCGCGCTCGGGGCGCGGGCCACGCTCTCCGGGCGCTCGGTGCTCTGGGGCCTCGCGGCCGGCGGCGAGGAGGGCGCGACGCGGGTGCTGGAGCTGCTTCGGCGCGAGGTCGAGCTCGGGCTGAAGCTCCTCGGCTGCCCGTCGCCGGCCGACGTGACGCCCAGTCATGTGCGCCGCTCCTCCCTATGATCCACCCCGTGCGCGAAGGCACCGTCACCACGTCCGACGGCCGCACGCTCGCCTATCTCGAGCGCGGCGCCGAGGACGGCCTGCCGGTGTTCGCGCTCCACGGGACGCCCGGCTGCCGGTTCGTGCGCCACCCCGACCAGGAGCTGTACGAGCGGCACGGGGTCCGCTGGATCGCCTACGACCGCCCCGGCTACGGCCTCTCCGACCCGCACCTGGGGCGGTCGGTTGCGGACGCGCCCGCAGACATCGCGGCGATCGCGGACGGGCTCGGCCTCGACCTCTTCGCCGTGGTCGGCGGCTCTGGCGGCGCACCGCACGCGCTCGCCTGCGGCGCGCTGCTCGGCGACCGCGTGATCCGGGTCGGAGCGCTCGTCACGCCGGCGCCGCCCGACGCCGAGAACTTCGACTTCTTCGAGGGCCTCGCCGATCTGAACGTGCAGGAGTTCAGCGCCGCGCTCGAAGGCCCCGAGGCGATCGAGGCCTTCCTCCAGCAGTACGTCGACGGCATCCGGGAGGACGTCGACGCGGTGATCGAGGAGATGCTCACCGAGCTCCCGGAGATCGACCGGCGGCGCGCGTCGAAGCCCGAGCAGCGGGCGATCATGAGGGAAGGCTGGACGGAAGCTATTCGTCAGGGCTCACGCGGCTGGGCAGACGACGACCTCGCGTTTGCGAAGCCGTGGGGCTTCGACCTTGGCGACGTGACCGTCGAGACGCGCGTCTGGCAGGGCGAGCTCGACGTCCTCACGCCGCGGCCGCACGGCGAGTACGTCGCCTCGCGCCTGCCGAACGGCGAGTTCGAGCTGCTCGAGGGCGGCGGGCACTTCCTCGACGAGGAGTGGGCGGTCGTGCTCGACTGGCTGACCGCCGGCGTGAAGGCGGGCGCCTGATGCACGTCGTGCTCGCGGTCTCGGACGTCGAGCGCGCGTACGCGTTCGACGTCCGCGGGCACCGCGATGTGGATGCGAGTGCCCGTGGGGGTCACGCCAAACGAGGCCTACGCGAGAAGAACTGCGAGCAGGCTCGCAGCGAGGACGGCGACCACGCAGAGGAATCGCCTGCCGCAGCCGAGCCTCACCGCGCATCTCATCAGCAGTGACCTCAGGAATCGATCTTCCCGAAGCTCGTTCTAGCTTTCCATCCGTGCGCAGGGTTCTCGTCACGGGGATGTCGGGCACCGGCAAGTCGACCGCTCTGGCGGAGCTCCGCAGACGGGGGTACGAGGTCGTCGACACCGACGAGCCCGGCTGGACGGAGTGGTCGGACGAGGACGGCGGTTACGTGTGGCGCGAAGACCGGGTAGCCGAGTTCCTCACGCGCGAGCGCGAGGTGCCGCTCTTCGTGTCCGGGACGGTCTCGAACCAGGGCCGGTTCTACCCGGACTTCGACGCGGTCGTGCTGCTCAGCGCACCCGCCGAGGTGCTGCTCGCCCGGATCGAGAGCAGGACGACGAACGACTACGGGAAGACGGCCGAGGAGCGCGGGCTGATCCTCGAGCACCTCGCGGAGGTCGAGCCGCTGCTGCGCGCCACCTGCACGCACGAGGTCGACGCCGCGCAGCCGGTCGACGACGTCGTGGCCGAGCTGATCCTGATCGCGTTGGAGGGCCGGCGCCACGAGCCCGAGCCCGGACCGCCTCAACCGCCTCCGCTCACGTAGTTCAGCCGCATCCACCCGGGGTCAGGTCTTGCAGTGCCACATCCGGGTCCGAATCGCGGCACCTCGGTGGAATGGATCTGCGCCGAGACTTCCCCAGCCTTGATGGTGTGGATGGCCCGTCGCAGAACCGGTACCGGAATGCTGCAACGCAAGACCTGACCCCAGGGTTTCGGCCCCTCGGCTGACGCCCTAGCGGAGCAGGCGCGAGAGACGCCGGTCCTTGAGCATTCGCCCGCCGGTCTGGCACTGAGGGCAGTAGAAGATCGTGTGCTCCTCGAAGTCGACGCGCTCGATCGGCGTGCCGCAGACGTGGCAGGGCTCGTGTAGTCGGTTGTGGACGCGGTAGACCTTCGCGTCCTTTGCACCGCGCTCGCGTAGCTCGAGGCCGCGCTCCAGCTCGGAGTCGATCGCGGCCGCCAGCCGCTGGACCTCCTCCGCCGACATGCCCTGTGCGGGCGCAAAGGGCGACAGCTGCGCCGTGTGCAGGATCTCGTTCGCCCACGCACGGCCGACGCCGGAGATCACCCGCTGGTCGCGCAGGAGCGAGTGCAGCCGTCGCGGCTGCGAGGCCAGGATCTCGCCCAGCCGCTCTGCTCCGAGCGCCAGCGCCTCCGGCCCGAGGTGCTGGAGCTCGGCCTCGACTGCTTCCGGCGTCAGCAGCCAGACCCCCGCACGCTTCTTCGCGCCTGCCTCGGTCAGCACAAGCTCGCCGCCGCCCTGGAACGTCAGCCGGAAGGCCGGCGACTTCGGGCCCTTCTCACCAGCCAGCAGGTAGCGCACCCGTCCCGCAGACATCAGGTGGATCATCAACACGAGCTCGCCGTCCTCGGTCGGAAAGAGCAGCCGCTTCGCGCGCCGCTCGGCCCCGGCGAAGCGGCGACCCTCGAGCGTCGAGAGCGGCGGGTCGAACGTCTTCAGCGTTGCGATGTGCGCCGGCCCGGCCTTCTCGACCGGGAACGCGCTGACCGGGTCGTTGAGGGCGCGCCGCCACGCTTCGACCTCCGGCAACTCAGGCAACTACGCTCTTCCCGCCATGGCTGAGGCGCTCAGGGTAGCCGTGCGGCGCGGCGAGTTCGTCGAGTGCGTCCACGAGGTGCACGCGGTCGCGATCCGCGGCGGCGACGTCATCGTCTCGGCGGGGGACCCGGTCCTTGTCGCCTCCCTGCGCTCGGCGGCGAAGCCCCTGCAGGCGCTCCCGCTCGCGCGCGCCTACCCGGAGCTCGGCGACGAGGAGCTCGCGATCGCCGCCGCCTCGCACCACGGGACGCCGCGTCACGTCGAGGCGGTGCGCAAGCTGCTCACCGCGACGGGCGGGAGCGAGGAGGACCTCGACTGCGGCCTACAGGAGGGCCGGCGGCAGGAGCCGATCTACGACAACTGCTCGGGCAAGCACGCCGGGATGATCGCCACCTGCCGTGCGCACGGCTGGCCGGTCGAGGGCTACCGCCTTCCCGGCCATCCGCTGCAGGGGTTGCTTCGGGGCGAGGTCGCCATGGCCGCCGGGCTCGAGCCCGACGAGATCGCGACGGGGATCGACGGCTGCGGCGTCGTCGCTTTCGCGGTCCCGCTCGAGCGCGCCGCGCTCGCCTACGCGCGGCTGGAGGAGCTCGACGGCGGCGCGAGGGTCGCCGCCGCGATGCGTGCGCACCCCGAGCTCGTCGGTGGCGAGGGCGCGACCGACACCGTGTACATGCAGGCCCACCCCGGGATCGTCGCCAAGGGAGGAGCCGAGGGGCTCCTTTGCGTGAGCGGGGGCGGCATGGGGCTGGCGCTGAAGGCCGCGGACGGCAACCCGCGGGCGCTGCGCCCGGCCCTGGCGGCGATCGCGACGCAGCTCGGCGTGCCCTTTCCGGAGTTCGAGCAGGTGCCCGTTGCCAACCGTCACGGCGACTCCGCCGCGACCGTTTCGGTCCTGTGAAGAATGTGTTTCGATTTTGGGAATTCCCGTGTAACATCCGTGGCCGCAAGAGGGTGAGCCGGGGGAATCGTTGACACCGGCTCTTGTCGTTTCTAGGTAGGTCCGCAGGCAGCCGCAGCAGACAAGCCGGGAGGTCAAGTGCTCACCGTCGACATCTCTCTTCCCGACGTCGAAGAGCTTCACAAGCTGGTACAGGACGGTCTGGAGAAGGGGTTCCTCACCTACGACGAGATCGTGTCGGGCCTCGAGGAGGTCGAGCTCAGCAAGGAGCAGATCGAGGACTTCTACACGTACCTGATCGACCACTCCATCGAGCTGATGGAGGGCGAGACACACAAGCATCCGCCGCACGAGCAGCCCGCCCTGGCCGAGGAGGAGAAGGGGCCGAAGCTCGACCTGACCGTCGAGCCGTCGCTCGACTCGCTGCGGCTCTACCTGCGCGAGATCGGGAAGGTGCCGCTGCTGACCGCCGACCAGGAGGTCTACCTGGCCAAGCGGATCGAGCGCGGCGACATGAGCGCGAAGACCCAGATGATCGAGGCCAACCTGCGGCTGGTGGTCTCGATCGCGAAGTCGTACCTCGGCCGTGGCCTGAGCTTCCTCGACCTGATCCAGGAAGGCTCGCTCGGCCTGATCCGCGCGGTCGAGAAGTTCGACTACCGCAAGGGCTACAAGTTCTCGACCTACGCCACCTGGTGGATCCGCCAGGCGGTGACGCGGGCGATCGCCGACAAGGCGCGCACGATCCGCATCCCGGTGCACATGGTCGAGAAGCTGAACAAGGTCGTGCACATAGAGCGGCAGCTGGTGCAGCGCCTCGGCCGCGAGCCGCGGCCCGACGAGATCGCCACGGAGCTCGAGATGACGACGGCGGAAGTGCGCGACATCCTGCGCATGGCGCAGCACCCGGTCTCGCTGGAGAAGCCGATCGGCGAGGAGGAGGAGTCCGAGCTCGGTGACTTCGTCGAGGACGAGCAGGCCGAGTCGCCGTTCGACACCGCCCAGGTCTCGCTGCGGCGGGAGGACATCGAGAACGCGCTGGCCTCGCTTCCCGAGCGCGACCGCAAGGTGATCGAGCTCCGCTTCGGCCTCTCCGGCGCGCAGCCGTGCACGCTGGAGGAGGTCGGGCGAGCGTTCGGCGTCACGCGCGAGCGCATCCGCCAGATCGAGAACAACACGCTCAAGAAGCTGGAGTCCCTGCCCGAGGCGCAGGGCCTCAAGGACTGCGTCTAGTAGCACGGGGAACCCCGGTTCCCCCGTGAGCCCCTCCTTACGGGACGTTCACCGCGGGTAGAGCGTGGACCATGTCGGCCACTCTCGACGAGGGCCCAGCGTTTCTTTCGTAGCGTGCCTCCCGCCCGGCAAAGCCCGGCTCCGGCGGCGACTGTCTCGACCCCACGACGCGCAACCCCGGGGTCAGGTCTTGCATTGACACACCGACGCCGCTCCGCGCTTGAGCGGGTGCGCCAAATATTCGTGACATGCCCTCCACAACACCGGCCTGTGGGAGGGATGTTGCAAACTCGGCTCGGAAGTGCGGCGGTGCAAGACCTGACCCCAGGGGCTCGTGACCCCCAGGGCTCGCGGCCCGAGGACTGCGTCTAAGCCGTCGCTGCGGGCAAAGCGATGCCGCGGTAGCGGCCGCTAAACGTAGGCGTTGCCGAGCGCACGCTCACGGGGGTCTCGTCCGGCTGCAGATAGCCGATCCGGCTCGAGTGGAAGCTCAGCGTCCACGGGCCGCGGTAGTCGACGTCGACCGTCACCACGCGGTTCTGCCCGGGTGAGACGGCGACGCGACGGTTGACGCCCGGGCCTTCCAGGCGCAGCACCGTCCGCTTTGTTCCGGCGGGGAGGGAAAGGGGCACGCGCAGGGTTCCCTCGACGCGGCCGTTCCGCACCGGCCAGACCGTCACATGGCCCGCGGGGGCTAGCCAGCCCGTGTGGTAGAGGCCGCCCACGAAGAGCGCCATGCGCGGGGTCCCCTGCGGGCGCCATAGCTCGTAGTCGGCGCCACGGGCGACCATCGCTGCACCGGTCAGCTGCGCCCGGACCGCGAAGTTCGAGATGGCGAGCGGGCCGCGCATGGTCTTCCCGCCGAGAATGAGCCGGCCGTCGTCGGCCACAATCACGCGCGGGTGGCCGAACGCGTCGATCGGCGAGGCCTGGTCGAGGAACGCGAGCCGGGTCAGCGAGCGGTTCCAGAAGAGCTGCTCGTGCGCGCGGGCGTGGGGAGTGGCCGGGGTCTGGATCAGGGTCGTATCGCCGGCGCGGGCGTGGTCGACCCAGCGTGCGTCCGGCGGCAGGAAGGTCGAGCGCACGTTCGCGGCGACGCGGTGGTCGAACGAGACCGCGCCGACGGAGACTGCGCAGGAGGCGACGAGCGTCGCGCCCACCGCGACCCAGGCGAGCCGGGCGCGGAACGCAGCGCCGCCGGCGAGGCAGGCGAGCGCAGCCGCGGCAAGGGCGATGAAGAGCGACCCGTCGCCGACGCCGACGGCCTTCTCGAGCCGGAAGACGCCCATCAGGAACGGCGAGTCCTGCTTCGCGTCGCTCACGGTATAGCCGGAGAGCGGGACGCGGGCCGACAGCGCGATCAGCCCGATCGCGATCAGTGCGACGGCGTGCTTCGCCGGCCGCCCGCGTCGCAGCCAGAGCCAGAAGGCGGGGAAGGCGAGTGGCAGGAGCACCATCAGGTAACGCTCCTGGAAGCGGCCGGAGCCGTTGGTCGCGTAGAGGGCGGCCTCGGCGAAGAGGCCGAGCAGGAGACCGACGGTCAGCGCCGCGAACCCGCACTCCCCACGCGAGCGCGGGCGTCCGAGCGCGTAGGCGATCCCGACGATCGCCGCGGGCACGAGCGCGAACGACGCCGCGTACGCGAGCAGCATCGCGTCCGTGCCGAGCCAGTGCACGATCTCGCCCGGCTTGACGTGCAGGTCGGCGACGCCAGAGTAGTAGCCCAGCAGACGCCTCGGCCCGAGCGCCGCGGTAAGCGTGAGCGGCGCCGCGTACAGCAGCAGCGAGAGGCGGAACTGCCGCCACGTCGTTCGCACTGAGCCACGCTCGACGACGAGGGCGGCCGCCACGAACACCGCGGGCAGGAACACGTACTGGACGCGGGCGAAGGTCGCGAGGACCGCGAGCGCCGCGAAGGCGAGCTGCAGCCGGCGCGTCGGCTCGGCCAGCGCGCAGACGCCGACGTAGACAGCGCCGAGCACGAGCGGATACGCGATCGCGTCCGCGAGCACGAACGACGAGAAGAAGAGGTCGGGCGAGGCGACGGTCAGCGTGGCCGCCGCGAGTGCGGGCCAGGACCCGCCGCCGAGCCTCCGCACAAGCAAGTACATCGGGATCGCCGCCAGCGACATCGCGAGCGCGTTCTCCGCCTGGGTCAGCCGGTAGGCGAGCGCGGGGTCGTGCGTGAGCCAGAACGGCGCCGCGAGCAGCGGCTCCAGCATCGCCGGGAAGTGCGCCGAGGAGCCGCGGATCAGCGGTCTGCCGCTCTCGGCCAGCGAGCGCGCGATCCCCGAGTAGATGTACTCGTCCGGGAAGTAGAGGGGCGTCGTGTGCCAGAGGGCCGCGACGAAGCGCAGCAGGAAGCTCGCGGCCACGATCCCGCCGAGCAGCAAGCGTGCCGGGACCGCGGTCGCGCGAGAGACCGCCGCAGGGCGTGGTACGGAGACGTCGACCGCCACGAGGTCGCTATCGGCACCGAGCCGCCATCCCTTGAACGAGGGATACTTCGAGCGATGGCAGTCGCAGACGTGCAGCTCTCGCGCGTCGCGTGGAGGGGTCGGTTGGGCGTTCCTGCCGCACGCGGCGCACAGCTCCTGGCCGCGTCCGGCTTCGCGCTCGCGCAGCCGCTGTTCGACCTGCTCGGCAAGAACGCCGAGTTCTTCGCGGCCCACGGCTCGACTCCCGGCGACATCGTGCTCTTCGCGCTCGTCGTGACCTTCGTGCCGGCCCTCGTGCTGCTCGCGATCGAGGTCGTCGTCGGTCTTTTCAGCGAGATGGCTGCCTACGTGCTCCACCTCGCGTTCGTCGGCTTTCTCGGTGCCGTCTTCGGCATTCAGGCGCTGAAGCGCTCTGGCGTCGACGGGACCACCGCCCTGATTGCCGGCGCCGTCCTGATCGGCCTCGGCTTGGCCGTGGCGGTTTGGCGGCTCGCGCCTGTGCGTTCGTTCCTGACCATCCTCGCGCTCGCGCCGCTCGTCTTCCTCGGCGTGTTCCTCTTCAACACCCCGGTCGAGCGCCTCGTCTTTCCGAACGCGCAGGCCCGCGCCGCGGCGGCAAACGTCCGGAATCCCACGCCGGTCGTCTTCCTCCTCCTGGACGAGTTCCCGACGATCTCGCTCGAGGACGAGAACGGCAAGATCGACGCCGGTCGGTTCCCGAACTTCGCGCGCTTCGCGAAGAGCGCGCTTTGGTTCCGCAACATGACCACCGTGTCGAGCACGACCACCGTCGCGGTACCAGCGCTGCTCACGGGGCAATTCCCGAAGAAAGGGACGCTGCCCGTCTACCAGGATCACCCCAATAACCTGTTCACGCTCCTGGGCAAGCGCTACGGGTTGAACGTCGTGGAGACGCAGACGGCGCTGTGTCCGGCTCGGCTCTGCCGGCGTAAGAAGCCGAACGCGCAGTCCCGCCTGGCCTCGCTGTGGTCGGACGCGCAGACCGTCTATCTGCACCTGCTCGCGCCGCCGCCGCTCGAGACCCGCCTCGCGCCGATCGACGAGTCCTGGGCGAACTTCGGCGCCGACACGGGGAGTCAGCTCGAGGGCAGCGTGAAGCCGCCAAAGGTAAACCTGAAGACGTTCTACATCGGCCGCCTGCGCGACTTCAACCGCTGGCTGACGAAACTCCGGCCGCCGGGGCGGACGCCCACCCTCGACTACCTGCATGTGCTCTTCCCGCACGGACCGTGGCTGTATTTCCCGGACGGGCGCGTGCGGGCCGTCGCGGTGCCTCGGGCCCCCGGCCGGACCGAAGAGGAGTGGTGGAACGAGTCACTGGCCGAGCAGGCATGGCAGCGGCACCTGCTGCAGGTGGGGTTCGCGGACAAGCTGCTCGGCAGGTTCGTCGCCCGGCTACACCAGACCGGGCTCTGGGACCGCGCGCTCGTGATCGTGACGGTCGACGAAGGCGACAGCTTCCGCGGCGGGGACAACCGTCGCGACCCGACGCAGACGAACCTCGGCGACATCGCGTTCATCCCGCTGTTCGTGAAGCTGCCCGGCAAGGACGAGGGCCGCGTGATCGAGCGTCACGTCCAGAGCGTCGACGTCCTGCCGACGATCGCCTCGCTCCTCGGCGTGAAGATCGGCTGGCACGTCGACGGGCGCTCCGTGCTGTCGCCGGGCCCGGGGTCGCCGACGGTGCGGGTCGGGACGTTCAGGACGTCGTTCCGGCAGGCGCAGGCGCTACGGCTGAGCGCGCGCGAGCGGAAGCTGCGCCTGTTCGGCAGCGGGAGCTGGGGGCCGAAGCTCGCCGCGACCGGCCGCTACTGGGTGCTCGTCGGCAAGCGCGTCGGCTCGCTGCAGGTCCACGGGGCGCCGTCGACGGCCGCGACTGTCGACGGCGTCGGAAGCCGGCTGTTGCGGTCGCTGCCGCGGCGCTCGCAGCTGATCCCGTCGCCGCTGGCAGGAACCGTCTCCGGGCTGCGGTCCGGGCAGACGCTGGCGCTTGCGTTGAACGGGACGATCGCCGCGGTGTCGCAGGTCTATCGCGAGAAAGACACGGGGCAGCTGCGCTTCTCGGTTCTCCCGGCCCCGAGCGCATTCGCCACCGGACGCAACCGCATCCGGGCGTTCGTGGTCAGCGGGCCGGCAGCCGCGCCGCTGCTGCGCGAAGTTCGTGTTGCGCTGAGTCGCTAGCGCAATAGTTGCGTTGTGTGATAAATATTTCGGTCTATGGCAACCGAGTTCGCTCCGGTCCTGACTGCGCTCGCCGACCCGACGCGGCGTCGGGTCGTCCAGCTCCTGCGCGAGCGCCCGCACCGGGCAGGCGAGCTCGCCGCCGCTTCGGGAACCTCCGCGCCGACGATGAGCCGCCACCTACGCGTCCTGCTGGAGGCCGGCATCGTCGTCGACGAGCGTCCGGCCGACGACGCGCGGGCGCGGGTGTTCTGGCTCAGGCCGGAGTCGATCGCCCCGCTGCGCGAGTGGCTCGACGAGCTCCAGGCGGCGAGCGAGGAGCAGCTTGCGTCCTTCAAGCGGTACGTCGAAGGGAGGAGCGAACGATGAGCGAACCGCGTTCGCGCGAGTCGACGGTGGAGGTGTCCGCGGACCCGCAGACGGCGTTCACGGCGTTCACGGAGGAGCTCGACCTCTGGTGGGTGCGCGGGCCGATCAACGCGTACGACTCCGGCCGGCTCGTCGAGATGCGCTGCGAGCCCGGCGTGGGCGGCCGGATCCTCGAGGTCTACGACGCCGAGCGCAGCGACGCGCTCGAGCTTGCGCGCATCACCGCCTGGGAGCCGGGCGAGCGGGTTGCCTGGAGAAGCTCGCTCGACGACGTCTCGATCGACGTCCGCTTCGAGCCGATCGCCGCCGGAACGCTCGTCCGGCTCGAGGCGACGGTTGCCGAGGGGGGCGAGGACCGGGGAGGCTCGTCGTTCGTCGCAGTGACGCCGGCGTGGTTCGGCGCCTGGATGCGGCGGCGCGACTCGGCGCCGCGCGAGCCTCGCGAGCTGGCAAGGCTCGCGCTCACGCTCGGTTACGCGCGGCCAGCGGCCGCCGCGCGCTGGCTGGTCGACGTGTTCGGCTTCGAGTCGCCGAGCGCGCTGCCGGAAGGAGACGACCCGCTGACCGACGAGGAGTACGGCTTCCCGTGGATCGAGCTTTACGCGGGCAACGCATCATTGGTGATCGAGCCGCTGGCCGGGCCCGCAGACCTCGCACAGGTCACGCACGTGCCCTGGGTCTTCGTCGACGACCTCGAGGGGCATCTCGCGCGCACGCGAGAACATGGAGCCGAGATCGCCCAGGAGATCGAACGAACCGGTTACACGTCCTACGTCGCGCTCGATCTCGAAGGCCGGCGCTGGCGCTTTGCCCAGGCCCGCCCAACACAGCCGCGCTAGGCGGCCGGCTCTTCGGGCTGCGTCGCTGCGCGGTCGAACGGGACGAACAGGCGGCAATGCGCGCATTTGAAGCCGCGCGGGCCGGGAGCTGAGGACGCCACGAGCAGCTCCGCCTCGAACTTCTTCGAGCAGTGGGGGCAGACGACTTCGTAACGCTCGGCCACGAGGCCAAGCTAGCAAAGGCTCAGCGTCGGGCCGGGAGGTCCAGGCGCTCGAGCAGCTCGCCGGTGCGGGCGGCGAAGCGCGCCGCGAGCTCGGCGTCCTCCTCCCCGAACCGCCCGTGCTGCGAGTAGACCTCCACGAGGCCCCAGCACCCGTCGCTCGTCGGCAGGCAGACCATCAGCAGCGACTCGAAGCCGAGCTTCGCGAGCAGCGCCGCCTCGTTCTCCTCTGGGTTCTCGTCGAGCTGCGAGAGCCAGCGCGGCTCGCCGCTCTCGACGACCTCGCGCGTCAGCGGGAAGTCCGAGATCAGGTACTCGTGCCCATGCGCGAGCGGCCGCCCGCCGGTCGTGTGCTCGTCGAGCCCGACGAGCAGGTCGCCGATCACGCGTGAGATCGCGCACGCCGTGGCGCCGGTCAGCTCGACGAGCTCTCGGCAGGCCGCGCCGAGGAGCCCCCGAATCGTCGTCTCGGCCTCCAGTGCGGCCGCGCTGCGCGCGAACGAATCCGTCGTCACAATCCGGCAGCCTAGGGCCTTCGCTTCCAACTCGGCGATGATGAGCCGACGTGAAAGGCCTGAGCTCACTTCGCGAGACGTTCGCCGGCGAGATCGTCCTGCCTGCTGACCCCGGTTACGACGGGGCTCGCGCCGTCTGGAACAAGATGTTCGACCGCCGTCCCGCTGTCGTCGTCCGGCCTGTGGGCGTCGACGACGTCGTCACCGCGCTTCGCTTCGCGCGCGAGGAGGAGCTCGTGGTCGCGGTCCGGTGCGGCGGTCACAGCATCCCCGGGCTCTCGACCTGCGACGACGGGATCGTGATCGACCTCTCCGCAATGCGGGGAGCCGAGGTCGATCCGGAGCGGCGCACGGCGCGGGTGAGCGGCGGCGCGCTCCTCGCCGAGCTCGATGAAGCGGCCCAGGCGCACGGGCTCGTCTGTCCGGTCGGCGTCGTCTCGCATACGGGAGTCGCCGGCCTGACGCTCGGAGGCGGGATGGGACGGCTCCAGCGGAAGTTCGGGCTCACGATCGACAACCTCGCCGCGGTCGAGCTCGTTACTGCGGACGGCCGGCTTGTGCGCGCGTCCGACGACGAGCACCCCGAGCTCTTCTGGGGTCTGCGCGGCGCCGGGCCGAACTTCGGGATCGTGACCTCCTTCGAGTACCGGCTCCATACGCTCGATCACGCGATCACCTTCGGGACCGTCGTCCATCCGCTCGAGCGGGCCCGCGGGCTCGTCGCCCTGTACCGCGAGCTCGCCGAGAGCGGCCCGGACGAGCTCTTCTTGTCCTTCGGCCTCGCAAGCAACCGAGAAGCCGAGGACGCCTTCGTCTTCCTCACGGTGCTGCATTGCGGCACGCCCCAGCAGGCCGAGCGCGATCTGGCAACCGTGCGTGCGTTCGGACCGCCGGTCAGAGACTCGATCGGGGCGATGCCGCATCTTGCGGCGCAGCACCTGAACGACGAGACGCAGGACTGGGGGCATCGCTTCTACATGAAGAGCGCGTTCCTTCCGTCGTTCCCGGACGAGGCGGTCGACCTCTGTGTCGAGCACGCGACGCGCGCCCCCGACGGAGCCGACTGCGAGTTCTCGGTGTGGGCCTGGGGCCGAGCTATCTCGGACGTCCCGGAGGAGGCGACCGCCTTCACGGGCCGCGAGGCCGCGGTGTGGCTGGCGGCGGAAGCGCTGTGGGACGATCCCGCTCTCGACCGGCAGTGCCGCTCGTGGGGGCGTGACGCGCTCGCCGACCTGGCGCCGTTCGCGTCGGGCGGCCGGTACGTCAACGACGTCGCCGAGGTCGGCGCGGGGGTGGCCCGTACTGTCTACGGCGATGCGAAGTACGAGCGGCTCGTCGCGCTGAAGCGCGAGTGGGACCCCGACAACGTCTTCCGCCTCAACCAGAACGTCCAGCCGTAGCGGCCGGCGCTAAGCGCCGAGGGCGTGCTCGAGGATGCCGAGGCCGCGCTCGAGCTCCTCGTCGCTCGCCGTGAGCGGCGGCAGCAAGCGGATCACGTTGCCGTAGAGGCCGCATGCGAGCAGCAACAGGCCCTGCTCGCGGGCGGCGACGGTGATCTCACGCGCGCGGTCCGGCGAGCGCTCGGCCAGCTCGAGCGCGAGCATCGACCCGAGCCCGCGCACTTCGCCGATCTCGTCGTGGCGCGAGGCGAGCTCGTCTAGCCGCGAGCGCATGAGCTGTGCGACGGCCTCCGCGCGCTCACGGAAGCCGGGCTCGGCGAGCTGGTCGAGCACGGCGCAGGCGGCGGCGCACGAGACCGGGTTGCCCCCGAAGGTGCCGCCGAGCCCGCCGGGATGCGGTGCGTCCATCAGCTCCGCCTTGCCGGTGACGGCCGCGAGCGGAAGGCCGCCCCCGAGCGTCTTCCCCGAGACGATCAGGTCAGGCTCGACGCCCGAACGCTCGATCGCCCAGACGGCGCCGGTGCGGCCGCAGCCCGACTGCACCTCGTCGGCGACGTAGACGATCCCGTGCCGGTCGCAGAGCTCCCTCAGCGCCCGGACGAACTCTGACGGCATCGGGATGAAGCCGCCCTCGCCCTGGACTGTTTCGAGCACGACGCACGCGACCGCGTCCGGCGAGACGTCCTGCTTGAAGAGCAGCTCGAGGCCCGCGAGCGCGTCCTCGACCGACACGCCGCGGTACGGGTACGGCGCGGGTGCCCGGTAGACCTCCGGCGCGAGCGGGCCGAAGCCCTGCTTGTAGACGAGCTTCGAGGTCATCGCCATGGTCAGGTTGGTGCGGCCGTGGAAGGCGCGGTCGAAGACGACAACGCCGGGCCGCCCGGTCGCGGCGCGCGCGATCTTGACGGCGTTCTCGACGGCCTCCGCGCCCGAGTTGACGAGCAGCGTCTTCGTCGCCGATTCGCCGGGCCAGAGCTCGTCCAGCCGCCGCGCGACCTCCACGTACGGCTCGTACATCCCGACCATGAAGCACTGGTGCAGGTAGTGGTCGACCTGGTCGTGCACCGCCCGCACGACGGCCTCGGGGTTGTGCCCGAGGTTCTGGCAGGCGATCCCGCCGGCGAAGTCGAGCAGCTCGTTCCCGTCGGCGTCCCACAGCGTCGAGCCCTCGGCGCGTGTGACGACGAGGTCGGTGGTCGCGACTCCGCGTGGCACGAGCCGCTCGCGCGCCTCGCGGACGGCCGCGGTGTCGTGCAGCTGCTCGGTCGCCACGGCGCAAGCCTACTTCGCGCACTTGCGTCGCGACAGCCGGCGGGCGAAGATTTCCGGCTCCCGACCGGGAGGGTGAAATGGCTTCTGCACCTGCGGCCGTCGAGCGCCGAGATGCGCTCGCGGAGCGACTGTTCCTGAACGCCGTCGGCGCGTTCGACCTCTTCTCCGTCTACCTCGGTGACCGGCTCGGCCTCTACCGTGCGCTTGTCGATCACGGCGCGATGACCTCGGCAGAGCTGTCGGCGGCTGCCGGAGTCCACGAGCGCTACGCGCGCGAATGGCTCGAGCACCAGGCCGCGAGCGAGTTGCTGGACGTCCAGGGGGATGCGGAGGAGCGGCGGTTCAGCCTTCCCGCCGGGCACGACGAGGTCCTCCTCGACACGACGAGCCTGAACTACACCGCCCCGCTTGCCCGGGCGGTGCTGGCCTCGATCGGCCCGGTCGACGCGGTCGCGGAGGCGTTCCGGACCGGCGGCGGCGTCTCGTACGCCGACTACGGCGAGGACCTGCACGAGTCGCAGGCCGCGTTCACGCGACCGCTGTTCGAGAAGCAGCTCGGCAAGGAGTGGCTGCCCGCGGTGCCGGAGATCCACGAGCGGCTCAGCTCCTCCGAGCCTGCGCGTGTGGCCGACGTCGCCTGTGGCCAGGGCCGGTCGAGCATCGAGATCGCGCGCGCGTACCCGAACGCGCGGGTCGACGGCATCGACTCGGACCGCGCCTCGATCGAGGCCGCCAAGACGAACCTCGAGGGCAGCGGCGTCGAGGACCGGGTCACCTTCCACGAGCGCAACGCGGCCGACGCCGGCCTTGCGGGCCGGTACGACCTCGTGACGATCTTCGAGGCGCTCCACGACATGTCGTACCCGGTCGAGGTGCTGAAGGCCGCGCGGGGCCTGCTGGGCGACGGCGGCCTCGTCTTCATCGGCGACGAGCGCGCCGAGGAGGAGTTCAGCGCGCCCGCGAGCGAGGTCGAGCGGCTGTTCTATGGCTTCAGCGTCTTCCACTGCCTCCCGGTCGGGATGGTCGGAGAGGGCGCGGCCGGCACGGGCACCGTAATCCGCCCGCAGACGGTGAAGGACTACGCGCGGCAGGCCGGCTTCTCGTCTTGCGAGGTGCTGCCGATCGAGCACGACTTCTGGCGCTTCTACCTGCTGCGGCCGTGGGAATGGGGCGGCCGGTGGGCCGCCCCTTTGGCGCTCTAGTAGCCCGGTGCGCCGCCTGCGCCGCCACCGGCGAACATCGCGATCAGCACGATGCCGACGATCACGGCTGCGACGACTCCGAGGACGACGAGCCAGCGGCTCCGGCTCCAGGAGCCGATGCCGCCTTGCTCCATCTGCCGCTCGTGGAGGGTGGCCACTAGCACCACCTCCTTTCTGGTCGCGTCTTATTGCTCATACGGGCGCACCCCCGTAACGGTTCACGACGCAAGGTGTCGCCGAAGGACTACGCTCTTCTCCTGCGACCGCGTCCTAGGAGGGCACACATGGCGCTGCAACTTGGCGACACCGCACCCGACTTCCAGGCCCAGACCACCGACGGCCCGATCAGCTTCCACGAGTGGATCGGCGACTCCTGGGCCATCCTCTTTTCGCACCCGAAGGACTTCACGCCTGTCTGCACGACCGAGCTCGGCCACATGGCGAAGATCAAGCCTGAGTTCGACAAGCGCGGCGTGAAGGTCGTCGGCCTCTCCGTCGACCCGATGGAGAACCACGAAGGCTGGGTGAGGGACATCGAGGAGACGCAGGGCGCGGCGCCCAACTACCCGATCATCGCCGACGTCGACTTCAGCGTCTCGAAGGCGTACGGCATGCTCGGGAGCGACGTCTCCGGCGACCCCGGCGCGCGGACGCCGGCCGACAACCAGACGGTCCGCAACGTCTTCGTGATCGGGCCGGACAAGAAGATCAAGCTGATTCTGGTCTACCCGATGACGACCGGCCGCAACTTCGACGAGGTGCTGCGCGTGATCGACTCGTTGCAGCTCACGGCGAACCACAGGGTCGCCACGCCGGTGAACTGGCGGCAGGGCGAGGACGTGATCATCGCGGGCTCGGTCTCGGACGACGAGGCCCGGGAGATCTTCGGCGAGTGGGACTCGCCGAAGCCGTACATCCGGGTCGTCCCCCAGCCCTAGCGAACCGGAGGCGGGGGGACCCGTCGGTCCCCCCGCGTCCTTTGGCTCACGCCGCCGGCTCGAGCGCCGGCTCGGAAGCCGGCTCGACTGCCGGCACCGGCTCCAGCTCGTGGCGCCGGATCAGCGTCAGCGAGGCGAGGATGCCCAGCGCCGCGATGATCGCGCCGGCCACGAAGGCGGCCGTGAACCCGTCGACGAGCGCGTTCGGGAGTGCGGTTCCGGAAGCGAGCGCGTCGTCGGTGTTGGAGCTCGCGATGGTCGACAGCGCGGCGATTCCGAGCGCGCCGCCGATTTGCTGCGAGGTGTTGATCAGGCCGGAGGCGAGGCCGGCCTCCGCGGGCTGGACACCGGCCAGCGCGGCGATCGAGATCGGCACGAACGAGAACCCGAGCCCGAACCCGATCAGCAGGAAGCCCGGAAGCAGGTCGCCGAGGTAGCTCCCGCCGACCGAGACCTGGGTGAAGTAGACGAGGCCGATCGTCAGCGTCGTCATTCCCGCGACCAGCACCGGCTTCACGCCGAGGCGCGTGACGAGCTGCGCCGCGACGGCCGACCACACGATCGCGGTGCCCGCGACCGCGAGGTATGCGACGCCAGTCTTCATGGCCGAATACCCGAGCACCTGCTGCATGTAGAGCGTCAGCATCAGGAACATCGAGAACATCGCGGTGCCGAGGATGAAGCCGGCCACGTTCGCGCCGGTCACCGTGCTGATGCGGAAGATGCCGAACCGCATCAGCGGCTCGGGGTGCCGCACCTCCCACGCCACGAACCCTGCCAGCAGGACGAGCGACGCGGCGAAGAAGCCGAGCGTCGGGCCGGCCAGCCAGCCGTCCGTGCCTGCCTTCGTGATCGCGTAGACCACCGACGAGAGGCCCGCGGTCACGAGCACCGCTCCGGGGACGTCGAAGCTGCTCACGCGCGCGTCGCGGCTCTCGCCCAGCAGGAACGGCGCGATCACGAACGCCGCCACGCCGACCGGGACGTTCACGAAGAAGATCCACTCCCAGCTCAACGCGTCGGTCAGGATCCCGCCGAGCAGCACGCCTGCCGCCGCGCCGAACCCGCCGACCGCGCCCCAGACGCCGAGCGCGATGTTGCGCTCACGTCCCTCGCGGAAGGTCACCGAGAGAATCGACAGCGCGGCCGGCGAGATGATCGCCGCGCCGAGCCCCTGGAAGGCCCGCGCGCCGATCAGCGACGCCTCCGACCACGCCAGCCCCGCGAGGAGCGAGGCCACCGTGAAGACGGCCAGGCCGACGAGGAAGATCCGGCGCCGGCCGAGGAGGTCCGCGGCGCGGCCGCCCAGCAGCAGGAAGCCGCCGAAGACGAGCGCGTAGGCGCTGATCACCCATTGCAGGTTCTCCTGCGAGAACCCGAGGTCGACCTTGATCGAGGGCAGCGCGACGTTGACGATCGCGATGTCCAGGACGACCATGAACTGCACGGCGCTGAGGAGACCCAGCGCCAGCCATTTGCGTCGTTCCGTTGCCACCATCTTGGTCGTTCCTTTCGTCTCGTTTGGGCTTTCAATCTAGCAGCAACGACTTTTGAAAAGCAAGTATTTCCTTCAAAACAGCAAGTAGACGCGCTACACTGCGCGCATGGCCAAGAACTACGAGCAGTACTGCCCAGTCGCTCACGCGCTCGAGCTGGTCGGCGAGCGCTGGTCGCTGCTGATCGTCCGCGAGCTCCTGAAGGGCCCGAAGCGCTACACCGACCTCGCCGAGGCGCTGCCGCGGATCGGCACCAACGTCCTCGCGGCGCGCCTGAAGGATCTCGAAGCGTGTGAAGTCATCGCCAAGCGCCGCCTGCCGCCGCCGACTCCTGCACAGGTCTACGAGCTCACGCCCTACGGCGTCGCCCTCCGGCCCGTCGTGCGCGAGCTGGCCCGTTGGGGACTGCACTCGCTGCCGGCGCCGAGCGCCGACGACAACCTCGTTCCGGGGTGGCTGCCCGACGCCCTCGACGCGTTCTTCGGGCCGGTCGCGCCCGACGGGTCGTTCGAGTTCCGCATCGGAGACGAGCGGGCCACGCTCGTGGACGGCGAGGTCGTCGCCGGCTCGGTGGAGGATCCCGACGTCCTGCTCGAGGCGGCCCCTGCCGCGTTCTACTACCTGTTCGTCGAGCGCCGCTGGGACGGCGTCGACGTCGAGGGCGACCGGGAGCTGCTCGAGCAGCTGCTCGACGCTGCGGCACCCGTCGAGGATTCGCTAGTCGTATAGGCCGATGAGTTTCGCGGGCGCCGCCGGTCATAGCCCGCAGTGACGACTCGAAGGAGGCCGACGTGGGACGGGTAGTCGTATCGCAGTTCGTGACGGTCGACGGGGTGTTCGACGACCCGGGTGGCTCCGAGGGCCACGAGCGCGGCGCCTGGGCGTTTCAGTTCGACCGCGGCGACGAGGGCGACAAGTTCAAGCTGGACGAGGTGATGGCCTCGGACGCGCTGCTGCTCGGGCGTGTGACGTACGAGGGTTTCGCGGCCGCGTGGCCGTCGCGCGACGGCGAGTTCGCGGACAAGTTCAACGGCATGCAGAAGTACGTCGTCTCGTCGACCCTCGGCGAGCCGGAGTGGAACAACACGGCCGTGGTCACCGTCGACGACGTTCCGGGCCTGCGCGACGCTCAAGGAGGCGACATCCTCGTCAACGGCAGCGGCCAGCTCGTCGCCGAGTTGCTCGAGCGCGACCTCGTCGACGAACTGCGGCTGATGGTGTTCCCGACCGTGCTCGGCTCCGGTCGGCACCTGTTCGGCGACACGAGCGTGCCGAAGGCGTTCCGCCTGGTCGAATCGCGGGCCGTCGGCCCGGACGGCGTCACGATTCTCATTTACCAGCCTGTAACACGGGAAGACTGAGCGGGGCGTTACCGTTGCACGCTTCTATGCGCACCGAAGAAACATCTCCAAGGCTGGCGCGCCTGGCGCACGTGATCGTGCGGCGCCGCCGCGCCGTGATCGCGGCCTGGGTGCTGCTGACGTTGTTCGGCGCCTTCGCCGCAGCCCAGGTCTCCAACCGCTGGTTCGAGAGCTTCTCCATCCCGGGCTACTCGTCCTACGAGGCGAACCAGCGCACGCTGAAGACGTTCGGCACCGGGGAGAACGCGCCGCTCGTCGCCGTTTTTCATAGCGACGGCGACGTGACGAAGGAGAGGGGCATCGCGCGCGCCGTCGCGGCGGCTGCGGCCGTCAACCCCGGCTCGCGCACCTCGGACTACTTCTCGACCGGCAGCCGCGCGTACGTGTCGAAGGACGGGCACACGACCTTCGCCGAGATCTACCCGCCCGGGACGCCGACCTTCAGCTCGTCGGTGCACATCGACCAGGTGCGGGCGAAGCTCAAGGCGGCGACGCCCGAGGGCGTGGAGGCGAACCTCACCGGCCGCGACCCGCTCTACGAGGCCTCGTCCGGCGGCGAGTCGGGTGGCCCGAGCGTCCTGACCGAGGCGCTCATCGGCGGCCTCGGCTGTCTGGTGATCCTGTTCTTCGTCTTCGGCACGCTGCCGGCGGTGCTGCTTCCGCTCGCGATCGCGGTGGCGGCGATCCTGAACACGTTCACGCTGGTGTGGGCGCTCACCTACGTCACGAACGTGTCGATCATCGTCCAGTTCCTGATCGCGCTGGTCGGGCTCGGCGTCGCGATCGACTACGCCCTGCTGATGATCTTCCGTTTCCGCGACGAGCTCCGCGAGGGCGAGGATGTCGAGACCGCGATCGTCGAGACGATGACGCATGCGGGCCGGTCGGTGATCGTCTCTGGCACGACGGTTGCGGTCGGCCTGTTGTCGATGATCGTGCTGCCGCTGCCGTTCATCCGCTCGATCGGGATCGGCGGGATGCTGATTCCCGCTGTCTCCGTGATCGCCGCCATCACGCTGCTGCCCGCGCTGCTCGCGGTGCTCGGCGCGCGCGTGAACAGTCTCCGGCTGCTGCCGAAGCGGCTCGTCGACCGAGGCCATCCCGAGGACGGCCTCTGGGGCCGCTGGGCCGACTTCGTCATGCGTCGGCCGGTTCCCGTCGCAATCGCCGGCCTGGCAATCGTGGGCGCACTCGTCTACTGCGGCGTGCACCTGAACCCGAGCGAGGCTCAGGCGAAAGACTTCCCCGGCAGCGGCGACGCGATCCAGGGCCGCACGGCCCTCGCCGACGCCGGGATCACCGCGGGCGCCTACAAGCCGTTCGTCATCCTCGTCGAGAAGGGCGGCGATCGTCAGGCGATCGTCGCGAAGGTGCGCCGCGTCGAGGGCGTCGAGGGCGCCGCCGCGCCGCCCGACTGGACGAAGGGCGACGCGAGCCTCGTCGAGGCGTTCCCGAACGCCGACGGCGCAGCGACTGCCACCCGCGGGACGATCAAGCGCGTCCGTTCCGAGCTGAAGGGCACGAACGCCACCCTCGGCGGGCTCGCCGGCGAGGAGCGGGACTTCGTCGCCGCCGTCTACTCGAACTTCCCGTACGTGCTCGGGTTCGTGGTGCTGCTGACGTTCATCCTGCTCACGCGCGCCTTCCGGTCGGTCGTCCTGTCCCTGAAGGCCGTGATCCTGAACCTCGTGTCGCTGATGGCGGCTTACGGGATCATCGTCTTCATCTTCCAGTGGGGTCACGGCGCGGAGGCGATCTGGAACGTGCCTGCCACCCAGGCGATCATCCCGTGGATCCCGCTGATGATCTTCGCCTTCCTCTACGGGCTCTCGATGGACTACGAGGTCTTCATGATCTCGCGCATGCGCGAGGCCTACGACGAGCTCGGGGACACGCCCAAGGCGATCTCGCTCGGGCTCGCCCGCACGGGGAAGCTGGTAACGAGCGCGGCGCTGGTGCTGATGTTCGCCTTCTTCGTCCTCTCGTCCAGCCCGGGCACCGACATCAAGCAGTTCGGCATCGGCCTCGCGGCCGGGATCATCTTCGACGCGACGGTCATTCGGACGCTGCTCGTGCCATCGCTGATGCGGCTCTTCGGGAAGTGGAACTGGTGGATGCCACCCACTGTGGCGAAGGCGCTCTTCATCCGCGAGCGGCGCTCATCCGAGAAGCCGGCGCTCGAGTCGGCGTAGCGACCGACGCGCCTCTGGCCTTTCACGGCATCGGGCTCGTGGCTATGCACCCCGGCGCCGTAGGCGGCGAGCAGTTCCACGGGCATGCCCCGTTCTTCCCAGCGTCGGACCACAGGTCGTCGATATCGGTGCCGAAGCGGTCTTCCATGCGCACGACGCCCTTGCCGTCCGATGCTCGCAGGCTGCCCAGGATGCGGTCTCCATGTGCGTTGCTGGTCATCTGGTGCTCCTTCGCTCGCGTTCCCCAGGGCCCTTCGGCCTAGTCGTCGGGACACTCCCGAGTACCGGCCCACGGGAGCGTCCCGTCGCCGATGATTCTCGCCGTGGCTCCGAATCAGAGGTAGCGCATACACCAGGCCGTTCGCTCTGATCGCCTGGCTGTAGCCTGCGAGCCCTCCGGGTGCGTCCGAGGTGCTGATGATCTCCTTCGCCAAGGCGGCGATGCTACTAACAGTCTGCCCTCGGGGTGTCAGGCGCGAGCGCTCCGCAGCGTGGGAACTGCAGGCCTAGGGCAAGTGCTCCTGGCGGTACCTCTCCTTGTCCTTCTCGCGCCACTCCGCCTCGAGGGCCTCCGCCTCCGCGAATTCCTGCTCCGTGCGCGCTCTTGCTTGCGCGTCTTCGGTCGCGCGTTGCTCGCCGGCGACCGTTCTTCGACGGTTGGCTAAGAAGCCGACGACGACCAACGGGACGACGACGAGGGCAAAGACGATCCACGGGATCACTCGGGCAGCGTAGCCCCGTCACCCCCGGCCCGGCTTGTCGCCCGTTACCGGTGAGGCATGCGCCTCACGAAGCGGCCGCGGCGGAGGATGCCTGCGTCCACGGCTAACGCACCGCTCCAGCGCATGCGCGTCACGACGGAACTCGCTCGACTACCTGAATGTTCTTCAGCTCGGTTGTCATGCGCCTCGGTCATGTGGCCATCTTCGATCGTGAGCAGCCCTGGCGGTGAGGGCTGCCGTCGAGAACGACGCCGCAGTCCGGGCAGACGAGATGTGCGAGACACGCCGCCTCGCCGCCCTGGTCGCAGAGGCGGCACTCGAGCGGTGTGCCGACTCGTTCCTCGCGCCCCTCTGGCTCGAGCACCCACGGCCGGGGGAAGAACGGCGGCCGGTGGCGCACGTGCTGCTGATGGCCGCAGACGAGCTCAGCGACCCACTCGCCCTCGTGGTCTTGGTGGAAGCCGACGATCGCCCGCTGCACGGGCTTGTTCTACCCGCCGCTGATCGCGGCTATCACGTCGACTCGCGCGGCGGGCTCGAGCCTCGTCTCGAGCCCGCCGCGCTCGCGGTCGACGTAGACGTTGATGTGTGGCCGCAGCTTCGGGCCGGGCTCCACGAGCCGGTCGCGGAAGCCGGGCCAACGCTCGTCGAGCCGGTCGATCGCCTCGCTCACGGTCGCGGCGTCGACGTCGAGCTCGCGCGGGAGCCCCGGGAAGAGCGGCGGCAGCGTCGCCGGGAGGTGCAGCTCGGCCATCACTCCACCGTCGCGTACGCGACCGACATGATGCCGGGGAAGAGGCCGCCGGCCTGGTTCCAGTTCTCGCCCTCGTCGGTGCTGGCGAAGAGCTGCCCGGTGCTCGTGCCGAAGTAGAGCCCGGGCGCGTCGTGGTCGTCGATCGCCATGCCCTCGCGGAGGACGCCGACGTAGGCGTTCCCCTGCGGCAGGCCGCGGTCGAGCCGCTGCCAGCTCGAGCCGGCGTCGCGCGTGCGCCAGACGGCCGCCTTGCCGTCGGGCATCGTCCGGCCGTGGCCGGGGTCGAGCGGGATGACGTAGAACGTGTCGCGGTCGTGCGGGTGCGTGGCTGCGGCGAAGCCGAACTCCGTCGGCAGCCCTTCTGTGATCTCCGTCCACGACTTGCCGCCGTCGTCGCTGCGGTGCATCCCGACGTGGTTCTGCTGGAACATCCGCTCGAAATCCGAGGCCGGCGCCACCTTGTGGACGCAGAAGCCGATCTCCTCGTAGTCGGCCGGCCAGTCCCTGCGCAGCCCCTTGTTGCGCGGTGTCCACGTCTTCCCCCCGTCGGTTGTCTCGAAGAGGCTGAAGCCCTGGACGATGATCCAGAAGCGTTCCGGGTCGTTCGGGTGCGGGATGATCGCCGACAGCCCGAGGTGCCCGGGCGGCTGCTGCGCCGGGTCGTTCCACGCTTCGCGGCCCTCGTACCCCTCGAGGGTCGTCATGAGCGAGAACGTCTTGCCGCCGTCGGTGCTTTCGAAGAGTCCGGCCGACTCCGCGCCGACGAGCAACCGGCCGTGTGCGGGCATCACGTTCGAGACCTTCGAAAGTTTCAATCCGCCGTCGCCGTCGGGGTAACCGAGGCCCTCGCTGGAGTGCTCCCACGTCTCGCCCAGGTCGGCGCTGCGCCAGATCGCTGCGCCGTGCCACTCGCTCGCGGCGGCGGCGAAGATCGTCCCGGAGTCGCGGTCCAGGACGGCGTGGTAGACGGGCCAGCTCTCGCAGTAAGGGCCGCGCACGGTCCAGTCGCGCCGGTCCTCGCTCTCCAGCACGAAAAGGCCCTTGCGGGTTCCGACGAGGAGCACGCTCTTCGACATTCCGTTCACCTCCGTCTCGACGATCGTCCTTCAGTAGACGGGAATCGCGCCGCAAAGTAATCGGTGTGCGACAAGCGTGCCGCAGGCTGCACCCGTGAGCGCGCGGCGCGCCTCGGGGTCTGGCCGAAATAGACTCGCGGGCGTGGCTCTTGTCACGACCGTTGTCGGCAGCTACCCGCAGCCGGAGTGGCTGATCGACCGGGGGCGGCTGGGCGACCGGCTCCCTCCGCGGGTGCGCGCCCGCGAGCTCTGGCGTATCCCGGAGCTGTACCTGGAGGAGGCCCAGGACGACGCGACCCGCCTGGCTGTGCGCGACATGGAGCTCGCCGGGGTGGACGTGATCACCGACGGCGAGATGCGGCGGGAGAGCTACTCGAACCGGTTCGCGACGGCGCTCGAGGGGATCGACCTCGACAACCCGGGCGTCGCCCTCGACCGCACCGGCCACGAGAACCCGGTGCCGAGGGTGGTCGGCCCGGTGCGCCGCGCGCGGCCGGTCGAGGTTCGCGACGTCGAGTTCCTGCGCTCGCTCACCGACCGGCGAATCAAGATCACCGTCCCGGGCCCGTTCACGATGACCCAGCAGGCGCAGAACGACCACTACTCCTCGGACCGCGATCTCGCGCTCGCCTACGCCGAGGCCGTCAACGAGGAGCTGCGGGACGTGAAGGCCGCCGGCGCCGACGTCGTGCAGATCGACGAGCCCTACCTGCAGGCACGGCCGGAGGCGGCCGCCGAGTACGCACTCGAGGCGGTCGAGCGCGCCCTCGCCGGGGTCGACGGCGACACGGTGCTGCACACGTGCTTCGGCTACGCACACGTCGTGAAGGACAAGCCGGCGGGGTACCCGTTCCTGCGCGAGCTCGACGACTGCGCGGCGACGCACGTCTCGCTCGAGGCGGCGCAGCCCGGGCTCGACCCGGAGGTCTTGCGCGCGCTGCCGAGCAAGACGATCCTCCTTGGGGTGCTCGACCTCGGCGCCGAGGAGGTGGAGACGCCCGAGCAGGTCGCCGCGCGGATCGGGGCCGCGCTCGCGGTGGTCGGGCCCGAGCGGCTCGTCGTCGCGCCCGACTGTGGCATGAAGTACCTGCCGCGCGAGCGGGCGTACCGCAAGCTCGAAGCGATGGTCGCCGGCGCGCGGCTCGCGGAGGAAGCGCGTGCCGCCTGACGAGGGGACGTCGATCGCGCAGGCCTACCCCGACCGCGTGGAGGTGCGCGGGCACGACCTCACCGGCGACCTGATGGGCCGGCTCACGTTCACCGAGTACTTCCACCTACTGCTCGCGGCAGAAGAGCCGACGGAGCAGCAGCGCTTCTTCCTAGACCTGGTGCTCGTCGCGATCGCCGAGCACGGGCTGATGCCGACGAACGTCGCGGCCCGGATGACGCTCGCCGCCGATCCCGGCTCGCTGCAAGGCGCGGTGGCGGCGGGGATCCTCGGCTGCGGCCCCGTCGTGCTCGGCACGGCCGCGGAGTGCGCCCGGCTGCTCGAGCAGGTCAGGGCAGACTCGCCGAAGGCCGTCGTGCGGCAGATTCACGCGGCGGGCGGCAAGGTTCCGGGCTTCGGCCACCCGGTCCACAGGCCGGTCGACCCGCGCGCCGAGCGAATTCTCGAGCTGGCGGACGAGCACGGGGTTGCCGGCGCGAACGTGCAGCTGGCGCGGCGGCTCCGTGAGGCGGTCGAGCACGAGTGGGGAAGGCCGCTGACGATGAACGTCTCGCTACCGATCGCGGCCGTGCTGCTCGACCTCGGCTTCCCGTCCTCGATGGTGGCCGCTGTGCCGATCCTCGCGCGTACGGCGAGCCTGCTCGCGCACCTCGCCGAGGAACGGGAGCGGCCGCTCGGCCTGCAACTCGCCGCAGCTGCCGAGGCAGCGGCCGAGTACAGGCTCGAGCGGGAGTGATGCTCGAGCCCGAGGTCGAGGCGAGACCCTGGGACGAGCAGCTGGCGCTCGACGACGAGAGCTACCGGGCCCAGCTGCGTTACCTGCTCGAGCGGTCGCCGTTCTATCGGGAGAAGCTCGCGGGCGTCGATCCCGAAGGTGGCCTCGGCGAGATCGCGACGCTGCCGCTGACCGAGAAGGATGAGCTGCGCGTCTCTCGCACGCGCGAGAACCCGATCGGGGAACACCTCTGCGCCGAGCCGTCCGAGCTCGTCCGCATCTACTCCACGAGCGGCACGACGGGTACGCCGAACTACGTGCCGCTGACTGCCGGCGACCTCGACAACTGGGTCACCGGCTCGGCGCGAAGCTACGCGGCGTCCGGGATCGTGGCCGGACAGCGGATCGTCTCGACCTACGACGCGGGCCCGTTCGTCGCGGGCGCTGCACTCGCCTCCTTCGAGCGGATCGGCCTCTGCCACATTCCGGTCGGCACCGGTCACACCGAACGGCTGATGCGCGCCGTCGAGCTGCTCCGGCCCGAGGCCGTCGTGTTGACGCCCTCCTACGCGGCCCACCTCGTGGAGTGGGCGGCCGAGCGCGACTTCGACCTTCGCGGGTCGAGTGTCGAGCACGTGCTCGTGGCCGGCGAGCCGGGCGGAGGCGAGCCGGGCTTCCGCGAGCAGCTCGAGGCCGGCTGGGGCGCGCGGGTGACCGAGGCGATGGGAATCGGCGACATCGGCGTCTCGCTCTGGGGCGAGTGCGAGGAGCAGGACGGGATGCACTTCGGCGCGCGCGGCTTCGTCCATCCCGAGCTGATCGAGCCCGAGTCAGGCGAGGTGCTTTCGCTCGAGGACGGCGCCGCCGGCGAGCTCGTCCTCACGCATCTCCGCCACCGCGCGGCGCCGCTGCTGCGCTTTCGCACCCGCGACCACGTCCGGGTGCGGCTGGCCCCGTGCCCCTGCGGGCGGACCGGGCCGCGCGTGCGGTGCGTCGGGCGCACCGACGAGATGCTGATCGTCCGCGGCGTCAACGTCTTCCCGTCGGCCGTGCGCGAGGTGGTGAGCGGCTTCGCGCCGCGGGTCAGCGGCTACGTGCTCGTGAAGCCACGGGCCGACGGCGTCAAGCAGGAGCCGCCGCTGCCGGTCGCCGTCGAGCTGGCGCGCGGCGTAGAGGCCGACGACGAGCTCGGCGACGCGATCCGCGCCCGTGTGCGCGAAGTGCTCGTCGTCCAGACGGCGGTCGAGCTCGTCGCCTGGGGCAGCTTGCAGCGGAGCGAGTACAAGTCGAGACTTCTCGAGCGCTGACACCGACGAACGGGAGGAGCCACATGCCGAGCACGCTGAACATCCTGAAGCCGAGCGTGAACAACATGACCGTCCGGACCTTCGTGCGGGCGGCCGGGATCGACGTCGAGGAGGTCGACGTCTGGGGGACGACGACCTCGCCCGAGTACGTGGCGAAGTACCCGGCGCACCTGACGCCGATGCTCGAGGAGGACGGCCTCCCGCACGGCGCGCTGGGCGAGAGCTGCGCGATCATGGCCTACCTCTGCAACAAGCACGGTCTCGACCGCTTCTATCCGACCGATCCCGGCGAGCGCGCGGTGATCGACAACGCGATGTTCTACTTGATCGGCACCCTCTACCCGCTGCTCACGCGGGCGACCTACCCCGCTCTGGGCTTCGCGCAGTACCCCGGCGAGGTCGGCACGTCAGACGCCGACGACTCGATGAAGCAGAAGGCGGTGCAGGACGCGACGGCCGCCCTCGCCGACCCGCTCGAGGTGTACGGCACCTTCTTCATCGGCGACAAGCAGTTCATCGGGGGCGACTCGCCCTCGATCGCGGACTTCCGTTTCGCCGCCACCCTCGAGTTCCTGCGTGCGATCGACTACGAGTTCCCGCCCTGGGCCGAGGAGTACATGCAGCGGATGGAGTCGACGCTCGGCGACGCCTACTCGGAGCCGGCCGCCGACGTGCGCGGGTACATCGAGCACGTGCGTACGCAGGCCTAGACGCTGCTCAGCTATGAGGGCGTGCCGCTCGGCGCGCAGCGCGGCTCGTGCTTCTCCGCGAGGCGCAGCAGAAGCGCGTGCAAAGCCGCGCGCTCTTCGGCGTCGAGCGGCTGGAGGAAGTCGTCCTCGATCCGCCCGGCGATCCCGCGCAGGCGTCCCAGCGTCTTCTTGCCCTCGGCGGTCAGGCTGACCGACTGCCGCCGGCGGTCGTTCGGGTCGCGCTTCCGTTCGACGAGTCCCTGCTCCTCGAGCTCGTCCAGCAGCCCGACCAGCTGGCCGCGGTCGTAGCCGAGCGCGTCCGCGATCGAGCCCTGCGTCTCCCGCGAGCCCTCGTCGAGGACGAGCAGCACCGCGTGGTGATACGGGTGGAGCCCCAGGTCCTCGTACGCGGCGAGCGAGCGCTCCTTGGCCGCGAAGCCGAGGCGCTTGAGCAGGAACGTCGTCGACTCGACGAGCTCCTGCGGGAGGTTTGCGGTCGGCGGGCTCGTGGGTGTCGTCACATTCATCGGGAATAGAGTAGCGCGCCCAACGGTTGTCGTGTTATATTGTTGAACTTCACAACGATTTAGGAGGCCAACTACGTGAGTCCCGCCAAGGCCGATCGCCGCTGGAGCGCACTGGCGCTCATCGTTACCGCCCAGTTCATGGTCATCCTCGACGTCGCGATCGTGAACGTCGCGTTGCCGTCGATCAAGTCCGATCTCGACTTCTCGCAGGCCAACCTGCAGTGGGTGATCTCGGCCTACGCGATCATGTTCGGCGGCGTCCTGCTGCTCGGCGGCCGGCTGGCGGACGTGCTCGGGCGGAGGCGGCTCTTCCTCGCGGGCCTCACCCTCTTCGCGGCGAGCTCGCTGCTCTGCGGCCTCGCCTGGTCCGAGGCCTCGCTGATCGGCTTCCGCGCCCTGCAGGGCCTCGGCGGGGCGCTGCTCGCGCCGGCGGCGCTCTCGCTCCTGATGACGACCTTCGCCGAGGGCCGCGAGCGCAACCTGGCGCTCGGTATCTACGGCGCGGCCTCCGGGAGCGGCGCCGCGGTGGGCGTGCTCCTCGGCGGCGTCCTGACCTCGTACCTGAGCTGGTCGTGGGTCTTCTTCATCAACGTGCCGGTCGGCCTCGCGGCCATTGCCCTGACGCCGCTGCTGCTCACCGAGGAGCGCGCGCCAGGCACGACTCGGCACTTCGACGTTCGCGGCGCCGTATCCGTGACGAGCGGGCTGATGCTGCTGGTGTACGCGACGACCCGCGCGACGACCGACGGCTGGGGCGCGCCGCTCACGATCGCGCTCTTCGCGACGTCTGCCGCGCTCGTGCTCGCGTTCGTCGTGTTCGAGCTCCGCTCGCCGTCGCCACTGCTGCCGATGCGGATCTTCCGGTCGCGCACCCTGACGGGCGCGAACGCCGCGATGGCCATCGTCGGAGGCGTCGCCTTCTCGGAGTTCTTCCTGCTGACGCTCTACCTGCAGGAGGTCCTCCACTACTCGGCGATGGAGAGCGGCGTCGCCTTCACCGGCTTCGCGCTCGCGGTCGTCGTCGTCTCGAACGTGGCGCAGGCGGTCGTGACCCGCTTCGGCGTCCGGCCGACGCTGACCGCCGGGCTGCTCATGAGCGCCCTTTCGGTGGCGTGGCTGACGCAGCTGCCGGTGGAAGGCCACTACTTCTGGGATCTGTTCCCGGCGTTCGTGCTCGGCGGCGCGGGCATGGGCCTGTCGTTCGTGCCCGTTACGATCGCGAGCCTGACCGGCGTACAGCGCTCGGACGCGGGAGTCGCCTCCGGGCTGATCAACACCAGCCGGCAGATCGGCGGCGCGGTGGCGCTGGCGGGGGTCAGCGCGGTCGCGGCGACCTCGTCGGGCAACTTCGCGGACGCCCACGGCGTGGCCGCCTCGAGCGCGGCCGCGCTCGACCACGGCTTCCAGACGGCGCTCTACGCGCTGACCGCGCTACTGAGCCTCGGGGCGCTGATCGCGATCACGCTCGTCAGGCCGGCTCCGGCCGCGCCCGAGGCGAGCGCGCCGCCGGCAGAGCCCGAGCGGGTCGCGCTGGAGGAGGCGGCGTGAGCCCCGCAACGCAGAGCTTCCGCGAGCTCGACGACCTCGTCCTCCACCTGAAGGGCCTCGTGCTCGTGCGCGCCGTGCGCCAGGAGCGCGGCGCGGACGCCGATGAGCTCGCCATGTACGGCGCCGAGATCGACCGGGTGCGCGACAGCCTCGCCGCCCTCGTCAGGGAGACGGAGCAGGCGGCGTAACGGCTGGGCGATGATTGCGCCGCGGTCGCACCGTCCTACTTCGCGACGGCGCAAAGCGACGAGAGGAGAGGCCATGCCGAAGGTTACGCCCTGGCTCTGGTTCGACACGGAAGGCGAGGAGGCCGCCGAGTTCTACACGTCGGTCTTCCCGAACTCGAGGATCGTGGAGGTCACGCGCTACTGGAACGCGCTCTCGGAGGGCGGTGAAGAGGGACCGTGCGGGTGGCTCAAGGACCGCTATGGGCTCTCGTGGCAGATCGTGCCGAAGGCGCTGCAGGAGCTGCTGGTCGACCCTGACCGCGAGAAGGCCCAACGCGTCAAGGACGCGATGCTGCAGATGGGGAAGATCGACGTCGCCGAGCTGGAGCGGGCTGCGGAGGCCGCCTGAACCAAGACTGAACGAACGGCCAGGAGTCACGACCGGCGATTCTGTCGAAAGCCACTCCATGGACATCAAACCCCGTCTGTCCCCGACGCTGCTGCTCGCCTGCGAGGAGTGTCGCCGACCGTGGCTCGACCCGTGCGAGCGCTGGCGGCTCTACCTCGACCTGGACGAGCCAGGCCTCACGGTTCCGTACTGCCCCGCTTGCGCCGCGCGCGAGTTCGACGGCAACTAGGGCATAGACCGTGTTTCGTCAAACCCTCCTATTCAGGCCGTCCGGTCAGTAGCGCCGCACCTCGAGCTGCGGCACAACTTGTGAGGGTCATTCCGAGTCCTGGAGGAGGGGCCGGTGACGAGCATCACGCAGTCGGTGGCGCGTCATCCCGGTCGGTCGCTAGCGATCGCCGGTGGGGGCACGCTCGCCGCCTACTTCGCAGCCGTTCTGGCGGTTCTGTGGCCACGCCGGCCGTGACCGAGCCGCGGGTCGCGAGGATCCGCCAGATCCTCGCCGACCTGGTGCACCAGCGACAGTCGCTCCGCGGCGCGTCGGACTCGCCCGAGACCATGCTGCTCGAGGCGAACCGCCGCAGCATCGTGTACTGGCAGGGCGAGCTCGCGCGGGCCTTGCTGGCCGAGCGCAGCCACCACGACGTCGGCTAGCCGTCCCCGGAGCGCCGCCCGTCGCGGCGTTTTGTAGACGGGGCCAGGCCGTTTAGAGTCGCCCCGTGGAAGCAGCGGAGGGCCGCCGCGGGTTCCTGATCTCGAAGACGTGGATCCAGGTCGTCCTGCTTGTCGTCCTCTGCGGCTTCTTCGTACTGGGGCTTCTCGCCTATCGCACGTACGTCGCGAGCCCGCCGGTGCCCTCGCGGGTGGTCGACCCGGGCGGTGCGACCCTTTTCACCGGGAGCGACATCAGCGCCGGGCAGCGCGTCTTCCTGAACAACGGCCTGATGGAGTACGGCTCGGCCTTCGGGCACGGCGCCTACCTCGGCCCGGACTACACGGCCGACTACCTGCGCCGCGCGTCGAACCTCGTGCGGGAGTCGTTCGGCGGCTCCGGCTCCGACTCGGCGGCGCGCCGGACAATCGAGGACTTCCGTACGAACCGTTACGACGGGAAGACGCACACGCTCGTCTTCAGCAGGGCACAGACGCAAGCGTTCAGGCGGCTCGTTCCGCAGTACTCGCGCTTCTTCTCCGACCCGAAGAGCGAGCACGGCCTGCTCCCGCACGCGATCACGGACCCCCAGCAGCTGCGGCAGCTGACCGCCTTCTTCGCGTGGACCGCCTGGGCCGCCGCCGCCGACCGGCCGGGGCACAGGTACTCGTACACGAACAACTGGCCGCCGGAGCCGCGCGTGGACAACGAGCCGACTGCGAACGTGATCGTCTGGTCGGTGCTGTCGCTGATCGCCCTGCTCGGAGGCATCGGGCTGCTCTTCGCGGCCTTCGGCCGCTGGGGAGGGCTGCTCGGCTGGCATGGGCGCGAGCAGGCGACGCTGTCGTTTCGCGCTCCCGGAGACGTCGCGCTGACGCCTGCGCAGCGGGCGACGGCGTGGTTCTTCTTCGTGATGGCGGCGCTCTTCCTCGTCCAGACGTTCGTCGGCGCGGCGTCGCAGCACTACCGCGCCGATATCGACAACTTCTTCGGCTTCGATCTCGCGCGCTGGTTCCCCTACAACCTGATGCGCACCTGGCACGTGCAGCTGGCGATCTTCTGGGTCGCGACCTCGTTCGTCGCGGCCGGGATCTTCCTGGCCCCGATGATCGCGCGGCGCGAGCCGCGGCACCAGGACAAGCTCGCGTTCGGCCTGCTCGGCGCGCTGGCGGTCGTCGTCTTCGGGACGCTGATCGGCTCGTACGTCGCGCTTCACGGCACCGCTTCGAACTGGTTCGGCCTCCAGGGCCTCGAGTACCTGGACCTCGCGCGCCTCTGGCAGATCCTGCTGACCGTCGGCCTCATCGCCTGGGTGTACATGCTCTGGCGGGTGCTCCGGCGTCGCCTGGCGAGCGAGCACCCCGGCAACATGCCGTGGCTCTTCTTCCTCGCGGCCTGCGCCATCCCCGCCTTCTACGCGGTCGGCCTGGTCGCACGCACCGGCGACAACTTCACCACGGTCGAGTTCTGGCGCTTCTGGGTCGTCCACCTCTGGGTGGAGGACTTCCTCGAGCTGTTCACGACGGTGATGGTCGCGTACATGTTCGTCCTGCTCGGCGTCGTCCGCGAGCGGATCGCGCTGACGGTGGTCTTCCTCGACATCCTGCTCTACTCGGTCGGCGGGGTGATCGGGACGATGCACCACCTCTACTTCTCCGGCGAGCCCGCTGAGCACATGGCGCTCGGAGCCTTCTTCTCGGCCGCCGAGGTGATCCCGCTCACCTTCCTCACGGTCGAGGCCTGGTCCTTCCTGCAGCTGGGCGCGGCGCAGGAGTCGCGTTCACGGACGCCGTTCCCTCACCGCTGGGCGGTGATGTTCCTGGTCGCGGTCGGCTTCTGGAACTTCCTCGGCGCAGGCATCTTCGGCTTCCTGATCAACCTGCCGATCGTCTCCTACTACGAGATCGGCACCGCCCTGACCGCGAACCACGGACACGCGGCGATGATGGGTGTCTATGGGATGCTGGCGCTCGGGCTCGCGATGTTCTGTTTGCGCTACCTGATCCCCGCTGAGAAATGGCCGGAGCGCTGGGCGAAGATCTGCTTCTGGTCGACGAACCTCGGCCTCGCGTGGATGTGCTTCGCGACGCTGCTTCCGCTCGGCCTCCTTCAGCTCTACAAGTCGGTGGACGACGGGTACTTCGACGCGCGCGAGCTGAAGTTTCTGACCAACGACACGAACGCCCTGATCGAGTGGCTGCGCTTCCCCGGCGACGTCATCTTCATCGTCGGCGGGGCGCTGCCCGCGCTCTACATCGCCTATCTCGGCATCCGCCACACGGTCAGGCACGTGACGCTCGACGAGCCCGACGAAATCCTCTTCACCGAGGTGCACGAGCCTGAGGGCGTCGCCCCGGCGACCGACGCCGAGGCCGCGGCCGCGAGGCTCACATGAGCGCCGAGGTTGTCATCGCCGCCGGGTACGCGGTCTTCCTCGTCGCGGGTGCGTTCGCGCTGGAGTGGCTCTCCGCTCATACACATCGGCGGGCTCTCCGCTTCCGCACCGCCGGGTTCGCCTACGTCGCCGACCACGACCACTGGGTGTGTCCCGAGGGCGAGCAGCTCTGGCCGCACGCGTACGACCGCGAGCGTCGCCTGGTGCGTTATCGCGCTCGCGCGCACGTCTGCAACGCGTGCCCGTCGAAGGCCCGCTGCACCGACTCGGACGAGGGGCGGGAGGTGGTGCGGCCGCTCGACCCGTGGCCGCATTCGGAGGCGGGCCGCTTTCACCGGGTGATCTCCGTGCTTCTCGTCGTCCTTGCGGGGCTCGTGCTCCTGGCGGAGTGGGCACGAAATCACTCGCCGGCCGAGACGGGCGTGCTGCTCGGCCTGCTCGCGGTCGTCGCCTTCGCCGCGTCGCGGTTGCTGCGCGACCTGCGCCTCCACCCCGCGAACTTCCCCGCTCCGGCGCCGTCGTTCGGGCTCAAGCTCCCGGGCCGCGAGTAGTTGCTCTCCCTCCGCGTGCTCGATCTGTCGCGCGTGCTCGCGGGGCCGTACTGCACGATGCTGCTCGCCGACCTGGGCGCGGATGTGGTCAAGGTCGAGCGGCCGGGGCAGGGGGACGACACCCGCGCCTGGGGGCCGCCGTACGCGGGAGGTGAAGCGGCCTACTTCCTCTCGGTCAACCGCGGCAAGCGCAGCGTCGCGCTCGACCTCGCGCGGCCGGAAGGACAGGAGGCGGCCCAGCGGCTGGCACGTTCGGCGGACGTCGTCGTCGAGAACTTCCGGCCGGGGACGGCAGAGCGGCTCGGCGTCGGCTACGACCGGCTCGCGCAGGAGCGGCCCGGGCTCGTCTACTGCTCGATCACCGGCTTCGGCGACCGGCGGCCCGGCTACGACTTCGTCGTCCAGGCCGAGAGCGGTTTGATGGCGATCACCGGCGAGGCCGACGGCGAGCCCGTGAAGGTCGGCGTCGCGGTGGTCGACGTCCTCGCGGGCTACGCGGCGGCGACGGCGATCCTCGCGGCGAAGCTCTCGGGCGAGGGAAAGCGCATCGAGATCTCGCTGCTGGACGTTGCGATCTCGTCGCTCGTGAACATCGCGCAGTCGGCTCTCGTGACCGGCGAGGAGCCCGGCCGCTACGGCAACGCGCACCCGAGCATCGTCCCGTACCAGACCTTCACCGCCTCGGACGCGCAAGTCGCCGTGGCCGGGGGCAACGACGCGCTCTACCGGCGGCTTTGCGAGGCGGTGGGGCGCCCGGACCTCGCCGAGGACGAGCGGTTCAGGACGAACCCGGCGCGCGTCGCGCACCGCGGCGAGCTTGTCGAGGAGCTGAGCGTGGTGTTCACGACTCGGACGGCGGACGAGTGGGTGACGCGGCTCGCGGACGCCGGCTTCCCCGCAGGCAAGGTGCGCGGTGTGCTCGAGGCGCTCACGGCGCACGGGACGGCGACGCTCGAGCACCCGGCGATCGGCGCACTGCCGCAGGTCCCGTCGCCGCTCGGGCTCGCGAGCGAGCCTCCGCCGCGCCTGGGCCAGCACACGCACGAGGTGCTCGCCGAGGCGGGTTATTCGGACGAGGAGGTCGGGGCGCTCGAGGCGGCGGGCGTGATCGCTACGTCGTAGGGCTTACACGGTCCGAGCGCGAGGCGATCGCCTTCAGCTCCGCGACACGTTCGCGCCTCGTCCGCGTCAGCTCCTGCACGAAGATCTGGATCATCGCGGCGAGCGGCACCGCGGTCAGCGCCCCGAGCACGCCGAGCAGCGCGCCGAAGAGCGTCACCGAGACGATGATGAAGAAGGCCGAGAGGTCGACTGCCTTGCCCTGGATCTTCGGCGTCAGGATGTTGTTCTCGAGCTGCTGGTAGACGAGGACGACGATGAGCATGATCACAGCCGCCCCGATGCCCTCCTCGGCCCAGAGCGTGGGGACGAGGATGAAGCCGGCGATGGTCGCGCCGATGTTCGGGATCATGTCGAGTAGGCCCGCGATCACGCCCAGGCCGACGGCGTAGCTCGAGCCGAGCAGCCAGGCGGTCGTGCCCTGAATCGTCCCCGCGATGCTCGCAATCACGACGACGCCGATCGCCCAGCGCGACACGGACTCCGTCACGCGCTCCCACACGCCTAGCCACCGCTCGTCCTCGCCCGGCATCAAGACGCTGCCGAGCGACGCCTTCAGCTTCGCGATGTCGGTGAGCAGGAAGAGGCAGATGAAGAGGATCGTGAAGAGGGCGAGGAACACGCCGAAGAAGCCTCCCGCGACGCCGAGTATCGCCGAGACCGTGTCCGGAATCGACGCCGAGATGTGCTGGGCGCCGTCCTGCACGTTCTTGGCGGCGCCCGAGTCGCCGAGCCAGGAGAGCTCGCCCGAGTCGCGGAGCTCCTGCACCGTCTGCGGGAGCTGCTTCAGGAAGTCGCGCACGCTGGAGACGAGCGGGACGAGCAGCACGATGAACAGCACCGTGACGAGGAGGGCGCTGCCGATGACGGTCACCGTCGCCGCGAGCCCGCGCGACATGTGCGTCTTCCTCATCACGAAGCGCACCGGGTACTCGAACACGAGCGCCAGGAAGATGCCCACGAAGACGATCAGGAAGGTGTCGCCGATTTCGACGAAGGCGGCCAACACGCCGATCGTGGCGGCGACGACCAGCAGCGTACGCATCGGCAGGAACAGCTCCACCCGCCGCTTTCGCGCGCGATCCATGCGCTGAGTCTAGGAAGGGGTCCGGTCGCCTCTTTTCCGCGGTAGCGTGCCGCCGTGTCCGTGCTCCGCCTGAGCAAGGAAGCGGCGCGTCGCATCGCGGTGCAAGCTCAGCTGCTGGACGCGCGTCGGCCGACCGACCTGGTCGAGATGGTCACCCGCCTCACCTTCCTGCAGATCGATCCGACCGCCGCGATCGCTCCGGCCGCCGACCTCGTCGCCTGGAGCCGGCTGGGCTCCGGGTACCGGCCGGAGCAGCTGAGGCAGGCGCTGGAGGAGGACCGGACGCTGTTCGAGCACAACGCGCTGGTGCGGCCGATGAGCGACGCGGGCCTCGTTCTCGCCGAGGCGCAGGAATGGCCCACCTACGAGAAGTCGCGTGTCTGGCTCCGCGACAACGACTCGTTCCGGCGCGACATCCTCGACCGGCTCGCCGACTCCGGGCCGTTGACCTCGCGCGACATCCCCGACACGGCCGTGGTGCCGTGGGCGTCGAGCGGCTGGACGAACAACCGCAACGTCACGCAGATGCTCGAGCTCCTGATGATGTGCGGCGAGATCGCGATCGCCGGACGGGTCCGCCGCGAGCGGTTGTGGGACCTGCCCGGAGCGGGTCTATCCCGCAGACGTGGCGATCCCGTCCGTGGACGAGGGGCGCCGGATCAGGAACGAGCGACGGCTGCGCTCGCTCGGCATCGCGCGGGTGAAGAGCACGCCGATGCCGATCGAGCCGGTCGACGTGGGGGAGGCCGGCGAGCCGGCCGTGGTCGAGGGCGTTGCCGGCGAGTGGCGGGTCGACCCCGAGGCGCTCGACCAGGACTTCGAAGGGCGGACTGCGCTGCTCTCGCCGTTCGACCGGCTGGCCTACGACCGGGTGCGCGCGCAGGAGTTGTTCGACTTCGAGTACGCGCTCGAGATGTACAAGCCGAAGGACAAGCGCCGCTGGGGCTACTTCGCGCTGCCCGTCCTGCACGAGGACCGGCTCGTCGGGAAGGTGGATGCGACTGCCGACCGCAAGCGCGGGGTGCTCGAGGTGCACGCCGCGCACGAGGACGTGAAGTTCACCCGCGCGATCACGAAGGCCGTGCACGCCGAGCTCGAAGCGCTGTCCTCGTGGCTCGGCCTCGAGCTCGCGCTACGGCAGTAAGCCGTCCCGGTAGGGGCCCTCGTCGGACCTCGGGAAGGCCGCGTAGGCCTCTCGGCCCGAGGTCGTCTCCTGCTCGACACCGGCCGCGTGCTTGCGCGCGACCTCGGAGACGGGGTAGAGCAGCTCCTCGGGCTTCGGCCGGGCCCCGACCATGAGGATCGTGCACGGGCCTTCACCGGCGCCGACGAAGACATGCTCGGTCCAGGGCGGGCAGTGCACGAAGTCCCACTGCTTCAGCGGGCGCTCCTCGCCCTCGACCAGTAAGAGGCACTCGCCCGCGAGCACGAGGAAGTCCTCCTGGGCGTTCTCGCCGTGGTACATGCAGTTCGGCTCGCCGGGCTCGAGCACCTGGATGTTGATTCCGAAGTCCTGGAAGGGAACCTCGCCTTCGAATGTGACCGAGGAGCCGAAGGTGTCGTGGTGCCACCAGCGCGCTTCGCGGGCGTTCACGACGAACCAGCCTTCGCCCTGCGGAACCATCCCGTTGTCGGTCTGCTCGAGCTGCGCCTCGTCGGCCATCCCACCTCCTGATGGTGAACCTTAGTCGCGTGGCTCGTCGCGCTTCAGGACGGTCGTCACGACCTTGAGCCCGTAGCGGCCGGGCATCAGGACCACGTCCCACATCTGGTTCACGACACCGCCGCCGGGGAGGTCCTCGGCGATCGCCTCCACGATGTCGTCCGACGTCTCGAGGAGGTCTCCCCCGACGTCGAGCACCCCCTCGGCCATGTCTTCGGCCATGTCTCCTGCATTGGCGACCGCCGCCGTGGCGATCTCGATCGTTATCGCGGGCGCGAGCCGTTCGAGCGTGTCCAGGACGGCCTGCTCGGCGTCGGCACGTGCCTGCTCGAGATCCTTCGTGGACTCGGCCGGTCCGGCCCTGAACACACGCCACCACCTCCACCCGGTGGCGTGTCCCGCCCGGACCAGCAGCGCGATCAGGAGCGAGACCCCGACTGCGATCCACACCGCGCAGAGCACGAGTGCGGCGACCCACCCGGAGACGACCGTCGACAGCCCTTCGAAGGCCGCGACGTTCGCGAACACGAAGGCGGCAGCCAGCGCGACCACGACAAGCAGCGCGGCGGCGAGATCGCGGGCCGCCCGCCGCACCTCCGGCATGTTGCGTGAGGCCTGGAGCTGCGCCTCGCAGAGGGCGAGCACGCTCAGGTCGCGACCGAGCTGAACGAGCAGCTCGGTGACCGACGGGGTCTCGTCCTGCTCGGTGGGCTCGTCCCCGTCGGGAGAAACGTCAACCGGCTCGACCGTCTCCGCCATCGCGCTCCGCGCGAGCGTAGACCCTTGTACGTCGCTGCGCCAGTGCCGCCCGCTCCCGACGTCGCAGGGCGGCGCTGCAGATCCTGCCAATGCACTGCGCCCGTCGCCATAGATCTCACGCAGCCTGTCGGAGCCACGTTCTAGATTCACGAGATGGCAAGCAGGATCGTCGACAGCCCCATCGGGCCGCTCGGCCTGATCGCGTCAGAGGCAGGTCTCTGCGCCGTGCTGTTCGAGGGCCGCCGGGTTCGCCCGGAGGGCAGCTCGGCCATCCTCGCCGAGGCCGCACGTCAGCTCGACGCCTATTTCGAGGGCGACCTCGTGACGTTCGACCTACCGCTCGAGCTTCGAGGAACTGACTTCCAGCGTCGCTGCTGGCTGGCGCTCACGTCGATTCCGTACGGACAGACCGTCAGCTACGGCGAGCAGGCGCGCCGCCTCGGGCTCGGCAACGACGCTGCCCGCGCGGTCGGGGCCGCGAACGGCCAGAACCCGTTGCCGATCGTGCTGCCGTGCCACCGTGTCATCGGCGCGAACGGCTCGCTCACGGGCTTTGGCGGCGGGCTCCACGTGAAGCGCTTTCTTCTTGAGCACGAGGGCGCGCTGCTCCCGCTCGGTTAGCCGGCCCGAAGAGGCTTCAGCGAGCGGTTCGCCTAGGCCGGTGAGACCTGCTCACGGCACCGTCGCCAGCGGCTCCCGCGCGTTCGGCCCTTTGCCTGATCAGGTACCACGCCTCGACCTCGCCCTTCCCCTTGACCGCGATCGTCCCCCGCGGCTCGCATTCGAACTCGTCGGCAAGCAGCTCGTATGTCGCGCGCGTGATCTGGATCCTTCCCGGAGTCCCGTGGGACTCCATGCGACTGGCCGTGTTCACGGCGTCGCCCCAGAGGTCGTAGAGAAAGCGCTTCCGGCCGATCACGCCGGCCACGACCGGGCCCGAGTTGATGCCGACCCGGAGCTCGTGACCGAGGTGCGCGACCCCCTCGTCCGAGCGCATCGCCTCGAGCATGTCGAGTGCCATGAGCGCGAGCGCGCGAGCATGGTCGGGGCGTGGTGTCGGGACGCCCGCGGCGACCATGTAGCAGTCGCCGATGGTCTTGATCTTCTCGAGCCCGTAGCGCTCCGCGAGCTCGTCGAAGCGACTGAACAGGCGATCGAGGTAGCCGACCACCTCGGCGGGCGGAAGCCGTTCCGACCAGGGAGTGAAATCGGCCACGTCGGCGAACAGGATCGAGGCCGACCCGAAGTGATCCGCGATCGGCTGCGTCTGGGCCTTCAACTTGTCGGCGATCGAGCGCGGCAGGATGTTGAGCAGCAGGTTTTCGGACTTCGCCTGTTCCTGCCGAAGCGCCGCCAGCGCATCGCGGCGCTGGCTGGCGAACACCGCGAGCAGCGTGAACACGATGGCGCCGCCGACCGCGATGTTCAGGGCCAGCATCGTGCTCGTGAACCAGACGGGCAGCGGCGTCCAGATCGGCCCGATGATCTCGCCCGCGATTCCCGACCCAAGGAACACGACGACATACGCGACGTACCAGCGGGCCGCCGACCTCACCTCGCTGAACACGAGCGCCCCGAGCGGGGCGAGAATCCCCCACAGGCCGACGCCGCCGGAGTCGAGGAATCCGCCGAGCGGAATCATCGACAGGGTCGGTGCGAGCAGGATGTCGAGCTGACCAACCCGGAGCAGCCGCGGGAAGTCGCGTGTGCGGGAGAACACGACGATCGCGCCGAGCAGGACGCCGAAGTACACGAGCGGCACCACACCGACCGGCGATCCGAACGCGAGGTACAACGCCCCCCACAGCGCCGCGACCGGCAGGATCAACACCGAGATCAGGACCAGCAGCGCCTTTCGAGCACGCAGGTCTTCGTCGTCATGAGGATCCGCGCCGACGAGCGTCAGGCGCGCGGTGAGGCGATTCGCCGCCGCTCGGATCGGGTGCACGAGGTGCATCGCGGGAGACGTTACTCGGAGAAAAGGGCGACTCCGAAGGAGGCCGGCTCGGGATCCGCTACGACCGTCGCGACACGCTACGGACGCGAGACGCGAAACGGATCTCAGTCGTTCAGAGAAGCAAACTCGTGCTCGAGGGCGGCGAAGGTCCGGTGGAACGCTCGCCGGACCTCGCGGGCGAGCAGGAATCGATCGAAGAAGCCCGCGACGCCGGCGCGCGGCTCGTACTCGACGACGAGGCCGTACGTGAACCCGCCGTCGCCGGGCTCGAAGTGGCGCTCGTGCGCTGCGTCCGGCAGACCGGGCTGGGTGCTCGTGTACGTCACGAGTCGGTTCGGCTCGAACGTCTTAACCGTCATCGTCAGCAGCCGCTCACGCCCGAGCAGGCGAGTCACGAGTCGTGCCGTGTCGCCTGCCGCTCCCCAGCTCGAGCCCTCCTCGAGCCGTACGTAGCCGGGCCAGAACTTCGGCCAGTTCCGGGTGTCCGTGATGAAGGCAAAGCCACGCTCGACGGGGACGTCGTAGTGATGAGCGGATTCGAGATGCGTCACTGGCCCGGCCGAGCGACAGCGCTGGGCAGCATCATCGCCGCCGTCATCGTGTCCTAGTACTCGTCATGGCGGCGCACCCAGAAGGGGCCGCGGCCGTCCTCGTCCCGTCCCTTGGGGACGAGGTCGAGGTAGTTGTAGGCGGTGTTCACGAGGTCGATTCCGCGAGCGTAGGCGGAGTAGGTGTGGAACACACGCCCGTCCTTGTCTTTGAGGAAGACGCTTGTCCCTTCGCGGTCCTGGTCCGATGGGCCCTGTGAGCCGTAGTTGTAGATCGCGTCGCTCCGCTGCTCGGGGGTAAACGAGACGCCGTAGTCGAAGTTGAAGTCGTTCTCGAACGACGAGACCCAGTGGAAGCTCCAGCCCATCCGCCCCTTGTAGGCGGCGATCTTCGCGAACGGCGCGCGTGAGACGGCGATCATCGTCACGTCCCTGGCCTCGAGGTGGAGGACGATCGGGTCGAAGTTGTCGGCCCAGAACGAGCAGATCGGGCAGCCGGCCTCGTCCGCCGGGTCGAACATGAAGTGGTAGACAAGTAGCTGGCTCCGTCCGTCGAAGAGGTCGGCCAGGCTCTCCTTGCCGTTTGGGCCGTCGAAGACGTACTCCTGCTCGACGGCTTCCCACGGGAGCTCGTGTCGCTGCTGGGTCAGCTGGTCGCGGAGACGGGTGAACTCCTTCTCCTTGGCCAGCAGCCCTTGCCGTGCCGCGAGCCAGTCGTCGTGTGCGACGACCGCGTGCGCCTCGGCGCTCATTTCATCTCTCCGTGAATCCACGGGTCCTCTCCGGGGTCGTCGCCACGTGCGGCGATCGCGAGCCGCTCGAGGTAGTGATCCCAGCCGTGCGCATGGGACTCAACTGCTGCGGCGTTCGGCAGGCCGTGGTGGCGGAAGCGGAGGGTCGTGCCGCCGCTCCTCGGGACGAGCTCGATCTCGATCGTGCTCGAGCCCGGGGGAACCGCGTTCTCCGCCTCGTGGTCGGACTCCCAGCCCCATGTGAAGACGAGCCGGCGCGGCGGGTCGACCTCGACGAACTCGCCGGCCGCGGTGTGGCCGGGGATGACGCCGACACGGTACTCGCCGCCTGGCCGGGCATCGAACGAAGCCGTCTGTCCCATCCAGCGCGTTGCCTTCTCCGGGTCGACGAGGAATTGCCAGACCGTTTCGGGGGTCGCGTCGATCGCGAGCTCCCGCTCGACCGAGATCGTCTCACTCGTTGCGTCCATCCTTCTCCTCCTTTTCTGCCTCGCGCTTGAGCGCCTCGAGCCGTTCGTCCCAGAACTCCTCGAGAAACTCCTTCAGCTCGGCGAGGCCCTCGGGTCGCGCTCGGTAGAGCCGCTTGGTGCCGACTCGTCGCTCAGTCACGAGCTCCGCCTCCTTGAGCACGTTCAGATGCTGCGAGATCGCCGGCCTCGTGATCTCGAACTGCGCCGCGATCTCCCCGGCGGAGAGCTCGTGGTCGCGGACGAGGCCGAGAATCCGCCGGCGGCGAGGTGTCGCGATCGCCTTCAACGCGGCTTCCATTTCTTAAGTGTAAGCATTATCTAACGTAAGCGTCAACTTAAATTTTGAGTACGGAGCGCTGCTTGGGGAAAGGTGAACGAGCAGCCCAAGTCGTCAGGGGAGAGCGAGCTGGCCGAGCGGATGATCGAAGCGAACGGCGTCGAGCTCTGCACCGAGCCCTTCGGCGATCCCGCCGATCCCGCGATCCTCCTGGTGATGGGTGTCGGTGCGTCGATGCTCTGGTGGGAGGAGGGTTTCTGCCGGATGCTCGCCGAAGGCGGCCGGCTCGTGATCCGCTTCGACCATCGTGACACGGGCCGCTCGGCCACCTATGCGCCGGGGGCCTCCTGAGTACACGGGCAGCGACCTCGTCGCCGACGCCGTCGGGGTGCTCGACGCCTATGGGATCCCGGCCGCGCACGTGGTCGGTGTCTCAGCGGGCGGGGCCCTCGCGCAGCTGCTCGCGCTCGCCTTCCCGAAGCGCGTCCTCTCGCTCGTCCTCATCAGCACGTCTCCCGCCACGCCGGGTGAGCGCCGGCTTCCGCCGGCGACGGAGCCCTATCGGCGGTGCCTGGCGACCGCGAACGTGGACTGGTCCGATCGCGACTCGGTCATCGACTACCTCGTCGGCTATTCGCGGATGCTCGCCGGAGGCGAGCGCCTCTTCGACGAGGCCGCTGCGCGCGAGCTCGTCCGTCGCGACGTCGAGCGCGCCAACAACATCGCGGCCTCCGAGAACCATGCAGCGCTCCCCGAGGGCGAGGTGCCGAACGCGCCCTTGTCCTCGATCGCCGTGCCCACGCTGGTGATCCACGGCACCGCGGACCCGATGTTCCCGCTCGGGCACGGGCAGGCGCTGGCCGAGGAAATCCCAGGCGCAAGGCTCCTGACGCTGGAGGGAGCCGGCCACGGCGTTGATCGAGCCGACTGGGAGACCATCGTCCGAGCGATCCTGGGGCACACAGCTACCCCGGCGCGAGTGGCACCATCTCGTAGGTGACTACATCGAGGAGCTGATCGATGGCTGAGAGAAAACCTGCCAAGAAGGACACGAAGACCAAGAGCGCCACCGCGACCGGCAAGAGGTCCAAGGGATTCACGGCCGAGGAACGAGCCGCGATGAAGGCTCGTGCCCAAGAGTTGAAGGCAGAAGAGCGAGCGAGCAAGAACCGAGCCGAGGGGGAACGCGACGTGCTCGCGGCGATCGCCGCGATGAAGGAATCGGATCGCGCCATCGCCGAACGAGTCCACGCGATCGTCAAGGCCAACGCGCCTGCCCTCTGGCCGAAGACCTGGTACGGAATGCCCGCGTATGCCAAGGACGGCAAGGTCGTCTGCTTCTTCAAGAGCGCGGGGAAGTTCAACTCGAGGTACGCGACGTTCGGCTTCGAAGAAGCAGCGAATCTCGACAAAGGCGCCATGTGGCCGACCTCCTTCGCGCTGAAGGAGCTGACCCCCGCCGAAGAGGCGAAGATCGGCGCGCTCGTGAAGAAGGCGGTGCGCTGAGCCTTTCCAAGAGTCGCCAGCTATGGCCGCTAGTAGTTGTGTGGCCGCTCTCAGGTGAAGATGATTTGCCCGGCGGCCGCCTTCTCGTAGAACTCGCCCACCGAGATGATCTCCTCGACCTGCGGGACGAAGTCGTCGATCGTCAGCCCGAACATGTCGACCGTCGCCTTGCAGGCGTAGAGGTGGACACCCGAGTCGTGGACAAGCTCGACGAACTCGGGAATTGGCGGAATGTCGATCTTCTCCATCTGCCGTTTCATCATCCAGGTCGCAAGCGCGGAGAAGCCGGGGATCGCGCCGATCCAGGTCGCCATGTGCATGCCGGGGTTCCCGACGGTCGCGACCTTGATCTTCTCGTAGCGGTCCTTGCGGATCGCGTCGAGCCCGAAGAACGTGAAGAAGAGGTCGGCCTCGATGCCCTCCATGCGGGCGCCGTTGGCCATGATCAGGCCGGGGTAGATGCCTTCGAGCGAGCCCTTCGAGATCACGATCGCGACCTTCTCGATCGTTTTGGGCTCGGAGGTCTTGATGTTCGGTTGTTCGAGCACTTCTGTCATCTCTCGCGTCCTTCCTAGATGCAGCCCTTGGGCTTGGGAATGCCGCCGATCTTGGCGGCGAGCTTGGCCGGCCCCTTGGGGAACAGCTGGTAGAGCTCCTTGACGGGGACGCCGGATTCCTTGCCGAGTGATCGGATCGAGGGAGCGTTGCCGGTCGCGAGGTAGCGCTCGCGCATGAAGCGCACCACGAGCCAGTGGCGGTCGGTCAACTCCGGGATGCCGTTCTCGGCAGCGATCGCCTCGGCGATCCGCTCGTTCCACTGCTCGGGTTTCGTGAGGAACCCCTCAGCGTCGACCTCGACCGGTGCGTCTGCGATCAGCGTCATGGTCATCGTGTCTCCTCCTCAGTTGGCGTGGATGGGAACAGCCTTTTTGCCTGCCGTCGGCATCGTCGGGCTGATCCCCGGCAGCTCGCGCCCCGGAAGCAGCGCGTGCCAGTACAGCCACTGGAAGGCGAGCTTCCCGAGGTGGTTGAGGCGGGACTCGCGCAGGAGCGGTAGACCAACGGCCGTCGGGAAGTGGCCAGGCAGCGGCTCGACGTCGTAGTTGAAATCGATCAGCAGCGCCTTGTGGAACCCGGTCTCGATGAAGCAATTGGCGTGTCCGTCGTAGCCGGCCTCGAGCTCCTCCTCCGCGAGGAAACGGGCGACGTTCTCGGCAAGCACCTCGCACTCGAAGTGCGTGACCGAGCCCGCCTTCGACGTCGGCAGGTCCGTCGCGTCACCGAGCGCGAAGACGTTCGGCTTCGCGGACGTCTGAAGGGTCGCTTTGTCGGTCGGGACGAAGCCGAGGGCGTCACCGAGCCCCGGCGAACGCTCGACGTAGGCGGCGCCCCCGTGCAACGGAATCGTGACGAGGAGGTCGAACGCAAGCTCGCGTTCGTCGTAGGAGACGAGCTTGCCGCCCACCCCGTCGACCTGCCCGGCGCTGAACTCCGTACCAGCTCGATCTCCTTTTCCTCGAGAAGGAACGAGAGGTGCTCGGCGCAAGTCGCTTTCGTGAAGGCGCTGTCGAGCGGCGTCGAGTAGACGAGCTCCGTGTGGGCGCGCACCCCGCGCTGACGCAGGTGCCAGTCCGCGAGGAAGGCGAACTCGAGCGGGGCGACGGGGCACTTGATCGGCATGTCGACGAGGTTCACGACCAGCCGGCCGCCCTCGAAGCGCTCCAGGGCGCCGCGTAACGCTTCCGCCCCTTCGGGGCTGTAGAAGGTGAAGACTCGCTCGTTCCATCCCGCGTCCGTCATTCCCTCGGTCTCCTCTGGCTGGAGGCGGGCACCGCTTGCGACGACCAGCACGTCGTACTGGAGCGTGGTTCCGTCGGTGAGTAGCACCTCGTTGTCGTCAAGCGCGACCGACTCGACCTCGCTCTCGTGGAAGAGGATGTCCTTGCGAAGCTGGCGCCGACGCGGCCGTACGATCTCGTCGAGCTGCGTCAGGCCGAACGGCACGAAGAGCAGGCCGGGTTGGTAGACGTGCCGGTCGTCTCTGTCGACGACGTGGATGTCGGCCTCGTCTTCGCCGAATCGCCGGCGCAGCCGATTCGCGGTCATCGTGCCGCCCGTGCCACCACCCAGGATCACGATCTGCCTCTTCGTCACGCCGCTCACCTCCTCGTTCGCTGTCTTCAGCTTCGTGCGAGGAGCTCACGGGGCCATCGGTGTGTCCGCGGAATCCGCTGCGGACAACTACCCAGCTGAGTAGTTGTCCGCAGCGTGATCAGCGCGGCTGCGGATGGCACGCCCGCGAGTGAACGCGACGATGGCAGCGATGGAACTCGTGCATCCACTCCCTACTGCGATGGTTGAGTTGGTCGCGAGGCGCTTCCGCGCGCTGAGCGAGCCGACCCGGATCAAGCTGCTCGACCGGCTCCGCGACGGCGAGGCGACCGTCCTGGAGCTGACGGGGCTGATCGGGACGAGTGAGCAGAACATTTCGAAGCACCTCGGCGTGCTCAGCCGGGAAGGCATCGTCGCTCGCCGCAGGCAGGGCAACTTCTCGTACTACTCGATCGCCGACGAGGGCGTGCTCGCGTTGTGCGAGCACGTCTGCGGAAGCCTTCAGTCTCAGCTCGAGGGCCTCCGCGAGATCGTCGGCTCGGCGGTGCGTTGAGATGCTCGAGCTGTTCCAGAGCGAGTGGTGCCCGGCGTCGCGCCGCGTTCGCCAGCGGCTGACCGAGCTCGGCGTCGATTACGTCAACCGGCAGGCGCCGGTCGAGCGGTCCAGGCGAACGGCGCTCGTCGAGGCGACCGGCTCCGACACCATCCCCTCGCTCCGGCTCGAGAACGGCGCCGCCATCGTCGGCGAGGACAACATCGTCGCCTTTCTCGGAGAGCTGTCGTTCGACCAGGCGGTCGAGCGGGTGCGAGCCGAGCTCGCAAAGGAAGGCTTCGGCGTTCTCTGCGAGATCGACGTGCAGGCGACGCTGCGCGCGAAGCTCGGGCTCGACGGCGAGCCGTACCTGATCCTGGGCGCGTGCAATCCGCCTCTAGCCCATCGCGCGCTGGCGGCCGAGCCGCCGCTCGGGGTGCTGCTCCCCTGCAACGTCGTCGTCTACGAACGCGCCGGCGTGACCCACGTCTCGGCAGTCGACCCGGAGACGATGCTCTCGATCGTCGACAACGAGGAGCTGGCAAGTATCGCGGCCGAGGTCAAGGACCGCCTCGGCGCTGTCGTCTCACGCGCCGCAAACGGCTACGCAGCATCAGCCGGCGCGAACCCAAAGGAGGCTCGAGATGCCCAAGAACATGAGCACCTTCGACCGTAGGCTGCGCGGCTTCCTGGTCGCGCCTCTTGCGATCATCATCGCCTTCGTCGTCGGTATCGGATCGGTGGCGGGGATTCTTCTCCTGGTAGTGGCCGCAATCATGCTCGCGACGAGCGCGGTCGGCTTCTGCCCGCTGTACGTGCTGCTGCACTTCGACAGCCGCGGCCACAGGCCGCTGCCGCACTGACGTGGAGGCGTGCCGTGGACGTGACAAACGACACTTTCGAAAGCGAGGTGCTCGAGCGGTCGCGGGAGGTACCCGTCGTGGTCGACTACTGGGCGGCCTGGTGCGGTCCCTGCCGGATGCTCGGGCCGGTGCTCGAGCGGGAGGCAGAGGAACGGGAGGGTGAGTTCGTGCTGGCCAAGGTCGACGTCGACGCCGATCCTGAGCTCGCGGCCCGCTACCAGATACAGGGCATCCCGGCCGTCAAGGCCTTCCGCAACGGCGAGGTTGTGCGTGAGTTCGTCGGCGCGTTGCCTCCCGCCGCAGTGGCGCAATTCCTCGACGAGCTCACCGGGCCGAGTGGAGCCGAGCTGCTCGTCGACGAGCTAACCGCGAGCGGCGAGCTGCCCGATGTGGTCGACGCGCTCGAGGATGGAGAGAACGAACGCGCGCTCCGGCTGCTGTTGGAGGCCATCGATGCACGGGAAGGCAACGAGCGTGAGCAGTTGATCACCCTGACCGTCGGGCTCTTTCGCGAGCTCGGTGACGAACACCCTCTGACGATGCGCTACCGGCGACAGCTGGCCGCGAGTCTCTACTGATGAGCGCTGCCGCCACACCCATCGTCCGGCCGAAGGAGTTCCACTTTCCCCTCACTGTCGAGTGGCAAGGCGGGCGCCGCGTTGCGGCCGGCGTCGACGGCAAGCAGTCCATCGAGATCGCGCCACCGCCCGTTTTTCACGGCGGCGAGGACCCGGCGATCTGGAGCCCGGAGGACTTCCTCGTTGCCGCGGCGGCCTCCTGTCTTGCCGTCACTTTCACCGGGCTCGCCGCGCGGGCCGGATTGGAGTACGAGAGCCTGACCGTCGATGCCGACGGCGTTTGCAGTCTGCGCAGCGACGGGCGCTTTGGCTTCACGCGTCTGCTTCTCAGGCTCGAGCTCGAGACCGACGCCGCCCAGGAGTCCCTGGCGAGGCAGCTGGCCGAGCAGGCCGAGGAGACCTGCCTTGTCTCTGCCTCGCTCGACGTAGCGATCGAGACCGTCGTCGAGGTGCACCACGAGTAGCCTCTCGCTTCCGTCGCAACGCCCGCCCGCGTCGAGAGCCGCTGACGCGCGACTCGCGGCACTCCGTCGCACGGAGTTCGGTCGTCTCGACGCGGGCGGGCACGTCTACCTCGACTACACCGGCGCCGGCCTCTATGCCGAGTCGCAGCTCGCTGAGCACATGGAGCTGTTGCGGGGGAACGTGTTCGGCAACCCGCACTCGCTCAACCCGACTTCGGCAGCGATGACTGAACGAGTGGAGTCCGCCCGGGCGGCGGTGCTCAGCTTCTTCCGGGCGCCGCCCGAGGAGTACGTCGCGATCTTCACTCCGAACGCGACCGGGGCGCTGCGCCTGGTCGGCGAGGCGTACCCGTTTCGGGCCGGGGACCGCTTCCTCCTCACGTTCGACAATCACAACTCGGTCAACGGCATCCGCGAGTTTGCGCGCGCCCGAGATGCCGAAGCGACGTACGTCCCGAGCGTTGCCCCGCACCTGCGCGTCGATGAGGCGCTGCTGCCCCGCTACCTGACCGACGTTGCGGGCGAGCACCACAACCTGTTCGCCTACCCGGCCCAGTCGAACTTCTCCGGCGTCCAGCATCCACTCGCCTGGATCGAACAGGCGCACGAGCATGGTTGGGACGTCCTCCTCGACGCGGCCGCCTTCGTTTCCACGAACAGGCTCGACCTCTCGCGTGTGAAGCCGGATTTCGTCGCCCTCTCGTTCTACAAGATGTTCGGCTGGCCGACCGGCGTCGGCGCCCTGATTGCACGACCTGAAGCGCTGGCCAAGCTCGAGCGGCCGTGGTTCTCCGGCGGCACGATCGTCGCGGCCCTCGTTCAGCGTGAGTGGTACCAGTCGGCTCCGGGCGCGGCCCACTTCGAGGACGGAACGGTCAACTTCCTCAACCTGCCAGCGGTCGAGATCGGTTTGCGATTCCTCGAGCGGATCGGGATCGACCTGATTCACCGGCACGTCCAGACGCTCGCGGGCTCGCTGCTCGACCGCCTCGACTCCCTCCGCCACTCCGATGGCTCGCCTGCTGCGCGCATCTACGGGCCGCGCAACCTCGATCGGCGCGGCGCCACGGTCGCCTTCAACTTCCTTCACCCGAACGGCCGCGTGGTCGATGAGCGCTACGTCGATCGCGTCGCGCGCCGACACACGATCTCGCTTCGGACCGGCTGCTTCTGCAACCCGGGTGCGGGCGAGGTGGCGTTTACGATCTCGCGCGAGACGCTCGTCGGCGGCGAGTTCGGGGAAGCAACCAGCCTCGACGACTACATCGACGCGATTGGATTGCCGTCCGGGGGTGCCGTCCGCGCCTCGCTCGGCTTGGCTTCCGATCCGGGCGACATCGAACACTTCGAGCAGTTCGCTCAGGAATTCGTCGATCTCGAGACGGTGCCCACGGACTTACCGCCGCGGAGCGCCTGCTAGGCGCATCGGCGTCGACGCTCTGGGACGCAGCTAGGAGTGTCCGAAGCGCACGTCCGGGAGTAGCCGGTCGAGCCAGCGCGGGAGCGCCCAGGCGTGGCGGCCGAAGACCCGCAGGAGCGTCGGGATCAGCACCAGGCGCACGAGCATCGCATCGAGCAGCACCGCGATCCCGAGGATGACGCCCATCTCCTTCGGCGGCAGCGGCCCGGAGAGGGCGAAGGTGAAGAAGACCGCGACCATCACGGCCGCCGCCGCGAAGATCACGCGCCCGGAGTGCGCGAGGCCGCCGACGGTCGCCTCGTGCGCGTCGTGCGAGCGGTCCCAGTGCTCCTTCGCGGACGAGAGCAGGAACACCGTGTAGTCCATCGAGATCGCGAAGATCATCGCGAAGAAGAACACTGGCGCCCACGCGTCCATGTAGCCCTGCGACTCGAAGCCGAGCAGGCCCGCGCCGTGGCCGTCCTGGAAGATCGCCCGGCCGATTCCGAAGGCGGCGCCGGTCGCGAGCAGGTTGGTCACGACGCCGAGGGCAGCGATCAACGGCGCCTGCAGCGCTACTAGCAGTAGCAGGAAGCCGAGGGTGAGCACGACGCCGATGACAAGCGGCGTCCTCGAGGCGAGTGCAGACTCGAGGTCGTGGTTCTCGGCCACGGCTCCACCGACCAGCGCGCCCGACGGCAGGTCGTTGCGGACCCGGTCGATCGTGCGACCGGTCGCCTTGCTGGATGGATCGGTCGTCGGGATCGCCTGCACGAGCGCGAGGCCGTTGCCGCCCGTTTGAACCGGCGAGACGCGCGCGATACCGGGATCGCGGCGAGCGAGGGCAGCGGCTGCCGTGGCCTCGCGCTGCGGCCCGACGATCTGCAGCGCACCCGGCGCACCCGGCCCGAACGCCTGCTGCACCTGCGCATAGCCGACGCGCGAGCCGTCGCTCTTCGGCACAACCTTGATCGAGGGCATCCCAGTCCTCAAGCCGAAGACCGGAAGCGCAAGCAGCACAAGAACGAGCGTCGCCGCAGGGCCCCAGATGTGCGGGTGTCGCCAGAGCCGCTCGCCCCAGTGCGCGAAGCGCTGCGAGCGATGCTCGCCGGAGTGCACCCAGCGCAGGGGCAGCGCGTCGACCTTCGGCCCGAGCTTCGCCAACACCGCTGGCAGCAGCGTCAGCGTCGCCGCGAGCACGAACGCGACGCTGAGCATGATCCCGAGCGCCATCGAGCGGAAGGCCGGGCTCGGTACGAGCATCACCGCCGTGAGTGAGACAAAGACCGTCAGGCCGGAGAAGAGGACCGCCTTGCCGGCAGTGTCCATCGTGACCGCGACCGCGTCGCGCACCTCGAGCTTTGAGCCGAACAAAGCGCCTCGGAAGCGGTGCACGACGAAGAGCGCGTAGTCGATCCCGAGCGCCAGCGCGAACATGAGCGCGAAGTTCATCGCCCAGATCGAAATCTCGAAGCCGTGTGTCAGGAGCGTCAGCAGCCCCGCCGAGGCGAGCAGGCCGACGATCGTCAGCAGCAGCGGCAGCCCCGCGGCGACGAGAGAGCCGAAGGCGAGCACGAGGATCGCCATCGTCACCGGCCAGGAGAACAGCTCCGACTTCATCATCGCGGTGCGGTTGGCCGTGTTGAAGTCGCTCCACATGCCAGAGGCGCCCGTCAACGAAACGGTCACGCCGGCAGCGCCGGCGGCGTGCAGCTTGGACTTGAGCTTGTCCGCGGCGGTGACCATCGCCGTGGGGTCGCCCTTCGCGCCGGCAGTGACGACGGCGGTGTGGCCGTCGGCCGAGATGCTCACTCCACGCCTCGGCACCTGCACCGAGGCAACGCGCGAGTCGCCGGCCAGGACGCGCGTGACGCGGGCAACCGTCTGCCTGAACGCGGGGTCCGCCACCGACTCGTGCGGCGAGTTGACGACCACCATCAGCGCCGAGCTCGAAAGGCCGGCGAAGTTCCGCTGGATCAGCGTGCGTGCCTGAACCGATTCCGAACCGTTGGCCTGCCAGCCTGCGCCCGAGAGCGCGGTCTCAACCTTGGGCGCGAAGGCGGCGAGCACGACCGCGACGACGAGCCACGCGATCGAGACTGCACGGACGTGATCGGCGGTCCAGGCACCGAGCCGGCCCAGCGGACCAACCTCGATCGTCGGTTCCGAAGCCGCTGTCTTGGGCTGAGCCGCCGGCGCGAGCGTGCTCACCGAGCACTCACGCCTTGGACGAGCTCGTGCAGCGTCTTCAGCTGCTGTTGCGCCGAGCCACAGACCTGCTCGCAAAGTTCGAACACGCTCTCGTCGATGATCCGGTAATAGACGCGGTTGCCGTCCTTGCGGCGACCGAGCATGCCGGCGTCGGCGAGCACAGCAAGGTGCTTCGACACGTTCTGCTGCGAGGCACCGAGGGCGTCGGAGAGCTCGCCGACGGTCGACTCACCGTCGCGGAGGTGGTCGAGCAGCCGGATTCGCATCGGCTCCGCGAGCACCCGGAAGCGGCGCGCGACGAGCTCGGCGAGGTCCTCGGGAATTGGATGGGGGAGTGGCACGCGATCCTGCTTCTACACTCAACAACGAATCAGTTGTTGAGATGTATAGCACAGCAGTCGCCGGCTGGGGCCAGGCCGCCGGTCGCCCCGGCGTGGCGTCAACCGGGCTGGATGTTCTGGTTGAGCCTGAAGAAGTTAGTCGGATCGTAGGCGCGCTTGAGCTCGACCAGCCGGTCGTACTTTGCGGCGCCGTAGGCCTGTCGGACGCGGTCAGGCCCCTCGTCGCCCAGGAAGTTGACGTAGACGCGGTCGCGCGCGTGCGGCTGCATTGCGTCGAAGAAATCGCGCGCCCAGGCGGTATGCCGGTCGCCCTCTGGGTCGTCTTCGGTCCAGACGGCGTTGATGACGACGTTGTGCGTGGCGTCGCGCTGGCTGAAGGCGGTTGCGTCCTCTGGCACGCGACCGAGCGCCCCGCCGAGCTGGAGGATGATTGTGTATGAGCGTGGCGACGTGATCCGCGAGGTGTGGTCGATGAGCGTGTCGATCGCCCCGTCGGTGAGCGTCGGCAGCTCGACGGACTTCCAGTAGCGGTGCCAGCCGTGCGGCACCAACGGGTCGAACATCGACTGCAGCGCCACGTACGGCTTGGGCTCGAGCCGATCGACGATCGGGCTGCCGAACTCTTTCAGCGGCCGGACGACCTCGGCCCCGTCCTCAGGCGCCCCGGCGTAGCACGCGCCCACCATGACTATCGGCTTGCCGTGCACGTCCTCGGGCAGGAACGGCAGTGGCGGCGCGAGCTCGAGCTCGACGATCGTCGTGAGCTCGTCGGGCGCGGCAGCCGCGAGCTCGCGATGCAACCGCAGTACCTCCGGCGCGTCTTCCAGCGGGTGGAAGATCGGCCCGGCGAGTACGATCGGCCCGACCGGATGCAGGCGGTACTCGAACGACGTGACGATGCCGAAGTTACCGCCGCCGCCGCGCACTCCCCAGAAAAGATCGGGGTTCTCGTCCTCGCTGGCGGTGACCAGCTCGCCATTCGCCGTGACGAGGTCGACGGAGAGCAGGTTGTCGATCGTCGCCCCGTACTTGCGCATCAACCAGCCGATCCCGCCCCCCAGGGTCAGCCCCGAAACGCCCGTGTGGCTCACGATTCCACCCACCGTCGCAAGCCCAAAGAGCTGCGTCTCTCGGTCGAGCTCTCCCCACAGGACACCGGCCTGCGCGCGCGCAGTCTTTGCGGCCGGGTCGACCCGTATGCCTTTCATCGGCGAAAGGTCGATCACGAGCCCGTCGTCGCACATCGCCTGCCCGCCGACGCCGTGGCCACCTGAGAGGACCGCGACCAGCAGCTCGCGCTCGCGCGCGAAGCGCACCGCCGCGACCACATCGGCCACGCCCGTGCAGCGAGCGATGCAGGCCGGGCGGCGGTCTATCGCGCCATTCCAGATCCTGCGGGCGGTGTCGTAGCCGGGGCTGGTCGGCAGCAGCAACTCTCCGCGGAACGATCCGCCGAGCTCGTCGTCGATCGCCGACGTCTCCAACATCGGCGTTCGGGTAGCCATGCGAGCAACGTAGGCCCGTCGGCCCGGGCCGACTAGTTCTACTTTCGAACCAACCGGTCTGAATTACAGACCTGTGGCCGATCCGCGGCTAGCATCGTGGGCGATGCGCAGCTACGCGCAGTACTGCCCGGTCGCCAAGGCCACGGAGGTCCTCGGCGACCGTTGGACGCTCCTGATTGTGCGCGAGATGCTCGGAGGCGCGAGTGGCTTCAACGAGCTCCAACGCGGCCTCCCAGGGATCTCGCGCTCGGTCCTCACCGACCGGATGCGCGCGCTCGAGCGGGCCGAGGTCATCGAGCGCAGGACAGGCCCCAAAGGCCGCACCCTCGAATATCGCCTCACGTCCGCCGGCCGTGACCTCCAACCGGTGGTGCAGGCGATCGGCGAGTGGGGGGCGACCTGGTCGTTCACCGAGCCGCACCCCGAGGAGCTCGATCCCGACCTGTTGATCGTCTGGATGGCTCGCCACGTCGATCGCCGGCGGCTGCCACCCAACCGAACCGTGCTGAAGTTCGACTTTCGCGATCCCAAGCGGCGTTACTGGATGGTGCTCGAGCCCTCCGAGGTCTCGGTGTGCCTCCAGCATCCCGGTTTCGACGTCGACCTCGAGGTCATCGTCGACACCACCACGCTCTACCGCGTCTACCTGGGACAGGCCGAGCTGGGCGGCGCGATTCGAGCCGGCCAGCTGACGATGAGCGGTCCGCGCACGTTGCAACGCGGATTCGGCCACTGGTTCACGTTGAGTGCATTCGCCCCAGCCAGCCGCTCGGCTCAGAAGCGCCGCACAGCCGCCTCACGCATTGCCAGCCCTCATCGCGTACGGGCTGAAGCTCACACCGAAGCTAGTTTCCCGACACGACCTGGAGCGCGATGATGTGCCCATCGGCCGTCAGGAAGTACTGCAGCCCCGCGTAGCCCGGCGTCACGAGGATCCCCGCTGACATCTTGGGAAACTGCCGGCTGCGACGCTAACGCGAAGCGCAGCCCGAATGGCTACCGCGGCGGCCGGGACCGGCGACCTCTCAGCTCTTGTCGATGATCACGCGCGCGTGCACCTGCGGGGCCCGGGCGCCGAAGGGGTCGAGGCCCCAGAACAGGCCGTTCGCGCCAAGCGGCGAGCTCTCCGGCACGCGGAGCTGCATCGCGAACGCGAGGCTGTTCCCGGGTGCGATCGCGTGGGCGGCGGCGCAGTTGAGGTCGTAGACCTCGACCTTCCCGCTCGGGGCCAGCTGCTGGATGTACGCGGGGCAGCGCGTGAAGCGTGCGGTCACCTTCGAGTCGTTCTTCAGGACGACGCGGTAGCAACTCGCGGGATTCAAGCGAACTCCGCGGGTGCGGCTTGAGCCTCCCTGAGCCGACGAGGTGAGTCGGCGAACGGTCGTCGGCGTAGCCGGTGCTCAGCCTTTCGCGTACTCCTCGGCTGTCCGCGAGTCGAACTCGAACCCGACGACGGCTTCGTCGCCGACGACCCAGGCGTCGTGCCCGGGCTCGATCACGTACGCCTCGCCCGCGCGGATGTCCTGCTCGGTGCCGTCATCGTGGACGACGTGCATCGTGCCCGACTGCAGCAGACCGACGTGGTGGGCCTGGCAGCGCTCGCCTCCCACGATCGGCTTGACGCACTCCGACCATCTCCAGCCGGGCTCCAAGCGCATGCGCGACGCATTCGCGCTGCCCATGCGAACCACCTCGATCGTCGTCTTGTCCGGCGCCCGAGTCTCGTCGGGTGAGCCGAAATCGCCTACCTCCACACCTGCCATCTGAGCCTCCTTCGATCGGCACCGGGCACCGGTTGAGGGTGATCCTAAACCGTGGCCACGAGGTCATCCAGGTTCCCTGAGTCGGCGGGCTGTGCGGGATCCCGGGGCGGGGCAGTGCGCCGCGCATCGTGTCTGCCCCGGCTTTCTATCCTGTTTCACGCGCGCGCGTGGATACCAGGTGCTGCAGTGATTCGCAAGTATCAACCTAGCGCCAGAGTTTGGAATCCCCCCTGACTCTTGCCGGTCTCGGGCTACGCAGGCGGTACGGCGCCCTCGCGTGGCCCTTGCATGTGCTGGTGAATCAGTCGGCTACCCACTGCTTGGCCGCGTCAAGCTCGGCGAGGTGGAAGACGCGTAACTCGCCCGGGATCATCCATCCGAATGCCTTCACGACGTGGGCGAGCCAGTCCTTGTCGCTGACGATGGCGATCTTCTCCCAGGTCTTGGGATCCTTGAGCCCAAGCTTGGCGTCCTCCCACATCGCGCCCATCGTCCAGCCGTCGAAGTCGTCGCCGAGGACGTACAGGAAGCGGAGCCGGTCGTGCGCTGTGCGCTTCTCGCGGACGGCGGGCACGAGTACCGCTTCGTAGTCCTCGTCGGTCACTCGGCCGCTTGCTTCGACGCCGAGGACGTTCGCTGGCAGGCCGTCGAGCACCCTGATCACCGGCGCCTCCTCTCTGGAGTTCTGTGTCTGAGGCATCCTCGCAGGCGTGTCGCTCGGCGGTGCGCTCCCTTCGGCTCGAGCACCCGCTGCTCCCGATCCCGGCCGCCGCATCTCGGCTCATCTTCGGGTCGGGCCGAAGCGTCGCTTGAGGTTGTCGAATTCGTGCTGGAGCGATGCGTATTGGCCCTCGAACTGCTCGTCCGGCTGTCCGGGTGCCTGGAACATGGTGAAGGTGAAGGCGCTGCCGCCGTCGGCCAGGGCGACGACGCGACTGGGGAAGAGGGCGAGCGCGTCCTCGCTGGAGCCGGCGAGCATGTCGATTACACCCGAGCTCGGGTCGGCACGGATCTCGAAGAAGAACTCGCCGAGGCCGTTCACCACCTTGTAGCGCCCGTCGACCAGCTTGAGCTTGCGGGCGAACTCGGTCGCCCACTCGGGTAGCCGCTCGATGTCGGCGAGATAGCTGAAGACCTCGTCTCGAGGCGCGGCGAAGGTCGCTGTGAGCGTGTGATGGTTCATGTCTCGATCCACTCCTTGAGGGCGTGTTTGACTGCTGCGAGCCGCCGCTGGCCGAGCCGCTCCTGCGCCAGCGTCCCGAGCTCGTCGAGCGTCTGCTGTGCCACGGGCTCAAAGCGCCGTGCCTTGGCGGTCAGAACGACGCGGGAGGCGCGGCCATCCTCGGGGTCGGGCTCGCGGCGAACGAGCCCGTCCCGCTCGAGCAGGCGCACCATCGTCGTCATCGTCTGCTTCGAGAGCCGGGAGCGGCGTGCGAGCTCGCCCATACGCAGGGCGTCCTCTTCGAACAGCGGCACGAGGATCGAGCCGTAGCTCGGCCGCATTGCGCCCCAGCCTGCAGCACGGAAGCGCGCCTGGAGATGCTCGTTCCAGCGTTGGGTGGCCTTGGCGAGCAGGAAGCCGAGGTCGTCTCGATCCACAGTAGTCTTATATCAGACTAGTTCTGGAGGAGCGTTGGGCGAGGTGCGGCGGAACACCGGAAGCAGCCGGCTTGGGCAAGCGGCGGCGCAGGATCCGACCGCAGGCTCGCGAAGCGGTCGCATGTGCTGCGAGCTCGCTACAAGTCGGCTCTGCGGGCGACGGTGGCGGCCAGCAGGCCCTCGGGTCCGCGGACGTAGCAGAGGAGGAAGGTGTTCTCGTAGTCGACAATCTCCCCGACCGTTTCCCAGCCGGCCTCTCGGACACGGTCGACCAGCCCACGCACGTCGTCGACCTTGAAGGCGACGTGCCGGAGCCCAGGACGGTTCGCGGCCGGCGCCGGCTCTTGAGCGCCGGCGGAAGGCGAGTGGAAGCGCACCACCTCGAACATGTCGCTGCCGTCGGGGGCGCGAGCCATCACCATCTCGACCGTCACGTTCTCGAGACCGATGATCCGATCGATCCACTTCCCGCTGAACACCCCTGGCTCGCCGCAGTCGAAGCCGAGCAGCGCGAGAAACCGACTGTCTCGTCGAGGTCCTCGACGACAAGACCGACGTGGACGAAGTTGGTGACGCCGGGGCGATGGCGGTCCATGTGTTCCCTCAGTGTTCCCTCGTAGCTTGCCCGCCGAGACCTTCAGTGCGAGGTGCGGCATGATCGGGCCCCATGCCTCAGCAGACCCTGCACACCGAGCGGCTCATCCTGGTGCCACTCGCCGACCAGCACCTCGAGTGGGAGGTCGAGCTCGACTCGGATCCCGAGGTGATGCGCCACCTCAGCGGTCAAGCGAGCACACGCAAGGACGTCGAGGCCGGCCACGCGCGGCGGATGGCCGCCGCGGAGAAGGCGGACGGACTCGGGTTCTGGGTCGGCCTGGTCGACGACGAATTCGTCGGCTGGTGGACCCTTCAGCCCGCCCACGGCCGACCAGCCCGACGACCCGGGCGTTGCCGATCTGGGCTATCGGCTGCTGCAGCGTCACTGGCGCAAGGGACTCGCCTCAGAGGGGGCGCGGGAGTTGGTGCGCTCTGGCTTCGACGACGTCGGGCTCGACAGGATCATCGCCCAGACCATCACCGTCAACGGCGGCGCGAGCCGTGATGGAGCGGATCGGTCTCACCTACGTGCGGACCTTCCCCACCTCCATGACCGCGCCCGTGGAGGGCGCGAGCGAGGGCGAAGTGGAATACGAGATGACGCGCGAGCAATGGGAGCGCCGCACGACCTAGCTCGGGACGCAAGGTGATCGGCACGCTCCGGAACGAGACCAGCCCGAGGGCTTCCCGTTGGCCGTGCTATCGGCGCCCGCGCGGGCCGGCGAGGTGCTGGCGACGCCCTCTTCCGGAGCCGAACCGGAGACCCCTCCGGCAGCAAGTGAGGGACGGCGGCGTGGCGAAGACGGGTCAGCGGCTGACGGTCGCGCGGCCGCTGGAGGTCTTTCAACTCTTCTCGTGAGTCTGAACGGACTCGAGGAACGCCAGCACGCGCTTGATAAGCAGTGCCGCCGCGGCGGCGTCGTACGCCGGGAGCGACGAGTCGGCGAAGAGGTGTTCCTCCCCCGGGTAGAGGAACAGTTCGGCCCGGTCGGTCGACTCGACGAGCGCCTGCGCGGCCTCGAGGTCTTCGGCGAAGAACGGGTCGGCGTCCTTGCCGTGCACCTGCACCGGAACGTCCTCGGGCCACGCGTCCCCGAACTCCGACACTGGGAGGCATGAGTACATGAGCAAGGCTCCCCGGCCGCCGGGCCGGGTCTGCGCGAGCTGCTGGGCGACCATGACCCCGAACGAGAAGCCGGCGTAGACGACGTCGTGGCCGATCCCCTCGGCGGCGGCCACCCCGCGCTCGCCCAGCGCGCCGAACCCCGATTCGCGCGCGAAGGCCATGCCCTCCTCGATGGTGTCGAAGCGGCGCCCGTCGAACAGGTCGGGTGTGTGCACGGCGTGCCCCGCCTGCCGCAGCTCGTCGGCGAACGACCGGACTCCCTCGGTCAGCCCCTGGACGTGGTGGTACAACAAGACCTCGGTCATCTCAGATCTCCTCAGGATTGATCCACTAATATGGAACAATCGGCGATGTTAGTCTATTCGGACGTGGCTGGCAACTCGCCTCCGCCTGATTACGACCTCGCCGACCGAATCGCGCTTACCCGGCCTGCCCAGGTGAAGGCGATCGGCCATCCCCTCCGCACGACGATCCTGGCCCTGCTCCACGAGCGGGCGGCCACGGTGACCGAGCTCGCGGTCGCGCTCGAGCGCCCGAAGAGCACGGTTGCCCACCACGTCAAAGTGCTCGCCGAGGCCGGGCTGGTGCAGGTGGTGAGGACCCGGCGGGTGCGGGCGATCGAGGAGCGTTTCTACGGCCGCACGGCACGAATGTTCTACGTCGCCGTCGAGCGGAGCCCTGAGGGCGACGACCTGCCTCGTGACTTCAACGACTTCGAGGTCGCCGCTCGGGAGTCGGCCGCCGCCTACCGGGACGGGAAGTTGTGGGGTTTCATCCGGCACGCCCGCATCTCGGAGGCGCAGGCGTCGGACTTCTGGGAGCGGATGGCGGGGCTGGTGGCCGAGTTCGATCAGCTTCCGCGATCGGGCGAGACGGTGTATGGCTTCGCGCTCGGCGTCTATCCGACCGACTATCCGACCCTACCCGACAGCGGCGAGTAAGAGACAGCGTGGGCGTGACCGCGGCGAGGACGAATCAACGCGTCCGATGAGCGAGGCGTGGGCAGGGAAGGCTCGTGTCCGGCTTCTTCTTGCCTAAGGAAGCGCGGCTGTTCGCCGCCGCAGAGCGCTAGCACACGCCCGGCGCGACGACGTGGGCTAGTGAGGAAGAGAGGAGATGCGATGACCACCATGACACACGCCGAGCGGCCGATCGCCGAGGCGCGACGGACGAAGCTCGAGCTCCTACGTCACCGCTAAGGAGGCCTACGACATGTGGCAGGCGGATCCCGAGGACGTGAAGATCCTCGACGTTCGCACGCCCGAGGAGTGGGTCTTCACCGGCCATGCCCCGATGGCCACGAACATCCCGTTCGCTTTCCTGGCCTACGCCTGGGACGACGAGAAGAAGGGCTTCCCCTGGGAGCTCAACCCCGACTTCGTCGACCTCGTCAAGGCGTGGTTCGCGCCCGACGACACGCTGCTCGTGTCCTGCCGCTCCGGCGGACGGGCCACGATGGCGATCAACATGCTGGCGGCCGCGGGATTCACGAATTCCTACAACATCCTCGACGGGATGGAAGGCAGCCGAGTCGACGACCAGGACATTCCCGATCACCCCGGTGATCGCCGACCCTCCAGCTCAGAGAAGGGGTCAGATGCGCCTATTCGGACAACAGAACATGCCGACGAGCCATGTCCCCGCTCCGCTCAGTGCCGCCGCCATAGTGCGGACGCAGCGAAAAGGGGGGGATCGCGAGCACCCGGAGCAAGCGTCTCTGCTCGCGTTCGGCGCCTGCTACGTGGTTCTCGGTCGGCGTCTCGATCATCGTTCTACGCGGCCTGTTCTTGCGCGATCGGCTCGATCACCTCAGGCTCCGCCTCGTGGGCCTCACCGGCCGGAAGGAAGCGGAGCACGAGCAACGCTGCTGCGGCGGCGCATCCGGCTCCGACGAGAAGGCCGTAGCTCATCGCCTGCGTAAAGGCTTCGCCGCTGACGGCGAGAACGCGCGACGCGACGTCGGGTGGAAGGTGGGAGGCGATCGCGCTCGCCGCGCCGACGGAATTCTCCGCCTGCGTCTGTGCCCCGGCCGGGAGGGCGTCGAACTTGCCGCCGACATCGTTCGAGTACAGCGAGCTGACGAGCGACCCGATGACCGCGACGCCGAGGGCTCCGGCGACCATGCGCGCAACCGTGTTCGTGGCCGAGGCGACACCGGACTTGGCCGCCGGCACCGCGGCGATCACTGCGCCAGTCGCCGGCGCCATAACCCAGCCCACCGCGAGCGTCAAGCCGAAGAACCACACCACCAGCACGAGCGCGCCGGTGTTCGCATCCCAGAGCAGCAGCGGCAGCGCAAGCACCGCGGCCAAACCAGTCAGCCCGGCTGCGATGACGCGGGAGGCTCCGAGTCGGGCGACGGCTTTGCTCGACGATCCTGACCCGAGCATCAGGCCGAGCGCCATCGAACTCATGATCGCGCCGGCCTGGATCGCGCTGTAGCCGTGTGCGAACTGCAGGTACTGGGTGAGGCCGAAGGCCCCGCCCATCAAACCGAAGAAGGCGATGCTGACGGATGCGGTGCCGACGCTGAACCTGGCGTTGCGGAAGAAGGACAGATCGAGCATCGGCTCGGCCGAGCGGTGCTCCCAGAGCAGAAACGTGGCCAGCAGGACGACGCTCACTGCGAGCGACCCGAGCACGAGCGCGGAGCTCCAGCCCTTCGAGGGCGCCTCGATGATCGCGTAGACGAGGATGGTGAAGCCGGCGGTCGAGAGTGCGGCCCCGAGCAGGTCGAATGACCCGGGGTGCGGGTCGCGGCTTTCGGGCACGAAACGAATTCCGAGGAGGAGGGCCAGGGCGGCGAACGGGACGTTGACCATGAAGACCGACCACCAGGAGAACCACTCGAGCAGGAGGCCGCCGGCGAGCGGGCCGAGTCCGATGCCCACGGCTGCGAGCGCGGCCCAGATCGCGATCGCCCTGCCGCGCTCCTCGCCGGTGAAGACGTTGGCGATGATCGAGAGCGTGGCGGGCATGATCAGCGCTGCCCCGACCCCCATCCCGGCGCGCACCGCGATCACCTGGCCGGCCGAGCCGGCGAACGGCGCCCCCAGGCTGGCGAGCCCAAAGATGGACACCCCGGTCTGGAGCGCAAGCTTGCGGCCGAAGCGGTCGCCGAGGGTGCCGAAAACGAGCAGCAGGCCGGCGAAGACGAGCATGTACGCGTCGACCATCCACTGCAACCGCGAGGCGGAAGCATGGAAGTGGTCCTGCAGCGTCGGCAGGGCGACGTTGAGGATCGTGTTGTCGAGCCCGATGATCACTAGGCTCAGAGAGAGCACGCAGAGGGTCTTCCAGCGCCGGGCGTACTGGACGGGGTCGATCGGCATCGAGCTCACTCCTTTCGGCTACTGGCTGCTTCTCAAGGGTGCCTTCCGCCGTGCGCGGGCTGGCTACGGTGTGCCTGTTCTTGCGGGTGCGGCTAGCCGAACTTCCGCGCAGCTGACGTGGGCTACGAGCGGAGAAAGGTGAGCACGGCGAGCACGCGCCGGTGGTCTTCGGGCGCTGCGGGGAGGCCGAGCTTGCTGAAGATGTTGGTCACGTGCTTCTCGACCGCCCTCGGCGAGATGAAGAGCAGCTGACCGATCGCCTGGTTGGAGCGGCCTTCGGCCATGAGCTCGAGCACCTCACGCTCGCGCGGCGAGAGCCGCTGGACGGGATCGTCCCGCCGGTTGCGGCCCACGAGCTCCGCGACGACTAGGGGGTCGAGCGCCGACCCGCCCTCCGCGACGCGACGGACGGCGGCCACGAACTCCTCGACGTCGGAGACGCGGTCCTTGAGCAGGTAGCCGAGCCCCTCGGCGCTCTCACCGAGCAGCTCGACGGCGTAGGTGTGGGCGACGTGCTGTGAAAGCACGAGCACGCCCGTCTCCGGGTACTTCTCTCGGATCTCGCGTGCCGCCCTGATTCCCTCGTCTGTCTGGGTCGGTGGCATGCGGATGTCGACTATGGCGACGTCCGGGTGGTAGCTGCGCACCTTCAGCAAGAGCTCGTCCGCGTTCCTCGCCTGGCCGACGACGCCGACGTCGGCTTCGGCGAGCAGGCGCGCGAGACCTTCTCTCAGAAGGGCGGAGTCGTCGGCGATCACCGCCTGTAGAACGTGATCGTGCGCGCGTACGCCGCGCAGCGGGGGAACTCCGACTCCAGCCCGTTGATCATGACCTGGAAGATCCGTTCCGGCTCGCGCAGCCCTTTGAACTCGAACGTGCCGAGCTCTCTCGTGTCGACGTCGAGCGCGCTCGCCGTGGTTGCCGAGGCGAGCACCTGACCGCCGTGGCCGGCCTGGCAGATCCGCGACGCGCGGTGAACGTCGATGCCGACATAGCCGTCGCCGGAGCTCTCGGCCTCGCCGCTGTGGAGGCCGATCCGTACCCGCACGCGCTCCCCCGGAGGCCAGGCATGGGCCGCGAACGCCTGCTGTGCCTCGAGCGCCGCCGCCGCCGCCGCGGCGGGTTGTTCGAAGACGGCGAAGAGCTCGTCGCCGCGACAGTCGATCTCACCTCCGCCGGCCTCGCCGACGGCATGCCGCTGGAGCTCGCGGGCGACGGCGAGCACGCCCGGATAGCTCTCGCCGAGACGGGCGGCGAGGCCGCTCGAGTCTTCGAGGTCGCTGAAGAAGAAGGTGAGCGTCACGGCTCGCGTGCGGCTCCGTCGCCCCCGCGGCCGCGCAGTGGCATCTCCGCCCGCACGAGCGTGCCCCGTCCCGGGGGACTCTCGACCAGGACCCTGCCGTCGAGTGCCTCGACGCGGTCGCGCAGACCGCAGAGGCCCGAGCCGCCGCTTGGATCCGCTCCGCCAACCCCGTCGTCAGCGACCTCGACCAGTGCGTGGATATCGGCGCGTTCCGCGTGTACACGTGCCGAGTCGGCGTCCGCGTGCTTGACGACGTTCACAAGCGCCTCCGACACGACGTAATAGGCTGTTGCCTCGATGGGCTCGGGCAGTCGCTCCGGCAGGCGCACCTCGAGCTCGACGGGCAGCGGAGCGCGCGCGGCTAGGACCTCCAGTGCCGCCTCGAGTCCCTGCTCGGTCAGCACGGCAGGGTGAATCCCCTGCGCCAGCTCACGCAGCTCGGTCAGCGTCTCCGACACTTCTTCGCTCGCAATGCCGAGAAGCTCCTCCGCCTCTTCCGGGGCGTCCCCGATCTTTGCCTGGGCGAGTCGCAGACCGACTGACAGGGCCACGAGCCGCTGCTGGGCGCCGTCGTGCAGGTTGCGCTCGAGGCGGCGCCGCTCGGCGTCGCCGGCCTCGACCATGCGGAGGCGCGAGGCCGCGACTTCTTCCCGCGCCTGCGCGCTTGCGACTGCAAGCCCGACGAGCTCCGCGAACTCCTGCAGCCGCCGCTCCGTATCCGGCGGCAGGGACTCGTCAGCCGTCGAGGCTGCGATCAGCGCTCCCCAGATGTTGCCCGCGACCGTAATCGGAACCGCGACGGTCGAGCGGATGCCGAGCGAGCGCACCCGCGTGGCGAGCTCTCCCTCGAAGTGGTCGTAGCTGTCCACGTGCGCCGCCGCTCCGGTCCGGCGAACATGCCAGGCCGCGAAACCCTCTTCGACCGGGATGACCGTCCCGAGCGCGAACCCGCCTTCTACCCGCTCGCCGTAGCGGCCGACGACCGCTGCTGTATCGGCGTCCGCGAAGCGCTCGAGCACGGCCTCGTGAATCCCGAGCAGCCGGGCCACCTCCTCGGTGACCGCCTGGAAGACTCGCTCCGGCGGTGGATTCCCGGCTACGAGCGTCGCCACCCTGCGCAGCGCCGCCTGCTCCTCCGCCAGCCGCCGCTGCTCGGCCTGGGCGCGCCGCTGCTCGGTGAATTCGCGCCTGATCGAGACGATCTCGTCTGCGCCGCTCGGCACCATGCGCACCTCAAAGCAACGCAGAACGCCGTCGATCTCGAGCTCGTACTCGACTGAGCTCATCCGGCCCGTCTCGAGCGCTCGCGCGATGCAGGCGCGGAGCGGTTCGGCGATGTCCCGCGGCATGAAGTCTCGTACCTTGCGGCCGATCATCTCGTCGGGCGGGGTAAGCAGTGCCGTCGGGTCGTCCGCGCGCACGTCGAGTACGGTGCCGTCGCTGGTCGCTACGACCATGGGATCGGGGATCGCGTCGAGGAGCGCACGGTTGCGCTCTTCGACCCGCTGGACGGTCTCGAGAGCGCGCTCGCTCGCGAGCGCGAAACCGGCCGCGGCGCTGACCGCCTCGAGCAGCTCCGGGCGGAGCCTCAGCGACGGATCGTGAACGAGCATGCCGACCGGCTCGCCCTGGTGCTCGATCAGCGTCGGGACGCCACAGTCGGGGGACCGAAGCGAGACCGCACGGCCGCCGCCGTCACGGTAGCTGCCGTCCGGCGTTCTTCGGGCGAGCCGGAGCGATGGATCGCCGAGTGCTCGCCGGAGCGCGTCCTCGAGTCCGGGCGCCGCCGAACCCTCGCGCAGCTCGACGAGCAGCTCGCCGACGGCGGCGCGCGACAGGCGCCCCTTCAGCAGAACGAGGACAAACGCCGCGGGGAGAGCGAGCGAAGCCAACAGCCCCAGGCCGATGCCGACGACCGCGGCTTCCGACGAGATCGGGGCAAAGACCAGTCCGATCGCGAACGCGAGCAGCGCGAACACGCCTCCGACGAGCACCGGAACGAGCTGCCGTCGTGCCAGCGCAGTCTCCAAGCGCATGCGCTGAACGAGCACGGCTGCCACCGCGACCACGACGCCGATCGCAACCGCCGCTTCGAGCTCCTCGAGGGCGGTCGCAAGGGACGCATGCGAGTCGACCAAGGCGACGTTGCGCGGATGGGCGCTGTGCCAGCGTGTGAGTGGGTCGAAGAGCACTGCGACCGTCTGCAACGCCAGCACGTCGACGAACGCGACGAGCACCAGGAGCCGGTTCGTCCGCGAGCCGAGCCGGCCGTAGGGGAAGGCAAGCAGCGCGTAGACCAGCACGGCGAAGACCAGGTTCGAGGTCAGCACGCCGATGGTGTAGGGGATCGCGCCGTTCGCATCGTGGAGCGCTCCGAGCAGCGATGAGAAGCCGACGGCGGCGAGCAGCACGCCGAAGCGGACGTAGGGCGGCCGGCGAAGAGCGAGGAGGCCGGCACCGACGAACGACACGCAGACCACCACGCTCAGGAGTGCGTGGCCAGTGGGGTGCGGCGCGTGCCGGCTGACGGCGGTCATGGAGACCGCGCCGGCAGTTGCCGCGAGCGCGGCCGCCGCCAGCGCGAAGGCACCGGGGGCCGACAGCCGCCAGGGTCCGTCACGCGCGCGGCCCAGCGGCTCGGGTGCGACTGCCGACGAGGCCTGTTCGCTCACGCGAGCACCCTCTCGAGCGCTACGGCAGAGAAGTCAGCCTTGGCGACGAACCCGCGGGCTCCGCTGGCCTCGATCCGCGGTCCGTAGTCGGCACGATCGCGGCTGGAGACGAGCACGATCGGCAACCCGGGCTCGCGCTCGAGCAGGCGGGCCGCGACCTCGAAGCCATCGATGTCCGGGAGCTGGATGTCGAGCAGGACGAAGTCCGGCGCGAGCTCGCCTGCAAGGGACACGGCGGTCGCGCCGTCTTCGGCCTCGCCGACGACCTCGAATCCCTCCGCAGTGAGCAGCCTATGGGCGCAGCGGCGGAAGCTCGGATGGTCGTCCACGACCAGCACGCGCCGCGGCGGTCGGACCTTCTCGAGCAGCTCCTCGTGCTCTGGTCTCATTCTTCAACCCCCTCGGGGAGATTACTCGTACTCCAATGCAGGCGCGGCCTCTGTCGGAGGCTTCCGGTCGTGTGAGCGCTCGGCCGACTCTCGCTTGGAGTCGAACCGTGGCAGCCACTCGAGCCAGCGGGGCAGGTACCAGTTCCAGTCGCCGAGCAGCTTCATCACCGCCGGCAGCAGCACCGCCCGGACGACGGTTGCGTCGATCAGGATCGCCGCCGCGAGGCCGAAGCCCATCTGCTTGATGTCGAGCGTCCGCAGGGTGACGAAGATCGCGAACACGGCCACCATCACGACCGCGGCGCTCGTCACCGTCCCCGCAGTGCGCTTGATCCCGGTGGCGACGGCCTGCTCGGTCGGCATCCCCTCGTCGACGAGCTCTTTGATCCGGCTGAGGATGAAGACGTGGTAGTCCATCGAGAGCCCGAACAGGATCACGAACATGAACAGCGGCAGCCACGACGTGATCGCGCCGTTCGAGTGGAAGCCGAGGATTCCCTCTGCCCAGCTGTGCTGGAAGACGAGCACCATCAGGCCGTAGGCCGCGCCGACCGAGAGCAGGTTCAGCACCACCGCCTTGAGCGGGATCACGATCGAGCGGAAGGTCACCAGCAGGAGCACGAAGCAGAGCGCGAGCACGAACGCGAACACGAACGGCGCGTGCGACTTCATCTGCTGGTTGAAGTCGTGGGTGCCCGCTGTTTGCCCTGTGACGGCTGTCTCGACTCCGGGGATCCCGCCGACGCTCGCGGGGATGACGCGATCGCGGAGCGTGTGCAGGGCTGCAACGGAGGTCCCGTTCGATCCGTCGCCTGCGAGCGAGAGCGAGACGGTCTCGACGGTGTGACCGGGGTTGATCTCGGTCGAGACCGGCTGGAACATCTGGCCGCTCGCGAGCGCGCGACGCTTCAGGTCGGCGATCGCGTGCTGGACCTGCGGCGAGGTGACGTCCTGCGCGGCGACGACGACCTTCGCTGGCGTCTGAGCGCCGGGGAAGGCCCGCTGAATCTCGTCGTAGGTTCGGACGATCGGCAGCGACTTCGGCAGGTCGGTGAAGCTCGGCAGCTGTGTGTGCAAGGTCAACGTCGGCACCGCGAGCGCGAGCAGCGCTCCTCCCGACAGCAGCGCCGCGAGCGCCGGGCGACGCAGCACCCGGTCGAGGACGAAGCCCCAGAGCCGCGACTCGCCGTCGCCGCGCCGCCGGAGCAGCGGAATCCGCCCCTTGTCGACCCGGTGCCCGAGCTTCCCGAGCAGCGCGGGGAGAACCGACAGCGAGCCGATCAGCGCCACCGCCACCATCAGCATCGCGCCGACCGCAATCGAGGTGAACACGGCGTTGCCGGTGAAGAGCATCCCGGCCATCGCGATCAGCACCGTCAGCCCCGAGATGAAGACAGCGTGGCCGGAGGTGCTTGCGGTCTTCAGCAGCGCTTCGCGCGGCGAGAGCCCACGCGCCCGTTCCTCTCGTTCGCGGCGCAGGTAGAAGAGCGAGTAGTCGACTCCGACTGCCATTCCGATCAGCAGGATCACCGACTTGGTCGCATCGCCGGCCGCGACGACGTGGCTGGCGACCGACGAGAGCCCGATCGTCGCGAGTACGCCCGAGAAGGCGAGCAGCACCGGCAGCCCGGCAGCGACGAGCGCGCCGAACGCGACGAGCATGATCGCGAGCGTCACCGGCAGCGAGGAGTACTCCGCCCGCTGGAAGTCCTTGTTCAGTGTGTCGTTCAGCTCGTGGTTCGCGCTCGCGTAGCCGAACTCGGCGACCGTGAAGCGCGAGTGGCTCTGCTGGACACGATCCACCGCGTCGAGGACCGGCTGGATCTTCTTGTCGGCCTTGTCCGGGTCGCCGCGGATCTCGAACTGGACGAGCGCCGAGTGGCGGCCTCTCGCCACCTGACCCGCGTTCTTCGGGTCGAGCGGCGACCGCACCCGCTGCACCTGCGACAGCGCCGCGACTGCGCCCGCAACGTCTGCGACAGTCGCGCGGAAGCCCGGATCGGCGAGCGTCAGCGTCTTCGACTGGACCAGAACGCTCTCGCCGGCCTGGTTCTGGAAGCCCGCATCGCGCAGGATCTGCTCGGCCTTCTTCGTGCCGCCGGCAGCGGTGTCGGCCTGCTTGAGCATCTTCGTCCCCGCGACCGCGCCCAGCGCGACCGCGACGACGCAGAACGCGAGCCAGGCGGAAACGGCCGTCTTCCAGTGGCCGGCACTCCAACGCCCGGCGCGCGCAGCGATATTGAGGTTCATCTCGCCTCCTGACCTTTAGTCCCCATCACGAGACCCAGGCTGCCAAGCGGGCAGCTTCAGGCGCATCGGGCTAGCCGACTTTCGAAGGTGCGGTAATCCGCACCCGCGAAAACCTGCGCGCCGTACGCGCCACGCAGACAGCCTCCGGCAGCCTCGAAAGGGAGCAAGACCCAACACGACTGGAGGTGAGCAATGTCGACCGCAGAGCACTTCGGACACCGCGAGACCAACGGCGTCGTCGTCGACCTGTTCTGGAACCGCGGACTGCTCGAGGACGAGTTCCGGGTCGAAGTCGTGGACGAGCGCGACGGAGCCCGCTTCGTTCTCCACCCGACGACCGGGAGGGAGGCGATCGAGGCTTTCCACCACCCGTTCTCGGCCGCGAGAGCCGCGCTCAACGGCAAGCGCCGCGCGGCGTGATCCCGCACGCGGCGCCGGCATTACAGGAAAGGGAGGACCCAACCCATGAATGCAGAGCCCTATCCAGCACTCGTACCCGAGGCAGCATCGGAGGAGTCGTCGCTGTCCTCGCGGCGCGGCGTCGCCATCCTGCTCCTGCTCAGCGTCGTCCAGTTCATGGACATCCTTGACGCCTCGATCCTCAACATCGCGCTGCCGTCGATCAAAAGCGACCTCGGCTTCAGCCAGCAGAGCCTGCTGTGGGTCGTCAACGGTTACATCCTCACCTACGGCGGCTTCTTGCTCCTCGGCGGCCGCATGGCCGACCTGCTCGGTCGCCGCAGCGTTCTGATCACCGGCCTGGTCGTCTTCGCCGGCTCGTCGTTGCTCGGCGGTCTCGCCCACACCAGCTCGCTGCTCGTCGGCGCCCGCTTTGCCCAGGGAGTCGGGGCAGCGATGATGTCTCCAGCCGCCCTCTCCACGCTGACGAGCACGTTTCGCAGTACGCATGACCGCAACACCGCGCTCGGCGTCTGGGCGGCCGTCTCCGGGATCGGTGGCGCCGCCGGTGTCCTCTTCGGTGGCCTGCTGACGGAAGGGCCCGGCTGGCGCTGGGTGCTGTTCATCAACGTCCCGTTCAGCGCGGTCGCGCTCCTAGGCGCCTTCGCCCTGCTCCAGCGCGAGCGCATACGCGCCGGCCGGCTCGCGAACTTCGATGCCCTCGGCGCCCTGCTCGTGACCGGCGGGATGCTGCTGCTCGTCTACACGCTGGTGAAGGCGCCCGACGTCGGCTGGAGCGCGGGGCGCACGGTCGCCGGACTCGCCGGCTCCGCAGTGCTCCTGGCCGGGTTCGCGTTCAACGAGCTGCGCGTGCGCAACCCGCTCGTCCCGCTCTCGATCCTGAAGGTCAAGGGAGTCGCCGCCGCCGACGCCACCCAGCTGGTGGCGATCGCCGGCTTCCTGCCGATGTTCTTCTTCCTCACGCTCTACATGCAGACCGTGCTCGGCTACTCGCCGATCCAGACCGGCGTCGCCTACCTGCCGCTGACGGGCGGATTCATCATCGCCGCCAGCATCTGCTCGCAGCTGTTCGCGCGCATCGGCACCAAGCCGGTTGTCGTGCTCGGCACCGTGATCTCAGCCGCCGGCCTCTACTGGCTGTCGCGGATCCCGCTCGACGGCTCCTACCTGTCGAACATCCTGCCCGGCCTGCTAACCGTGTCGATCGGGATGGGTGGCGTCTTCACCGGTCTGACCACTGCGGCCAACGCGGGCGTCGACCAGGACGAGGCCGGCTTCGCCGCGGGGCTGCTCAACACCGGCCAGCAGCTGGGCGCCGCGCTCGGGCTGGCGATCCTCTCAGCGGTCGCCACCGCACAGACGAAGTCGGTCTTGAGCACCAGCGACGGCCTCAGTCAGGCCGCGACCCATGGCTACCAGCGCGCACTCCTGGTCGGCGCGTTCATCGTCCTTGCGGCAACCGTCGTGGCCCTCCTGACGCCCAACAGCCGTGAGACCACCGCCGTGGTCGTCGACGAAGAGCCAGCGCTCGACCTGGCGGCCTAACCAGGCGGGGGAGCGCCTTGTGCGGCTCCCCCGCCTGGTCGTGAACGTCGCCTCATCGAAAGGGGGAATTGGAGATGCCCACCAGTCGCAGCGTGAATCGGTCCGAGCCGCGCGGCGAGCGCGGGGAGCTCCTTCGCCTCATCCGCCGGATTCAGGCTCTTACCCTCGAGCTCAACACGCTTCGCCAGCTGGACGGAGCCGATCCCGAGCTACAAGTGAGAGAGCGCGCGCTCGAACAGCTGCGCTGGCGACTCGCGGTCGTCGCCCGACGCGCAGCAGCCAACGATGTCGGCGCCGCGGCATGACTGCGATCGAAGCGACGGTCCGCCGGCCGCGAAGCTGGCTGTCCCAGCGGCACTCGCTTCGCAGCGAAGCGCTCCTGGTCCTCGGCCTCTACGGCGTCTACGAGCTCGCGCGCGGCCTCGTCGTCGGCGACACCGGCGAAGCCGAGCATCACGCGCACCGGCTTGTTGCGCTCGAGCGGTCGCTGCACGTCTTCCACGAGGCAAACGTGCAGCGGGCCGCGCACGCGCTTCCGGGTCTGATCGGGTTGCTCGGCACGGCCTACTTGACGCTTCACCTGACCATCACCGTCGCTGTGCTGCTCTGGCTCCATCAGCGTCGGCCTTCCGCCTTCGCGTTCGTTCGCACGACGCTGCTGCTTGCGAGCTGCCTCGCGCTCATTGGCTTCCTCGTCTACCCGACCGCCCCGCCCCGGCTGGCCGGCATCGGCATCGCCGACACGGTCTCGAACGGCCACATCAGCCTCAACCACGGTCTCGTGAGCTCCCTCTACAACCCCTACGCCGCAATCCCGAGCATGCACATCGGCTATGCGCTCGTCGTCGCAGCCTGCCTGCTGCGCTACGGCCGGCCTCCGCTCCTCCGTGCGCTCGGAGTGCTCTATGCGCCGGCGGTTCTCCTTGTGGTCGTCGCCACAGGCAACCACCTCTTCATCGACGCGGCCGCCGGTGCACTGGGAGTGGGGCTAGCGGCGGCAGCGACCGTCGTCTTGACCCGCCAAGCAGCACCCACCCGCATCACCGCGCTCCCGACGCGGCACGAGCCGTTGCCCACGATCGAACGGCGTGCGGCTTAGCCATGACTCGTGGTGGCCGAGCTCGTCGGTCGCACGTGTTGTGACGACCCGGTCGAGCGGCTGTCGCCGCGCGAGCGCCAGGTGATGGAGCTTATGGCCGCTCCTAGCCGGAGTTCGGGTAGCCGCACCCCCGAAAGCATGAACCCCGTACGCGGCCGAACGCTCGGCCACGGCAACGTTGGCGGGACGGAAGCAAGCCAACAGAGGAGTCTCACGTGAACACGGCACAGCAGTCCCGCCTCTCGATCGAGCAGCTTCGGGCCGAGCTTGCCGGGCCGGTCCTCGGTCCCGGCGAGCCGGGCTACGACGCGGCGCGCCGCGTCTTCCTGCCATCCGTCGACCGGCACCCCGCCGCGATCGTGCGACCCGCCGACGCCGGCGAGGTCGCCCGCGTCGTCTTGCTGACGCGGGAGACGGGCCTCGAGCTCGCCGTCCGCGGCGGCGGTCACAGTCAGGCGGGGCACGGCACGAACGAGGGCGGGATCGTGCTCGACCTGGCCGGCCTCACCACGCTCGAGATCGACGCCGGCAGGCGGGTCGCGCGCGCGGCCGGCGGCCTCACCACGGGCGAGGTCACCGTCGCGGCCGCGCCCCTCGGTCTCGCCCCCGCCTTCGGCGACACGGCCTCGGTCGGGATCGGCGGGCTCACGCTCGGTGGCGGGATGGGCTATCTCGTACGCAAGCACGGATTGACGATCGATCACCTGCTCGGCGCCGAGGTCGTTACCGCCGATGGCGTCGTCGTCGAGGCCGACGCCGACAGTCACCCGGATCTCTTCTGGGCGATCCGGGGCGGCGGCGGCAACTTCGGCGTCGTCACCCGCTTCGACTACCGGCTGCACCCGGTGGACCTGGTCACCGGCGGGATGCTCGCGCTTCCCGCGACACCCGAGACGCTGGCCGGGTTCGTGGCGGAGGCGGAGGCCGCGCCGGAGGAGCTGTCGATGATCGCCAACGTCCTCCTCGCCCCGCCGCTGCCGTTCGTGCCGCCAGAGCTGGTCGGCGAGCCGCTCCTGCTCGTGCTGCTCGTGCACGCCGGACCGCTCGACGACGGCGTGCAGGCGGTGGCACCGCTCCGCGCGCTCGCGCCCCCGGTCGCCGACTTCGTCCGGGCCATGCCGTTCAGCGAGATGTTCACAGCGGAGGCGCCGGCCGTTCCGCCCCGCTCGGTTGTGCGCACGTTCTTCTCCGACTCGCTCGACGAGGCCGCCGCGGGCGAGCTACTCGACCGCATGAGGACCTCCACCGCGCAGCTTCCGGCTGCGCAGATCCGCGTGCTCGGCGGTGCGGTGGCGCGCGTCCCGTCGGAGGCGACCGCATTCGCACACCGGCAGCGGCGACTGACGGTCAACGTCGCCGCCGTCTACGCCTCCCCGGAAGAGGACTCCGTTCACCGTGCGTGGGCCGAGGATGCCGCGACTGAGCTCCGTCGAGGAGAGGATGCCGCGTACGTCAACTTCCTCGGCGACGAGGGCGCAGAGCGTGTCCGGGCCGCCTATCCCGGCGCGACGTGGGACCGCCTCGCCGAGGTCAAGCGCCGCTACGACCCGGAGAACGTGTTCCGGCTGAACCAGAACGTGCCGCCGGCGAAGCGCTGAGTTCTGCGCACGGAAGGGCTCAGAGGTGGTGACCATGCCGAACGAGAGCTCGTCGATCCCGCGTGGGAGCCGGTCGAGTTGGCCTGGTACAGAGGCGTAGCGTCGATGGCGCGCGCCGGGCTCGGGGTGATCGTCGACGAGGTGCTGCTCGGCGGCGGAGCGGCCCAGCAGCGCCTTGCCGAGCTGCTCGACGGCAGCGCCGTGCTTTGGTCGGTGTCCGCTGCGAACCCGAGGCCGCCACGGCCCGCGAGGGCGCCCGAGGCGACCGGATCGTCGGCATGGCGTTTTGCCTGCAGCTACGCCGTTTCGTCTGCCAGAAACACCCCGTCCCTCCAAGAGCTTTGAGTCTCCCTGAGAAACCTCGAACCTGTCCCCAGAACCCATCCCAAAGAAAGGCTCGGCCAAGCCGCTCGTGGCCTCAGCGCGAAGCGCCTGAGGCGATGTCCAGGGGTGTGTTCACTCTTTGCCCGTTCGTGCGTTGACATGCAGCGTGCCGGCGTTTGGTCTGTCGGGTGAATTCGGCGGTGACGCTCGGCTGTGGGCGACTGCGCTGGCCGGCTATGTCGAGGGCGTGCCCGCGAACGTTGGTGTGGCGACGGTTATGGCGCGGTGTTTTCGCGCGGCGGGTTCCAGATGATCTCCCAGAGGTGTCCGTCGAGGTCGCGGAAGTAGCCGGAGTAGATCCCCCAGGGGCGGTCGTGGGGTTGCCCCGTGAGGGTGGCGCCGGCCCGTTCGGCTTGGGCCAGCAGCGCATCCACCTCGGCTTTGTTCTCGACGAGGTGCCCGATGCTCAGCTCGCCCGTCTTCGGTGGTCCGAAGGGAATCTCGGCGTCCTTGGCGAGTTCGCTACGCGGGTAGAGCGCGAGGATGAGACCGCCTCGGAGGTGGAATATCGCGATCGCGCCAGCTGCGTTGGTCTCCTCGTCGACGAGCTCGGTGGCGACCACGCCTTGCGTTTCGAGGCCGAGGTCGCGGTAGAAGGCGAGCGAGCGCTGGAGATCGCCGACGGCGAGTGTGATGACGTCGATGTGTGGTTCCATTGCGATCATCGAAGAGTCGATGAGACTGGTCGAGAATATGTGCGCACGCCTGTGCGCACGCCGATGCAGCCAGTTCGAATTCAGACCTCCGGTTGCTTAGCGGCGGGGCTGCTTCGATCGGCGGGGTGGGTTTGATCGGTGTGCTTCGATGCCGGTTCGCAAGAAGTCGAGTCCCTCCTCGAACATGCGCTCAGGCTCGTACGGCGTTGCGAGGTGGGGCGCCGCTTTGATCACGTGGGGGAAGTCGTCGGTGGGCAGCGACTCGAGCTCGAGGCGAGTGCGGCGTGCGCGCTGACGGCGTTCCTTTAGGGATAGGGCGGGGAGGAGGCTTGCCTCGAACACGATCAGTGCGAGCAGCGAGCGGGCGAACGGGACGTAGATGCGGACCGCCTGTTCGGGCTTGAAGCCGGCGCGTTCGAGGAGCGCGAGGATTGCTTCGATGATCTGGACGATGTTCCGTGCGCCTTCCGGTCGCGTGGCGGCGATCGCTGCCGCGGCCGGGTGGGAGAGAAAGGCTTGCCGCGTCGAGCGCGCGAGCGCGGCGAGGCCGTCCCACCAGTCGCCTGCGTCCGCGTCTGGCAGCTCGACCTCGGCCCAAACGGCTTCGAGCATGTCTTCGGCAGACGGCGGCTCTTCCTTGCCGGCCTCGGCCTCTTCACGGGCGCCTCGCTCTTCGGCGGCTTCGCGGCGAACGAGGCGATCCTCGTGGCCGCGCGCGGCCTGCAGGGCGCGGGAGCGGCGCTGCTGGCGCCGACCACGCTCGCGATCATCGCCGCCGCCTTCCCGCTCGAGAAGGAACGGGCAAGAGCGATCGGCCTCTGGGCTGCCACCTCCGCACTCGCCTTCGCCGTTGGCCCGGTCACCGGCGGTGCGATCGCGCAGCACGTCCACTGGAGCTGGATCTTCTGGATCAATGTCCCCGTCGGACTCGTCGGCTGGCTGATCGCTCGCACGGCGATCGCCGAGAGCCGCGATGAGACGGCGACGAGGCGAATCGACGTCGCCGATCTGCTCACCTCGGGTGCGGCGCTGCTCGCGCTCGTCTACGCCCTGATCGAGGGCAACAGCCACGGCTGGACCTCACCGCTGATCGTGATCCTGCTCGGCGTCGCAGGGCTCGGCTTCTCCGCTTTCCTCGTGATCGAGGGGCGGACGCAGGCAGCGACGCTCGACCTGTCGCTGTTCCGCGACCGCACGTTCGCGGCCGGCAACGCACTCCAGGTCCTGTCCGGCTTCGGCATCTTCGGGGTCTACTTCTTCCTCTCCCTCTACGTCCAGGGCATCCTCGGATTCTCGGCGACCAAGGCCGGCCTCGTGTTCGTGCCGATGGCACTGCTGATTACGGTGATCGCCCCCGCGTCCCAGAAGGCTGTCGAGCAGGTGGGAGCGGCAGCGACGATCGCGACCGGAATGCTGCTGAGCGCTGTCGGGTTCGTGCTCCTCGAGCGCCTCGGCCAGACCGCCAGCTTCGCGGAGCTCATGCCGGGGCTGCTTCTGATCGGCGCCAGCCACGCCGCCGCCTTCGTCGACGGCTACCAGATCGGCCTCTACGTCTCCGCCGCAGTGATGGCCGCGGGAGCCCTGCTCGCCCTGGTCGCGCTCCGGTCGGAGCGGGCGGCACCAAGCGTCCTCTCGGCGGTGCCCGAGACGACCTAGTCGAGTCACTTCAAGCGAGGGCGGAGGCGGCCGACGCGCACGCCCGCCACCTGATCAACCGACGCGCCGGCCCGGCCCAGCTCGACGAGCCGGGTCGGCGTCTCGGGGATCGAGTCGCATTTAGGTCATCTCATGAAAGGGCGTAAGACTGATCCAACGTAAGTGCGCACGCCTGCGCGTGCATCGTGCGCTCGAGAGGGAGAGTTTCCTGACCCGGTTTGAGGGGGCTCTATCGTCGGCGCGGAGTCGAGGCATCAGGCATTCACGGTCTCTGGTCGTCACGGCCTGATGTTTGAGGGCCGTTCGTCTGACGAATTGCGGGCGCCGGGTCGAACGAGTCCCGACTCGTATGCGAGTACGGCGGCTTGGGTGCGGTCGTGGAGATCGAGCTTGCTGAGGATGCGCGCCACGTGCGTGCGGGCTGTGTGTTCGCTGATGAAGAGCGTCTTCGCGATCTGTGCGTTCGATTGAGGGTGGGCGATCAGCTTGAGTACTTCCAACTCGCGTGTAGTGAGTTCCTGGAGGCCTGGCGCCGGTTCGAAGTGCTGGGGTTGTCGGGCGAATTGTTCGATCAGTCGCTTCGTGACCGAGGGGGCGAAGAGTCCGCCGCCGTCGGCGATGACGCGGATGGCGGTGATCAGCTGGACGTCGGGCGCATCCTTGAGCAGGAAGCCGCTGGCGCCGGCCGCGAGGGCTTCGTACACGTACTCGTCGAGGTCGAAAGTGGTGAGCACGAGAACGCGGGGCGTTTGGGGAGCCTGGATGATGCGGCGCGTCGCCTCGATTCCGTTCAGGTTCGGCATCCGGATGTCCATCAGGACGACGTCCGGGTGAAGTTCGGCGACGGCTTCGACTGTTTCGAGCCCGTCCGCTGTCTCTCCGACTACCTCGATGTCCGGCTCTTCGCGGAGGATCATGCGGAAGCCGGTGCGAACGAGCCGCTCGTCGTCTGCAAGGAGGACGCGAATGGTCACGCGGGTTCTGCTTCCAGCGGCAATCGCGCGCGCACGGAATAGCCGCCCTCGGGGCGGTTGCCGCTGTTGAGAACGCCGCCGTAGAGCGAGACTCGCTCCCTCATTCCGACCAGCCCGGAGCCGGCGCCGTTCGCGGTCGCGCCCTGGCCGTCGTCGCAGATCTCGAGCTCGATGTCGCTGGCGCTGTACCGGACGACGACACGGGCGTGCGCGGGCCCGGGCGTGTTTGAGCGTGTTCGTCAGCGCTTCTTGGACGACCCGGTACGCGGCCAGATCGAGGCCCGCCTGAAGCTTGCGCGGGTCGCCTTCGATGGCGAGGTCGACCGTGAGACCGGCGCTTCGGACCTGGCCGAGTAGGGCGTCAAGGTGGTCGAGGCTCGGCCGTGGTGCCAGCGAGGGCTCCTGGTCGCTCCGCAGGATGCCGAGCATTCGCCGCATCTCGGTGAGTGCTTGACTGCCTGCCGACTCGATCGAGCTGAAGGCTTCGCGCGCGTCGTCTGGGTGGTCTCGGAGCGCGCGGCGGCCGCCGCGCGCCTGGAGGACCATCACGCTCACGTTGTGGGCGACGATGTCGTGGATTTCGCGCGCGATTCGCGTCCGTTCGGCCGCCGCGGCGCGTTCTGCCTCTGCCTCTCGGGCGAGCTCGAGCCGTTCGGTGCGGTCGCGGAGTTTCCTGCTCGTTGTGTGCGCGCCGCCGCAAGGCGAGCCCCCGCTCCAGCCGATTAGCGCCAGGACGAAGATGAAGAAGTAGGCGAGCACGTTCGTGGCCTTCGGTGACTCGGCCTCGACGAGCGCAATTGCGGCGAGGCCGACCATCGCGCCGGTAACCGCTCGCAGTTCCGAGTTATAGGCGGCGAAAAGCGCGAAGCACAAAGCCGTCGTGCTCAACCTACTCTCGGTAGGCGCCGCCTACGGGATGCTCGTACTGGTCTTCCAGCATCACTGGGCAGAGGGCATCCTCGGCTTCCACTCCAACGGCGCGATCGCCTCCTGGCTGCCGCTCTTCCTCTTCGTGATCCTCTTCGGGCTCTCGATGGACTACCACGTGTTCATCCTCAGCCGCGTCAAGGGGCTCGTCGACGGTGGCATGTCAACCGACCAAGCGGTCACCACGGGAATCAAGCGGACTGCCTCCACCGTGACCTGCGCCGCAGTCGTGATGGTCGCGATCTTCTCGATGTTCATCACCCTGCGAACGCTCGAACTCAAGCAAGCAGGGTTCGGGCTCGCCGCGGCGGTCTTGATCGACGCCACGGTGATCCGCGCCGTGCTCCTGCCAGCCGCCATGAAACTCCTCGGCGACTGGAACTGGTATCTGCCCAAGTGGCTGAACTCGCTCCCACGTCTCGAGCACGGCAGCTCGGTCCAGCCTCCCACGCCTCCCGCGCCGCTTGCTCTCTCCCAGCCGGTCGACGCCTAACGACATGTCAGTCCGCGCAGCCCTTGGCGCCTCGCCCCGGGGCTGCGCGGGTCGGGCGCTCGTTGCTACGGATCGGTAGGTGCGTGGCGGAGAAGAGAAACGTGCGTCGATGGACAAACAACCCGCGAAACCGCGGGTTCTTGTCTCAAGTGATGCGATTCGATGAGGGTGCGAAAATGTCGCTGGGCATGGCGGAGCACCTCCCTTTCACGGAGGTGCTCGATGAAGTCAGACGCATGTGCTCAAGCCAAGACTGCAGGGCTCCTCACAATGTTGGGGACAGATCTTGGGGACAGGTTGAGCGATGCTCGAGCGACGTACGTACGGCACCGAGGCACCATAAAAGGCCATTTTGCTGGCCTTTTATGAAGCCCTCTGACGGACTCGAACCGTCGACCCCCTCCTTACCATGCGCTCCTTCCGGCAACCGCTCGCAACCGACGGCAACGGTTTTGGCTTGTTTGAGCCTTGTTCCGGCCGGTGCGATTTGCGATCGGTTGCCACCGGTTGCAACCACGGGGCTCCATAAAGGCTCCATCCTTTGTTGCCGGCTCTGGCTACGGAGCCCTTGTCGGCTCACCCCACCTTTTCGATTGGCAGCCCCGTGCGCCGCCAGGCGACGAACCCGCCAGCAACCTCGGCGGCCCCGTTGCGCAGGGTCGCCTTCGACCGAACAGCGTGCTGGCAGAGGTAGATCGTCCCCTCGCTCTCCGGGCTGAGGACGTGGCGAGCCAGCGAGACTGGCACCGCCCCGGGCGGCGCTCCGTATCGTCGCCGCTCGAGTTCCGTGCGAAGGTCGAGCAGCCGGACGTCCCGACGCTCGAGTAGCGCCCAGACCTCCCATGGCTCGACCGAGCGTCCAGTGACACGACGTTCTGCTTCTCGACGCTGATCAGCGTCCATGCTCACCTCCTCTCCCGCGAGTGTGGCGACGATCGGGCTCGAGCGCGGCCACCTCACACGCGGCTCCATTCTTGGCGGGTCGACCTCTGGCAATCTCGGCGCCGCGCTCGCCTGGCCCGCCCGCCAGCGCGGACCGCTTCGTGGCCATGATCGAGCCAAAGACGAGCCCGAAAACGTCAATCGCCTACCATCTATAGCTTCGGGCAGTCGATTCCGACGAGCTGACCAACCGCTGATCTCGCGGTCTTGGTGGGTCCATCGTTTGGTCCTTACTGACAACGAGGGTGCGAGCCACACGATTTGGCTTTGCGGCATCCGCCTTAGACTGGCAGCCGTGTCCTCCGAGGAGGTCGACAAGTACCTGCGCACAGTCGAGGAGCCAAAGCGCAGCACGCTTGAGGCGCTGCGGCGCACGATTCTCGAGATCGTTCCAGACGCGGAGCAGGTGATCTCGTACCGCGTCCCTGCGTTCCGTGTGCGCGGGAAGACGGTTGCGGGCTTCGCCGCCTTCAAGAATCACCTGAGCTACCTGCCGTTCAGCGGCTCGGTCCTGCGGCGGCTTGCCGATGAGCTCGAGGGCTACACGATGACGAAGGGCGCCTTGCACTTTCCGATCGACCGGCCGCTGCCGAAGACGCTCGTGAAGAAACTGATCGCGCTGCGTCTCGAGGATGACCCGCGGCGCGGGCGGTAGCGACGCACCGCAGCAGCGTCCGTTTGTTGGCCCGCTCGGGTTGCCCCGAATCGGCAACCAGTACTTGGTCGACCCGCGCTTCGGCGAGGGCCAGCCGGCGATGCTGATCGCCGGAGACGACGAGGAGGCCGAGCGCACCGTCGGCGACGCCCTGGCGGACTTCGGCTGGTCCGACGTGGTCGACATCGGCGGTATCGAGGGCGCGCGCGAGCTCGAGGCGATCTGTATCGCCTGGGTCAAGATCGGCGGCGCACGCGGCGCCTGGGACCACGGGTTCAAGCTGCTTGTCGGCTAGCCCGCTTGAAGAGTTCTAAAAATTCTGATCCACGCCCGCAAATGCGCGATTTTCTAGGCGAACGGTAATTTTGAAACCCTTCACGGTGGATGCGACGGAGCCTGCAGAGTGCTAGCGCTTGCCGCGTAGCCAGTTCGACAGCCGAGTCGAGAGGGGTGCCTTTCCGGCGACCCACTTGGTCTCGGGTGGAGGGGCCTGGAACGGCTCCAACGTGCCGACGTCGGCGGATCCGATCGTGAGGGTTACTCGTCCCGGAAAGATCTGTCCGACTATCTCGGCGGGGACGTAGCGAATCTGTGCGGGTTTCCCAGACTCGACTGCGAGGCCGTCAAAGATGTCGTCGTTCTTATCGCCTTCCGTCTGGGCGACCGTGCCGACGAAGACGCCATCGGAGGTCATGATGTTCCAGCCCTGCTTGATCTGAAGCCACGAAACGGGGTCACCCGCACCTTGGTCGTCGCTCCCTGATGAAGATGAGCCATTACCAGGCGGAGAGGCAAACGTCCCGTCCACGCCTGATTCACTCTACGCCGATCGCGGCGGTCGTGAGCGCGAAGGTCGCTGACTTCATGCTCGCGCTTGCAGGGATTTCGCGAATGCCCTCGGCTGGCGTGCGCTTTGGCATCTTCGGCTACACGATCGTGTTCGCGAGGCCCGCGCTGGTCTTTATGCGGTTGGTACCGGGACAGAGCTTCCGTTATCGGTCGGTGGAGGCGGCTTCGGTGGTGTGGTGCGCGTGCCGCCAGCTGCCCCAGCGTGATGCTCTGCGGGTGATGCGTCGTTCGGCGGCGCTGATGGCGCGGGCGAGCGGGCGGCCGCCTTGGGGCTTGAAGAAGAGCGCGACGCCGATCTGGGCGAGCGCGAGGTAGGTGGCGATCATCAGGACCAGAATCGCGAGGAAGGTGAGCGGGAGCGGTTTGAAGCCGAACAGATGGGCGAGTGGTGGCAGGTAGGGGAGGGCGACGCCGAAGGCGGCGCAGGCGAGGGTGGTGGTGAGCAGTGGGCGGCTGGCGCGGCTCTTGTAGAAGGGAACCCGGCGGGTGCGGATCACGAAGATCACGAGTGTCTGGGTTACGAGGGACTCGACGAACCAGCCGGAGCGGAAGAGGACCGGGCCCGCGTCGAAGACGCGCAGCATCACGCCGAACGTGAGGAAGTCGTAGACGCTCGAGATCGGGCCGAAGAAGCTCATGAAGCGGCGGATCATGCGGATGTCCCACTTGGCGGGCCGCGCGAGCAGCTCCTCGTCGACGTTGTCGGTCGGGATCGTCATCTCGCTGACGTCGTAGAGGAGGTTGTTGAGCAGGATCTGCGTCGGCAGCATCGGCAGGAAGTTCAGGAAGAGCGACGCGCCGGCCGCGCTGAACATGTTCCCGAAGTTCGAGCTCGTTCCCATGAGGACGTACTTGATCGTGTTGGCGAAGATGCGCCGGCCCTCGACCACACCGTCGGCAAGGATGCCGAGGTCCTTGTCGAGCAGGACGACGGCCGCGGCGTCCTTGGCGACGTCGGCCGCCGAGTCGACCGAGATTCCGACGTCGGCGCGGTGGAGCGCGATCGCGTCGTTGACGCCGTCGCCGAGGAAGGCGACGTCCGAGCCGAGGCTGCGCTGGGCGAGGATGATGCGCGACTTCTGCTCCGGGGTGACGCGGGCGAAGATGGTCGTCGTCGGCAGCAGCGCGACAAGGGCGGCGTCGTCGAGCTTTTCGAGCTGCTGTCCAGTGACGACCGTTCCGTGGTCGAGGCCGACCTCGCGGCAGAGGTGCGCCGCGACCTGGCCGTTGTCGCCGGTGACGATCTTGACGGTGATCCCGAGGCGGGCGAGCCGGGCGAGCGAGTCCTTGACGTCGGGCTTGACCGGGTCGGTGAAGCAGAGGAACCCCTCGAGCGAGAGGTCGCGCTCGTCGTCTTTGCTGAGGTGGTCGGCCGCGAGCGTGCGGCTCGCGACCGCGACGACTCGCGCGCCCGAGGCGAAGAGTTCGTCGAGGGTCGCCTGCGCCTGGGCGGGGACGGTCGTGCAACGGGCAAGGACGGCTTCCGGCGCTCCCTTGGAGATCAGCAGCCGGCCCTGATGTTGGGTGTCGGCGAGGACCGAGGCCAGCTGTCGCTCGTGGTCGAAGGGCAGGCGGTCGAGCGGCGTCGAGAGGGTGTCGCCGTTGGCATCCTGCGGCGCGGCCCAGAGAGCCCGGTCGAGCTCGTTGCCGGTCTTGTCGGCGCAGGTCAGCCCGAGGGCGTGGACGTGCTCGTCCGGCTTGCCCGCACCGTCGAGCGCCTGCGTGAACGAGATCTGGCCCTGGGTGAGGGTGCCGGTCTTGTCCGTGAACAGGACCTGGACGTTGCCGAGGTCCTCGATCGCGACCAGGCGTTTGACGATCACGCGCTTCTTGGCGAGGCGGCGGGCGCCCGTCGAGAGGCTGACGGTGACGATGGCCGGCAGCAGCTGCGGCGTCAGGCCCACCGCGATCGCGAGCGCGAAGAGGGCCGACTGGAGGATCGAGCGTCCGAGGGCGGCGTTGATCACGAAGATCGAGCCGGCCAGCACCGCGGTCACGGTCGCGAGCAGGCGGGAGAAGTCCTGCAGCCCCTGCTGGAACGCGGTCACCCCCTGCCGCTCGCTCAGGCGTACCGCGATCGCGCCGAACGCGGTGCGCGAGCCCGTGCGAACGACCACGCCGCGGCCGCCTCCGCCGCTGACGAGCGTGCCCAGGAAGACGCAGGAGGGCAGGTCCAGCGGCGAGTCCCCCGGTGGCCGGGCCTCGGCCGTCTTCTCGGTCGCTTGCGACTCACCGGTCAGCACCGACTCGTCGCACTCGAGCTCGTGCACCTCGAGCAGTCGCAGATCGGCGGGAATCACATCGCCGACCCGTAAATGCACGACGTCACCCAGGACGAGTTGTGTCACTGCGATCTCGGCCGGGGTGCCGTCGCGGTCGACCGCGGCAAAGTGCTTGATCTCGGAATGCAGCTCCTCGACCGCCTTCTCCGAGCGGTACTCGTTGAAGAAGCTCAGACCGATGCTCATCGCCATGATCGCGCCGATGATCAACGCCTCCGTCCGGTCGCCGACCACCGCCGAAACGACCGCCGCGACGAACAGCAACAGCAGCAGGTAGCTGCGCAACTGACGGGCGAGCACCGACCAGGCACTGACCCCGTGCGCGGCCAGGACGTTCGGCCCGTAGATCCCCAGGCGCCTGCTTGCCTCGGCGCTCGAAAGACCCACATCGGACGAGCCGAGCCTGCTCAGCACATCCGCCACCGGCAGCGTCGCGGTGGCGGTGAGCTCAAGCTCTTGAGGCTCAGCCGTCGAAGCGGCCGGCACGGCGCCGGCCGCGGCTGTCGCGTCAGGTGCCGCTTGAACCTTCATCGTCTAAGTCTCGGCGCGGGAGACGACCCGAGTCACCGGCCTCCCCGCGTAGGAGCGGCGGGACCGTCGCCCAGCGCGCCGATCGCCGCGATCCCGCCGCTCCTCTCGACGAAGCGGCAGGCGGCCTCGAGATCCGGTTCCATCGAGCCCGACTCGAAACCCATCCTTCTCAACTCTCCCGGTGTTGCCTCGTCGATCCTGGCGGCCCGCCTCGTGCCCGAGTCGCGCTCGACGGCGTCGACGTCGGTCAGAAGGAGCAGGAACCCGGCTCCGAGCCTACCGGCCAGCAACGCAGCCGAGAGGTCCTTCACTCGACGAGAACCGCAACGGTTCAACCGATCAGTAGATCTCGTGGGTAACTCAGCCTGGGACGATGCGGAGGAATGCGCGACGCTCGTGATTACGCCTACCTGTGGGCGTGGGAGCCCATCCACCTCGAGGCGATGCCCCTGGTGGATCTTCGAGGGTGGGCGCTGGACCTCTTCCTCGATCGCGAGACTCGCCGTCACGATGATCTCGACGTCGCCCTCCTCCGGCACGACCAGCTCGCGCTCTATCACCACTTTCGGGCCTGGGACCTTCACTACGCCACGCCCACTCACGAGCTCGAGCCCTGGGACGGACGCCGGCTAGACCTGCGGATCCACGGCATCTGGGCACGCCGTTCTGCCGAGCCGAGTGCCCGGTGGACCTGCGAGTTCCTGCTCAACGAGGAGCGTGATGGTGAATGGATCTTCCACCGGAATGCAGCAATCGGCCGGCCGCTCGAGGAAATCGGCGACGAGAGGAATGGCGTGCCCTTCCTTCGTCCCGAGATTGTTCTGCTCTACAAGTCGAGCGCGCGATCCCCGAAGAACGACACCGACTTCGCTGCCGTCCTGCCACGCCTCTCTCGCGACGCGAGGCTGTGGCTAAGAGCGGCACTCGAGAGATACGACAGTCGACACCCTAGTCTTCGAGTCAAGAAGCGCGCAGTCGACGGCAGACCGGTATGGGCGTACCGGTACCGGAGCGACGGTCCGGGTTCGAGACGGTTACAGCGGGGAGGCTTCTCCTCCGAGCGTGACGCGGGGGAAGCACTCGAACGGGCGCTCGAACATCTCCGTCGACAGAAAGGCGTCGGCAGCACGCTGACGCTGAAGGAGCTCGTCGAGGAGTACCTCGCCCAATACGACGCGGAACCGGAGACGATCGAGAAGCTCTGCTGGCTGCTCGCCAAGGCGCTCCGTAGCTTCGGCGGCCGCCGCCTTCCTGAGCTTCGCTCGCAAGAGATCGCGGCCTGGCGGATGACGATCTCACCCGGCCATCGTTTCGAGGCAACCCAGGCGCTGCGGCAGGTGCTGGCACGCGCAGTCGTCTGGGGAATGATCGACTCCAACCCCGCCAAGCAGGGAGTCGACAACGCGCAGCGTCGGCGCACCGAGAAGCGACCCTTCGAGTCATGGGCTCAACTCGACGAGCTCGCCGCGCGGCTCGGGCCGCGCTACGGGCCGCCGGTACTCTTCGCGGCCGCGACCGGATTGTGGCCCGGCGAGTGGATGGCGCTCGAGCAGCGCGACATCGACCGCCAAGCAAGAGTCGTCTACGTCCGTCGCGCACTCAGAAACGGCCAGCTCAAGAGCACGAAGACCGAGGGGAGCATCCGCGCGGTGCCGTTGCAGGCCATCGCCCTCGCAGCGCTCGATCAGCTCGGAGCCGACACTTCGACCTCCACGACTTCCGCAACCGCTACTGGAAACCCGCCCAAATCGCGGCGGGCATCGTGCCGCCGCGCCGCGTCTACGATCTCCGCCACACGTTCGCAACCTTCGCGCTCCGCGCCGGCATCTCAAACCTTCGACCTCTCGCGCTACATGGGAGCCAGCCTGACCATGATCGACCGCCATTACGGCCACCTCGCACGCGACGGACGCGAGCACGCGATCCGGCTCCTCGACGGCCACGCGGACAGCAAAGCCGCCGACGTCCAAGCCTTGGACGTCCGATGGACGCCGCAGCTGCCCATCGTCGGCGATCAAGACAACGGAAACAGCGCCTGAGCAGGAGGAAACCGAAAGCATTCTGACGGACTCGAACCGTCGACCCCTCTCTATGACAGATCGCTTCGGCGAGTCGGCGTGCGAGGTCGACCTGGGCGACCTTCGCGCCGCGCTGAGCTGCTTGCCGATCCGCGCAGATCGCCCTCGCCGGATTGGTAGACGCGCGGGCAGAGGCCGCTGTAGCCGACGAGCTTGCGCGGACTCTGGAAGCGACCGATGTCGCCGCGCTCGGCGGCGATCGTGTAGGCGAGTACCCAGCTGATCCCGGGCACGGTGCAGAGGAGCGGGACGTAGCGGTGGTCGGCGCCGAGCCGGCGCAGCTCGCGCTCGCACTCGCCGATCTCCCGGTCGAGCTCGTCGATCAGGCGCAGGCTCGCCTCGATCGTGCCCTGCCACGGCTCCGGCAGGTCGAGCCGGGCGAGCAGCTGGCGGCCGCGCACGCCGAACAGGTCGGAGACGGGACAGGGCTTGCCGTGCGTGAGCAGCACCGCGTGCACGCGGTGCTTCAAACTGGAGCGGTGGCGGACGAGATGGAGCCGCCAGCGCGCCCGCTCGCGTTCGGCGCGCACGCGCGGGTCGGGCAGCCAGATCGCCGGCACCAGGTCTCGGTGCGCCAGCTCGGCCAGCACCCAGGCATCGATGCGATCGGTCTTGCACGCGAGCGGTGCCAGCCCCTTCACTTTCTGCGCATCGGCGATCTCGACCTGCCAACCCGACAGCTCGAGCCGATCGGGCACGAACCGCGCTCCGTTCATCGACTCGATCGCGGCGCGGACCGGCAGGCCGTACCGAGCGATGCGCTCGCTCAGGCGATGCAGTCCATCAGTTTTGCCTGCAAATCGGCCTGAGTGAGCCTCCGAGGATGCGTCGCGAGACGTCGCGCGTGTCTTTTCTGATGTGTCCGTTTTGTGTCCGCGAAGCGTCGTCCGACGAGGCAACGCAGCTGAGGCTGGCCTGAGCCTCGTCGCGACTTCTCCCAGCGTCGACTCCTGGCCGCGAACCCCAGTTCGCCCCGAGTGGCCCAGGCGGGAGCGCGCCCGTAGCTGACGGCACCGATTGCCATCGTCGGGGGATCTCGACCGTCGGGCTACGCGCGTTCGATCTTGGCCGGGAGGCGCAGGGCGGCGACGAGGCCGAGCAGGCCGATCCCGACGAGGACGATCAGCGCGACCGCGTAGGAGCGGGTGCCGAGCGCGACGACGGAGACGAGGATCGTGCCGGCGATCGCGGTGCCGAAGGACGAGCCGAGGTTCGAGATTGCGCGCGACAGGCCGGAGATCTCGCCCTGGAGTGCCTCGGGGAAGCTGGACTGCACGACGTTGACCGACGGCGTCAGCATCGCGCCGACGCCGAGGCCGATCAGGAACAGCCCGGGCACGAAGGCGACGACCCGCGAGGAGGTGTGAACGAAGCCGAGGAGGAGGAGGATGCCGGCGAGGGTGACGACGAAGCCGGCGATGATCAGCGTCCGCTGCGCGAACCGCTTCGCGAGCCGCTGCTGGGCGAAGGACGAGAGGAGGATGCCGACCGTCGCGGCGGTGAAAACGACGCCCGTCTGGATCGCGTTGTAGCCACGTACCTCCTGCAGGAACACGGAGACGACGAACGAGATCCCCATGAGAAGCAGCCACTGGATGTTCTGGGTCACCAAGGCGAGGTTGCAGGTGCGGTTCCGGAACAGCCCGGTCGAGAGCAGCGGCTCCTTCCCTCCGCGCTCGCGCCGGCGGATGTAGAAGAAGAACCCGGCCAAGAACACGATCCCCACCACGAGGCAGACAACGAACAACGCGTTGTTGGTGCCGGCCTGCAGGATGCCGAAGACGACGAAGAACATCCCGACCGCCGACAGAACCGCGCCGATTCCGTCGAACGGCCGCGTCGGGTCGGCCGGCAGCGGGTCGGCGAGCTTTCGGCTCAGGAGCACGATCGCTGCGACGACGAGCGCCTGGAACACAAAGGCGGCCCGCCAACTGATCGCGGTCGTGATCAGGCCGCCGATCAGCGGGCCCGCGGCGGCGCCGATGCCTCCCATGCCGCTGATCGCGCCGAACGCCCAGGCGCGCGACGTCGTGTCGGTGAACCAGAGCGTCGCGAGGATGTAGACGGGCGGGATCAGGAAGGCGGTGCCGACTCCCTCGAACACCGAGTTGCCGATGATCAGCACGCCGAGATTCGGCGACACCGCGCTCAGGAGCGCGCCGATCCCGTACAGCGTCAGCCCCAGCATGAAGCAGCGCTTGCGGCCCCAGCGGTCGGTCAGCTTGCTGCAGGGGATCATCAGGATCGCCATGATCAAGAGGAAAAGCGTGATCGCGGTCTGGACGCCCTTGACGGTCGTGTCCAGGTCGTCGCTGATGTCGGCGATCATCACGTTCATGTTCGATCCGGCGAAGCTGCAGATGAACTGCGCCAGCGCGAGCGGGAGGATCAGCCGACGCGCGGACGCACGCGGACGTTCCGGCGTCAGCGCCTCGCTCACAGCTGCGGAGCCTTCGCTCACGCCGCGGCGCTCGAACCCGCCTTGGCAATCGCCACCGCCGCTCCGATCAGCGTCAGGTGGCTGAAGGCTTGAGGGAAGTTGCCGACCTGACGCTGCCGTTTCACGTCGTACTCTTCTGCCAGCAGGCCGAGATCGTTGCTCAGAGCGATCAGTCGCTCCAACAGCTCGCGCGCCTCATCGACTCGCCCGTTGACTGCCAGTGCGCTGACGAGCCAGAACGAGCAGGCCAGGAACTGTCCCTCGTCGCCCGACAGGTAAGGAGGGCCATGAAGAAGGGCCTCCCGCGGAGCGATGCTCCGCGCGTCCTCGAGAGACGAAGGGAGGCCCGTTGCAGTGTTGTACGCCGGATTGGATCTCAGCCGCAAGCGTCTCGACTTCCACTTGCTGGATCGCGAGGGTGGTACGACAGTCGAGCTTGGTGCTTCGCCGCATGCTGATGGCTCCATCCGCATCGGGACGCTGCCGCTCAGCCCCTGGACGATCCCTCATCAAGCGCGGAGGGCCCTGGCCTCGCCGCGGCATGAAGTCGATCACGCGCACCCTGCCGTCTTCCGTCTCGAAATCAGTCTCGAGGACGAGCGTCCCAGGCCGATAGCGGCGAGAGCAAGAGCGCACTTCGCCAGCCGGTGCAACGATCCAGCACCCGTGGGCCCTCGTTTCCGAGGAGCGCCGAGAAGCAGGAGGGCGAGTCGAACCGCGGGAGGCAGAGCCAGTCGGCGGAGCCGTTGCGGCCAACGAGCGCGGCAGACTGCAGGTCGCCGATTAGCCCATAATCCTCGAGCCGCACCGTCCCCCTCCCTTCTCCGGTCGCACCCTCGCTCGCACCCTACTACTTGGCCTCCGGGGTGGTCCTGACCTGGACCCTTGAGCCGACACCTTGGGCTGCTGCTTTCGGACTCTGTGGACGCTCTCTGTATGAGAGAGGGGTCAAGGATCGCCTATCTCGCCAACACAACTAGCCGATTTGCAGGGACTGAAAGCCCTCTGACGGACTCGAACCGTCGACCCCCTCCTTACCATGGAAGCTGCGGCCCGCAGCTATCTAATGCCGAGAAGGCGCTTGGTAGCGCGCTTTCCCTGCAGTTCGCCCGGTTTCTCCGTTTGCAGCACCATCTCCTTGAATGACCCTGAGCGGCCCGAAAACCCCCGAACCTGTCCCCAAAACCTAGCCCCAAAGCGGCCGTCTTGTAGCCAGACATGGCAACAAGTAAGCGTTGATGGCGGGGTCGCTCGGCTGTCTGCGTTGAGGGAGCATCGGACCATCAAGCTACCGCTGCCTGCGGATCGCATCGACGAAGCAAGGGAACCTCGACCTCCTCGAGATGAAGCGGGCCTTTGTCCCCGGCTAGAGCTTCGATGCCGACCGCGGGCGCCGTGCGTCAACCAGCCGGGCTCATAAGCTGGCGTTCATGAGCCGCCGGGCTGCCCGGACCCGCTTCGGCAGATCGTTTGCGCGCTGGTCCCATTGTTTGCCGGAGCGCTAACGCACGGCGAGAAACCATCCCTTCTCGACCTCGTCGCTCGATAGATACGCCGGCAACTGGAGGTCGAGCCCGTTCCACCGCTGGACCGCCTGCACCGGCGAGGTCATCGGCGCGTACATCGTGGACACCAAGGCCACCGAGATGATCCAGAGCTCGTCAATCTGCGCGAGGCTACGCGGAGCTCGCTCGTATCGTGTCCCAGTCGGCTAAAGGCGAGAACTCGACACAGGAGGCGGACGATGAAGGCGATCGTGGTGACGGACCAGGCTGCGGGAACGGCCGGGATGAAGCTGGTGGAGCAGCCCGAGCCGCAGGCAGCGATAAACGATGTCGTCGTTCAGATTCATGCGTCGGGATTCGTCCCGACTGAGATGGCATGGCCCTCGACCTGGACCGATCGCCTCGACCGTGACCGAACACCGTCGATCCCTGGGCACGAGCTGGCCGGAGTGGTCACCGCCCTCGGCTATGGCACGACGGGACTCTCGGTGGGACAGCGAGTGTTCGGCCTCGCCGACTGGACTCGCGACGGCACCCTGGCCGAGTACGCGGCCGTCGAGGCACGCAACCTCGCGCCCTTGCCGGGCGACGTCGACTTCACGGTGGGCGCGAGCCTGCCGATCTCGGGCCTCACTGCGTGGCAGGGACTGTTCCAGCACGGCCGCCTTCGGGCGGGGCAGAGCGTCCTCGCGCACGGCGCGGCCGGCGCAGTCGGGTCGATCGTGACGCAGCTCGCACGAGAGGCCGGCGCCTACGTCATCGGCACCGGACGCGCTGCCGACCGTCAGACGGCGCTCGACTTCGGCGCGCAGGAGTTCGTCGACCTCGAGAACGACGCCCTGGAGGACGTCGGCGGCGTCGACCTGGTTTTCGATGTCATCGGCGGCGACATCGAGAAGCGGTCCGCGGGTCTGATCCGGGCCGGAGGAACAGTAGTGTCCGTCGTCGGACCGCCGGAGACGCGGCCCGCTGACGGCCTGGCGATCGACTTCGTTGTCGAGTCCGATCGTGCCCAACTGGGTGAGGTTGTCCAGCGGGTGCGGGACGGACGGCTGCGGACGAACATCGGCAACGTCGCGACCCTCGACGATGCCGTCGCGGCTTTCAACCCGACCGAGCGGGTCAAGGGGAAGACGATCATCCGCATTCGTCCGTAAGGACTCGTTGACGGATGGCTCCGATCTCTCGTGGCTTCGGCGGGCGCCGCCGCGACGGCATCGATTCGTCGCGGGTCCGGCCGGGTCAGTACTACGAGCGCGGCTTCCCGGTCCTGTCGGCCGGGCCAACGCCGCGCACGCCGCTGGAGGGGTGGACGTTCTCGACCAGATCGCCGTCGAGGAGGCGCGCTCGTGGACGTGGGGCGAGTATGCGGGCCAGGTATGGGCGCACCTCGGAGGGCCGCCTGTCTTCGTGTCCCGGTTCGTGCAGACTCATGTGCGGGTGTACCGCAACGCAGCCGGACCCGCCGTCGAGCTTTGGTCGCATCCTCGCCCGGCGCGGCAACGACTCCTACACCTCGAGTGGCTTGCTGTCGCCGGCACGGTGTCCTTCGACTCCGAGGAAGGAGTCTCGCCGCGTGTGCAGATGGTGGTCCAGTCTCCGCAGGTGTCGCGGGGGTCGATCGTTGCGTAATGGTGAGCAGTGGTGAGCGATGCCATCGGGTCGCTTTCCGAATCGGGCTGCGACCCTCGGGACCTGCGTCACGTGCGCGCAACAGGTAAGCGACCACGACCGAGGAGTTGTGGCCCTTCTTCGCCCGGGCGTTGCCAGCAAAGACACTACGACAGGCGAAATCGTCCCCAGAATCTGTCCCCGCGCTGAAGCCTCGTGAACTTCGTCGACCGGATCGGCTCATCAACCGTTTTGTTCAAGCGGTTTCTTCGTCGAGGACGATGGCGAGTCCATCGCTGACGCCCTCCCTATCAAGGAGGTGCTCTGTCGCCAAACCGACGATGCCATTTGCAGGCGGGAACTTCGGCTCGCACGGCGTTGCCGTACTACCGAAATCCGCGTGTATGGAGGTGCTCTTCTGTGTCAGTTGCAACAACAGAAGTAGCTGACTTGCAGCTATTTCAAGCCCTCTGACGGACTCGAACCGTCGACCCCTCCTTACCATGAACGTGAGGAGGGGGCCGACCCATGCGGGTTTGCGCGTAGCGGTGCGGGTTCGCAGGGTTCGCGCGTATCCGCGTTCCGTCGCGCTTTGCATGGCCGCGCGACCCTGGTGCGACCTGCACGCGGTCGTCGGAGGCTTGAGGGAGAGCACGCTTGCGAGCGACGCCCGGTTTGCTGTCGAGCTCGAGCCCGCGAACGGGGGCGTGCAGGTGACGATGACCGTCGATTCGATGCACGACCAGGTTTGGACGGAGCGTCTTCTGGCCGGACGCGGGAACGAACTCGACAATCTCGCCACACTCATCCAGAGCCGTCGCTGACGGCGGCGATGACTTCTCGGAAGGGATGCGGTCTTAATGAGTATGGACGCAACCACTACATGCCACATGTCGATCTCGCTCGACGGCTACGTCGCAGGACCTGACCAGAACCTCGAGCACCCGCTTGGCCGCGGCGGGATCGAACTTCATCACTGGCATCTCGACGAGCCGCTGAACGACGCCGATACGCGAGCACGCAATCTGCTGCTGCGCCCGCGCGGGGCCTACGTGATGGGTCGGAACATGTTCGGGCCGCTTCGCGGCTCCTGGCAGGACGATTGGCGCGGCTGGTGGGGCGAGGAGCCGCCCTACCACGCACCCGTGTTTGTCCTCACGCACTTCGAGCACGATCCGATCGAGATGGCCGGTGGGACGACGTTCCACTTCGTCACCGACGGCTTCGACGCGGCGTTCGCGCGCGCCTCGGAAGCCGCGGGCGACCGAGGAGTCGACATCGCCGGCGGCGCATCCACCGTGCGTCAGGCGCTGAGTGCAGAGGTGATCGACGAGCTCGTGCTCGACTTCGTTCCCGTCCTGCTCGGCGCCGGCGAGCGCCTCTTCGACGGCGTCCCTGATCCCGGCTTCGAGCCGGTGGAGGTTATCCACTCGCCGCTCGCAACCCACGTGCGCTACTTCCGACACTGAGCCGCAGACCGCCGCCGGCAAGTTCCTCTTGTTCGGGATGTCGCTGGACACCCTCGTGGCCAGGCCCGACCGCGAGCTGGACTAGGCGAGAAGACGCTCGCGCGGGTAAGAGCTCGCTTCCCGAGCTCCCCTGGAGCCGACCTCTACGATCGGTCGCGTGGCCGAGTTCGTCCCGCCCGACTTCGACGTCCCGCTCGGTCTCGAGACTTCCGAGTTCGTCCTCGAGCCGCTCGGACCTGAGCACAACGAGCTGGACTACGACGCCTGGACGTCGTCGATGGAACACATCGCGGCGACGCCCGGCTATCCCGACGGCTCCTGGCCGCGAGAGATGACGCGGGACGAGAACCGCGCGGACCTGCAGCGCCACGCGGACGACTTCCGCACCCGGAAGGGGTTCACGTACACGGTGCTCGATCCCGGAAGCCGCGACGTGATCGGGTGCGTCTACATCTACCCGCTACCCGACAGCGGCTACGACGCCTGCGCGCTCTCCTGGGTGCGGAAGAGCCACGCGCACCTGGACACCCCGCTTTGGCGCGCCGTGAGTGAGTGGCTCGAATCGGACTGGCCATTCGCCAGCGTGGAGTACGCGCCGCGCGCCTAGGCGTCCTCAAGCAGCGTGTAGCTCGATTCGGCTCGGGGGACATTGCGAACACTCGGGCAGACGACTAGGTCGACGTGCCGGATCAGTTCCCGACCGCCGGGTCGGGCATGAACTCCCGGACTTCTTGCGCGCAGCGGCAGGCGTCGGCGGTCTTGGCAGCCCACTTCAGCGCCTCCGCGCGTGAGGGCACGTCGACGACACAGAACCCGCCGATGGCCTCCGGGTACGAGCCGTCGGTGATTGTCCCGTCGGTGGCCACGACGCTCGCCTCCTGGTTTTCCAGTCCGCCGCCGAAAACCCACACGCCGGCGTCCATGGCCTCCTGAACCACCTCGTGTGAGGCCTTGGCCACGGCGGGCATGTCCTCGTCGGGGATGTGGTCCATCGCGTGGGCGTCGAACGAGATCAGGTATCGCGTCATCTGATGGCTCCTTGTCCCGGCGGCCTGCTCCGGCCGCATCGCGGTAGAGACTGGCGTATCAACGAGGACTCATCGGCTGCGGTCAGATCCAGCCTCACTTCTTCGGGGGTCATTCCGGAACATTGGCCCAGACCGGCTTCCTTGGACACCGGCGTGTGAGAATCCGGCTCGTGACTGAAGCGCGGCTTGAGGACTCCGGTTCCGGGCTTGCGCCCGTGACGGAGGGCTGGTTCATCGTCAACGTGCGGGATGCCGAGTGGTACTCGTCGGAAACGAGGGGCGCGGCATGCTGGTTCGCGAACGAGTACGGCGAGCCGCCGGTCGAGTTCGAGCAGATCGGGATTAACGTGACCCTCCTCGAGCCTGGTCAGAGTGGCATCTATCACGCCGAGGCCAATCAGGAGGCGTTCCTCGTTCTGGCCGGTGAGTGCAGGCTGCTCGTCGAGGGCGAGGAGCGACGCCTTCGGCCCTGGGACTTCTTCCACTGTCCTCCCTGGACGGAGCATGCCTTCGTGGGGGCTGGTGACGGGCCGTGCGCGATCCTGATGGTCGGCGCACACTCGGGCCCGGAGGTGCGGTACCCGGTGTCGGAACTCGCGGCACGCTATGGCGCGAGCGTGGAAGAGGAGACCTCCGATCCGGGGCAGGTCTATGCGACGGCCGAGCGGTTCCGGCGAGAGCGGCCGCCGTACTGGGCTCATCTGCCCTGGGCGTAACTGCGCAGGCGTCATAGGCGAACACTCGCGCACCCAGACTTTCTGAGCGTCGATTACCGATGAGTCGCGGCGACTCGTACAGTCGAACCCGCTGAACAACTCGATCAAGGAGGCCGCCGTGAAGTTCATGCTCTTTACGTACGGTGACCCCAGCGTGCAGCTCGACGCGGAGCAGCGGGCGACTGTCCCGGCCGCCGTAGCCGCGTGGTGTGACGAGATGGACTCCCGCGGCGTGCGCCTCGCAGGGCGCGTCCTCGCCCCGATCTCCGAGGCGCAGACGCTGCGCGTTCGACAAGGCGAGCTGGCCGTCGACGACGGACCGGTGACCGAGCAGACCCTTCAGATCGCGGGCTTCAACATTCTCGAATGCCGAGACCGTGACGAGGCCGTTGAAGTTGCGTCGAAGAACCCTGGAGCATCCTTCGGCGTCCTGGAGCTGCGAGCGATCGAAGAGTAGTGCCTGTCAAGGACGACTCTCATCTGGCGTCAGTCCGGAACGCTGGCGCAGGTGAGGGTTCGCTTTCCCAGCTCCCGTGGAGCCGACCTCTACGATCGGT
>CAVRBT010000007.1:0-212225 GCA_963719275.1 uncultured Actinomycetes bacterium | reverse complement strand
GTCGGCATGAACATCGGCGTCGCGCCGGTGACGGGCATCCCGCTGCCGTTCGTGAGCGTCGGCGGCTCGGCCCTGATCGCGAACCTACTGGCGCTGGGCGTGCTGCAGGCGATCCACATCCGCGGCGCCGCGCGACCGAAGGCCTACAGGTAGCAACGGGCTTCGGTGCGCGAAACCCGCTCGGGCGGAAGCACGCTGGCCCAGGCAGCCCTCGCTCACCCGCGATCAGCCGCCATTTCGACGTCGGGTCGATCCGGCAGGTGCTGTGCTCCTTCGTGGCCGCGTTCGGCCCCCTAAGCGCGTCGCGTGCGCTTGTTGGTGTGCGATCGCGGATCGGTCTCACTTGCGATCCGCGAGGCCGCACCGGCGAGAGCCTCGACGATGCTGTAGCGGCCGTGTTGCTCGACGACCGTCTCCGTTGCCGGATTCTCGTGGTCCGGCGCAACCGCGAAGCGGTTTCCGTGTTCGCGAACGGCCTCATACTCAGCACGAGTCAGTTCCATCGGTTCGGTGCATTGAGGGTTGCCGCACTCGCAGATGTACGAGTCGTGTCCGTCGACCTCGAAGCCCGTCGCAAACTCCCCGATCCGCTCGTTCACCTCGCGGAACAGCGCCTGGTTTCTCGCGTCCTTCTCGTTCTCGCCGCTCACTACGCCGCCTCGCTCACTGCCCGGTTCAGCAGGCGATGGAAGGCCGTCTTGGTCAACACCGCTTTCCCGCATTCCGATCCTTGGTAAGCTACGAAACGACAGGAACGAGAGAACAGATACCTTAAATCGTTAGCGATGAAACATATACGATATGAGCACTGATTCGTCAAGCGAAAACACCGAGCGCTGGCAGTTCGTGACGAACCACACGCAGGTGCTGCTGTGCATCGCCCGCGATCCCGATGTGCGGCTGCGCGATGTGGCCGATGCCGTTGGCATCACCGTTGGATCCGCCCAGCGGATCCTCTCCGAGCTAGTCGACGCCGGCTTCGTCGAACGGCAACGGCACGGGCGTCGCAACCGCTATGTAGTCAATCGGGACGCGCCGATGCTCCGCCATGCCGCCCAAGACGGGCAAGAGATCGGCGGGCTCCTCGAACTGCTCCGCCTGGACGACCGCACCAGCTAGGCGCAGGGCGCTGAACTCAAGCACCGGCGCTCTAGTGGCATTCATTCCCGCACGCGCTGGCGCAGTCGAGCTTCATCTCCTTCGGCGGCGGCGGGCTGCGCCCGCCGGAGCCTCGACTGCGCGGGACGCGCGTCAACGAGACGAGGAGCTCACGGGGGAAACCGGGTTTCCCCCGTGATGTTGTCCGGGCGCGGTCCTACGATCCCGCCATGGGCCAGACACGAGAAGCCGAGGAGCTGCTCCAGATCGAGGAGGCCGACGCCTGGTTCGAGTACCTCGAGGCGACGCGGGGTCAGACCGAGCCGCGCTACCGCGAGGTCGAGCCGTGGGCCTGGGCACGCCTCAGCCAGCGGCTGCGCGCTGTCCGCACGAAGCGCGCGAAGCTCCGGCCGGCCGCAGCCGCCTAGGCGCCGCTTGCGGTGCCGACCTCAGGTCGCGCGAGGTTCCCTCGCGCGACCGTCTGAAATGACCGGTTGGGGCGTTTGACCTGTGCGGGCTGCCGCTCCAGGCGCGCGCCGTCCGCACGAAGCGCGCGAAGCTCCGGCCGGCCGCAGCCGCGTAGGCACCGCGTGCTGCCGCCGACGCGGCGCAACGGTGCCGACGCACCGGGTTGCTAACGTGTGAGCACGGCTATGCCGACAGGTTTGACGACATCGCAGCGCGCGCTCCGCCCGGATCTCCCGGGTCAGCGAAGCGCGCGCGCCACTAAAGGAGATTCAACTTGCTTCGATGGTTCAGGCGGCAGAAGCCGCCTACTGACGAGCGCGCCCGCCAAGAGGTCGCGCCACCCGCACCTACCGACACCGTAACCCCCGAGCCCGCCGAGGCGGGCACAGCCGATCCTGCGAAGAAGAAGCGCCGCCGCGGCAGCCGCGGAGGGCGCAACCGGAAGCGCTCCGGCTCCGCCACCGCGAAGAAGGCCGAGCCCGAGGAGCCCAAGCAGGTGCCGAAGAAGGACGAGTCGCGGCCCGAGCGACGGCCGTCGCAGCGCAAGCAGCGCGCCACGCGCCGCCGTACACCGCCGCGCCGCCCGCCGCTTCCGCCCGCCAAGCGTGAGCTGCTGATCTCGGTCGACGTCAGCGAGCAGCGCGTCGCGGTGCTCGAGGACGACAAGGTCGCCGAGGCCTACCTCGAGCGGCCCGAGCGCCGCTCGATCGCGGGGAACATCTACAAGGGCTCGGTCGACAACGTCCTCCCGGGGATGGAGGCGGCGTTCATCGAGATCGGCCTCGAGAAGAACGGGTTCCTCTACGTCGACGAGGTGATCGCGCCCGAGCTCGAAGGTCGCTCACATGGGCGAAAAATCCAGGACCTGCTCAGCCGCGGCCAGGAGGTTCTCGTCCAGGCGGTCAAGGACCCGATGAAGTCGAAGGGCGCGCGCCTCACGACCGAGATCTCGCTGCCCGGCCGCTTCGTCGTCTTCGTCCCGCACGGCGAGGGACTGGGTGTCTCGCGGCGGCTCGAGGACGACGAGCGCACGCGCCTGCGCGACATCGTCAAGAAGCTCGACGTGAAGAAGGGCGGCGTGATCGTGCGCACCGCGGCCGAGGGCGCCTTGGCCGACGACATCGAGCGCGACCTCGTGTTCCTGCAGCGGCTCTGGAAGACGATCGAGACGCGCTCGAACAGCGCGAAGTCGCCGTCGCTCGTCTACCAGGAGGCCGAGCTTCCCCTACGGGTGATCCGTGACCTCTTCACCGAGGATTTCGAGCGCGCGTTCGTCGACCACGAGCGCACGTTCAAGCGGGTCGTGGGCTACCTGAAGAAGACCTCGCCCCACATGGCCGACCGCGTCACCCGCTACCGCGAGAAGACGCCGCTGATGGAGAGCTTCGGCGTCGATCGCGAGATCCGCTCCACGCTCTCACGCAGAGTCGACCTCCCCTCGGGCGGCTACCTCATTTTCGATTACGCCGAGGCGTTCACCGTCATCGACGTGAACACGGGCCGCTTCGTCGGCTCGCGCGGCAAGTCGTCCGGCGGGCGGCTCGAGGACACGATCACGAAGAACAACCTCGAGGCCGTCAAGGAGGTCGTGCGCCAGCTGCGGCTGCGCGACATCGGCGGGATCATCGTCATCGACTTCATCGACATGGCGAACCCGAAGAACCGGGCGACGGTCGAGGAGGCACTGAAGACCGAGCTCGAGCGCGATCGCACGAAGACGTACGTCGTCGAGATCTCGCCGCTCGGCCTCGTCGAGATGACCCGCCAGAATGTGACCGACGGGCCGCGCGAGATCATCACGCGCAAGTGCGTGGTCTGCGGCGGCGACGGCGTCGTGCTCTCGGAGGCCTCCGCGGCCGTCGACGCCGAGCGGCGCCTGCGGGCACTCGCGGCGAGCGCGCCGCGCACCAAGGCGTTCAACGTCGAGCTCGAGGCGAAGGTCGCGGCGACGCTGATCGGCCCGGGCGCCTCGCGACTGCTCGCGATCGAGGAGGACATGAATCGCCGCTTCCTGATCGTCTCCCGCGACGACGTGCCCGTCGACCACTTCGAGGTGCTCGGCAAGGGCACGCTCGAGAGCGTGCTCGGCGACGATTCCAAGGCCAAGCTCGAAGGGAAGACCGTCGAGCTGAAGCTCGGCGAGGTGGGGCGCCACGACGTCCACGCAGCGGTCGGGAAGCACGACGGCCTGACGGTGAGTGTCGGCCATGCGTCCCGTCTCGTCGGCAAGAAGGCGAAGGTGCGGATCGAGCGGGTGCTGGACGGCATCGCCTACGCGAGCCTCGTCGCCGGCAAGACGGTGGCGGAGGAGCCGATCACCGCCGAGAGCGCAGCCGAGAAGCCGACGCGCAAGCCGCCTGCCAAGAAGCAGGAAACCGGGCCGGAGGCGGCGGCCGAGGCGGTCATCGCCGAGCCCGAGCAGGCCGAAGAGCCGGAGGCGGCCTCCGAGGGAGCCGAGGCCGAGCCCAAGGCCGAGCAGCGACCGAAGAAGAAGACCCGTCGCGGCTCACGAGGCGGTAGGCGCCGCAAGAAGAAGCCCGTGGCGGCCGAGGCGAACGGCGGCGGGCCGGCCGCGAAGCCCGCTGCGGAGAGCGGCGTCGAGGGCCCCAAGATCCACCTCCCGGATCCCTCGCTCGGCCGCGAGGAGCTTGAGCCCGAGCCGCAGGCCCAGCCGCCGTCGGAGAACGGCGCCGAGGGCGAGGGCGAACAGCCCAAGCCGAAAAAGAAGACCCGGCGCGGGTCCCGGGGCGGCCGCAACCGCAAGCGGCGCCCGGCGTCGGCGAAAACCGAGTCAGCGCCTCCCGACTAGCGGACGCTCGCTCCAGAACGCGAGGTAGACGACGACGCCGCAGGCGACGATCGCCGCCCACGCCGCCGAGAGCGACGGGAACAGCACGTCGGGAATCTGCCAAGTCGTCCAGTTCCGCTTGACGACCTGCTCGGTCCACAGGTCGTTGGCCATGTTCGCCAGCCCGTAGACGAGCATCAGCGAGAGGTACGCCGCCGTCAGCGAGCGTAGCCATGGCCGCCGGATCCCGCCGAGCAGGCGCGACAGCAGCAGCGCCGTGAGGGCGAGCAGAAAGCCGTCGAGCGCGTGGTGGTGGCCGTGGTGGACGGCTGCGTGCACGAACCCGCCGCCCGGCTCGGGCCGGAGTCTCCCGGTCTGGAAGATCCAGCTGAGCAGCGGCGCGCCGTCCAGGAAGAAGCCGAGCTCGGCGGCGACGTACGGCGTCGCCCAGAAGAGCGCCACGAGGCCCGTGCCAAGGCGCGCAAGGTCGCCTGCCCTAGTGGTCCGTACTCGCTCGGGCCGCCCGCTAGTGGCCGCCCAGGCCGTCAGCCACGCGGCGATTCCGCACACCGAGCACGGCGGGAAGGTTCGCCCACTTCGCATCGAGGTCGTTCGGCGTCTGCACCCCGGGGATCGCGACCGTTGCGCACAGCAAGCAGGCGGCGATCCCGAGCAGCACTGCGCCCAGGTCCTCGAGCCGGTCGATCACGATCGCCACGACCGCGATCGCGGCCAGCGCGGCCGAGTAGCTCAGGAAGACGAAGGCGCGGCCCGCGCCGCCCCCCAGGCCGGAGTCCGTCACCTTCCAGAGCTCGCTCGGTGGAAGGCGCCAGTAGGTCACGAAGACCTCGACCCGCGGTGAGCGACGAACAGCAGCCAGACGACGTAGACCTCGCCCAGGCCTGGTCTTTGCCGAAAGGCGTCCGTCACGGCTACACTTTCCGTTCTCGCGGGCACCTGCCCGCGTTTTGACGCCATGGCCTACGCGATCATCTCACTGGGCGGGAAGCAGTACCGCGTGCAGGAAGGCGAACGCCTGCTCGTCGATCGTGTGCCCACGGAGGAGGGCAAGACCTTCCACCCCGACGTGCTCATGCTCGGCGGCGACGGCACGTTCGAGCTTGCGCCCAAGGCGCAGGTGACGGTGCGCGTCGTCGGCTCGGCGCTGGGCGACAAGGTCACGATCGGCAAGTACAAGCCGAAGAGCGGCTACCGCCGCAAGACGGGCTTCCGCGCCAAGCTCTCGCAGATCGAGATCGAGTCGATCGGCGGCGCGGCCAAGCGGAGCACGCCCTCGAAGAAGGAGGCGCCCGCCAAGGCAGAGGCACCGCCGAAGCAGGAGGCGGAGGCCGCACCGGCGACGCTGCCCGCGGGCTACGCCGACATGACGATCGCGGGCATCAATGAGAACGTCGCCGCGTGGTCGGCCGAGGAGGTCGAGGCGGCGCTGGAGTACGAGGGCGCGCACGCGAACCGGAAGGGCGCGATCGCGGCGCTGGAAGCAAGGAAGGACGGCTAAGTGCTCCTCCCGGCAATGAGCGCCGGCTTCTCGCCCGCTATCACGCGGCGCCAGAGCCCTCCCTCGCCCTTGCGCGGGCTACCAGCCCACGCCGCGGTCGAGTGGGGACTCTGGCTTGGTGCTAGCGACCCAGAATCTCGACTTCATCACCGGAAGGAGCACTGATGGCTCACAAGAAGGGACTCGGCTCGTCGCGAAACGGCCGCGACTCGAACCCGAAGATGCTCGGCGTCAAGGTCTTCGACGGCCAGGGCATCACGGCTGGGACGATCATCGTGCGCCAGCGTGGAACTCGCTTCCGCCCGGGCCCCGGCACGGGCATCGGCCGCGACGACACGATCTTCGCCAAGCGCGACGGCACGGTCCAGTTCCGGGCGAGTGGCCAGCGCCGCTCCATTTCTGTTGTCGACGAGACCTAGTCGCGGGTTGAACGGTCACCCGGCCGAGCCGGGCGACCTCCTAGACGGCATCGCAAGCGATGCCTTGGGCGATCGGCGCTTCGTCTCCGCAACGGACTAGGCCGTGTTCCACGACCGGGCCCGCATTCACGTGCAGGCCGGGCGAGGCGGCGACGGTGCGCTCAGCTTTCGCCGCGAGAAGCACGTGCCCAAGGGTGGGCCGGACGGTGGTGACGGCGGGCCCGGTGGCGACGTCGTGCTGGTCGCGGACGCCGACCTGCGCGACCTCTCGTCGTTTCACGCGCAGCAGTGGTTCAAGGCCGGCAAGGGCGGCGCGGGCGGCGGGAGCGGCCGGCACGGGGCCTCAGGTGCCGACGTCGAGCTGCGCGTGCCGGTGGGGACGCAGGTCCTCGACGAGGAGGAGCAGCTCGTCGCCGACCTCGCGGCGGCCGGGGCGCGGGCCGTGCTCGCGCGCGGCGGCGAGGGCGGCCGGGGCAACCGGCGCTTCGCGACGGCGACGCGGCAGACGCCGCGGTTCGCCGAGACCGGGCTGCCCGGCGAGGAAGCGGACTACGAGCTGCGGCTGAAGCTGCTCGCCGACGCGGCGCTGGTCGGGCTTCCGAACGCGGGCAAGTCGTCGCTGCTCGCACGCATCTCGAACGCACGGCCGAAGGTCGCGGACTACCCGTTCACGACGCTGCAGCCCGTGCTCGGCACCGTCGACTCCGACGAGCGGCAGCTCGTGGTTGCCGACGTCCCGGGGCTGATCGAGGGCGCGAGCGAGGGCGTCGGCCTCGGGCACGAGTTTCTCGCGCATCTCGAGCGCGCTCGGTTGCTCGTGCACCTGATCGACGCCGCCGCCGGCGACCCTGCCGAGGCATTCGCGCAGATCAACCACGAGCTCGCGGAGTACGGAGCCGGCCTCGACGAGCGGCCGCAGGTGGTCGTGCTGAACAAGCTCGACCTGCTGCCCGAGCCGCCGCGCTTCGAGCCCGACGACCCGCGGGTGCAACGCGTCTTCGCGCTCTCCGCCGCGACCGGCGAGGGCGTCGAGCGCTTTCGGCGCACGCTGTTCGAGCTGTGCCCTCCGGCCGAAGCGCCGGTGGCCGACGACGAGGGCCTGCCGCGGTTCCTGGTCTACCGGCCGAAGCCCGACCCGCGGCGGCGCTTCCGCATCCTCCGCACCGACCGCGGCTTCCGGGTCCACGGGCAGGCCGGCTCGCAGGAGGAGCTCGAGCAGGCGCTCAGGGAGGCGGGCGCGAAGAGCGGCGACGAGGTCCAGGTCGAGGGCGAGGTGCTGGAGTTTCCAGTGACCGGGGGCTCTGTCTCGGCGGCATCTTCGACCCGCCCCAGGCGGGCCACGTCGCGCTTGCGAAGGCCGCGCGCGAGGAGCTGCCGATCGACCGGCTGGTCGTGCTCGTCGCGGCCTCGCCCGGCCACCGCGAGGCTGTCGCGGACTCGGAGACCCGCCTTCGCCTGGCGCGTGCCGCGTTCGACGGCATCGCCGACGACGTCGTGCTCGACCCGCACGCGTTCACCGTCGACGCCGTGCGAGGCGGACGCTTCGGCGACGCGATCTTCGTCGTCGGCGCGGACGAGGGCGCGGCGTTTCCGACCTGGAAGGAGCCCGACGAGATTCTGCGCTGGGTCCGCCTCGCCGTCGGCACCAGGTCCGGCTACCCGCCGCCAGACCTCGAGCGCTACGGCGATCGCGTGCTCTCGTTCCAGCTGCCATCGCCGCCGGTGTCGTCTTCGCAAGTTCGGGAACGCCTTGCGCGCGGGGAGCCGATCGAAGAACTCGTGCCCGACGCGGTGGCCGCCGCGATCGACGAGACCGGCCTCTACCGCGGCTACACTGATCGTGAACCCGAGAGGACCTGAAACCACCCTGACGCCACTCGAACACGCCCGCCTGATCGCCGGCCTCGCCCAGGAGAAGCTGGCGCAAGACGTCCTCATCCTCGACATGCGCCCCGTGTGCAGCTACACGGACTTCTTCGTGCTCGCGACCGGCCAGAACCCACGCCAGACGAAGGCGATCTGGGGCGAGGTGCACGAGCGTCTGAAGCACGACGAGGGCTCGCTCCCGCGCTCGGTCGCCGGCGGGCCGGAGGGCCGCTGGATCGTCGCGGACTACCTCGACGTCGTCCTCCACGTCTTCACACCCGAGTCGCGCGACTACTACCGGCTCGAAGAGCTCTGGGGCGACGTGCCGAGCATCGAGCTCGACGCGGCCGCCGTCTAGCGTTAGCCGATCTGACAACTATTCTGTCGAGATGGACCTCTCGGCGGATCAGCTTGGGTCGCTGGCCGAAGTCGCGGTCGTCCACCACGCCGCGCGCCTGGGCGTCGGTGTGCTGTGGCCACTGACGACCGGCCGTCGCTACGACCTCGTCCTCGATTGCGAAGGGTCGCTCTACAAAGTGCAGTGCAAGACCGCATCGAAGCGAGGCGATGTCGTCGCGATTCGCTGCCGATCCTGCCGTCGAACAGCCAGCGGCTACGACCGTCGCACGTACTCCGCCGACGACGTCGACCTTGTCGCCGGCTACTGCAACGAGCTTGACCGTTGCTATGTGCTGCCCCCGTCCGTGTTCGCCGGTCGCGCCAGGGTTCACCTCCGTCTGCGTCCGGCCAGGAACAATCAACAGGTCGGCATCACATGGGCAAAGGACTTCGAATTCGCGGCTACACTTAGCGCTCTTGGGGCCGTAGCTCAGCTGGGAGAGCGCCAGAGTGGCACTCTGGAGGTCACGGGTTCGAGCCCCGTCGGCTCCACTCTTTTCGTCGTTTAGAAGCCACGCCCAGCGCGGCAGAACCGGGCGGTGCGGTTTCGCCAGACGAGCACCGCCTGTGGCACTGGTTCACCGTGGGCTACCAAGCAGGGGCAAGCCGGCGGCCTGCGACACGAGCGGCAGGCTCTAGGCCGCGGGCGCCGCCGGAAACTAGCCGGAAGGTCAGTTGTGGTGGGATCGGCGCGACCGAGACCATCTGCGCAGGGCGGTGCACAAATCTGCGGCAACACAGATCACGAGCGATCAAACGCGGGCCCGTCTCGCGCTGATGAGCCCACCCGGCGCGGTCGCTGATGCGGTCTCGCGGCGTTCGGCGGCCGGGAGGTGCTGAGGCGCGTTTCGCTCGCCGTCCCGACGGCGGGGCCATTCGTCCTCGTCGAGACCATCTCCGGCGGCACATGTCTGCACTGGGTTTCGATCGGGCTGGGCGTCGCGATGGCGACGAACCTGCTCTTGCTCGCGATCGGCTTGGCACGACGTGTGCGGAAGGCAGCGCTGAGTGTCGCGCCCGCGTAGCACGGGCGTCGCGCTCGCGTGGCTGGCGTCTGCGGCCGTGGGCGGGCTCGCGCTTGCGGCCGGGGTGCTCTCGGACGCGGCGTGGCTGAACCCGGGCGCGGAGCGCTCGCCGTTCAGCTGGGCCGGGGCGCTGGCCACGCTCGTCGCGGCGGCCTGCGCGGCGTCGCTTGCGCGGACGGGCAACGCGAGGCGGCGGCTGCTGCTCGCGGTGCTGCTGGGGCTGATCGCAGTCGACCAGGCGGCCGGGCTCCACGAGCGGTTCGCGGGCGACCTCGACGCACGGCGTGTCGCGGTCAGCTGGGCCGGCTTCGCCTTCGCAGCGGGGGCGCTCGTGTTCGTCGCGGCCGGCGTGCTGCTCGCGCTGGAGGCGCGCAGCCGGACCCCGCTCGCGGTCGCTGCCGGAGTGGCGCTGCTCGGGACGGCTTTGGCGATGCGCTTCGGCGGCGGCGTCCTTGCCGTGCTCCATCACCTGCCCGCGGGCGAGACGCGGCGCAGCGGCGAGGCGGCCGCGCACGGCCTTACCCTCTCAGGCTGGGTGCTGATCGCGGCGGGTCTCTTCTACGCCCGCTCGTCGACCCAGTCTCGGGTCAGGTAGAGCCAGAACGCGAGGCCCGCGTAGTCGCCGTAGCGGCGGAAGCGGCGCTCGATCGTGCGGTCGGCGGCCTTGCGCCCGTTCACGCGTGCGTACTTCGGGCGGGTCCACGAGTCGAGGATCAGCCGGGAGTAGCGGCCGAGCAGCATCATCATGTGCGCGGTCGCGTAAGGGCCGCAGCCCGGGAGCGCGAGCAGGCGCTCGGCGACCTCGTCGTCGGAGAGCTCCGGGTCGTTCAGCGCCTCCAGGTCGAGCGCGCCCTCCGCGACGGCGAGGGCGAGCGTCCGTAGGTAGGCGCCTCGGTACCCCGCGCGGACGACGTCGCCGTAGAACTCGTCGCCGGCCTCGGCCATCGCAACGGGCCTCGGGAAGGCCGGCCGTCCGTCCGGTGCCTGCGCGCCGAGGTGCTCGACCAGCGCGGTCGTCATCCGCACCGTCGCCGACCACGCGCAGTTCGTCGTGCAGATCGTCTTGACAACATCCTCGAAGACGGTTGGGCTGCGCATCATCCGGCCGGCACCGCGCACCACCCAGGCGAGGCCGTCGTCGGCCCGCGCCACGGCGTAGAAGGCGGAGAGGTCGGCGTCGAGGCGGAGCATGTGGCGGATCGCGTCGAGCGCGCCGGTGGACGGACCGCTGCCCTCCACGCGCGCATAGCCGTCGCGGCCGGGCCCCACGCGGACGGTCGCCGCGCCGTGCTGGAGTGCCAGCGTGGTCGTGAGCGTCCAGGCCTCCTCGTCGATCTCGTTCGGCGGCAGGTCCGCGACGCCGTGTGAGGCGAGCGTCCGCGGCAGGTCGACCGGCTCGCCGCCGGCGCCGACGAGCTCGAGCTCCTTCGACCAGCGCCGCGCCACCTAGCGCCGCGCCCAGGGGCCGACGCCACCGACCCGCTCCACGGTGACGTGCATCGTGTGGCCCGGGGTCACGAAGTGCCCGAGCGGGCCCGACTCGATCAGCTCCCTTACCTCCACCGGCACGCCCGCCATGGTGGAAGTCTGCACGAGTGATCGTGCGTCGGCGCCGACGGGGAGAACCACCTTCAGCGGTGGCTCTCCCCGCTTACCCTCTTGCCGGGTCGCCGGTGTCTTGCAGGTCCGTCCGCGCGCAGTTCGCAGAGATGACGCCGACGATCGCGAAGTCGAGCCTCACGCCGCCGTGAGCACCAGGACCCAGTCGCCATCCCCGTCGTGGTTGCGGCCGGGCGCGGTCAGGTTGAGGCTCCTCCTGGCGGCGAAGGGCGAGCCCTTGACGGCGGTGTACCTGCCCGAGGTCGGGTCGTACCAGCTCGCGTGTACCCGGCCCGCCATCCGCCTCGTGTCAACCCGGATCGTGCCGCCTCGGGGCAGGTACGAGATCGCGAGACTCCCGTCCGGGGTCGAGGCGGTCGTGACGTAGTCGCTCGACGCGACGCTGCGGTTCGGGGTGAAGGTTCCGTAGCCCGTCGTGACGATCCGGTGCCCGAGATCCGGGACGAGCCGGAACCAGGGGCGGCGCACGAGGAGGTTGACGAGGTGACCGAGCTGTGCGCTGCCCTCCGTGTCGAGGCGGCGCTTCCAGCCGCCGGCGAACTGCCAGGTGTAGTGGTTCCCGTAGAACTGCCCGGTCGCTCCGCTCAGGGCCGTCCAATACTCCTGCCGCCGCAACGTCTGCGAGTCGCCGTAGGAGATCGAGGGCGCGTTCTGCTCGAACTCGTAGCCGGCCTCCAGCAGGAAGACCGGCACCCGCGGCCGTCGCTCGTACTCCCGGAGCACCTTGGCGTACGTCGCGAAGTACGTGTACGCGGCGTCGAGCTGGATCGTCCGTCGCCAGCGCGGGTCGTCGCGGGAGGCGCTCCTGAGGTAGTTGAGCTCGACGGTCTGGAGCGCTGCCGGGTCGGCAGAGCGGATTCCGAGCGCGACCGCGCGGACGGCCGCGTCGTCCGCCTGATCCTTCCAGGTCTGGAAGTCGTTCCCGCTAAGCCAGACGATGTTGCGGAAGCTGCGGAACCGCCGCCCGACGAAGCGCCCGTAAGCGGCGTCCCCGGCCGCGCCGTTGCTCCTGAGGACGTCGAGCCAGCCTCCGGTCTCGATCGGGTTGAGGAAGACGGCAATGCCCGCCCGCCGAGCCAACCGGAGGATTGCCGCCGCGCGATTGAAGTAGGCCGGGTTCGGCGTCGAGAGGTCGCCTTTGCGCGTGAACGGGGCGATGCCGTTGTAGGTCGACCCGTCCGAGCGGCAGCCGGTGTACGTCGTGCAGAGCAGGTTCACCCAGAGCGCGTCGAACCCAGCGGCCTTGCGGTCGGCGATGTAGGCGGCGGCGTCCTTTACGCTCAGATTCCCGACCAGCGCCTGGGGCGAGTCGCCAACGATCATGAACGGTACGCCGCGCCGGTCGACGAGGTACCGGCCGTTCTTCGAGACGCGGAGCGGGAAGGCATAGTGCCGCGCGGCCGTGACCACCTTCGGAGGCGGCACCTGCGCGGCGGCGGCGAACTCCCAGCCGCGCGGGGACGCGCCCGCGGCGCCGACGGCGACGAGGCCGGACAGCGACAGAAGGAGTGCGGCAGTCCGCGCCGTCGTTCGCTCGAGCTGGCTCATCGCCGCTAGGGCAGGAGCCCGGACGTGGCGCGGGCGCCGTGGCGCTCGAGCAGCTCGAGCAACGCGCCTGTGTTCGCGGCCGATGGCCCGTCGTCGAACGACAGCGCCACGCAGTCCCCGCCCCGGCCACGGCAGCCGTAGACCCGATCGCCGTTCACTGGACGCGCGCCGAGCGCCCGCAGCCGCGGACGGTGAGCAGGTGCTTGAGCTTCCTCATCGCACCCTTTCGGCGGCCAGAGCGCGTGCCGGAATCCCGGCGACGACCTCGCCCGCGCCGACGTCGCGGGTGACGACGGCGCCGGCGCCGACGAGCGCCCCCTCGCCGATGCGGACGCCGCCGAGGACGACGCACCCGGAGCCGAGGGAGGCACTGCGCTCGACGACGGTCGGGAGCAGCGTCCAGTCGTCGGCCGTCTGCAGCTCGCCGTCGTCGGTGGTCGCGCGCGGCCGCTTGTCGTTGATGAAGAGGACGCCGTGCCCGACGAACACCTCGTCGGCGATCGTCACGCCCGAGCAGATGAACGAGTGGCTCTGGATCTTGCAGCGCGCGCCGATCTCGACGCCGCTCTGGATCTCGACGAACGGCCCGATCCGGCTCTCGTCGCCGATCCGGCAGCCGTAGAGGTTCGTGAACGGCTGCACGACGACGCCCACCCCGAACTCCACGTCGTTCAGGAGCCGGTGCGGCGCCTCGTTTGCCGGCCTGCCCACCAGGTCACGGCCCCGAGAAGAACGCCCTCACGCCGTGAGCGACCGCGTCAAGGTGCGCCTCCGTCATGCCGGGGAAGAGCGGGAGGGAGAGAGCCTCGCGCGAGAGCGCCTCCGCAACCGGGAAGGCGCCCGGCCGGTAGCCGAGCCGCGCGTACGCCTCCGAGAGGTGCGGCGGCTCCGGGTAGTGGCGCCCACTGCCGATGCCGCGCTCCCCGAGGAAGCCCGCGAGCGCGGCCGGATCGGCCGTGCGCACGACGTAGAGGTGCCAGACGGGCTCGCTGCCGGGCGGGACCACCGGAAGACACAGGTCGCCGACGCCGGCGAGCTCGGCCGTGTAGCGCGCCGCGATCGCTCGTCGCTCGGCGGTCCAGCCGTCGAGGTGCGGAAGCTTGTGCAGCAGGGCGAGCGCCTGGATCGTGTCGAGTCGCGCGGTGTAGCCCTCGAGCGCGTGGTGGTACTTCCGGGCCTGACCGTGCTCGCGCAGCGAGCGCACCGTCTCGGCGAGCTCGTCGTCGTCGGTCACGAGCGCGCCCGCGTCGCCGATCGCGCCGAGGTTCTTGGCCGGGTAGAAGCTGAAGGCCGCCGCCAACCCGACGCTGCCCGCGGCGCGTCCGTCGCGCGTGGCCCCGTGCGCCTGGCAGGCGTCCTCGACGATTCCCACGGTGTTTCGGGAGGCCACGTGCGTCAGCGCGGGCAGGTCGGCCATCTGGCCGTAGAGATGCACGGGGAGCAGGAAGCGTGTGCGCGGCGAGATCGCGGCCGCGGCCGCGTCCGGGTCGAGGCAGTAGTCGTCTTCGCGAATGTCAGCGACGACGGGTTTGCCGCCCGCCTGCGTGACCGCCTCGAACGTCGCCGCGAAGGTCGCGGCCGGCACGACGACCTCCTCTGTGCGCTCGAGGCCGCCCGCGAGGAGGGCAAGCCGAAGCGCGTCGAGCCCGCTCGCGACGCCTACGCAGTGGCGGACGCCCACGTAATGCGCGAACGCCTCCTCGAACTCCCGCACCGCCGGCCCGTTCGTGAACGCACCCGAGTCGAGTAGCCCTGCGACGTCCTCCAGGAGCGCAGCGCGGAGCACCTCCGAGCTTGGCCCGAGGTCGAAGAAGGGGACGCGAAGCCGCGACGAAGCAGGCGGTGCGATCGCCATGCCAAGAGGCTAGAGGCCGCTTTTGCCGCCTTCCACGGGCCTGAAGGACAGGAAACGCGAGCTGCGGCCCAGGCCGCCGGAGCTCCGCGCTCCGGCCACTGGCCGTTCGGCTAGCAGGGCCTCTTCGATTCTGGACGGAACGCGGCCGCGGCGCTTCCAGAAACGCCAGTATCGTCGTTGGTGCCGGACTTAGCACGGGGGAACGCCCGCCGCGAACACTAGCCGTCTGGCGAGGTGGCCCTGCTCCGCCGACCATAGGCCGGCACGTCCGGCAGCCATACCGTCTCCAAGACGATGTCCATGCTCCGCGAAGACGACATGATCGCCGCGGGCCCGGAGGGCGCGAACAGCCGCGGCCGCACGCACTGCCGCTTCTGCGAGGCGCCGCTCGAGCTGACGATGGTCGACCTCGGCAAGTCGCCGCTCTGCGAAAGCTTCCTCCCGGCGGATCGGGTCGAGGAGATGGAGCCCTTCTACCCGCTCCACGTCCGCGTCTGCACCGGGTGCTGGCTCGCGCAGCTGCCGTCCTTCGTGCCCCCCGACGAGATCTTCCAGGAGTACGCGTACTTCTCGGGTTACTCCGCTTCGTGGGTCGACCACGCACGCGCCTACGCGGACATGATCACCGACCGGCTCCGCCTCGGCCCCGAGAGCCTCGTCGTCGAGCTCGCCTCGAACGACGGCTACCTGCTACAGCACTTCCTGCCAAAAGGGGTGCCGGTGCTCGGGATCGACCCGGCGGCGAACGTCGCGGTCGCGGCGGAGGAGCGTGGCGTGCCGACGCTCGTCGAGTTCTTCGGCGTCGAGCTCGCCGAGCGGCTCGTCCGCGAGCGCGGCCGCGCCGACCTCGTGCTCGGGAACAACGTGCTCGCGCAGGTGCCGGACCTCAATGACTTTGTCCACGGTGTTGCGATCCTGTTGGCGGACGGTGGCACGACGACCTTTGAGTTCCCGCACCTCGCACGGCTGCTCGAGGGGCTCCAGTACGACACGATCTACCACGAGCACTTCGGGTACTTCTCGCTGACGACGATCAGCAACGTCTTCGCGGCGCACGGCCTAACGGTGGTCGACGTCGAGGAGCTGCAGAGCCACGGAGGCTCGCTCCGGGTCTACGCACAGCACGCGGCGGCGGCCGGAGCGCCCTCGCCGGCGGTGGGCGAGCTCGCGGCGCGCGAGGAGGCGGAGGGGCTGCTCGATCCGGAGCGCTACCGCGCCTTCGCGCGCGAGGTCGAGGAGTCGAAGCGCACGCTGCTCGAGCTCCTGATCCAGCTCAAGCGCGAAGGCAAGCAGGTCGTGGGCTACGGCGCGCCCGGCAAGGGCAACACGCTGCTCAACTACTGCGGGATCGGCACCGACTTCCTCGACTACACCGTCGACCGGAACCCGTACAAGCACGGCCGGTTCACGCCCGGTACGCACATCCCCATCTCTCCGCCGGAGCGCATTGCCGAGACCCGACCGGACGCGATCCTGATCCTGCCCTGGAACCTCGCGCGCGAGATCGCGGCGCAACTTGCCTATACGGAGGAGTGGGGGGCGCAGCTGATCGTGCCGATTCCTTTGGCGACCGTGCTCGAACCCAGACGGATCGCCAGTTGACCTACGCGTCCCACAGTTCGACGCTTGGAGAGCTCAGATGAAGGTCGTCATCTTCTGCGGAGGTTTCGGTGTCCGGATGGGCGAGGAGACGCGCCGGATCCCGAAGCCGATGATCGAGATCGGCGGCAAGCCGATCCTCTGGCACATCATGCGTTACTACTCGATGTGGGGCCACGATGAGTTCATCCTCTGCCTCGGGTACAAGGGCGAGGTCGTCAAGCAGTTCTTCCTCTCGTACAATGGCGCGCTGCTCAACGACTTCGTGCTCGACCGCGACGCGACCGGGACGAGGCTCGAGATGCTCTCCCGCGATCTCGACAAGTGGCGCATCACCTTCGTCGACACCGGCCTCAACGCGACGATCGGCGAGCGCCTGAAGGCGGTCGAGCCGCATCTCGGCGGCGACGACATGTTCCTGGCGACCTACGGCGACGGCCTCACCGACGCGCCGCTGACGAAGCTGATCGACGCGTTCCACGAGAGCGGCAAGACGGCGCAGTTCTTGTCGGTACGACCGCAGTTCAACGCGCACATGGTCACGGCCGAGGCCGACGGTACGGTTCTCACGGTGGACGACATGAGCACGTCGGCGATCCGCATCAACGGCGGCTTCATGGTGCTGAAGCGGGAGATCCTCGACCTGGTCGAGCCGGGCCACGAGCTCGTCGAGGAGACGTTCGCGAAGCTGATCGAGCGGCGCGACCTGGTCGCGTATCCGTACGAGGGCTTCTTCCGGGCGATGGACACGATCAAGGACCGCCAGAGCCTGGAGAGCCTGAACGAGTCCGGGGAGGCGCCGTGGCGGCGCTACCCGGTCGACATGGACGTCGTGCTGTCGGACGCCCATGCTGAGCCTCTCGCCGGCTGAGCCGCTTCGCCGCGTCCTCGCGATCGGCTGCCACGCGGACGACGTCGAGATCGGGTGCGGGGGACGCTCCTCGCGCTCGCGCGCGCCAACCCGGAGCTCGAGGTCGACTGGGTCGTGCTCGCGTCGGCCGGACCGCGCGCGGACGAGGCGCGCGCGAGCGCGGCCGACTTCCTCGCCGGCTGCGCGGTGGCGCGGGTCGAGGTGCACGAATTCCGCGACGGATTCCTGCCCTACGTCGGCGGCGAGGTGAAGGACGTCTTCGAGGGGCTCAAGGGTCGTGTCGACCCGCAGGTCGTGTTCACGCACTCGCACTACGACTTCCATCAGGACCACCGGCTCGCGTGCGAGCTGACCTGGAACACGTTCCGCAACCACCTGATCCTCGAGTACGAGATTCCGAAGGTGGACGGCGACATCGGTCGCCCGAACGTGTTCTTCCCGCTGGACGGGGCCGTCGTTGAGCAGAAGCTCGAGTTGCTCGAGCGCCACTTCCCGAGCCAGGCGGGTAAGCACTGGTTCGACCGCGAGACGTTCAAGGGCCTGATGCGGATCCGGGGAATGGAGTGCGTCGCGCCGGAGCGCTTCGCGGAGGCGTTCACGGCGCGGAAGGCGGTGCTCGCCGCGTGAGGTTCGTACCGACGAAGCTCGAGGGCGCGTACGTCGTCGAGCTCGAGCCGTTCGTGGACGAGCGGGGTGCGTTCGCGCGCACCTGGTGTCGGGACGAGTTCGCGGAGCACGGGCTCTCGGTCGAGGTCGCTCAGTGCAGCATCTCCCGCAACGCCCGCGCAGGGACGTTGCGAGGACTGCACTTCCAGACGCCGCCACACCAGGAGGTCAAGCTCGTGCGCTGCGCGGCCGGCGCCATCTACGACGTGATCGTCGACCTGCGGCCGGGCTCCGACACCTACGCGCAGTGGATCGGCCTCGAGCTCGACGCGGCGAGCGGGAGGGCGCTGTACGTCCCGAAGGGGTTCGCGCACGGCTTCCAGACGCTCGAAGATGCAACCGACGTCCTCTACATGATGTCCGACCCGTACGTACCGGAGGCGTCGTCCGGCTTCCGCTGGGACGATCCCGCGTTGGGGATCGAGTGGCCCGAGACGGCGGAGCGCACGATCAGCGCCAAGGACTGCGCCTGGCCGAGCTTCGCCTGAGGGTCACTGCCCCGCGGCGCGGAACGTCGCGAGCTGCATCACCCAGTTCGCGTTCTTCGCGGTGGCCGTGGCGCTGTAACTGCCGGCGGCCGACACGACGCGGTCCTCGAGGATGTCCGCGTCCGGGCTCGTAATGATGCGCGAGGTGAAGCCGCTCCCCGGCGAGATGAAGCTGCCCATCGTCGTGCCGCCGCCGACGAGCAGCTCGACCGGCGACGTCGTCGTGGCGGAGCCGCTGTTCGGCGCTGTGCTCTTGCCGCTGCCCGACGCCGTGACGTCGAGCGGGTTCGTCGGGTCGAGCCCGAAGTACTCGGCGACCCGGACATCGACGTAGGGAGTCGGCGTGTTCAGAGTGACTGTCACCGTGTTGAACAACCCGGGCAGGATGTTCCTGGCGTAGTAGATCGCCTGGCTGTCGCCCGCGCTCCGCTTGATCGGAGCGGCGGGCTGGTACGAGTTGCCCGCGCTGTCAGTCACGGTGACGATGTTCGAGGTGGCGTTGTCGAAGCCGATCACGACCACGTTCAGGTCACCGGCGGTCTCCGCGTTCGGGAGTGAGGTGGAGACCGTCGTCTGTCGCGTCTGCGGGGTCGAGGCCGCCACCTGCACGAAGCCGGGCGCCGCGGCCGGCGCCGTGAAGCTCGCCGTGTACGACTGGTCGGTGCTGGGCACGACGATAGTGTGCTGTTGCGCGCCGCCGTCGGACCACGAGCCGAACGTGTAATTCGTCGACCCGAGCGTCTGGTTGGACGCCTGGACGACGTCATTGAACCCGATCAGGTCGTCGTGGACGAACGGCGTCGTCGCCGGTAGCCCGTTCACGTTCAAGGTGAGGCCCTGCGGGACGCTGTTGAAGGTGAGGTTGACCTTCTGCGGCCAGATGATCACCGACGTCGTCGTCGAGATCCCGTTGGAGTCGGTGACCGTCAGCGAGAGCTTGTAGCGGACGTTGCCGGTGAAGTCGTGGCCGCTCGTCGGGATGGTGAAGGTCCCGCTCGAGATGCCGCTGACCGGGAGGCCGGGGTGGACGTGCGTCGCGTGGAGCAGGTCCATCTCCCACGTGAACGCGCTCGGCGGCAGCGTGCCGTCCTCCGCGTCGGTGGCGGCGCCGCTGAAGGAGATGACGTCTCCGCCGTGGAACGTCGAGCCGTCCGCGGGCGAGAGGATCGTCGGGACCGGCGGCGAGCCGGCGGTGATCGTCAACGGGGCGGCGAGGGTCGAGGTGTTGCCGTCGGAAACCGAGAGGCGGACGGTGTAGCGGCCGGCGGCCGTGTAGGTGTGCTGCGGGTTCGCGGCGGTGGAGGTGGCGCCGTCGCCGAAGTCCCAGCTGTAGGTCAGCGGCTGGCCCTCGGGATCCGAGGAGCCGGCGCTCGAGAAGTTGACGGTGAGAGGCGCCGGGCCCTGCGTCTGGTCGGCCGCTGCTGCCGCGACCGGAGGCAGATTCGCCTGCACATAGCGGATGCGCCTGATCTTCGGCGTGACGACGTTGTCGGTGACGTCGTCGAAGCCGATGTCGAGGTAGTACAGCGCGCCGTCCGGCCCCTGCTGCAGGTCGGTGACGTTGCCGACGAGCGGGCCGTTGATCGAGCCGTCGGCCGGTACGAAGTTGAAGACGCCGGTGACGTTGCCGCTCGCGTCGAGGGTCAGGCGCTTGATCCAGTTCTGGGCGTAGTCGCCGAAGAAGAAGCTCCCCTGGTAGGAGGCCGGGAACTGGCTCCCGCGGTAGACGAAGCCGGCGACGACGGCTGCTTCGCTGTTGGGGTGCGCGTAGTTGTAGATGCCGTTGGTGTAGGGCGGCGAGGGGCAGTTGCTCTCGCAGTTCGGCCAGGCGTAGTTCGCGCCGGGCGCCCCGAGGTCGATGTGCTCCGTCGCCGTCGGCGAGTTGTTGCCGCCCACATCGCCGATGAACATGTGGCCGGTCGGCGAGTCGTAGAAGGCGCGGAACGGGTTCCGCAGGCCGTACGCCCAGATCGCGTCGAAGTTCGGCCCGGAACCGTCGTAGAAGGGGTTGTCGGTCGGCACGGTGCCGTCCGGGTTAAGCCGGAGCACCTTGCCGTGGCCGCTCGAGAGGTTCTGCGCGTCGGAGGGGACGCTCACCTCGTCGCCCGTCGTAAGGTAAAGCTTGCCGTCGTTGCCGAACATGATCGCGCCGCCGTGGTGGTCGGCGCCCGCGGTCGTGGTGTCCTGGTACAGGATCAGCTCGCTCCCGGCGACGGTGCCGTTCACGGCAGCGTTGGCGGTGAAGCGCGAGATCCGGTTCCGGTACGGGCTCCCCGAGGTGTAGTTGACGTAGAAGTAGTGATTCGTCGCGAAGTTTGGGTCGACCGCGATGTTCATCAGCCCGTTGATGTCGCCGTTGACCGTGGTCACCGGCGAGATGTTCGAGAGCGTCAGGAACGGCGTCGGGTCGGGAGTCGTGTACGGCGGCGGCAGGACCTTGACCGTGCCCGGCATCTGCGCGACGAGCATCCGGCCGTCGGGGAGGAAGGCGAAGCTCGTCGGGAGAGTGAACTGTGTCGCCAGGATCTCGTTCTGGAAGACGCCGCTGTTCGCGACGCTCACCGTGACCGGTGTCGAGACCGACACATTCCCGGCCTGATCTCGCGCCTGCGCCGTCAGGGTGTGCGTCCCGTTCGCGAGCAGGTGCGTGTCCCAGCTGAAGGTGTACGGTGCGCTCAGGTCCTCGGGCCCGGCAGCGACCCCGTTCGACGGAGAACCTCACGCCTGCCACGCCCACGTCGTCGCTGGCGTTCGCGGTCACGTTGACCGTGTCCGCGACGCTCGCGCCGGCCGCGGGAGCGCTGATCATGACGGTCGGCGGCTGCATGTCGACGACTCCGCCGCCGCCCGGGATCGGCGTGGCCATGTCCGACTGAATCTGACCGGGCGTGAGCGCCACGTTGTAGACCCTGACCTCGTCGATCAGACCGCGGAAGTACTGGCCGTAGATCGAGTCGCCCCCGATCGTGAGCGGGTTCGCCGACGTTACGAGGCTGCCGGTCGTGGGCGTGCTCGAGGCCTCCGTGCCGTTGACGTACAGCCGCAGTGTCGAGCCGTCGTAGGTGGCGGCGAGGTGGACCCACGTGTTCGACGGCAGCACGCTTGCGCCGAAGACCTGGGCCGACCTGCCACCCATCGTCCCGCCCGCCCCCGGGACGTTCGTGGGCCACGAGCTGCCGGATAGGTAGTAGTTGTCGTCGCCCTTGTAGATCAGATCGGTCCAGCTCGTGTTGGAGCCGGTGCTTTCCACCCACGCTTCCAGGGTCATCGCCGAGGTCAGGTGGAGGGACGTCGCGTCGGGCACCGTCACGACCGAGTTCCCGCCGTTGAAGCTGAGGGCGTTGCCGAACTTGCCCAGGACCCACGCCGTGTTGGCGAGCGTGCCCGTGTTCCCGTTCCCGGACGAGTCGGTGGCCGTCGTGCCGGAGCCTGCGTTGAAGGAGAAGGCCACTACCGGCGACGGTCCCGTCGCCTGGGGTGTCGTGGCGCTGGCAGTCGGGCTGTAGCCGCCGAGGTTGCCGGCGGCGTCGGTCGCGCGGACACGATAGGTGTAGCTCGTGTTGGCCGCCACGTTCGTGTCGGCGTACGTCGTGCCGGTGCCGGTGGCCGCGGCGATCTGGGTGAAGTTCGAACAGCCGCTGCCCTGGCAACGCTCGATCAGATAGCTGGTGACGCCGACGTTGTCGGACGCGGCCGGCCAACTCAGGTCGACGCGTCCCGTCGCGGCGGTCGCGGTCAGGCTCGCCGGGGCGCTCGGCGCCTGCGTGTCCGGCGCCGCCGCGGTGGCTGCCGACGCGATTGGCGAGTAGCCGCCGAGGTTGCCGGCCGCGTCGGTAGCGCGCACGCGGTACCGGTAGGTCGTCGCCGTGCTGAGGCCTGTGTCGCCGTAGGCGGTGCCGGTGCCGGTAGGCGCGGCGATCTGGGTGAAGTTCGAGCAGCCGCTGCCCTGGCAGCGCTCAATCAGGTACCCGGTGACGGCGACGTTGTCGGTCGACGCCGTCCAGCTGAGGTCGATGCGGCCGGTGTCGACGCCGGCTGCGTTGAGAGTCGCGGGCGCCGTTGGTGCCTGCGTGTCCGCGGCCGCCGGCGTCGTCGCCGTCGCCGTCGGCGAATAGCCGCCCAGATTCCCGGCGGCGTCCGTGGCACGGACGCGATAGCTGTAGCTCGTGCTCGGCGCGACGGTGGCGTCCGTGAAGCTCGTGCCGGTCCCCGAGATCGAGCCCACCTGCGCGAAGTTCGAGCAGCCGCTGCCCTGGCAGCGCTCGATCAAGTATCCGGTGACGGCGATGTTGTCGCTCGACCCGGCCCAGGAGACATCGATCCTGCCGCTGTTGATTGCCGTAGCGCTGGCCGTAGCCGGAGCAGTGGGCGCCTGCGTGTCCGTCGTAGCCGGTGTGGTCGCGGTGGCTGTCGGGCTGTAGCCGCCGAGGTTGCCGGCGGCGTCGGCCGCGCGGACGCGGTAATTGTACGTCGTGCTCGCGGCGGCGCTCGTGTCGCTGTAGGTCGTGCCGGTACCGGTGGGCGCCGCGATCTGCGCGAAGTTCGAGCACCCCGCGCCCTGGCAGCGCTCGATGCGGTAGCCGGTGACGCCGACGTTGTCAGTCGACGCGGCCCACGAGAGGTCGACGCGCGTGCTGCTGGCGCCGTTCGCCGTCAGGGTCGCCGGTGCAGTCGGTGCCTGAGTGTCCGTCGACGACTGCGACACCGGTGTGTTCATGTCTGTCTGGATCTGCGCCGCGGTGAGTGCGAGGTTGTAGACCCGGACGTCGTCGATCAGACCCTGGAAGTACTGGCCGTAGATCGCGTCGCTCCCGATCGAGAGCGGGTTCGTCGAGGTCGCGATGCTCCCCGTCTTCGCGGTGCTCGCGGCCTGCGTGCCGTTGACGAACAGACGCACGGCGGTCCCGTCGTACGTGAGCGCCAGGTGCACCCAGGTGTTTGTGGACAGCGTCGTCGTAGCGAACGCCTCGCCGTACGTGCCGCCGATGATCCCGCCGCCGGCCGGCCGGTTGTTCGGCGCCGAGCTCGCGGAGAGGTAGTAGTTGTCGTCGCCCTTGTAGAGGACGTCGCGCCAGCCGGAGCTCGTGGCCGTCTTGTCGACCCACGCCTCGAGCGTCATCGCCGTCGTGAGGCGGAGCGAGGCGCTGTCCGGGATCGTTACGCGGCTGCTCGTCCCGTTGAAGCTGAGTGCGCCGCCGTTCTTGCCCGCGCCCCAGGTCGTGTTCGAGGTCGTGCCGTTGTTTCCGGTCCCGGAGGCATCCGTGACCGTCGTCCCCGAGCCCTCGTCGAATGCGAAGGCAGCCACGAGCCCGGGAGTCGCGAGGGCGCTCTTGGTCGCGGCGGTATGCGTCCGCGGGGGCGCAGCGTGGAGCGAACGGCCGGAGGTTGGCGCCGACGTTCTCGCAGCGGCGCGGCCGACCCCTCCGGCGAGCCCGACGGCGATCAGCACGGCAACGCCCGTGCGCGACACGGTGGAACGTCGCAGCGAGGGCCGCCACCCCGACGACCTTGCCGCCACGATCTCAGAACTAGGCACGCTAGCGCCCACCGCACTCCTCCCTAGCCTCGATCCTCGGAGAGTCGCACCTCCAGGTCGACGCCTCAAGGATTCAGGCAGGAACCTAAACCTTTCGGGAGTTTTCGTCAGCTCGAGCGTGCGTGCTACATGGGCTTGAGCAGTGGCCTGATGCGGATCTCGGTCACTTCGGCCGTTTGCGGCGCCGCAAGTGCCTCGATCACGACGGACGCGATGTCTGCCGGCTGGAGGAGCCGCTCGGGGGTGTACTCGCGCCCCTCGTCGCGGAAGATCCGCTCCTGCCGCGCCGTCGCCGTGCGGCCGGGATAGACGTTCAGCACGCGGATGCCGTCGGCGTTCACCTCGTCGCGGAGCACGTCGGCGATCGCGCGCAGTGCGTGCTGGCTCGCCGAGAAGAGCCCGACGCCGGGCCGCGGCTCGAGGCCCGTGCTCGAGTTCACGAAGACGATCTGGCCAGACGAGGCGCGCAGGGCCGGCAGGAGGAGTTGCGTGAGCAGGAACGGCGCACGGACGTTCGCCTCGTAGAGTGCGTCGAGGTCGGCGACGGTCGACTCCTCGATCGCGCCCGCGCGGTGGATCCCGTTGCTGTGCACGAGCACGTCGAGCCCGCCGAGGCGCCGGAGGCACTCGTCCACCGCGCCGCGCGCCGCGTCGTCAGACGTCAGGTCGGCGACGACGATTTCGGCCTGCTCCGCCTCGACTTCCTCGAGCGGCTCGCGCCGCCGCCCGACCAGCGCCACCCGCGCGCCTCGCGAGTCGAGTCCCTCCGCGATCGCGCGGCCTATCCCGCCCCCGGCCCCGGTGACGAGCGCGGTTCTCCCGGCGAGACGGGTCGCGTCGCTCACGGCCGGTGGTTCTAGCAGCGCTAGCCGACGACGGGGGCTTCGCGTGGCACCGCGTACTGCTCGACGATCTCCTCGGGCAGCGGCTCGAGGTCGCTCGCCCGCAGGAAGTCGCGCAGCGTCGTCCCGGTGCAGTGCGAGTCGAGGTTCGGCGCGCCGGCGCCGTTCGCGAGGTCGTCGAGGTTCACCGTGCGGAAGTCGATCGAGAGGCGCGTCTTGTCGGTGGTGTTCGGCACCGTGGAGTGGAGCTGCGCGGCCGAGAAGATGATCGTCCCGCCGACCGGCGGCACGAGGCGGACGGAGGGCTCGAGCTCGAGCGGCTCCTCCGCCGTCGGCTGCTTCCGCGTCTCCTTCTTCACGATCGTCGCGGCCTGCTTACGGCCGGTCTGATTCCAGATCTCGTAGTCGTAGTCCGCCGAGCTGTTCTTGATTGGCTCACCGAAGTAGCGCTGGTGAAAGGCCATCGAGTTGTCGGACTCGATCGCGTACACCGGCATCCACCAGTTCAGCTGCGCCATTGGCGCCGAGAACCACGTGTCGCGGTGGGCGTGGAACTGGAGGGCGAGCCCGGCTTTGAGGTACTCACCGTGCGCCATCGTGCGCAGGCGTGGAACGTCGAAGTAGGTCTTGTCGACGTCGGCGCCGAACTCGGCGAGGAGGCCCTTGATCAGCTCTTTGGCACGCGGGTGGTGGATGAAGCGCGGCTTCAGGTCGGCCAGGATCTCCACGTACTGCTCCGGCGGCATGTTCTCCTGCGCCGTCTGCGGCTCGTGCGGCGCGAACGCTTCCTCGCTCAGCTCGCGCGCGAGCGCGGCTAGCGTGGCCGAGCTCTCGCTGGGTGAGAGCACGAAGAGCTCGCCCTCGTAGAGCAGGCGTCGCCGCTCCTCGTCGCTGATCACCGCGTTAACGTAGACCGCGCCCATTCGCTGTCTCCCTTCGTCTTGACGACCGAATCCGACTTCGAATGTATCGCACGTGCCAGCAGCGGTCTGCTGTCGGATCGACCGGTCGACGGTAGCCGTTCGGCTAGGTCTGGGGCTCGAGCAGGCCGTGCTCCGCGAGCGTCGCCGCGGCCGAGCGGACGGTCTCGTACGGCAGCCCCGAGCGCTCGGCGATCGCGAGCAGGTCGTGCTCGCCGTCCGACAGGCTCAGAAGCCAGAGGTACGCGAGCTCCGGCTTCGTGCCGTCGGGGACGCTCTGGTAGAGGCCGCGCCGGCCCAGCTGCGGCTCGCCGTACGGCGACCGGTTCTGGAAGCTCGCGTTCGTCTCCACGACGTCGATGATCTCCAGTGCGGTCCTGTAGGAGGCCGCCAGGGCCTCCGGCTGCACGAGGGTGAGATCGTCCGCAGAGGAGTGGTACTCGGGGAAGAGCCCGTGCGGCGTCCGCGAGAGCGTCCCCACGGGGAGGTCGAAGCCGGGCGAGCAGTACTGGCGCTCGTCGCCGCCGGTCGGCTGCCAGTCGTCGACGATGCTGTCCGGCTCGCGCGCAAGGACGTGCACGGCGGCGCGATCGACAGGCGCGTCGCCGCGCCGGCTCCGCTTGTACCGCAGCGGCCCGGGGTCGCCGACGCAAGAGATCACGAGCCCGTTCTGCACCCGGTCGAGCGTGTCGCGGTTACGCGCGAGCCAGCAGAGAGGCCCCAGCGTCCCCGGGCTCCAGAGCAGGCGGTACGTGTGCTCGAGTCGCTGGCGAGCCAGCGTCCTCGCGAGGGCCCAGAGGACGACGATCCCGGAAAGGTTGTCGTTCGCGAGCGCCGGATGGCAGATGTACGTGCTGAGCAGGAACTCCGACTCCTGGGCGCCCTCCAGCGTCAGCTCGCCCGAGGTCAGTGAGCCATCGACGAGCTCCGCGTCGACCACCGCGTGGTAGCCGCCCGGCTCGAGCGACTCGAGCTGGGCGCGGCTCATGCAGAACCCCCACTGCTCCGTCCAGTACGACGTGCGGTACGGGACGAGTTCGGGGTCCTCGTGGGTGAACACGTGGGCGCGCAGCTCCTCGAGGCTCAGCACGGCGTCGACCGGCACGCTGTACCCGAGCACGTGCAGCGGCGAGTCGGCGGCGTCGACGATCCGCTCGCCGCTCGGGCCCTCGATCCAGGCGCCGCGGAGCTTCCACTCACGCGGTGCCACCCAGTCGAAGATCGGCGTGCCCGTCGGCGTCTCGACGAGCTCGAGCGGTACCTCGCGGGCGAGCACGCCGAGCGTCTCGCGGACCCCGTCGCCCGTCAGGCTGCGGGGCAGCGGGAAAAGCTCGCGCATATGCTCGTGGAGATCCTCCCCGAGGATCTCGGCAGGCGGGACGGTATCCCAGTTGATCGGCATCGCAGCGAAGGTTCCCCGGACGATAGTCGCGTTGATTCTCACGTCCGGAGCAGTAGCGTTTGTTCGCGAGCGTATGAGAATCCTCGTCACGGGTCATCTCGGCTACATCGGAGCGGTGCTCGCGCCGCTCCTCGCCGCCGGCGGGCATGACGTCGCTGGCTTCGACGCCGACCTCTATCGCGGCTGTGACTTCGGCCCCGAGCCGAATGGGGTGGCCGGGCGCATCGGCGACGTCCGCGATGTCCGGGCCGACGACCTCGCCGGGTTCGATGCGGTCGTCCACCTGGCCGCGCTCTCCAACGATCCGCTCGGAAGCCTCGATCCGGCGCTGACCCTCGACGTCAACGCCGAGGGGACGCTCCGCCTGGCCCGGGCGGCGCGGGAGGGGGGCGTCCGCCGCTTCATCTTCGCCTCCTCGTGCTCGATGTACGGCGCCTCCGGCACCGACGACGCACTCGACGAGTCGGCGCCCCTACATCCGCTGACCGCCTACGCCGAGTCTAAGGTGCGCGCGGAAGAGGGGCTGTTCGCACTCGCCGGCCCCGAATTTACGCCCGTCTCGATGCGTAACGCGACCGTCTTCGGCGCCTCCCCCCGCCTGCGGCTCGACATCGTGCTGAACAACCTCGCGGCATGGGCACACACGACCGGACGCATCCGGCTCCTCAGCGACGGCACAGCCTGGCGGCCACTCGTCCACGTGCGCGACGTCGCAAAGACGGCGCTAGCGCTGCTCGACGCGCCAGAGGATCGGATTCGCGGCGAGGCATTCAACGTCGGCAGCGACGCCCAGAACTACCTCGTCCGCGACCTAGCGCAGATCGTCTCACGCGTCACCGGCTGCGCCGTCGAGATGGCCGAGGGATCGTCCGCGGACGACCGCTCCTACCGCGTCGACTTCTCGAAGCTCGGTGCGGCCTTTCCCGACCTCCGCCTCGACTGGGACGCCGAGCGGGGCGCGCAGGAGCTCGCGTCGGCATATCGCGCGCTCAATCTCACACTGGCTGACTTTGAAGGGGACCGCTACGTCCGGCTGCGCCGACTCGTCTCACTCGTCGGCGAGGAAGGTCTCGACTCCGACTTCCGTCGTCGTCCCGATCACGTGAGTCGGGCGGGCACAAACCGCTTCTAGCCGACACGCCGACACAGGTTGTGTACGGCTGAACGACCATCCGGCCTCCTTCGAGGCTGTACCCGACCTTTTCTCGCGCCCCGCTTCAAGCGCCCCGACCTGCCCAGGTGGCTAGTGCATACCAGCCGTTCAGGCATGGGCTGGGCGTAGCGGAGAGACTACGGTCAGAGACTGTGGCTCGGGCTGCCAGGACTCGTAGCGTCAAGGCTGAGGCCACACATGCTGAGCCCGAACTGAGCGCAGGTGACATCGGCCGGCGCGCCGCGTCCGGTGCCGCCCTGCTGACGGCAAAGGGAATCTTTGCGCAGGTCCTGGGCCTGGTATCGACGATCGTCGTCGCTCGTCTGCTACTGCCCAACCAACTCGGACTGTACGCGATCGCATTGACGATCTCGACGTTCCTTCTCATGCTCGGTAGTGGTGTCGGAATGGGGGCCGCGCTCATCCGGCGCCTAGCTGCACCCGAGCACGCGGACCTTCGTGCCTACGTCGCTCTCCAGCTCATTGTCAGCAGCGTCTTGCTCGGAGTCGTCATTCTGGCGACGCGCCCCTTCGGACTCGTAGGACAGCTCACGGCCGTGATGGTTCTGAGCGCTCCTATCGCGGCTTTTCGAGGCGCCGGTCTCGTCGTCCTTGAGCGCCAGCTCCTCTACAAGCGAATCGCGACCGCCGAGACCGCAGAGACGGTGGTCTATTACGTCTGGACCGTTGTGACCGTGGCGATCGGGTGGGGTCTGTGGGGACTCGCCACCGCAACCGTCGCCCGCGCTATCGCCGGGACCGCCTTCATTGTCGCACTGACGCCGACGGGAGTCGTCTGGCCGCGATACGACCGCCGGCGTATCCGCGCGCTGCTCGGGATCGGCCTGCGGGTACAGGCGGTTGACTTCGTCTTCGCGCTCCGCGATCAGATCCTGGTTCTGGGCACGGCGGCTATCGGAAGCGTCTCCGTTGTTGCGTACTGGAGCCTCATCCTGCGAGTGCTCCAAGCGCCCCAGTCGCTCTTGTTCACGTTGTTGCGCGTTTCCTTTCCAGCGATGTCTCGGACCAGGTCTGCCGGCAGGGATCCAGGCGGCATGTTGCCACGGCTCCTGGCTGCCGCAACGATCCTCACCGGCGCGCTGCTCGCGCCGTTGGCGGCGGCACCGGCTCTCGTGCCGCTCCTGTTCGGAGACAAGTGGTCACCTGCGGCTGACGCTCTCGTTCTCACGTGCCTCGCGGTCGTCATCCACACGCCGGTGGCGATCGCCGTCCAGAGCTATCTCTGGACAGCTGGTGATGCCAAATCGCCACTCCGCGCCTCGATCGCCGACGCCGTGGTTGTGGTCGTCATTGGACTGCCGCTCGTGCCGATCCTTGGCGTCCTCGGCCTTGCCATCGGCGGCGTCGCCTCCGCGGTCCTTCACACCGCGATTCTGGCGCGCGCCGTCAATCGGCAGACTCATGTCCACGTTGTTCGCCACATCCGCACCCCGGTGTTCGCATGGATGATTGCTGCAGGCGCGGCGTGGGGATGCGCCCAAGGTCCAGGCCCGCTGGTGATGCGGGCGGCACTCAGCAGCTGCGTCGCCGTCGGCCTCTACTTCGGGCTGATCTTCCTGACTCGCCGTGAGCTCACGCTCGCGCTGGCGAGAGAGTACTGGCCCTGGATTCGCAGCCGCGTCGTGCGCCGTGGAACGGCCCCGGTGACCATCAGCGCGCAACGTGACGTCCTCGCAACGGCAGAGCAAGAACCGATACTCCAGACTGGCGAGCCTCGAATGACGGCTCGATGATCGTCAGGCCGACGGGAACACTAGCTAGCCGTCCAGGATGCCCTGATCCAACGGCGATTGATCGCCAAGCGACCGGCGGTAACCTCCGGTCGAGGGGCTCCCGCGAGTCCTACACACGTATGGCGAAGCAGAAGCCCACTAAGATCAGCTTCTTCGGTAACTTCGGGACCAGGAACTCCGGGAACGAGGCCACGCTCCTTGCGATTATCTCGCGTTTCCGTCTCCGGTTCCCGACTTGCGAGTTCTGCTGCATCTGCAGCTACCCCGAGAACGTCGCCGCGACGCTGGGAATCGAAGCGGTGCCGCACACCGTCAGATCCGTTCGGATCTGGGACCGGCAGGTTCCGTTGGGCAGGCGCCTGCGGATGGCCGCCCTCGGACTGAGCGAGGAGTCTCGGGAATACATCAGGGCTTGGAGGACACTCAAGGGCACGGACGTGTTCATCATCCCCGGAACGGGCTTGCTGAACGATGCGTGTGCTCTTTCGGGCTGGGGTCTATACGGGGTGTTCAAGTGGTCTGTCATGGCGAGGCTGCGCGGCTGCAGGGTGATGTTCGTGAGCGTCGGGGCAGGTCCGGTCCGCAGCGCGCCGGGACGTTTCCTCGTGAAGTCGGCGCTTTCGCTCGCGGACTACAGGTCGTATCGCGACGGCCCGAGCAAGGAGGTTCTGGAGAGCCTCGGACTCCGCACGAGGGACGACCGAATCTACCCGGATCTCGTTTTTGGCTTGTCGCCCCGTATTCGACCGACGGCGGCCGATCGCGAGAGACGACCCGTCGTCGGTCTCGGCTTGATGGAGTACGCCGGGAAGTACAGCGTCGCCAAACCGATGCGTGGCACCTACGATCGATACTTGGAGTCACTCGCCGTCTTCGTGCGCTGGTTGCTCGACCACGATTACGACGTCAAGCTCCTGCTGGGCGATGCAGACACCCTGGCCGTCAACGACCTCAGAGCCGCGCTGCGGAAGCGCCTCGCGCCTAACACCGCCGAGCGCGTTACCTATCGTGCGGCTAATTCCGTCCACGATTTGCTCTCGCAGCTCAGCGCGACCGACCTCGTGGTCGTAACGCGGTTCCACAACATCCTGATGAGCCTGCTCCTCAACAAGCCGGTCATCGCGATCACGTTCCATCACAAGTGCTCGTCGTTGATGAACGAAATGGGATTGTCCGAGTACTGCCACGACATCAATCAGATGAACGCGGACACTCTTATCGAGCAGTTCCAGGCATTGGTCAGAAACGCCGACGATGTCAAGCAGATGATCCTGCAGCGAGTCGAGACGTCCAAACGCGCCCTGGACGAGCAGTACGAGCTCATCTTCGGCGACCTCATCGACCAGCCGCGAGCCCTCGACGCAGCAACCGCTGTGACGTGACGAACATCGTCTCCCAAACGCGCCGCGACGCCGTCGGCGAGCGCCGGCACGGAGCGGCCGTGCTCCGACGAGGCGTCGAGAAGGTGCTTCTCAAAGTGAACAGGCGCATCTGGCGGCGTCTCCCGCCTCGCGTGCGCGATCTGCACGCGATCCAGACATACGGACGCTGGCTGCACGTCCTCACTTCTCGAAACGCCGACCGCGAGATGTACGTCGGGACGCTGGTTCTCCGGAACCGTCCGGCGCTCGAACTGATGCGCCGCCTCTTCGCCGAACGGCCGCAGGGATCGTCGGTGCGCGTCGCCGTGCTCGGCTGTAGCGTCGGGGTCGAGGTCTACTCGATCCTGTGGACGCTGCGTCGGGCGCGCCCCGACCTTGTCGTCCTCGTGGACGCCCTGGACATCTCACCGGAGGTCCTGGCCATCGCAGAAGAGGGCGTCTACGGCCCTCAGACGTCCGAGGCGGTGCACGCATCGATCTTCGAACAGATGACCGAGGTCGAGCTGCGCGAGATGTTCGATTGGGAGGGCAATGAGGGGCGAGTCAAACCCTGGCTGAGAGAAGGAATCGCGTGGCGACTCGGAGACGCCGCCGGCCCGCGGCTCGTCGAGGAGCTCGGACCGAAGGATCTCGTGGTTGCGAACAACTTCCTCTGCCACATGGATGCACCGAGTGCCGAACGGTGCTTGCGGAATTTCTCGCAGCTCACGAGCCCAGACGGCTATCTCTTCGTATCCGGCGTCGACCTCGACGTCCGCACGAACGTCGCGATCGACCTCGGATGGGAGCCGGTCCCGGAGCTGATGGCCGAGATCCACGACGGCGACCCCTTGGTGCGGGCCGATTGGCCGTGGCATTGGTGGGGCCTGGAGCCGCTCGATCGAAAGAGAAACGATTGGCAGACCCGTTACGCGTCCGTGTTCCGAATGGCAGGACGCCGGTAAGGTTTCGAAGGGGACTGCGGGTATGAAAGCTGGGCGACCGGCCTCACGCGCGACCAGCGACACAAACGGCGTTAGCCGGCGAGACCTCGCTCGACGAGTGCTGCGGTTGCCTCCTCCACGCGATCCTCGGCCTCTTGGTCGGCGAGCCACGCTGCCAGCTCTGACATCCCGTGGTCGAACGCTACGCACGGCTCGTACCCCAGCTCTTGCCGCGCGAGCGAGATGTCCGCGAAGCAGTGCCGGATGTCGCCGGCGCGATACTCCCACCGCAGCTCCGGCTCGACCGCCACGCCGAGCTCGCGCGCCAGCACCTCGGCGACGCGAAGCACCGACGTCGAGACGCCTGTTCCGAGGTTGATGGCGCGGAAGTCTCCTCTCCCGGCCTCGAGCGCAGCCTCGATGCCAGCCGCGATGTCCGAGACATGGACGAAGTCACGACTCTGGTGGCCATCCTCGAAGACGACCGGCGGCCGGCCGTTCAGGAGCCTGGAGGCGAAGATCGCGGCTACGCCGGTGTAGGGATTCGACAGAGCCTGTCGCGGGCCGTACACGTTGAAGAAGCGGAGTGCCGTGGCCGGCACCTTGTAGGCGCGGCCCCACGCCAGGAACATCTCCTCGTGGTCGCGCTTGCCGATCGCGTAGATCGAGAGCGGCTGGAGCGGCTTCGACTCCGGCGTCCCAGCCGGCTCCAGCGCCGTTTCGCAGGAGGGACAGACAAGCTCCCACTCCCTCCGGGCAAGCTGCTCGTCGGAACGAGGCTCCGGCGAGCGCAGTACGTCTTCCGCCGGACAGCGGTAGAGCCCTTCGCCGTAAATGGACATCGAGGACGCAACGACCACCTTCTCGAGCCGGGCGCGCACGTCCATCGCCGCCTCGAGGACGACCGCCGCGCCCATTGCGTTCACGGACGTATACCGCTCGATCTCGTACATCGACTGGCCGACACCGACGGCGGCGGCGAGATGCACTAGTCGATCCACGCCCTCCAGCGCCCTCTTCACGGCGTCGCGGTCGCGAACGTCGCCCTCGATCCGTTCGATATCGGCAGCTAGATAGTCGGGCCAGCCGTTGTGAACCTGCGGATCGAGCGAGTCGAGCACCCGCACGTCGTGGCCGGCCGCAAGCAGGCGATCGATGAGGTGCGAGCCGATGAAGCCGGCGCCCCCTGTGACCAGGACATGCATCTCAAGGGAGGCTAACAGGGCGGGGCCGCGCGCAAAGTCGGGTCCAGTCCGCGGTGAGCGTCTTTGTTGGGCCGAACACCTCGTCCGACGCAGGCATATCGCGCAAACAGCGTATGTCGCGGCCCGATGTCCGTTGGAGGCGTCTACACTGGCGCGTGCGTGACGAGGCGCTCTCCTCCCGCCCTATGTGACGTGTCCGACCTTCGAGGTCGCGCGCGCCGACGTCTCCTCTTTCGGGCGGCCGCAGCGGCGGCCGCAGCGGCATTCCTTTGCACGATGCCGGCTTCGGCGGCGAGAGGCGGGCTCGCCGGGCCGAGCCGACCGGATAGTCTCAAGATCCGTTTGGTTTCGGCGACGGTGATTCACGCGTCTGGTCGGAAAGCGCCGCGTTGCACGAAGAGGATCGGTGTCCGTACCCGCCTCGCGTCAGTGATCGCCTCTGCAGCGCGAGGGTCGGTTGTCTGCTTGACCGGCGGCGACTACGGCCACGTCGCGATTCGGAACATCCATAAGGCGAAACCGGTCGTTGTCCGGCCGGTCAAAGGATCCTCGGCATCAATGGATCTGGAAATCGTCGCATCAAGCGGGCTCCGCCTCGTCGGCCTGACCATCAGCGACCTGCTCATGGCCAGCTCCGCCGACATCACCCTCTCGCACAACACCTTCACCGGGATGTCGCTGGTTCAGACGCAGCGAGCCCGCGCCAGCATCTTGTTCGACTCCAATCGCCTGGATGGCAACAATGCCGGCCCGAAAAGTTACGAGGGCAGGCTCACCATTCGTGGCTACGACAACACCCGGCCGGTGGGAGTCACGATCAGGAATAACCATTTTAGTGGCGGCTGCTCGGACGGCGTCCAGGTGATCGGCGACGCTTACGGCGTTCGCATCGGACCGGGCAACGAGTTCACGGGTCTTCGGCAGGGCAACTGCGTTTCGATCAACGACGCGCACGTCGACCCGATCCAGTTGTATGGCGCTCGTCATGTGGTCGTCAGGGGGAATTACTTCCACGACAACGGCGACGGCTCAGGCGGGATCGGGTCGTTTGATGGGGAGGATTACGGCACGGTCACGAACAACGTCTTCGTCTGCACCTGCATCTACCCACACTCCGTCGCCGCTTACGGTGGGGACAACTGGACGGTGACCCACAACACGTTCGCCGGTGGCGGTGATCTTAGCTTCGCCGACGCGAACGATGGCGAGACGTCCTCGGGGAACCTCGTGCGAGACAACGTCTTTACGCGCCGCGGTGGAATCTCCGCACCGGGCAGCACCTGGGGTACCAGCGACCACAACCTCAACGCGGGCAAGCCCGGCAGGGGCAACATCACCGGCAGAGCGATCTTCGTCGGCGGCGCCAAGCCCAAGACCTACGCGGGCTACCGGCTAGCCGCCCGCTCCCGAGGCAAAGGCGCAGCATCCGACGGCACCGACATGGGCATTCGCAGCACCCGCTGACGGACGAGTTGGCGCTTGGCGCACACCGCTGCGTTGACGGCGGGCAGGGGAGATGCTGAAGTCGGGAGGACTGTCTGGGGTTAGCGTAAGCGAGATGGAGTTGAAGCGACAGGACACTATGCGCGCGTTCCTGACTACAACGTCAAGATCCCGCCCACGAGCATTGGGCGCTATCGTCGTCGGCGGCGACTATCAGGGCCTGGGCATCGTCCGTAGCGTCGGCAGACAGGGGTGGCCCGTCTGTGTGCTCGATGACGAGCGTTCAATCTCGCGCTTCTCCCGCTATACGACGTATAACGTCCGCGTGCCTGACCTCCGCGACGAGACGGCAACGGTCGAGTCGCTGCTCACGACCGGGCGCCGGCTGGGTCTAGAGGGATGGGTGATCTTCCCCACCCGCGAGGAAACTGTCGCGGCCGTTTCCCGGAACCGTGATGTCCTCGGGACTCTTTACCGGGTACCAACACCGGCCTGGGAGAGCGTCCGGTGGGCGTGGGACAAGCGCCAAACGTACGCCCTCGCAATCGACCTCGGTATCCCTACCCCTCGCACGTGGTATCCGCGGGCGGTCGATGACGTGGACCAGGTCGACGTGCCTGGACCCTTCGCGCTCAAGCCTGCCATCAAGGAGAACTTCGTCTACGCGACCGGCGCGAAGGCGTGGCGCGCCAACACGCGCGACGAGCTGCGCGTCCTCTTAGGCCGTGCCCTCGATCTCGTCGGCGACGGCGAGGTGATGGTCCAGGAGCTGATCCCCGGAGACGGGCGCTCCCAGCTCGCGTTTTGCGCGTTCTTCAAGGACGGGCGCTCGGTCGGCCGCCTGACGGCATGCCGGCTGCGACAGCACCCACCAGAATTCGGACGCGCAAGCACCTACGTAGAGACGGTGGATGTGCCGCACCTCGTCGACCTCGCCGAGCGCTTTCTCCGGGGTATGGACTACTACGGGCTGGTGGAGGTCGAGTTCAAGCGGGACGCGCGCGACGGCGTGCCGAAGCTGCTCGACGTCAACGCCCGCACCTGGGGCTACCACTCGATCGGCGCGGCCGCCGGGGTCGACTTCCCCGCGCTGCTGATGGCGGACCAGCTCGGCGAGACCGTCGATTCGTGCACCGCGCGAACGGGAGTGCACTGGGTGCGCGTCACCACCGACCTGCCCACGGCGCTCGTCGAAATCGCTCATCGCCGATTGACCCCGCGTCGATACCTTTCTTCCATGCTGCAGGCCGACACCGAAGCCGTTTTCGCGGTGCGAGACCCGCTGCCAGCAATCGCCGAACTGGCGCTGGTTCCGTATCTGATCGTGAAGCGAGGCTTCTGAAACGATGTTCGCCCCACTCCTTACCGGCGTCGTCGCTGCGCTCGTCCTCGCGCTGGCGCTCGCGTGGAAGTGGGAGTTGGGCCTGCGCCGCGTCGTGCTTGGCGTTTTCGTGCTCGGCGTCGTGGCGGCGCTGGGTGTATCGGCGCTCGATGCCCTGGTGGGGATCGGGTCCCGTGGCATCCGCCGCGCTCACGGCAGTGCTGACGGTCATTCTCGCGCTGATGGTGCTGGCCTGGCGCTTCTACCGAGATCCGGAGCGGACGCCGCCTCCCGAGGAGGGTGTCGTGGTCAGTCCGGCCGATGGGAAGATCGTCTACGTCCGGCGGTCGCAGGGCGGCACGCTCCCGGTGGCGACGAAGGTCGGTCGCGACTTCCAGCTCGAGGAGTTGACGAAGACACAGTTGCGCTTCGGGGACGCCCATGTGATCGGTATCGGGATGAGCTTCCTGGAAGTCCACGTGAACCGTGCGCCGGTCGACGGCGTCGTGACGCTGCGCCGCCACTTCCCAGGCCAATTCGGCTCGCTCAGCGACCCCAAGATGGCATTCGAGAACGAGCGAGCGACGACGGTGATCGAGACGTCGGGCGGTCTCCAGGTGGCCGTCGTCCAGATCGCGTCACGCCTCGTGCGCCAGATCGCCTCCTACGTCGAGGTCGGCGAGCGTATCGCGCGAGGCCAGCGGATCGGCATCATCCGGTTCGGCTCCCAGGTCGACCTCGTGCTGCCCGTCACCGAGGGGCTCGAAGTGTGCGTGACCCCCGGCGACTGGGTGCGGGCAGGCGAGTCCGTACTCGCCCGCATGACGACAGGCTGACGAGATCGATCCGCCCCGCGCTCGTCCGCGCTGACGATCCTCCACGCGCACGAGGTGTCCGGCGAGCCGGGGACAACCCGCCAGCACTGAGCCGTCCTGGGCACGGAGGAAGGGCTAAGAGAGCCCGTGGCCCTGCGTGAGCGCGACGGTGCCACCTGTACGCGTCGCCATCGTATGGGCGTCGGGCCGTGAAACTCAGACTGAGCAGGCCTTGCACCACGGCTCGTCCTTCAGCTCACTGTCTGGGCCTAACCTCGCGAGCGCGTAGCGGCCAGCTCCTCAATGACTGGTTTGAACGCACGAACTCTCGAAAACCGGCCTCAGCGTGTCTTGGCTTTCGCCTTAGAGCCGAGCCGGTATAGCCCCAAGCGAGACCGCAGCCACAAGATCGCGATCGGCTGTTACGCGGTAGAGCGTGCGCAATGTAGGAAGGCCTATACCACATGTAGTAGGAGACGTTGCCCTCTTCGGCCCAGCCCGCGAACCGGCTCGAGTCTCGAGCACCGGTCGGACGGTGATGGAAGTACCTGAGAGTCCGGATCGTCGCAATCTCCCAACCGCGAATGTTTGCCCGGATAACGTCAATGCCGTCCCAGCCGATACGCTCTTCCAGAGGGAGTAACTGCGTCAAGCACTCCCCGCGATACGTGCGCGAGGCTCCGCGCAGGTTCGGGTACGTAACGTAGACCGGTCTCCAACAATCGCCCTGAAGCTCGTGGCACAAGCCCGAAGCGATACCGAGACCCGGATTTCTCTCGAACTCCTGGCGCAAGACGTCGAAGTACGTCGGCTCGAACGACACGTCAGCATCCAGATTCGTGATCAGGTCGAAGCGTCCGGACTCGCGCAGGACGCCGGCGTTAAATGCACGCACGCTTGCGCGTCCGCGAACTGCCTTCGTTTCGCGAAACACCGCCACGGATTTATGGGACAACGCCATCCTGGCGCGCTCCAGTCGCGAAGGCACTGTTGCCGTTGCGGCGACGCCCAGCCCGTTCGAGCGCGTGCGCATACGCGGCCAGTAGCACCTGTTCGGATGCGCTCCAACCAAGACTCGCTTTCGCTCGCTCACGTCCGAGCGCACCCATCCGGTCCCGTCTCGCCGGGTCATCGAGCAAGCATTCGATCGCTTCTGCGAACGCGACCGGGTCGTCGCGCGCCGCATAGACGGCTGCATCTCCTGCCGTTCGCCGCGTCTCGCGGAGGCCGAAGGCCACGACAGGTCGCCCCACAGCCATATACTCGGCGACCTTCATTAATGTGGACCGCTCGTTCAGGGGGTTTCGAGGCTCGGGTGAGACACACACGTCGCACGCTGCGATCATCCTCCCAAGCCGGTCACGGTCTTGCACGTATCCGGTGAACGAGACGACATCGTCGAGGCCATGGCGATGCGAAAGCGCTCGTGCATCTGGGAGTGCGTCGCCGTCGCCGACGAAGACAGCACGCCAATCGTTTCTGCGCGTCCGCAACACCGCGAGAGCCTCCAGAGCGACATCGACTCCGTCCTGAGGGCCCATGACGCCGACGTAGCCGATGACGTGCTCGGCACCAGCCCGCAAGTCGCGGTCCGGCTCGGTGGGCCTGAAGATAACCGCGTCGGGCCCGTTGCGAACCACGAACACATCCCCTGGGGCCTTGTGGCCACGCCCGATTGCGATCTCCCGAAACGACTCGTTGGTCGCCAACACGACGTCGGCCAGGGCAAAGCCTGCTCGCTCCGCGAGCTTCAACGCGCGCAGCGTGGCGCGGCCCTGGCCGTACTTGGCGAGGTACAGCTCAGGACTCAAGTCATGGTGGTCGAAGATCATCGCCGCACCGCGACGGCGCAACGCGATCGCGGCGAGGAGCAGGAAATCGGGAGGGTTGCAGGCCTGGACGACGTCGAAGTGCTTCGTCCGAGAGAGGCGCTGCACGAGCACGCTCATTCGTAGAAGAGCAAGGCCGTACTCCCGTAGGTAGCCGACGCTGCTGGTACTCACGCCGACGTCGATGCGATGAATCTGAACCCCATCCAAATCGCTGAATTCCTCGACGTCACGAGCGTGGCCCTTCGGACAGATCACCGTGACGTCCCAGCCAGCCCGTCGAAGCGAGGTGCACTCGGCCCAGACTCTAGTGTCAGCCGGTACGGAGTCGTTCTCGACGAGAATAAGCGCGCTTCGCATTCGGGCATGGATCGTAGCGTGCCCATCTGAGTTGTCTTCTTGAAGATCTCGCGGAAGCGACGGGAGCGCGTGTAGGCGAAGGCGTTGTCGGTCAACACCGCCTCGGGCGGGGGGAGGCCGAGCGAGGCAAGCTCGGGGAGCACGCGCGCCGCGCTCGGGCCGTCCTCGCGCGGGTGCAGCTCGACGTAGGCGTAGCGCGAGTGGTCATTGGAATGCCCCCGGTTTCGTGGACAGCTGAGCGCTGGGCTATCCGGTCCGGCAGAAAGGCTGTCTGCCCATGCCAAGGAAGCCGAAGTACCGAAGGCCGTATCCGCCGGAGTTTCGGCGTGAGGCGGTAGCGCTCTACGCTCGCACGGATCGCACTCTCGGTGAGATCGCCGCGGATCTCGGCGTGTCGCGGGAGTCGCTGCGGTTGTGGGTGCAGCAGGCGCAGATCGAGCGCGGCGAGCGCGATGGCCTGACCGGCGATGAGCGCGAGGAGTTGCGCGAGCTGCGCCGCCGCGTGCTGTTGCTCGAGCAAGAGCGGGAGATCCTGAAAAAAGCCGCGGCCTTCTTCGTGATGGAGAGCGAGACGCGGTGAGCCTGTTTCGGTTCATCGCGGCGGAGAAGGCCAACCACTCGATCTCGCTGATGTGCCGGCTGCTCGGCGTCTCCCGCTCGGGCTTCCACGCCTGGGAGCGACGGCCACCGTCGGATCGCGCTCTTACCGACGCCTGGCTTGTCGACCGGATCGCGACCATCCACCGCGAGAGCCGCGGCACCTACGGCGCTCGTCGCGTGCATGCCGCTCTTCGTCAGCGAGGCGTCCACGTCGGGCGCAAGCGCGTGGAGCGGCTGATGCGAGCGCAGCGGCTGTCCGGGTCGGTACCACGGAAGCGGGCGAGGACGACGATCCGCGTCGCCGGGGTGCGGCCAGCCGCCGACCTGGTCGGCCGCGACTTCGTGCCCTCGGCACCGGATCAGCTCTGGGTCGCAGACATCAAGTACGTCCCGACTGCGGCTGGGTGGCTTTACCTCGCAGCCGTCGTCGACTGCTTCTCCCGCCGCGTCGTCGGCTGGTCGATGCGCGACGACCTTCGGGCGGAGCTCGTCGTTGACGCGCTCGAGATGGCCGTCCCGCGTCGGCGTCCAGGTCCGGGACTCGTCCATCACTCCGACCAAGGCTCGCAGTACGTGTCCTTGCTCTTCGGCGAGCGCTGTCGCGAAGCCGGCATCGAGATCTCGATGGGCTGCACCTCGGCCCACGACAACGCCGTTGCCGAGAGCTTCTTCGCCTCGCTCACGAAAGACCTTCTCCGCCGCCGCACTCTGCCCAGCCGCGCCGAAGCACGCACCGCCGTCTTCGACTACATCGAGACCTTCTACAACCCTCTCAGACTGCACTCCACGCTCGACTACCTGTCGCCGGTCGACTACGAAAGAATGAAAGAGAAGGAAGCCGCCTAACCAACCGCTGTCTACCGAAGTGGGGGCGGTCCACATCGACGACGCAGTGCAGGTACTCGTAGCCGACGCCGCGGTTGCCGGGGCAGCTCGCGCCGGTCGCCAGTGGCGCGGTGGCCCGGCTGGCGGAAGCGGGCGAGCCGCTTGACGTTGACGTGCAGCAGCGCTCCTGGGCGCGACCACTCGCAGCGGCGGCCAGGCGGCTGCTGTAGGCGCGGAAGCCGCGAGAGCCGATGCCGGCGTAGACCACGTCGCCGGCGAGACGCTGAAGGCGGCTGCGGCCGCCCTCAGCGAGCGACCGCCCTCGATCGCCGAGACGAGCGCGTAGCCGACCCGAGAGTCCGAGCCTGACGTTAGCGTGCAGCTGCATCTGGCCCTCTTTGGCCGTGGTCTTCGTCGTGGCACAGCCTTCAAGGAGGCGCCGGACGCTTCCGTCAGGCGTTCACAACGTGGGTGGGCGACTCACCTAGGTCATGGCGTTTGCGGGAGCGCTCGTCACGAGCCTCAGCATCGGGATTCTGATCGCGGACAGTCTCCTTGCCCTGTTCGGCGCCTATCTCGTCCTGCTCACAAAGTTCGGCTCCATCCGGACGGCTGCGCCGTCGAGGCGCACGATGCCGAGCGCCATTCGGTCGTCCGCGTCATCGCCGGAGTCGCGGATGCGCCACCAGTCGGCGGCCTCGCGTGGAAGAGGCGTCCAGAGGTCCGGACGGTCGCGGACGAGATCGAGGAACTCCGAGTACAAAGCCCGCTTCGAGGGGTCGCCGAGGTATCCGGGATCCGGGTGGCTGAGAACCTCCGCAAGCCCGTTCAGCCGTTCGATGCGCTCGAGCTGCGTTTGCCAGAGGTCGATCGAATGATGTCCGAGAAGCGTGAAGAGCGTGTGGTCTTGCGGGAGCGTGTACGGGAGCGCGATCACGTCGCCGATGAAGAACGGCCAGAGGCTGCAGCAGCCGCCGGGTTGTGGCTCGAACGGATCCGAGTGGGGTATCGAACAGTCGTACTCGATCGGAAGATCTGCGAGCCAGTCCACGACCCGATGCGTTGCCGGCGAACGGAAGCCAACGGCGCCCAGTTTCGCGGCCATCTCACGGACCGCGGGTTGCTGGGAGTCGAACGCCGCGCGCGAAGAGAACATCGAGCGGTCGTGATGAACGCCGTGCACACCGAGCTCGAAGCCGCGGTCGCGCAACTCACCAACGATTCCCCAGTCGATCGGGTACCAGTCGGCGACGATGTTGAACGAGGAGCGAAAACCACGTACTTCCTCGAGATCCGCGAGTTCAACTGCAAGACGGAGCCCCTCGGCGCTCTCGACGTCGTGCGTCAGGATGAGTGCGGCGTGATACGGCTTCGGCCAGAACCAGCGGAACGGCAGCTCGGTGCATCCGCCTGCCAGTACCTGACACTTGGCATACAGGCGGAGTAGGTTCGACACGCTCGTGTCGAGCGGCCAGGCCGGGAACTCCGGATTTTTCTGGCGGCGGATCAGCACTTGTCTGGCCCGGATCTGGACGCTCCGCGGGATGACGCGCTTCGCGCGGTAGAACAGGGCAAGCTGCCGATCGGAAAGCCCGCGCGTCTGCGCCGCCACGCGCCAGCGCTCATGCACGTAGTTCAGGTACGCCTCGGACAAGTGGAACGGGATCGACACCCTGCCCTCGTCGGGATCGAAGCGTGCGTACAACGTCTGGCCATTCGCACGGGCGAACGCCTCGATCACCTCGCCAGTGCTCTCGTTGGTGCCGGCGCGTGCCAACACTCGCCACTCGCCAACGTGCAGCCATTCCGGTGGGTTCGACCCAGCGACGTCGTCGATCTCTACGGCTGAGATCGGTGCGAGCAGGCGCTCGAGTGGCGAGCGTTTTGTCTCCGGGCTCACTTGCTGATCCTATTCGCGCTAACTGATGGTTTGGCTAGGCTGGAGCGACGCCGGACCGATAGGACGCTCTGACGAGCTTCGATGTCGGCGGCGCCGCACTCGCCACTACCCGGCCGACCTCGGTCGTGCAAGCACCTTCGTCGAGACGATCGAGGGTCTGGTGTCGAGGAACCTTCTCGCCGTCGGCTCGAGGCCGCCGGCTTCACCGGGATGATTGACGTCGAATACAGGATTGACCAAGCGTCCGGCGGCCCGTTGCTGCTGGACATGAACCCCAGGGTTTGGGGTCGGCAGGGTCTCTGCGCCAGGGCGGGGGATCGACATGGAACTGCCGCTGATCCAGCAAACTCTCGCTCGCAGACGTGCCTCTCGTGAAGCGTTCCAGCTTGAGCGAGTCGGCGTTCGAGGCAGGTTCCGACGAGCGTGTGCACGACCCCATGTGCAGTCTCGACGCCGACACCGTCGCCGTACGCCGAGCGGATCTCGAGCGAGGCAGCGCCAGCGTCATTTCGGAGGACGGCTGCGCAAGACTCGATGGGTCTCACTCCCATTTACGGACGTCTGCCCGCTGCTGACGAGCCTGAGCTTCTCTTCGAGCCGACTAGCTTCGCTCGCCGTTTCCGGTTGAACCGGGGCTTGCGTTCGCCCTCCTCGCCTACCACGAGGGCACGGCTGTGGCGGGCGCGGTGTTCCTCGACTGGAACGGGCGAATCATCTACAAGTACGGCGCCTCTGATCGCCGCTCATGGCCGCTCCAGCCCAACAACCTGATCTTCTGGGAGGCGATTCGCCGAGGCTGCGCGTCCGGGGCTCGGTCTCTGGACTTCGGACGGAGTGACTGGGCCGACGAGGGCCTACGCGCGTTCAAGAGCAGCTGGGGTGCGGTGGAGGAGGAGCTTCGGTACACGTCGTACGGGAATGTTCAGTGGTCCTCGGAGGCGGCACCCGGGCGCCTGTTGAGGCCGGTGCTTCGCATCGCCCCGACGTGGGTCAGTCGGAGCCTGGGCGAAGTCTTCTATAGGTTCGCGGCCTAGCTGTAGGACCCACAGACGTTGTGAACGCGGCTGATCGGAGGCCGGCCTCCGAGCGAGCTGTGCGGCCTGCGCCGGTTGTAGTAGCGGACGAAGCTTGCACTGCCCGTGCCCGCTCGCTCGAGACTCCGCCAGGCCGCGTGTGCCGGCCGGTGCGCTCCCGAGCGCCGGGGCCACTTCGACCGCCTAGCCACCCGGCTAGGGGCCGACGGTTTTCTGTTCGTTGGTCCCGTAGATGGGCAGGGCAGACACGAACTACCTTCGTCTGTGTGTACGAGCAATCTGTCCCGTCGCACCTGCTCTCGCCGCGGGAAGCGCAAGTGATGCGGCTGATGAGTGAGGGAATGACAAATCAGCAGATCGCCGGGCATCTATGCGTCACTGTCCATGCGGTGAAATTCCACCTCGCGTCGATTTATCGGAAGTTCGAAGTCAACAACCGGACTGAAGCCGTGGTGGCGTTTCTGCAAGCGAATGGCGAGCTCAAGCCACGTCACTAGCGCATCGTGGATCTGAACCTCTACTTTCGCGTCCTCTGGCGCTTCCGGCTGATCGTCGCCACTGGGTTCGTCCTCGCAATCGCAGTCGCCTTCGCAAGCATCGCCAAGGTCGGCTTTGCGGACGGATCGATCTCCTACCGACAACACGAGACGTGGCAGGGCACGACGCGTCTCTTTGTGACGCAGCAAGGATTCCCATGGGGCTACGCGCCGACTCCTGGAGATCCTTCGACGTCGGTATCGCCGACCCCGACATCTTCGGGGCTTCAGTTCGCCGATCCAACTCGCCTGGCGGGGCTAGCCGTGGTCTACGCACAACTCATAAACGGAAACCGAATCCAGCGCCAGATCCAAAAGAGCGTTCCGGGTGTCGTCCTGAGCGCCGCACCCGTGACGGATCCGTCGACGAACAACACTCCTTTGCCGCTGGTCGCCGTGACGAGCGTAGCCCCTACACCTGCGCAATCCGCGCGCGTCTCTCTAGTGGGCGCAGAGCTCTTCCGGTCGTACATCGCCCATCAACAAACCACGGCGGAGATCCCGCTCAAACAGCGGGTAGTGCTGCAGGTTGTCTCCACCGAAACCGCATTGATCGCGGGACGAAAGAAGACGCTGGCGATCGTCGCGTTTCTGGCCGTCCTCACCGCCACCATCGCACTCGCGTTCGTTCTCGAGAACCGCAGGCCGCGCATTCAGGCCGTTTCGCCAGTAACGGCCGTGCGCAACGCCGAACACCCAACTGCCCGCGTAGAGCCAGGTACCGACCCGGACGAGGTGGAAGACGCAGCGTCCGCAGAACGTGTCGGCGTGAGGCGCAGGGGCTCGTAATGCGCCCGCTCTAATGCGCGCGCTCCTCGGGGCAACGCACCACCAGTTGGCGGTGATCGCCGGCGCGGGCGCACTTGCCGCACTCTCCCTCGGTGTTCTGAGCGCACGCGAGGTCGGCGCTCTCGCGCTGACACTCACCGTGGTCGCCGTCGTCGCACTCGCTCGTCTGACAACCGTCGGCTGGGACCGCTTGATCGCGCTCATTCTGGTCGTCGTTCTCTTCGTACCGGTCGCCCGCTATCGGCTTCCCGGAAGCCTCCCGTTCAACCTCGAGCTGTATCGCGTAGTCGTCGCGCTCTGCATCCTGGTTTGGGCGGCTTCGCTTCTCGTCGACTCCCGGGTGCGGCTCCGGAGTACGGCTTTCGACTGGCCGCTCGCCCTGATCCTGGCTTGTGTTCTCGCCTCCGAGATCACGAATCCGGCTCGGGTAAACGCGCACGGTGCCCACGTGATCAAGTCGGGGACATTCTTCCTGAGCTTCATTCTCGTCTACTACCTAACGGCTACGACCATTCAGCGCCGTGGCCAGGCTGAAATGCTTCTCAAGCTCATCACAGCATCCGCGGCAATAATCGGACTTCTTGCGATCGTCGAACTCCGAACGCATTTCAACGTCTTCGACCATCTCCACTCGGTTCTCCCCATCCTGCAGTACCAGGGCACCTTGACGTACTTGTTGCTCGGCGGCAATGTCCGGGTGTTCGGGCCCTCAGAACAGCCCATCGCGCTGGGCGCTCTGCTGATTGTCATTCTTCCTCTCGCCGTCTACTTCGCGCGACGATTCGGCCGGCGTTGGTGGGTCGCCGCGTTCTTGATCCTCCTTGGAGACTCTGGCGAGCGGCTCACGTACAGCCATCACGATGCTCGTCGCCGTGGTCGTCGTCTTCCTGCTCCTCAAGCCGGACGAGACGAAGAAGCTCTGGCCCGCTGTCATTCCCGCACTTGCCGTCGTCCATTTTGCATTGCCCGGAGCGATCGGAAGTTTTAAGGACGCGTTCTTCCCCAAAGGCGGGCTGATCGCCCAGCAATCGAGATTCGAAGCCGATTACAACCCCCTGCTTGCCGGCGGGCGTATCCGTCAGCTCAAGCCGATGCTGAGCGAGGCGAGCGGGAAGCCGTTGTTCGGCGAGGGCTATGGGACGAGAATCAGCGGCTTCAATGAGCCCGATCGAAACGCTCCGATCCTTGACAACCAATGGCTGAACAACGCACTGGACGTCGGCTTCATAGGTCTGGCCGCATTGGGGTGGCTAATGGCGAGAGCCGTTCGTCGGCTCTTTCGAGCGTCCCGAGAACCGAGTCACTTGGATGACGACTGGTTGTTTGCCGCGCTCGCCGCTTCCGTCACGAGCTTCGCGGTCGGGATGTTCACCTACGACGCGTTCAGCTATCCGCAGGTCACCCTTATCTTCTGGTTTCTCCTCGGCCTGTCGGCGGCACTTCTCAGGATCTCGGGAGCCTGGCCGGCATCCGATACTTCCACTCCCATCTACCCCCGCGGCCGTTCGCAGCCATGAGCGGGCTTATTCACGACGGAGAGAGGCGCATCCACGACCTTGCTGTCATCGTGGTTTCGACGAACGAGGCGCAATGGCTACGCGCCTGCCTTTCTAGCGTCTTCGAGCACCGAGGCGCATGTTCCCTCGAAGTCGTCGTCGCCGACAACGAATCGACTGACGGGACTGCAGTCCTGGTTGAAGAGGAGTTTGCGGAGGTGCGCGTCGTTCGGTGCGTGAACCGCGGCTTCGCGCACGCCAACAATAGAGGGCTGGAAACGACGAACGCCCGCTACATCCTCTTCCTCAACCCTGATACTGAGATCCGGACAGGGACGTTCGAAGCGCTTGTACGGCGACTCGACGAGCAACCAGATGTGGGCCTCGCCGGAGTCATTCAACTGACGCCGGACGGCGAGATCTACCCGACGATCAGGTACTTCCCGAATGCCCTCCGTGCATTCGGTCAGGCGTTGGGATCCGAACGCCTCTCGTTTCGCGCGCAGATGCTCCGCGAGCGCGACCTCGAACTCGACCGTTACAGCCAGGTCGTCGAGTGCGATTGGACCTCCGGGTCGTTCATGCTCGCGAGACGCGAGGCCCTCCAGAGCGCCGGCTTCCTCGACGAGCGTTTCTTCATCTATAGCGAGGAGCCCGACCTCTGCTTGCGCATGAAGCGAGCAGGGTGGAAGGTCTGTCATCTCCCGGATATGACGATCGTCCATCACGCCGGAAAAGCCGGTGTGCGCCCGAAGATGCTTGCGCAGGACGCCTATACGAAGATGCAGCACGCGCGAAAGCACTTCGGCCTCGTCCATCGGGCTGCGTACACCGCCGCACTGGGACTCGGATACGCCGTGCGCGCGCTGGCGGCGGAACGGGATCACTCTCGCGCCGGGCGGCGCGCTGCGTCCCGCGCCGCGCTCCGAGTGTTGGTCGGCCTCGACGGTCCGCCGTTCGGAGAGCCGCCGAGGCAGGCGGTGCCGTCCCGCGGAGCAAGGAAATTGAAATGAAGGGCACGGTCGTCTCGATCCTGATCGTCAACTGGAACACCCGCGAGCGGGTTATGCAGTGTCTCGCTTCCCTGCCGAAGGACGTTCCCGGCCTTTCACGTGAGGTGATCGTCATCGACAACGGCTCCGTCGATGGCTCCGGAGAGGCTCTGGCTCGCCAGGCCGATATAACCCTCGTCCGCAATGAACGAAATGTCGGATACGCGGCTGCGGTCAATCAGGCCTACCGACGCTCGAGTGGCGAGTTCGTCCTGCTTCTCAACTCGGACGTCACACTCACATCGGACGCGCTCGATTCGCTCACGCAGTTCCTCTCGAGTCATCCGGATGCGGCCGGCGTCGGCCCTCTGTACGTCAACCCCGACGGCACGCCGCAGCCGTTTCATTTTCGGTTTCCGACGTTCGAGATGACGCTGGCGAACGGAAGCGTACTTGTGCGCAAGCTCCTGCCCGGAAGTGCACGACGGCTGCGCGATTACAGGATGCTCGACGAGGATTTCTCAAAACCGAGACCGGTAGCTCAGCCTTCGGCGAGCTGCCTTCTCCTGCGACGGTCGTTCCTGCCCGACGACCGCATCTTCGACGAGCGCTATCCCATCTTCTTCAACGACGTCCAGCTCGCACGCTCATTCGCCGATCGAGGCTTCACTCTTTGGGTCACGCCATCTGCCCGCGTCGTTCACGATGCGCATTCGTCGGTTCGGATGCTCGGCCCGACCGGCAAGCGCCAATACCTCGGCTCCGTCATTCGCATGCTCACCGACACGGAGCCGCCAGCCAAGGTGTGGCTCTACCGCGCGATCGTGTTCCTTCAGAATATTCCGATCCGTCTCCTCGGTCGTCCAGACGCGCTCAGCTTCTCGGACCTCTGGAAGGCACTATCGGGCGACGTTGGGCCGCTGCCCTCCGATCCAGCTCACACTTGATGAAGCGAATGGCTCCACAGCGCTCGTGCTGAGCGAGGTGCTCACAAAGGCTGGGGAGAAGGGCTTGCGGGAGTCGCTGCAACTCGGCGGCGAGATCGTTCGGGCACGAGTCGCGAGGCTCTCAGACGGTCGACGGCAGGTCTTCGTCTTCCTTTCGCCGCCTCTGAACAACAGCGGAGCGCCGCTGGTCCTGATGAAGGTTGTCCAGGAGTTTGCAAGCCAATACGGATCTGCTTCGGTGCGTCTCCTGGCACCACCGCTCGTTAGCGAGCCACGCGAACGCGCCGAAGTGTGTGGGGTCAAGGTCGAACGTGCCGCGGAAGTGCTAGGCCCGACGCTCGTTCGCCTCCAGCTAGCCCTGCGAAAGGATGACTTCGTTCTCATGAACACGGTCGCGGTTTCGAGGAACTACCTCGAGGTCGTGCTCGATTTGGTGCAAACAGGAAGTCTCGCTCACGCCTACTGGTACATCCACGAGGACGTCGATCAACTCCCGGTTCTTGCACCGTTCTTGCTTCAGCCCCACGCCCGATCCACGATCGGACGACTAATGGAGCAAGGCAAATTGACGATCCTAGTGCCTTCAAAAAGGGTGAAAGCTGAGTACGACGCTCTTTTCGGAAATGCCAAGACGAGGGTCTTGCCGTTCAAGATCGCGATGGATAGGCAAGACATGAGTCCACGCCCTCTTGATCACTACTCGTCCGTGAGGTTCCTCCTGTCGGGGAAGCCGACGGATGGGAGGAAGGGTCACATGGTGGCTCTGGCCGCCTTTCATGAATTCATGAAGGCGCACTATGAGCCCGATCCCGATACGTACAGACCGTTCACGCTGACGCTCGTCGGGATGACCGACGACTATATCTCCGAACAGATTCGCTCGGTCGGCTCGACAGTTCTCGGGGAGCGACTGAAGACCTTCGCGGGCGTCCCTCACGAGAGATCTCTCGAGATCACGCGAGACTGCAATGCGGTCATTTGTTGCTCGTTCAATGAAGCCTTGCCGCTGTACGTGATCGAGGGCATGTGTTCCGGACACATCGTGTTGAGGAACCGGGGCGGAGGCATGGAGGAGCAACTCGACGACGGCGCGAACGGCTTTCGCATCGACAGCACGGACATCAGACAGTTCGCCCGGGTCCTCGAGAGGGTGCTCAACAAGAGGATGATGCCCGATTCACGGCTTCAGACGATGGGAAGAGCATCACAGGAGCTCGTCGCCCGCTTGCTCATTCCTTCCTACGTGGACGCCCTGGAACAGACACGTGACGCGACGACCAGCACCTGACCGTCAAGCCATGGTGACCGACGTCGAGGTGACGAGACCTCCCGAGCAGAAAATGGAAGCCACGAGCGTCACCGTCGGAATACCCACGTTCAACCGGGCTGACTTGGCCCGCGAGGCTATCGACAGTGTCCTTGCACAGACCTATCACAACTTTCGCTTGATTGTCAGCGACAATGCTTCGACCGACGAGACCCAGGAGGTCGTCGCATCGGTATCGGACGCCCGACTCGAGTACGTCCGAGCCAACAAGAACATCGGGATGATTGGAAACTTCAATCGCGTTATCGAGCTGACCGAGACCGAGTTCCTCATGCTCCTCCCCGACGACGATCGGCTCTATCCGGACTACTTGCGCGCGGTCGTCGACGTACTTCAGCGGAATCCGCGTGTAGGTCTCGTACACACCGCGTTCGACGAGATCGATATCGAGTCACGTGTGCAGAAGTACGCGGCGAGCTACGTCAAGTCGAGCCACCCGTTGATGGTGGAGCCTGGCGGCGCATTCCTCGAACGAAGCATGACGTCGACTGCGATCCTGGCGGCGAGCACCACCTATCGAACGCGCGCGATCCGCGAAGCAGGAGGGATGAGGACCCGCGAGGAACCTTTCGCGGACGTCCCGCTCTTCATGCGCATCGCTCAGAACTGGGACATCGCCTATCTCGACCGGCCGCTTGTCGCCTTCCGCGTCCACGACCAGACCGAGACAATGACGCTCGCTTCGCGGGGCAAGAACGAACCCGACGCCCAGGATCGCCTACTCACGTACGGACGGATCATGTTCGACCGGCGAATGGGCTTTCTCGACGAAGCCGGGTTGCCGAGCGGCGAGACCAGGAGGTACCGGTCCCTTGCGACTCTCCGCTTCGTGGCCGACAAGGCCGGGCTCGGCGCCCCATGGTGGCAGACATGGGCGGACTTCGTCCAGATCGTACGCCTCTACCCTCGGATCCTGACTCACCCGCTCGCATGGCGATTCATTGCCGCTCAATTTGGTGGACGAGTCGTTCGCCGCGCCGCCTTGCGCCTTGCGTCCGTGTCCCTCGAAGTCAGACGTAGCTTGTCTCTGAGGCCGTGATGAACGCTTGGTAGCGCGAGTGCCGGCGGGGAAGCACGATAGGTTCGAGATGGACGCTGACGATTCGATCGACACTCATCTGATCGTCACGCCGGCCCGGAACGAGGCAGAGAACCTGCAGCGGCTAGGCGAGTGTCTCGTCGAGCAGACCTGGCGTCCCGATGCCTGGATCGTCGTCGACAACGGGTCGACGGACGGCACGCAGGATGTCGTGCGCGAGCTCGGTCTCACGCACAACTGGATCCGTCTCGTCTCGATCCCGAGCGACACGAACCCGGCGCGCGGACGCTCCAGCGTGCGTGCCTTCAACGCTGGAGTCATGGGCGAGCCGGCGCATGCCGACCTCGTCACAGGCTTCGACGCGGATGTGTCGTTCGGCCCGGAGTATCTCGCCTCCCTCCGCCGGGAGTTCCAGAGGAACTCGCGACTCGGAATCGCTTCCGGCCTGTGCTATGAGCCTTGCGGCGACGAGTGGGAGCCCGTCTACGTGACGAGTCCCAACCTTCGCGGAGCTTCTCTCACGTACCGCAGGGAATGCCTGGCGCAACTCCTGCCGCTGGAAGTGCGGCTCGGTTGGGAAGGGATTGGTGTTGTCAGAGCAAGCGTCCGCGGCTGGGAGACCACGATCATCCCGGATCTCCCCTATTTTCATCATCGTCCTACCGGTGCTCGCGACGTCAGCCGGTTCGCGAGCTACGCCGAAGACGGGGACACCGCCTACTACATGTGGTACCGGCCCTCCTACATGCTCCTGCGAACGCTCTACCGGGCGATTGGCGGTCGCGATCCGGCGGCTGCAGGTCTCGTGTGGGGCTACGCGCGGTCAGCTGCCCATCGGAGGCCGAGGCATCCAGAGGCCGGCTTTCGCGAGTTCGTTCGTTCGAATCAATCTCCTACGAACTGGCTGTTCCGGGCTCGCGAGGTCACAGGAAAGCGTTGACGGCTCAGTTCTGAGCGCGGAACGTCCAGAGCTTGTTAGCGACGAAGTTCAGCGGTGTAGCGCAGCAGATCGCGATCGCCTGCCGACTACCTTTGGGCGAGCCCAATGCGACGAGCGCGTTGTCGCGAAAGGATGCCTCCGCCACCGACTGAGCCAGCAAGTTGGAGCCGGTCTCAAGGTCATGGATTCCTCGTCGTCAGCGTGGTCGCGTTCGGCTTCAGCCTGCTCGTTCTCAGTTCGTTCGTTCGAATCAGCCTCTCACGAACTGGCTGTTCCGAGCTCGTGAGGCCAGGGGTAGGCGCTCGTCATGACTGACAGCGACCTTCGAACTGTTCGTCGGCAAGTCGGCGCCCTAGGGTGCGATCCCCATGCTCTTGCCGTCGCTGGCAGCGTGATAGCCGGGTGAGTTCGACGCAAGCGCCCAGCCGTAATAACCTGAGGGCGCAGCGCCGCCCTCGTAGACGGGCGTATTCAGCAGACCCTGGGCTCCCGTGCAGGTGCCGTTGTTGACGGTGCAGAGGTTGTAGTTATCGGTCACGCCAAACTTCTCGCCCACGTAGAAGCCGTCCATCACGTTGTCGGTTGCAACGTTCCCGCTATCGCCGGATTGTCCGAGCGAGAGCAGGTTTCCAAGGACGTTGTGCTTCACGGTCGCGTTGCTGCAGGGGTCGGAGTAACCGAGCGAGATCGAGCGCGCATAGGACGAGCCGACGACCACGTTGTTGGTTACCACGGTCGCGTTGCAGCCGTCGAAGAACTCGATCCCGCCGCTGCCGTCTCCCATGTTGTGGAAGTAGTTACCGGTGATCGTGACGTCGTTGTCGCCGACGCTCTGGATCGGGTCGACGTGGGGGGCTTGCGCCGGATGCTCCTGCGCACACGCTCCCTGCGGCATATTGGCGAACTCGTTGTAACGGATCACCGCTCCCGAGGTCTCAGCGACCATCTGGATGCCGTCCGAGCATGAGTTCGGGTAGCCGCCGTGGAAGTAGGAATACTGGATCGTGAACCCGTCGGGGACTCTCTGTTGGCCTGCGGCGACGCTGCCATACAGCTCGAGTCGCCCCTCGTGGCCGCCGTCTTCTTCCTGGTAATTCGTGAACTCGTCGTGGTCGATGGTCACGTTCGCATTCGGCACGACCGTCCCGTAGTTGAGAACGTCGCTGGCCGACAGTTTCAACTGGCCGCTCTCGTGAAGGTTGTGCGTCAGCGTGACGTCCGTATTCCCGAGCAGGGCACTATTCCTGGTGAAGTGGATCCCCTGGAACTTCCAGTGCGTCGAGCGCGTCAGGTTGAGAGTGGCGAGCGACATCGGACTGTCCGGATTCGCGCTCTGGACGATGATGTCTGAGGCGTTGTCCTTGTCGGTGAGCGTCAGCGACGTGTACGCACCGTTCCCGCAGACGACATCGCCCGCCCTCGCGGCGTTTACCTTGTTTTGCAGATCAGTGGTGTTCGAGGTAGCGGCTGTGATCGAGCATGTAGCAGGCGACCAGCAGCCAGACGTACTCGGCCCGTAGCAGTCGAAAGTACCGGCCCACTGATTCGGCGGAGGCGGAGGCGGAGGCGGCGGGGGCGGTGGCGGGGGCGGGGGTGGAGGCGGGGGGGGCGGGGGCGGCGGCGGAGGTGGAGGCGGCGGCGGCGGAGGCGGTGGCGGTGGCGGTGGCGGTGGCGGGGGCGGGGGCGGGGGTTGAGCCTGAGCCGGTGCCGATGCGGCCGCGCGGAGGGCCAGGAGCTGGCCGATGCCGCTGCTGGGACGTCCCCACGTGGTGGCACTCTTGTCTCCGGTAGCGGCCGCTGCGGCCTGGACGTACCCGTCGCCCGCCCCAACGAGGCTCCAGGTCTTGCTCGCCCAGCGGGCGCTGAAGACCTCGGTCATCGAGCTCGGTGGCCGGAGCGTCTTGGTCGAGTTCGTCGAGAAGAAGCCGAGCACGATGTCGTTCTTCGCGGTCGTGGTTACGGAGGGGGCGACGAACGACGTGCTTTGACGCGTGAACGCGCCGCCGTGCGAGTCGACGGGCGAGGTCGTATCGATGCCCTTGAAGTCGAGGATCGCGCCCGCCGCCGACGTCTGCGAGCCGACGGACCACACGTACGCAGTCGGCTCGGCCAAGGTCGCGACTTTGTAGTAGAGCGCCTGCGTCAGCGACGCGGAGCCGGGTGTGCTGCTGTCGCGCCTGATCAGCGCCCAGCCGCTCGGCGGCGTAATCGTGGCCGAGCCGGGCAGTCGGGCGTAGACCGACGCGATCAGGACGTCGCCGGAGGCCGTGGTGGGAGGCCGTGACACCGCGAGCGTCGAGCCGTATGTCGCAGCCGTCGTAACGGCGCTACCGGTCGGGAGCGCGCTGAGGGCTGGTCCGGCACCAGCGATCACGGTGCCCAGCACGAGCGCGAGGGCGAGCACGGGGAGATGACGGCGGAGGAGTCGCAGCCAACTCCACTGAGACCAAACGGAGCCTCGACTTGACGGAATTGCGGCGTTCTTCGTGCGACCGAGCACGGGCGGCCTAGGCATGTCCCTCCGTTCCGGCCAAGCCGAGCGGCAGATCCGTCTGGCCCGGACCCGCAACCCCATCCGCCAGCTGGCCTCTGGCTGACTGGGCGTTGGGCGGTCTTTTACAGCATCGGGCGGCTGACTCCTCTTCCAACGCGCGGCTTTGGAGCCAAATTGCTTGCAAACACCGGCTTTTTCGGCTTGGACGCTCGCCCCCGTCGCGCCGATGCGCTTGCAAGACTGTTCGGATGGACGCGGGCCCTGACCGCGGCTCGGGGCACCTGGGGCCAATCAGCCCCGAGCTCGTACTCGTCGACCCCGTGCTTGCCGAGCAGGCGCGGAGGTTGCTTCCAGACGTCGTCGAGCGGCCGAGGCCGGCGGCGCCACCCCCGCCCCCTGCGGTCGTCGTCGAACCTGCGCCGGTTGCGCCACCCGAGCCGCCGCCGGTCGCGATCGAATCTGCGGCCCCGCCGCCGCGCCGCCGCTGGCAGCGGATGCTCGTGCTCGCCGTGCTCATCTTCGTCGCGGGTGCAGTCTCCGGAACGTTGCTCGGCGGCAGGGACTCCGCCCCGGTTGGGGTAACGCTTGGCGGCGACGCCGAAGCGCCGAACACCCTGTCCCCGAGCGCAAGCCCGCAGACGACAAAGCCGTCGAAGACGTCGGTGCGAACGACCCGGCCGTCGAGGACATCCACTCGCGCAGCGCTTCGACCACCCCCGAGCGTTCGGCATAACGTTGCACGCGGCTGGTCGTCGAACGTTCTCGGGGTCGAGGCGCGGGTCGACAACGCTGGCGTGACGCTCTCGTGGCAGCGCCCCGCGCGGTCCAGCCAAGTCGTCGTCGTCCGGCAGCGCGGAGCGCAGGGCCACGGCGGCGTGGTCTTCCGGGGGCGAGTGGCGAGCTACCGCGACTCAGAGGTCCGGCCGTGCACCGCCTACCGCTACACGATCGTCAACTACGACCGCCGCGGCCGCCGTTCTACCGGGGTCCCGACGACCGTGCTGAGCGGAGGCTGTACCTAAGGCTTGCCGCTCATGGCGAACCAGGCCACGGCGTAGCCCAGCACGCACACCGTCGCGAGGATCGGCACCGCGAGCATCATGCGACCGCGGCGGACCGAGAGCCACGCGAGGATCCCGGCGACGAGCAGGAACGCGCCGTTCCCCTCCGAGATGATGTAACCGACGCCGACCCAAGAAAGCGTGAGCCCATCCGACATCGGCCCGGAAACAAGGCCGAAATCTGCAACGAATAGGCCTGCGGAGCCTCACTCACCTACCGGAGGGAATGCCTGGCGGAACTCCTGCCGCTGGAAATCCGGCTCGGTTCCGAAGAGAGGACGCCACGTCTGCTCGACGATGGCGTTGTCAGACACGCTTCCGCTCGCCATCCCTCACTGGAAGCGACCTTCGAGCTGTTCGTCGGCAAGTCGGCGCCCTAGGGTGCGATCCCCATGCTCTTGCCGTCGCTGGCAGCGTGATAGCCGGGTGAGTTCGACGCAAGCGCCCAGCCGTAATAACCTGAGGGCGCAGCGCCGCCCTCGTAGACGGGCGTATTCAGCAGACCCTGGGCTCCCGTGCAGGTGCCGTTGTTGACGGTGCAGAGGTTGTAGTTATCGGTCACGCCAAACTTCTCGCCCACGTAGAAGCCGTCCATCACGTTGTCGGTTGCAACGTTCCCGCTATCGCCGGATTGTCCGAGCGAGAGCAGGTTTCCAAGGACGTTGTGCTTCACGGTCGCGTTGCTGCAGGGGTCGGAGTAACCGAGCGAGATCGAGCGCGCATAGGACGAGCCGACGACCACGTTGTTGGTTACCACGGTCGCGTTGCAGCCGTCGAAGAACTCGATCCCGCCGCTGCCGTCTCCCATGTTGTGGAAGTAGTTACCGGTGATCGTGACGTCGTTGTCGCCGACGCTCTGGATCGGGTCGACGTGGGGGGCTTGCGCCGGATGCTCCTGCGCACACGCTCCCTGCGGCATATTGGCGAACTCGTTGTAACGGATCACCGCTCCCGAGGTCTCAGCGACCATCTGGATGCCGTCCGAGCATGAGTTCGGGTAGCCGCCGTGGAAGTAGGAATACTGGATCGTGAACCCGTCGGGGACTCTCTGTTGGCCTGCGGCGACGCTGCCATACAGCTCGAGTCGCCCCTCGTGGCCGCCGTCTTCTTCCTGGTAATTCGTGAACTCGTCGTGGTCGATGGTCACGTTCGCATTCGGCACGACCGTCCCGTAGTTGAGAACGTCGCTGGCCGACAGTTTCAACTGGCCGCTCTCGTGAAGGTTGTGCGTCAGCGTGACGTCCGTATTCCCGAGCAGGGCACTATTCCTGGTGAAGTGGATCCCCTGGAACTTCCAGTGCGTCGAGCGCGTCAGGTTGAGAGTGGCGAGCGACATCGGACTGTCCGGATTCGCGCTCTGGACGATGATGTCTGAGGCGTTGTCCTTGTCGGTGAGCGTCAGCGACGTGTACGCACCGTTCCCGCAGACGACATCGCCCGCCCTCGCGGCGTTTACCTTGTTTTGCAGATCAGTGGTGTTCGAGGTAGCGGCTGTGATCGAGCATGTAGCAGGCGACCAGCAGCCAGACGTACTCGGCCCGTAGCAGTCGAAAGTACCGGCCCACTGATTCGGCGGAGGCGGAGGCTGAGGCGAGCAGGCCGCCGCCGTTGCGGCGATCGTCGCGGTGCCGGAGACGTTCCCCGCGGCATCGACGGCGGCGACGCCGAGCGTGTAGCGACGTCCCGCACGTGAGCCCGCTGAAGACGTAGCTGGTCGAGGGCGATGTCCCCACCTGGCTGCCGCCCAGGTAGAGCCGATAGCCGGTCACCCCCACGTTGTCGCTCGAGGCCGTCCAGGAGAGCGTGATCGAGGTCTGGCCGACCGCGCTCGTGGCGAGCCCCGTCGGCGTCGACGGCGGGGTCGTGTCGGGGCAGGCGTTGGTGCTGAGTGCTGGTGCTGGTTTGGCTGAGCGGTTGCCGGCTGCGTCGGCGGCGTCGACGGCGAGGGTGTAGCTGGTGCCGCAGGTGAGGCCGGTGAAGGTGTAGCTGGTCGCTGGTCGGTGAGCCGTCCAGGGTTCCGTTCATGTAAGCGCCGTAGCCGGTGACGCCGACGTTGTCGGTCGACGCGGTCCAGGAGACGGTCACCGACGTCGCCGTCGAGCCGCTTTGGTGGAGATTCGTGGGCGTCGAGGGCGGTGTCGTGTCGCCGGGGCACGCGCTGGTCGACATCGTCGTGCTCGTCTGCGCGGAATGGTTGCCGGCCGCGTCGTAGGCGTCGACGCCGATCGTGTAGGTGCTGCCGCAGCTGAGGCCGGAGATCGTCCGCGACGTCCCGGCCGCAGCCGAGCTCGCGGTGCCGTTGACGTAGACCGTGTAGCCGGCGATCGCCGACGTTGTCGGTCGAGGCGGCCCAGGAGAGCGAAAGCGAGGTCTGGGTCGAGCTCGTCTTCGCAAGGCCTGTCGGCGCGCTCGGCGCGGTCATATCGGTCGGGTTCGTGACGGCGAGGCCGCACGTCTGGTGGCTGCCGTCGGCGGCCGTCACGGCCCAGTTCGAGAGCGCCGAGACCGCCCCCTGCCCGGTGCGGAACGCGTAGTTGAGCGCGACGGGCGTCTCGGGCTTGCCGGGCGGCGTCACGTAGAGGCTGTAGGTGTGACTCGGGACGTTGACGGCCGCCCGGAAGTGATAGGTCGAGCCGCCCGCGTACGGCACAGTGTTCGTCGCGGCGTAGCCGCCGCCGTTGATCGCGTCGATCGATCCGCTCGAGTTGAAGCGGGCGGTCACCGCGAGGTCGCTGTACGCCAAGGCGGCCGCGGCGGAGAGCCCGGTGACGGCGTCGACGTTCCCCGCGCTCGGCGTCGCGTCGAAGGACACGTCGAAGGTCCCGTCCGGGCTCAGCATCGCCGTGTTCTGCCAGCTCGCCGAGCTCGTGACGCAAGGGGAGTTCGAGACGGTGACGCCGATCGTCTCGCTCGCGCTGTTGTTGCTGGTGTCGAAGGCCTTGGCGAGGATCGTGTGCGGGCCCCCTGCGTCCTGCGTCGTGTCCCAGCCGTAGCTGTAAGGCGGGCTCGCATCGGCAGCCTCCTGTACACCGTCGACCCAGAACTCGACTCTCGCAAGCCCGACGTTGTCGCTCGCGCTCGCCGTTACGGAGACGTTGCCTGACACGGTTGCGTCTGCAGTGGGAGCGGTCACCGCCACGGTGGGCGGCGTGGTGTCGGAGCAGGATGCGGTGCTCGCCATCAACGTCGACGCCTTCGAGGTCTTACCGGCTGCGTTCTTGGCAGTCACCGCGAGCTTGTAGGCCGTGCTGCAGGCGAGGCCGCCGACGGTGAACGAGGTCGTTGCCGTCTTCCCGGCGAACTTGCCGTTCGCGGTGATGTTGTACTCCGTGGCGCCGACGACCGCGGCCCAGGCAACGGAGATAGTCGAGGCGGTCGAGCCGGTCACGGCAAACGAGGCGGGCGCGCCCGGCGGCTTGCCCAGCTGGTTGAGATAGGGGCTGAGCGTCTGGTTCGAGCTGCCGGTGGGCGTGACGGCAAGGTCAAGTGAGCTCGTCGTCGCGGCGACACCGATCGCCTTCCGCCACGCGGAGGTCGCGAATCTGTGCGCCCTCAGCTTGACCAACGCGAGGATCTGCAAGCCGGACGAAGAGACGCCGCGGAGCCTCGCAACCTGCGCCGGCCCGGCCAGGCGCACGGCCACCATCGAGCCGGCTGAACCGCTGCGCGACAGCGCGATCGCGGCCGAGGGCGAGGCCGTGCTCGCGGCGCACAGGGTTTGAGCGGGCTTGCGGGGCGCGCGGCAGGTCGCGCGGACGGCCTTGACACTTCTCGTCGCCTTCGCATGCGCGGGCGGAATGAGCTCGATCACCCACAGCCTTGCCCCTTTCGCGGCTTTCACCGTCGCCCTGAGGTCCTTCAGCGTGAGTCGCCTCGGGTCGACCACGACGGCGTTGATTCCGGCGTGCTTCATCCGAGCGAGGTACGTGGGACGGGCGAACGTCCCCGCGTGCGTGCCGATTTCGACGCCCCAGAGCCGGGGCTGTTCGGTGTCGGCGCGGCCGGCGTCTATGCGCGCATGCGCAGCTGCCGGCCAGAGTGCGACGGCCAGTACTCCGGCGAGCACGCAGAGCGCGCGGAGACCCCCTGAACGTCTAGGTCCGGGCCTCGCAGCCCCGGACCACGTCGGACGAGGCGCTGTGGCGCTGCGACGCCGAGAGCTTGCGTCGGCGGCAGTGGGGGCGGCTCCCACCATGACGCCATACGAATCGGCAGCCGACGCGCGTGAGCGTATCCCTCGCGCGAGTACGTCGACCTCGCTGTGTGGAGGATGGTGTCGCGTTGTCGGCGGGCTACGGTCGAGACGTCGACGCCGTCGCCGTCAGTCGGCGAGTGCTGCCCGCCCGGGAGCACGGCCGCCCGCAGCCGCTCGGCAGCAGCCGAGGCCGACGATCAGCCAACCCGCGACCTCGGTGCCTTCCTTCAGCGCCGCTCCGACCTGATACGTCCACGAGTGCTCGCCGCCGACGGCGTCGGCGAGAGCGCCGCCCACGACGTGGAGGAGGTACGAGCCGACGAGCAGCGCGCAGCCGATCCGGAGCAGGCGGCGCGGGGTCGCCTCGACCTCGCGCGCCTCCCGGAGCAGGAGCGCGAGCAGTACGGCGAGGGCCGGCGCGAGCATCAGTGTCGAGCGGTGGAGCGAGAGCGAGCCGCCGAACGCCCCGCGGCGTGCGCTCGCGACCACGAGCAGTCCGACGAGGAGCGCTGCGACGGCAGCGCCGCGCGCGTGAGCCCTGCCGCGGCGCTGGAGGCACGCGATAACCCCCGCGAGCGCGAGGGCCATTCCTGCAGGGGTCAGCCACGCGACCACGCTCGCGTCCGAGTTGGCGTTCAGCGCGCGGAGGTGGAGGTCGTAGAGCTGGAAGTCGACGAGCTGGGCAGCGATCTGGGCTAGCGCGACGGCGACCGCCGGCGCCAGCCAGAGCGCGAGCTCGCGGCTCGCGCGCACGCGCGGACCGGGTCGTGCCGCATCGACCCTCACACGGGCACTGTCACACGTCGCCACGCCCGTGCCAACTGGCCTATCGGGCACCCCCGACCGGGCTGCAAGCCCTGCAATCGGCTAGTTCCCGCCCGCGCGGACGGTCTTGCCCCTCTGGCCTTCAAATCGAGTCTCGACGCTCATAGCCTGGCCTTGACGGCGGCGATTCACTCGAGGGGCTGGAGGCACGCAGGGAAATGGCGGAAATCGGAAGAGAGGCGACGCTGCCGCTCTACGAGCGGTCCGGCGTCGCGTCCGCGGCGATCTTCGGCGACCTCGCCGGGATCGCCGACCGCCGCACGCTGCAGATCCTCGAGCGGCGGCGCACGTCGAATCCGCACCGTCGCGGCTGGCTCGTCAGGCGGCTCCTCGTGCTCGCCGACGTCGTGGGGCTCGTCCTCGCCTTTGCCGCCGTGGAGCTCGTGTTCGGCGCCGGCGGGGGCGCGTCGAACCGCGCGACGAGCCTCCAGGAGTCACTGCTCCTGCTCGCGACGTTGCCCGGGTGGATCGTGATCGCGAAGCTCTACCGGCTCTACGACCAGGACGAGGAGCGGACACACCATCCGACGACCGACGACTTCTCGGGCGTCTTCCACCTCGTCACGGTCGGCGTCTGGCTCTTGTTCGCCGGCACCTGGGTGCTCGGCGTCGCGCACCCGGACCTCTCGAAGCTGATCGCCTTCTGGGCCGCCGCGATCGGCGTCGTGACGCTCGCGCGAGCGTGCGCCCGGAGGATCTGCCGCCACAGCCTCTCGTACCTTCAGAACACGATCATCGTCGGCGCCGGTGACGTCGGCCAGCAGGTTGCGCGCAAGTTCCTCAGGCATCCGGAGTACGGGATCAACCTCGTCGGCTTCGTCGACTCGCAGCCCCGGCCGAGGCAGGACGGGCTCGACCAGGTCGCGCTGCTCGGCCCGTCCGAGCGCCTGCCGGAGCTCGTCCGGCTGCTGGACGTCGAGCGGATCGTGATCGCGTTCTCGAGCGACTCACCGGAGGAGACGCTGGCGCTCGTGCGCTCGCTCGAGGAGGTCGAGGTACAGATCGACATCGTCCCGCGCCTGTTCGAGCTCGTAAGCCCGCGCGTCCAGGTCGACACCGTCGAGGGCCTGCCGCTCGTCGAGCTGCCTCCGAGGCGGCTCTCGCCGTCGTCACTGGCGATCAAGCGCACGATCGACATCGTCGGCGCCTCCGTCCTGCTCCTGTTGACCGCGCCGCTGTTCGCCTACATCGCCTGGCGCGTGAAGCGCGACTCGCCGGGGCCGGTGTTCTTCCGGCAGACGCGGCTCGGCCTCTACCAGCGCGAGTTCACGGCGCTCAAGTTCCGGACAATGCGGACCGACGTCGACGACGCTGCGCACCGGGACTACATCCGTCGGACGATGGACCCGCGGACCGCGCCGACCGTGAACGGGGTCTACAAGCTCGGCGGCGACGCCATCACTCCCTTCGGTCACTGGCTGCGGAAGACGAGCCTCGACGAGCTGCCGCAGCTCATCAACGTGCTGCGCGGCGACATGTCGCTCGTCGGCCCGCGTCCGTGCATCGCCTACGAGACCGAGCACTTCCTGCCGCATCACTTCGACCGCTTCCTCGTCCCGGCGGGGATCACCGGGCTCTGGCAGGTGACGGCGCGGGCGCACGCGACCTTCCGCGAGGCGCTCGACATGGACGTCGCCTACGCGCATGGGTGGACGCTCGGGCTCGACCTGCGCCTGCTCTGCCGCACGCCGTTCGAGGTCTTCGCGAGGAGGGCGACGGCGTGAGCGCGTTTCCGAAGCCGCCTGCCCGGAACGGGCAGCCCTCGCCGCTACCGCTCACAGTGCCGGTACGGATTGCCGTGGTCGGGCTCGGCTACTGGGGCCCGAACCTCGTCCGCAACCTGCACGAGCTGCCGGAGGCCGAAATCGCCTACGTCTGTGACGGCCGCGCCGAGCCGCTCGAGGCGATCCGGCGGCGCTACCCCGCCAGCCGGGTGACGCGCTCGTACGACGCGGTGCTGAACGACCCCACGGTCGACGCGGTCGCGATCGCGACGCCCGTCTCGACGCACTTCGAACTCGCCGCGCGCGCGCTCAAGGCCGGCAAGCACGTCTTCGTCGAGAAGCCGCTCGCCGGCTCCTCGGCCGAGGCGCGCGAGCTGATCGACCTCGCGCTTGCGCGCGACCTCGTACTCATGCCGGGGCACACGTTCCTCTACAGCCCGCCCGTCGACGCGATTCGCCGCCTGATCTTGAGCGGCGAGCTGGGCGACATCTACTTCATCTCCACGAGCCGCGTGAACCTCGGCCTCCACCAGGCGGACGTGAGCGTCGCCTGGGACCTCGGGCCGCACGACTTCTCGATCCTCCGTTACTGGCTCGGCGAGACGCCCTCGCATGTGACCGCGCTCAGCCGCGGCTGCGTGATTCCGTCGATCCCGGACGTGACCTTCATCAACCTCGAGTTCCCCTCCGCCGCGATCGCCCACGTCGAGCTCTCGTGGCTCGCGCCGAGCAAGCTGCGGCGGACGACCGTCGTCGGCTCGCAGAAGATGGTCGTCTACGACGACACGAGCACCGAGCCGGTGCGCGTCTTCGACAGCGGCGTCGACCTGCCGAACCCGGAGACCTTCGGCGAGTACCGGATGACCTACCGCACCGGCGACATCCTCTCGCCCCAGATCGCGGCGGCCGAGCCGCTCTATCTCGAGATGAGCGACTTCTGCGAGGCGATCCGCACCGCGGTGGCGCCCCGCTCGAGCGCCGAGATCGGCCTCCAGGTCGTCCGGATCATCGAGGCGGTCGACGCGTCGCTCGACGCCGACGGCAGCCGCGTCGCGGTCGACGACGTGCTCCCGTCGCTCGCGTCCTGAAGGCGCTCCAACGCGACCAACCTAGCCGGGTGGCGAGTTGTCGCACCGCCGGAACGACCGGATGATTAGGCGAAGCGCGGGGGAGGCCGCGCCGGAGCCATGACGACAGCAGCCGACATCGAATTCGGCGAGCTGGAACGCGCGGAACGCGGTCTTTGGTAGCCGCTGGCAATCGAGCTCGAGCACCTAACACGGACGTTCGCCAGGCGCGTCGCGCGCGACGACGTTCGGCCTGGGCTCGTCGAGCTCCCGATGCTCGTCCGCACTCTCGTTAGGAGGCTCCTCACGAATGACGGTGTCTGAGGCGGCACGCGCGACGACGTGCGAGCTCCTGGAGGCCGACAGCCAGGCTTGGCGCAATTTCGTGCTCTCCAACGCTGAGGCGAGGCGGCGCCTCGAGCCGTCTTCCTCGAATGGAACGGCCGAGTCGTCTACAAGTACGGCGCGTCCGACCGCCGGCAGTGGCCGCTGCGGCCGAACAACCTCTTGTTCTGGGAGTGCATCCTCCTGGGCTGCTCAGCAGGGGCGCAGGTGCTCGACTTCGGACGCAGCGACCTCGAGGACGAGGGCCTGCGTTCGTTCAAGGAGAGCTGGGGCGCACCCGAGCATCCTGTGTTTCCCTGTCCGAACGGTGAGTTGCCAAACGGCACGTCTTGAGCCATCGTACGTGCATGGAGCAGGCAATTTCGACAACCTTGGAGTACGAAGCACCGGCAATCACCGACTACGGCTCGATCGCGGAGCACACCTTCCTCACCCCGGGACACGCCAAGGGGTGCAAGGTGAACTGTCACATCGACAAGTGGCAGGAGAGCTCCGCCAACACGGTCGGATCGCCTTAAAGACACGTCTCGGCAGCGAGCCGAGCGTCGAATGACCGCGGCCTGGCGGTGCCGTCATTCCTTTTGAAGGACTAGGGTCGGCTGACGTGAGGGTCTCTGATCTGGGCTCGATTGCGGCGTGTTTCCAGCGCTCGGAGCAATCCGACGCACAGATCGTGGAGTCGATGGTCGCTGCCGCGCCTCATCGCGGGCGCTGCTCGAAGAGTCTCATCCACGGTCGTTGCGTCCTGGCAGTCGGTTTCGACGACGACCCGGTCGGTCGGCTCGACGTCGTGGATGGCATCGCCGTGGGGCTCGCGGGGACGATCGACAATCTCCACGAGCTGGAGGCTGAGCTCGCCTCTCGCGGCGAGGGCGAGCCTCCCACAACGCCGGCTGGCGTGCTGGCCGCCATGTTCCAACTCTACGGCGAAGGAACTCCGGCGCGCCTGCGAGGCGTCTTCGCCGCGGTAGTGAGCGACGAGGAGCGGCTGTACTGCTTTCGCGACCACCTCGGCTTTGCCGGACTCTTCTACCGGGACGAGGGCGCACGAGTGTTCGCCGCGAGCGAGGCGAAGCAGGTCTTGGCAGGGGCCGAGATTCGGAAGGAACCTAATCTCGACGTGCTCGCGGAAGTCTTCTTCGGGAGCGGTGGTGACACCACGTCGACGGCGCTTCGCGGAGTCGAGCGGCTCCCCAAGGGAACGATTCTCACTGCCGACGGCGACGGTGTTCGCCACCGCTGCTACTGGGACCCAGAGCCGCTGCTAGAAAGCGCTCGGCTCTCGGAAGACGAGTTGCAGCCGCGCTTCGACGAGCTAATGTCTCAGGCGATTGGCCGTTGCCTGACCCACGGGGACGAGATTGTCTCGCTCAGCGGTGGGATCGACTCGCCAGCGGTCGCCGCGTTCGCCGCGCCCAGGCACATGGAGCTCACCGGGCGGCCGCTGCGTGCGCTGTCCGTCGTGTTCCCCGACCACCCGTCTGTAGACGAGCGCCCGTACATCGAGCTGGCGGCTGTGCAGCTCGGGCTCGAGCTGCACACCTTCGAGCAGAACGTGAATCCGCTCGACCGCCTCGCTGACTGGGTCGAGCTCGCAGACGGTCCCGTCCCTGCAGGGTCACTGCCCTTGTACGCCGATTACTATCGGCGTGTCCGAGGGCTCGGCGGGCATGTGACACTCAGCGGCGAGCTCGCCGAGTTCGTCGTCGATCTCGACGGCTATCTTCCACATCACCTCTTGACCCACGGCCGGTTCAGGGCCTTCCGCGGCCAGCTGAGTGGCTCGAAGTGGCAGCGCGCGCTGACGACGGCCCGCGTGGCGGCTTCTGTGCTCGAGCCCGTGTCGGTAACCGCGGCACGCTGGCGCCGACGCGCCGACGGCATCCCGGACTGGGTCGACCGGCGGAAGGCGAACGAGGCCGCCGCGTGCTCGGCAGTCCCTTCGTGGCGGCGCTGGCGCACGCTTCAGCTCAGTCCGTTCACGGGCCGGGGAATTGGTCTCGAGGTCGAGGAGGCGTGTCAGGCTGTTTGCGGTGTGCGGGCGAGGCGGCCGTGGACCGACATCGATCTCTGGGAGTTCTTTCTCAGTCTCCCGGCCGAGGTCAAGCTGCCCGACCGCGGCAGCAAGACGCTCATCAGGCGCCTCTTGCGTGGCCGAGTTCCGGACGAGATCCTCGATCGGCGCGACAAGACCTTTTTCGATGCGTCGATCGAGGCTTCATTCGACTACCCGACGCTGCGCCGCTGGCTCATCGCGCCGCGGGAACCGATCGACGGCGTCGATTACCGGATGCTCGGCGAGCGGCTCGAGCACGAGCAGCTCGAGCTCGTCGACTACTTGTGGGCGCAGAAACTCGCCGGCGTGCACGCCTTTCTCTCCCACTGGTGAGGGACTTCAGACCTAGCCGCGTGGCTAGTTGTGCCCGCTCCGCCTTACCGGTTACCTCTCAAGTAGGCGGCGCAACGATGCCGCCTCACGACCATGGTGGCTCGACCTCAGCTGACAGCTCGGGAGGACGCGCCTGTCCTTGCAGCGGACAGGGACGGTTCACTGCGCGGGCTCGAGCCTGACCGCCCGGCTCAGGTAATCGAAGTTCGTGACCTGACCAGGAACTTCGGGACCACGGTCGCCCTCAACGGCGTCTCGTTCACCGCACACGAGGGCGAGATCCACGCGATCGTCGGTCCGAACGGTGCCGGCAAGACAACCCTGCTGCGCATCCTCAGCGGCTTGCTCGAGCCGAGCGGCGGGAACGTGCGCGTGCTGGGCATGGACGCGGCTGAGTCCCCGCGGCAGCTCCGTCAGGTCATCGGGCTCGTTCCGTCGGGTGACCGGTCGTTCTACCTCCGGATCTCCGGGCTCGAGAACCTGCTGTTCTTTGCGCGCCTGTACGGACTCAAGCGAAGTCAAGCGGTCGCCCGGGCGAAAGAGGTGCTCGAGATGGTCGGCCTTCTCGATGCGGCCGGGACGCGCGTGGGCTTCTACTCGCACGGGATGCAGAGGCGACTCTCGATCGCCCGAGGGCTGCTGACCGATCCTGCGATGCTGATCGTCGACGAGGGAACCCACGATCTCGATCCTGCGCGCGCCAGCGAAGTCCGCGACCTCGCGCGCACCGCAGCGGACGACCGCGGCGTGACCGTGATCTGGGCGACCCAGCGTCTCGACGAGCTCCGGGGCTTCGCAGACAGCATCGCGCTGCTCGACAGGGGCGAGATTCGCTTCGAAGGCACGGTCTCGGAGCTGATGTCCTTCGCGCCACCTGATCGCTTCCTGCTCGAGCTCCGGAAGGGGCGGCTCGGTGGCAAGGCGCTTCAACCGGTGCTCGAGAACGCGCTGGCGGGCGCGGGGACGATCTCCTGGTCGAAAGCGGATCGTGACAACTTCGTGCTCTCGCTCGGCCGAGGGGTCACTCTCGGGGACGCTCTCCAGGCGCTGCTCGCGGCCGGCGTCGAGGTGCTTGCCTGCCGCGAGAAGCAGTCGGGAATCGAGGGAGCATTCCTGTCCCTGACGGGAGAGCCCATCCAGTGAGCACCGTCGAGGTCGCCTACGGCGCCAACCCGGGCAGGCTCGCCGTGATCGCCGGCGAGATCGGGAAGCTGCCGGCCTTCGTGCGCCGGGATTTCCTCCTCGCCTGGAGCTATCGGCTCGCGTTCTTCTCTGAGCTCGGAGCGATGCTCTTGCAAACGGTGACCTTCTACTTTCTCGGCGACATGATCAGCTCGAGCTCGCTCCCGACCTACGGCGGCAACCAGGTCACCTACATGGAGTTCGTCGCGATCGGGATGGCGCTCAGCCTGTTCATGGCGATCGCACTCAGTCAGGTGGCGATGGCGATCCGGACTGAGCAGATGATCGGCACGCTGGAGTCGGTCCTGGTCACGCCGACGGCGCCGACGACGATTCAGATCGGCTCGGTCTGCTACGCGCTGATCTTCATTCCGATCCGCATCCTCGCGTTCCTCGGGATCGTCGTTCTCATCTTCGGTCTCGACTTCCACTGGGACGGGCTGGGTCCGGCCATTGCCGTGCTGCTCGCATTCATTCCGTTCGTGTGGGGCCTAGGACTGATGAGCGCGGGCGCGATCCTGACGTTCAAGCGTGCGACTGCCGGGGTGGGCGTGATCGTCGCGCTCCTGACCCTCGCGTCCGGCGCCTACTTCCCGCTCACGCTGCTGCCGGCGTGGGCCGAGTGGTTGGCGCAGTACAACCCGCTCGCAATCGCGACGAACGGCATGCGTGACTCGCTTCTGGGCGGAACCGGTTGGTCGGGCGTCGGGCCCGAGCTGGCGGCCCTGGCTGCGCTCTCGGCGGTCGCGGTCGTCGCGGGAATCGGAGCGTTCCGCCTAGCGCTCGGCCGCGAGCGGCGTCGTGGGACGCTGGGACTCTACTGAGGAGGCCAATGTCGGGAGAGCACGAAGATTCGTAGGAATCCGCAGGTCGTCTACCGGAGCGTCGGCGTGGGCGGCGGCGTACTGCTCCACCTGGAGACCGGTGCCTATCACGGGTTGAACGGGATCGGCTCGGCGGTCTGGGAGCTCGTCGACGGGAACCGCTCGCGGGGCGAGATCGTCGCCGACCTCGCGGGACGAATCGAGGATCCACCTCCCCGGATCGAGGCCGACGTGGGTGCGTTCCTGGACGGCCTGCGTGAGCGCGACCTGATCTCCGAGTAGTGCAGATGGAGGCCGTGGCAGGCACGTGCTTCGGGTTCGGGGTTCGAACCGAGCTTCCGTTCCGTTTCTTGCGTGACGGGGACGGGCCTGGTCTCGCCGTGACGGAGCTGCTCGACCAGCCGACTGAGGCTGAGGCGAAGCCCATCCTCGAGTGGCACATCACGAACGACGGCGTGTTTCACGCTCGGCTCTACGAGGAGGAGGGTCGCTTCCGCCTCTGGGTCGAGGGGAGTGGTTCATTCGTCATCGATCCGTCTGTGCCGAGCATCTCGTTACCGCGGAACGGCAACCCGATCAAACGAGAGGCGCGCCTCTGGGCGATCCCGACCATTCTCTGCTTTCTCGCCCGCGGCGATGTCCCTCTTCACGCGGCCGCGGTCGAGACCGACGACGGCGCGGTGCTCCTCGCCGCGCCGGGAACGTTCGGCAAGACGACCTTGGCAGCCGGCTTCCTGCAGGCCGGCTACCGCGTCCTCAGCGAGGACATCTCCTGTGTGCGCGTGTACGACGAGCCGGTGGTCTTCCCGGGGCCTGCGCTGCTGCGGGTTCGCCGTGACGTCGCCGAGCGGCTCGACCTCGGCGGAAGAACGCGCCTGGACAGCGGGGACGAACGGGTCTACATCGGGCTGGAGGGTTCCCGCGGCGACGGCACGCTCGTTCCGCTCCGCGCAGTCGTCTTCCTGCGTGAGTCCGAGGACCGCATCAGCCTCGAGCCGGTCGATCCGGCCAGGGCGCTTTCCGACCTCTGGGCGCTCAGCTTCGCCCTGCCCACGCCCGAAGATCGTGCGCGCTGCTTCGAGGCGCTGGCGGATCTCGCCCACCGTGTCCCGATCTGGAATCTCGCGCGTCCACTTCGTCTCACAGAGCTGGAGAGAACCGTTGAGCGCCTCGTTGCCCGGGTCTGAGCGGTTCGCGCCCCAACTGTCGCTGCCTGCAAAGGCCTGGCTCGCTCTCCGCGTCTGGCGCTCATTTGTGCGCGTTTGGATCGACGTCCGTAGGGAACCGCTTCCGGAGCTCGCGACCCGTCTAGGCCGTCCCTCCTCGCGCGCGGTGCCGGCCCAGTCACCCGAGCGGCTGAGTCGAGCCGTCGACCGCAGCCTGCGGGTCGGGACCAGGCGCCCGAAATGTCTGACGAGCGCGCTCGTGCTGTTCTCGCTCCTTCGCGAGCAGGGGGACGCTGCGGAGCTCGTCATCGGGCTACCTGCCGAGGCGGTCAACCAGAAGGCGCATGCCTGGGTCGAGCTCGATGGAGTCGACGTCGGCCCTCCTCCGGGCCGGGGCCACCACACGGCGTTGGCGCGGTTTGGGCCGTGAGCGAGCTCTGGGCAGCCGTCGATAGGCTCATCGACTCCGCTCCGGGGCTGGAGGACCTCCGGGTGCACCGCCTCCAGCTGCTGGCCGCCCGGCGCTGGGGCGCGCTCGGGCACCCGGTTCCGCGAGAGCTGGTGGAGGAGATGCGCTGGGCGGGAGTCGTGGCGCTCACGACGCCGTTGGTGCTCGAGAAGGTCCGTGCCGCGTGCGATGGCCCGGTCGTGCTCATCAAAGGGGTTGAGGTCGCGGCCCGTTATCCGGAGCCGACTCTGCGGCCGTGCACGGATATCGACGTGCTCGTCCCCAATCCGGCGGAGGTCGAGGCGGCGATGATCGACGCCGGCTTCGTGCCGGTTGGGCACGAGGAGCTCTTCGTCGACAACCACCACCTCCGGCCGCTGCAGTACCCCGGACTGCCGCTCTACGTCGAGGTGCACAGCATCCCGAAATGGCCGGCAGCTCTCGTCCCACCGCCGATGGAGGAGCTCGTCGAGGCCGCTGTCCCCTCCGCAGTCGGGGTCGAAGGAATCCTGTCTCCGCGGCCCGTCCATCACACTCTCGTGCTGGCGGCCCACGCCTGGGCCCACGATCCTCTGAGAAGGCTTTCGCAGCTGATCGACGTGGCCGCGGTCGCGGAAGAAGCCGACCGGGGCGAGCTGCGAACCGTGGCCGCGCGCTGGCAACTCACGAAGGTCTTGGCCACGACCTGCGCTGCTGCCGATGCCCTTCTCCTCCGGTCAGAGTACGAGACACTCCCGCTTCGCCTGTGGGCGCGCCACCTCCGGAGTGCCCGGCAACGGACGGTGCTCGAGACACATGCGGCGCGCTTGCTGAGCCCGTTCTGGGGATTGAGGTTTCCCGTGGCGCTTGGTGCGAGCTTGGAGTCGCTGATCGGCGTGCTCCGTCCCGCGCCGGGCGAATCGTGGGGAACGAAGATTCGGCGGACCGGCCTCGCGGTTCGTCACGCCTCAGTTGCCAGATCGGTTCACGATCGAAAGCTCGACGAGGCTCGGCTTTCGGGGCCTACCTACCTCGAACAAGTCCGCCGACGGCAAGAGAACATGCGGTAACTCGCGTGAGCCCTAGCGCTCCCACTGCATCCGCAGGTCCGCAAACCCTAGGCAATGAAGTGCGCGTGCGCCTCCACGTGGAGGAGTTGCCAGACACGCAGGAATGCATCGATCTCCACCCGAGCCCACTCGGCGCGGGTCCTCCGCTCGAGCTTCGCCGGCGTGCCGGCTGGGAGTAGGACATCGACATCCAGCGCGCCCCCACCTGCTCGACCCGCACTCCAGCGACGGAGGAAGTCGGTCAGATCGGCGACGTGAGCGGGTTGTCGAGCGTGATTGACCTCGGCGAGTCGCGCTCGGTACGCGCGGCGAGCGCGGTACCGATCTCGCACGCGACGATCCCCGGGAGCGGCGTCTTCTTTGACGGTTCCGTCGCCGAGACGCGCAGATCGAAGCCCTACGGCCTGCTTCGCACGCTGCCGTCGCGCTACGGAGACGTCGCCAGGTTCTGGCTGTCCTGTCTCAGCGCGGCGAGGGCGATCTGCACCCAGCCGGTGTCCCAGCGATGCGCCATGTACGTGGGCGTCTCGGTTGTGTGCGGGATTCCCGCGGAGTTGAGCAAGCCGTCATAGTCGGACATGTCCGTCCGGAACACGTCGTAACCGCCGATCCAGATCCGGTTGCTGGTTACGAAAGGCAGCTTGTGGGCCTCGAGGAAGATCGGCGTCAGCCGGTAGTTGGCCTGGAAGTTCGCGTCGGTTCCGTACTGATACGACGAGCCGAAGAACTGGCTGTAGCTCGACATGTCGGCGGGAAAGTCCCATGACGCCGCGACCGTGAAGACGTCTGGGTGCTTGAGAATGAGATCCTGTCCGCCGATGCCCGACTTCGAGAACCCGATCAGCCACTTCTGCTCCTGGCCGGTCGTCGACAGGTTCTGCGTCACCCACGGCACGAGGTCGTTCGTCATGAACGTCTCGTAGCGGAGATTCGAGTCGTTCGGGTTGTCGGCGTACCATGGCTCGATCCCGAACGATGGCTCGATGATCGTCAGGTTGTACTGATTCTGGGCGTCGAGGGCTTCGAGCGTGGCCATCCCATCGCCGTACTGCGTCCCAAGCCCGGCCTCGACCGGGAGCACATAGAGGAAGTTGTGAGACACACCCGCAGCCGGGTGCGTGGGCGCTAGCACTCTGAGCGTCTGTGTGCCAGGGCCGTTGTCGGCAGATGTGACGTCGTACGAGTCGACGCCGTTCGCGTCGGTGCTCCGGTATGTGGCGCTGAACCCGTTGTTGCCAGTGCCACACGTGACGGCGACGTTCGTGACGTCGCCGGCGGCGATCGCGCCGGTGCCGTTGGCGACGCTGCAGGTCTGGCCGCTCGGGTTGGTCTTGACGGTGACGTTGTAGGCGGTCCCGCTGGCGAGCTTGGTCGCGAAGTTGAAGGGGCCGTTGGCGCTCACGGTCAGGTCGTCGCCGCCGTTGTCTCGGAGCACGACCGTTCCGGAGAGCCCGGAGACGCTGCCGCCGACGGAGTAGGTCGGGGCGGATCCGCCGGCGCCGCCGGTCCAGTTGTCGGCCTTGGCCTGGCCGTAGGTCATGATCCCGGGCGCGCCGCCGCTGATGCTGGCGTCGGTGGCGGTGATCCGGGTGACACCGTCCTGCAGGAAGGAGATCGTCGTGCCGACGGCGCTCAGCTGGAGCGTCGTACCGGCGGGCAGCGCCCCGGAGCTGTAGGAGCTGCCGAGCTGGATCCAGGTGCCGGCGCTGCGCTTGTAGAGGCGGAGCTCTGGATTGCCGCCGTTCCAGAAGTAGATCCCGAGGTAGGTGTCCGCACCGCCGTTCTGGGTGCGCACCGTGGGGCCGACCCACTGGCCACCGGAGAGCTGCGTCGAGGTGAGCTCGATCTGGGAGGACTGGTCGCTGCTGTACGTCTCCGCGGTGCGAATGTCCCCCGCGGTTGCGCCCGTGCCGACCACCGCCTGCGAGGCGATCGAAAGCGCGCCGTCGCTGATCGCAACCCAGTTCGACCCGAGCGAGCCGTTGAGGCGATTGAAGTCGTCGCTGCCCGCGGAGCCGGTGTCGCGGCACGGTGACGGCGACGTTCGTGACGTCGGCGGCGGCGATCGTGCCGCTGCCGTTGGCGACGCTGCAGCTCTGGCCGCTCGGGTTGGTCTTGACGGTGACGTTGTAGGCGGCGCCGCCGGCCAGCTTGGTCGCGAAGTTGAAGGGGCCGTTGGCGCTGACGCTCAGGTCGCCGCCGCCGTTGTTCTGCAAGACGACCGTCCCGGACAGGAAGGAGACGCTGCCGCCGACACTGTAGGTCGGGTTCGAAGTGCAGCTGACGGCCACGTTCGTGACGTCGGCGGAGGCGATCGTGCCGGTGCCGTTGGCGACGCTGCAGCTCTGGCCGCTGGGGTTGGTCTTGACGGTGACGTTGTAGGCGGCGCCGCCGGCGAGCTTGGTCGCGAAGCTGAAGGGGCCGTTGCCGTTCAGGGTCAGGTCGTCGCCGCCGTTGTCTCGGAGCACGACCGTTCCGGAGAGCCCGGAGACGCTGCCCCCGACGGCGTAGGTCGGGGCGGATCCGCCGGCGCCGCCGGTCCAGTTGTCGGCCTTGGCCTGGCCGTAGGTCATGATCCCGGGCGCGCCGCCGCTGATGCTGGCGTCGGTGGCGGTGATCCGGGCGACACCGTCCTGCAGGAAGGAGATCGTCGTGCCGACGGCGCTCAGCTGGAGCGTCGTACCGGCGGGCAGCGCCCCGGAGCTGTAGGAGCTGCCGAGCTGGATCCAGGTGCCGGCGCTGCGCTTGTAGAGGCGGAGCTCTGGATTGCCGCCGTTCCAGAAGTAGATCCCGAGGTAGGTGTCCGCACCGCCGTTCTGGGTGCGCACCGTGGGGCCGACCCACTGGCCACCGGAGAGCTGCGTCGAGGTGAGCTCGATCTGGGAGGACTGGTCGCTGCTGTACGTCTCCGCGGTGCGAATGGCCCCCGCGGTTGCGCCCGTGCCGACCACCGCCTGCGAGGCGATCGAAAGCGCGCCGTCGCTGATCGCAACCCAGTTCGACCCGAGCGAGCCGTTGAGGCGATTGAAGTCGTCAGTTCCTCCTGGCAGGAGCGCGGCACAGGAGACGGCCACGTTCGTGACGTCGGCGGAGCCGATCGTGCCGCTGCCGTTGGCGACGCTGCAGCTCTGGCCGCTCGGGTTGGTCTTGACGGTGACGTTGTAGGCGGCGCCGCCGGCCAGCTTGGTCGCGAAGTTGAAGGGGCCGTTGGCGCTGACGCTCAGGTCGCCGCCGCCGTTGTTCTGCAAGACGACCGTCCCGGAGAGGAAGGAGACGCTGCCGCCGACACTGTAGGTCGGGTTCGAAGTGCAGCTGACGGCCACGTTCGTGACGTCGGCGGAGCCGATCGTGCCGGCGCCGTTGGCGACGCTGCAGCTCTGGCCGCTGGGGTTGGTCTTGACGGTGACGTTGTAGGCGGCGCCGCCGGCCAGCTTGGTCGCGAAGCTGAAGGGGCCGTTGCCGTTCAGGGTCAGGTCGTCGCCGCCGTTGTCGCGCAGCACGACCGTCCCGGAGAGCCCGGAGACGCTGCCCCCGACCGCGTAGGTCGGAATGTTGGTACAGGTGACGGCGACGTTGGTGACGTCGGCGGAGCCGATCGTGCCGCTGCCGTCGGCGACGCTGCAGGTCTGGCCGCTGGGGTTGGTCTTGACGGTGACGTTGTAGGCGGCGCCGCCGGCGAGCTTGGTCGCGAAGTTGAAGGGGCCGTTGGCGCTCACGGTCAGGTCGTCGCCGCCGTTGGCCTGCAAGACGACCATCCCGGAGAGGAAGGAGACGCTGCCGCCGATCGCGTAGGTCGGGTTCGAGGTGCAGCTGACGGCGACGTTGCCGACGTCGGCGGCGGCGATCGTGCCGCTGCCGTTGGCAACGCTGCAGGTCTGGCCGCTCGGGCTCGTCTTGACAGTGACGTTATAGGCGGCGCCGCTCGCGAGCTTGGTCGCGAAGCTGAAGGAGCCGTTGGCGGTCAGGGTCAGGTCGTCGCCGCCGTTGTCCTGTAGGACGAGAGTGCCCGAGAGACCCGTGACGCTGCCGCCGACTCTGTAGGTCGGGTTGCCGGTGCAGGTGACGGCCACGTTCGTGACGTCGGCGCTGGCGATCGTGCCGGTGCCGTTCGCGACGCTGCAGGTCTGGCCGCTCGGGTTCGTCTTGACGGTGACGTTGTAGGCGGCGCCAGTAGCGAGCTTGGTCGCAAAGGCGAAGGAGCCGTTGGCGGTCAGGGTCAGGTCGTCGCCGCCGTTGTCGCGGAGTACGACCGTTCCGGAGAGCCCGGAGACGCTGCCGCCGACACTGTAGGTCGGGGCGGATCCGCCGGCGCCGCCGCCGGTCCAGTTGTCGGCTTTGGCCTTGCCGTAGGTCATGATCCCGGGTGCGCCGCCGGTGATGCTGGTGTCGGTGGCGGTGATCCGGGTGACCCCGTTTTGCAGGAAGGAGATCGTCGAGCCGGTGGCGCTCAGCTGCAGCGTCGTGCCGGCGGGCAACGGGCCCGAGTTGTAGGAGCTGCCCAGCTGAATCCAGGTGCCGGCGTTCCGCTTGTAGAGGCGGAGTTGCTGGCTGCCGTTGTTCCAGAAGTAGATCCCGAGGTAGGTGTTCTGGCCGCCGTTCTGCGCACGCACCGCCGGGCCGACCCACTGCCCGCCCGAGAGCTTCGTCGAGGTGAGCTGGATCTGGGACGACTGGTCGCTGGTGTACGGCTCCGCGACCCGGATGGCCCCCGCAGTTGCGCTCGTGCCGACCACCGCCTGCGAGGAGATCGAAAGCGCGCCGTCGCTGATCGCAACCCAGTTCGACCCGAGCGAGCCGTTGGGGCGATTGAAGTCGTCCGACGGCGCCGTCGCGGACGCAGCCTGGGCAGACAGGATCAGAAGAATCACTGCGAAGAGGACAAGCGCCCGCAGCGCCGAGGTAGCCCTCACCGTCGAGCGCTTGGCGACATTGGGTTCGGACTCTCCTCCGATTGGCAGTTGGACCTCCGTCGTGAAGTCGCTGAATCTGCGAGGACTTCCCACCGCACGAGACGCTTCGCAAGCCCGGCGGTGGCAAAGAAGCCTGGCGGTGGCAAAGCCGCCCAGTACCTGAGTGACGCTACACCTGTTCCGGCCGAAATACAGCTAGCCAGGCGGCTAGAGATCCAACACAAACAAGAGAGGGTACGGCGACGCGATCACCGCGTCGGCTGGCTCTCTTCCAGAGTTGGATGTCCCTGTCCGACTCGGGCCGGGCCCGTCCCCGGCCGGTGTCGACCACGCCCTTGCGGCCGCCGCCGCCGCCGCGGTCGAAGAGCTCGGCCCTGTACTTCACCCGCTCGCCCTTGTCGTTGCCGCAGGCGGGATAGTAGGCGCCGCCAGCGTTGCGGCGCCACTGTCGAAGCGCGCTGGGTGGCCGCAGGTCGACCGGCTCGCCGCCGCCGCCGCCGAACTCGAGCTCCTTCGACCAGCGCCTCGCCACTACGTCCAGGGCCCGACGCCGCCGACCCGCTCCACGGTGACGCGCATCGTGAAGCCCGGCGGCGGGTCGTCCATCGGCGGGAACTTGACGTTCGGCCCCAGGTAGACGTGGGCCAGCCGCTGCAGCAGCTCGGGCGCGCCGCCCTCCTCGATCCGCGCGCGGCCGTGGACGACGAGGTACTCCTTCAACCCGGGTGGGTGGATGCGCGTGCCCTCGAACGAGAGCGTCACGCGCGGGTCGCGGCGCACGTTCTCGCAGCTTCCTCTGGTCGAGGCCGCCAGGTGGCCCGGACACGAGCTCGTCCCCGTCGAGGCCGACCCAGATGCACGTCACCTGCGGCGAGCCGTCGGGGCTCAGCGTGACGAGGTGACCGAGCGCGCCGGACTCGATCAGCTCACGTGCAGCTTCCGGCAGACCCGCCATGGTGGAAGTCTGCACACATGAACGTGCTCGGCGTCGACGTCGGCGGGACCTTCACCGACGCCGTGCTGCTGGCCGACGGCGAGCTGCGGACGGCGAAGGTTCCGACCTCGTCGCGGCAGGAGGAGTCGGTACTGGCGGCGGCGGCCGAGGTCGGCGCGCGCGAGGTCGACCGGTTCACGCACGGGACGACCGTGGCCACGAACGCGCTGCTCGAGCGCAAGGGGGCGCGCACGGCGTTCGTGGCGACGGCCGGCTTCGAGCACCTGCTGCACCTGCGCCGCCAGGACCGGGCGCACCTGTACCGGCTCTGCGCCGCGCACCCGGAGCCGCTCGTGCCGCTCGAGCGCTGCGTCGGCGTGCGCGAGCGGATGGGCCCGGACGGCGTGCTCGAGCCGCTGGACCTCGGCTCGCTGCCGGAGCTCGACCCGTCGGTCGAGGCGGTCGCGGTCTGCCTGCTCTTCTCGTTTCGCGACCCGGCGCACGAGCGGGCGGTGGCCGAGGAGCTGCGGCGGCGGCTGCCGCGGGCGCGCGTGGTCGCCTCGCACGAGGTCTCGCCGGAGTTCCGGGAGTACGAGCGCGCCTCCACGGCGACGACCGACGCCTACCTCGGGCCCGTCGTGTCGCGGTACCTCGAGGCGCTCGGCGAGGCCGCCGCGGACGCCGGGTTGCCCGAGCCGCTGGTGATGCGCTCGTCGGGCGGCGTCGCGGCGCTGGCGGAGGCGGCCGCGCACCCGGCGGTCGCGGTCGTGTCGGGCCCGGCGGCGGGCGTGGTCGGCGCGGCCCGGGTCGCGGGCGGGGCCGGCGTCGAGAACGCGATCTCGTTCGACATGGGCGGCACCTCGACCGACGTTTGCCTGATCCGCGGCGGCGAGGGCGGGCGGAGCGCCGAGCGGGAGATCGGCGGGCTGCCGCTGCGCCTGCCGACGGTCGACCTGCAGACGGTCGGCGCCGGGGGCGGCTCGATCGTCTGGCGCGACTCCGGGGGCGCTGTGCGGGTGGGGCCCGAGAGCGCGGGCGCCGATCCGGGGCCGGCGTGCTACGGGCGCGGCGGCACGACGGCCGACGGTGACCGACGCGAACCTCCTGCTGGGGCGGCTCCCGTCGCGGCTGGCCGGCGGGCTCGAGCTGGATCGTGGCGCGGCCGAGCGCGCGTTCGAGGGCCTCGACCCGGCCGAGGCGGTCGAGGTCGTGAACGCGGAGATGCTGCGGGCGCTGCGGCTGGTCTCGGTCGAGCGCGGCCACGACCCGAGGGAGCTCGCGCTCGTCGCATTCGGCGGCGCCGGGCCGCTGCACGCCTGCGCGCTGGCCGAGGAGCTCGGGATGGAGACGGTGCTCGTGCCGGCCGCCGCGGGAGTGCTGTCGGCGCTCGGCCTCGCGGTCGCGGACGAGCGGCGCGACGCGGTGCGCTCGTACGTCTGCGCGCTGGAGGACGCGGGCGAGCTGCCGGCCGAGGGCGAGGCGGAGCTGCGCTACCGCGGCCAGTCGTTCGAGCTGACGGTGCCCCTGCAGCCCCGGCTGGCGGAGGCGTTCCACCGCGCGCACGAGGCGCGCTACGGCTACGCCGACCGCGAGCGCCCGATCGAGCTGGTGGCCGTGCGAACTGCGGACGTGCGGCCCGGCCCGCCGCTCGAGCTTCCGGGGGCGGATCCACTGGAAGCGCACGGGCCGTGCGTGCTCGAGCTCGATGGCGCCACCTGCTGGATTCCCCCGGGGTGGGTGGGGGTTAGGGATGGGACCAGTAGCACGCTGCGGCTCACGAGACTGTCACGAGACCGTGCCGAAGCTGTGAAATGAACATCGAGCTCCAGGTCATCGGCGCGTCCCTCCGCTCGATCGCCGACGAGATGGGCGCCGTCCTCGTCCGTTCCGCCTTCTCCGCGAACATCAAGGAACGCCGCGACTGCTCGACCGCGCTCTTCGACACGCGTGGCCGCATGATCGCGCAGGCCGAGCACATCCCCGTCCACCTCGGCGCCATGCCCGATGCCGTCTCCGCCGTGCGCGCCCACGACCCGGCTCCCGACGAGGCGTGGATCCTCAACGATCCCTTCGCCGGCGGCACGCACCTGCCGGACATCACCCTGATCACGCGCACGCGGGTGGGCTTCGCGGTCACGCGCGCACACCACGCCGACGTCGGCGGCGTCGAGCCCGGCAGCCTCCCGGCGGAGTCGCGCCGGCTCGAGGACGAGGGCGTCGTCATCCCGCCGACGCGCCTCGACGACGCGGCGCTCGAGGGGCTGATCGCGCAGATGCGGAACCCCGACGAGCGCCGCGGCGACCTGCGGGCACAGCTCGCGGCGCACGCGCTGGCGGCACGGCGGCTCGACGAGCTCTGCGGGCGTCGTGGACGGGAGCCTGTGGAGGCCGCGATGGACCAGCTGCACGCCCACTCGGAGCGGATCGTGCGCGCCGCGATCGCGCAGCTTCCCGACGGCCGCTTCGAGTCGTCAGACGTGCTCGAGCCGGCCGGCGGCGGCGAGCTCGGGATCCGCGTCGCGCTCACGATTTCCGGCGAGGAGCTCGAGCTCGACTTCGCCGGAACCGCACCGCAGCACGACGGGAACCTCAACTGCCCGCTCGCCGTCACGCGCTCGGCCTGCTACTTCGTCGTCCGCTGCCTCACCGACCCGGACGTGCCGGCCTCCGGCGGCGCCTTCGTCCCGGTCCACGTTCGAGCGCCCGAGGGCTCGCTCGTCAACGCGCGCCCGCCCGCCGCCGTCGCCGCGGGCAACGTGGAGACCTCGAGCCGGATCGTCGACGTCGTCTTCGCCGCCTTCGGCCAGGCGGTGCCCGTCCCGGCGCAGGGGCAGGGGACGATGAACAACCTCACGCTCGGTAACGACCGCTTCACCTACTACGAAACGGTGGGCGGCGGCCAGGGCGCCTGCCCCGATGCGGACGGGCCGTCTGGCGTCCACGTGGCGATGTCGAACACGCTCTCGACGCCTGCCGAGGCGCTCGAGCTCGCGTATCCGCTGCGGGTCGAGCGGCACGCCCTCCGCCTCGGCTCCTGCGGCGACGGCGAGCACCGCGGCGGCGACGGCGTCGTGCGGGAGCTGCGGGTGCTCGAGGACTGCCGCCTGTCGCTGGTCGGCGAGCGCCGGTCCCACTCGCCGCAGGGCGCGCACGGCGGGGGCGAAGGGCTTCCCGGCCGGAACCTGCTCAACGGCGAGGAGCTTCCGGCGAAGGTCACCCGCGCGCTCTCCGCCGGCGACATCGTGCGTGTGGAGACGCCCGGAGGCGGCGGGTACGGCCGTGTCCGAAACGGCCACTAGGCGACGGCGCGGCAGTCGAGTAGACCTTCGAACGATGTTGCACTTTCGGCACGAAGGCGTTTCACACCCGTGCGCCGGCCACGCCTACCGTCGGCATGAGTCGACGGGAGGTGGAAGATGGAGACACGAAAGCACGAGACGCGGGTATCAATGCACCGGATCTTGCAGCGGCTCACCGCGTTGGTCGCGCTCGCCCTGTTCGTCGGGTTCGCTCTCGCGGGAACCGCGGCCGCCGACCCGCCCTCGCCGGTCTCGGCGTCGAGCGCACAGACGTTCGTGGGGACGGCGAGCGGGACGCCCGTGAGCGCGAGCGTCACGATCACGCCCGCCGGCGGGTTCGCGAACGCCGCCGAGGACCCGCTCCCGGCGGTTGGGACGAACACCCCGTACGTCTGCTTCAACACCGGCTGGAACGATCTCGGCACCCGCTGGGGGACATACCCGTACCAGCAGTGGGTGTACGAGACGCGTCACTGGTGCGGCTACCTGAACGACTACCAGACCACCCGCACGTCGGGCGTCCACGGCGCGGCCACGCTCTGCAACTGGGGCGGTCCGATGCATGTCTACAGGGTGGCCGGCGGGAACGGCTACTTCTTCACCGACGTGAACTCGGGCGTCCACTTCGACTGCCCGACGAACCTCCCCTGGATCGTGATCCACGTCGATGACTGGCAGGTGTGGCGCTGCAACATGGGGGGCTACTGCTCGTGGCGAAGCGCCGGGAGGTCGTGATGCTCGTGGCGAAGCTCATCATCGGGATCACGCTTCTCTTCGTCCTGACCGTCCTGACGCTCGCCGTGATCGGCGCACTCACGTGAGCGATGCTGCCTGAGCTCGACTCGTCTCTGCTCGTCGGGGTGTGCTGATCGCGGCGGTGATCCTGGTACTCGTCCGCGCCGTGCGCAGGGTTAGACATCAGAGGGGGCGGGCACACGTTCGCCCCCTCTCGTTTGGCGAAACCGGTGCATCTTCGTCCTGGACCGCTGGATCGGTCAGGCAGCGGATCAGTCTCACGCGCCCCGCGGGTACGCCAACCCTCCCCGTACGCTAGGACGCAGCCAGATCGCGCGTGCGACTCGCGGTACCTGGCGAAGGCGAAGGTGAGGGCGCGCGCCGGCTGATCGTTTACGCCGACGCAGGCGGGGAACCGCGGGGCTAGGTGGCGATCTTCTTCCTCCGCTTCATGTCCCTCTTGAAGTTGGAGTTCGTGACGCTCACGCCCGCGGCGTACCTGTTCTCGCCGCTGCGGTGGCGCTGTTCGGGCGGCGCGGCCGGCCGCCCTTGCAATCCGGGCGGGAGCACCATTTCGTACACTCTCCCGGGTGGAGGTCTGGGAGTTCGTCTTCATGATGGTGGTCTTGAAGATCCCGATCGTGTACCTGTGCCTGGTCGTGTACTGGGCGGTGAAGGCCGAGCCGACGCCGCCTGAGCCCGCGCGCACCGGTGACCCGGAGCCGCCTGACTCGCACTCGCCGTGGACGCGGCCGTCCCGGCAGCGAGGACCTCGGCGCGGGCCTCGTGGGCCCCAGCGGACGCCGACCAGGACGCGGCGCGCGGCGGTGCCCAAGTGAGCGCGCAGCCGCAGGCAGCGTCGTCGGGAACCGCCGAGACCATCGCCAGCTTCCTGGCGGCCGTCTCGATCTTCGCGAGCTGCATCGCCGTCGCCTACCGCCCGGGGCGCGTGATTCCGTTTGCGCTCCTCCTCGCGCTTCTCGCTGCGGGAATCGGCGGCCGGGCAACGCGTCTGGCCGCGTGGGCGATCGTGGTCGGCGGCGTATGCTTCGTCGTCGGGATGGCGATCGCCGTGACCACCGACAACCCGATTTTCTAGGCTCGGGGCAGGACCGGCCGCCGCGCCGGGAGGGATCCCGGTTGGTACAACAAAGACATGAGCATGCAGGACGTCGACGGGCTCAACGCGGGCTACGCGAGCGCGCTGCTCGAGCAGTACCTCGAGAACCCGGACGCGGTCCCTGGCGAATGGCGCGCGCTGTTCGAGAGCGGCGCGAGCGAGCTCGTTGCCTCACACCCGGGGCTCGCGCGGCTCGTCGAACTGCTGCGCGAGGACGGCAACGGCAACGTTGCCGCTCCCGCGCCTGCCGCGGCGCCTCCGCCCCCGCCCGCGCCGGTCGCGACAGCGGTCGAGCCGGCGCCCGCACCGCCCGCAGCCCCTGCAGCCGCGCCAGCGCCGGACGAAACCGTCCTCGCCGCCGTCGCCGCGGCGATGGCACTCGTCACCGCGTACCGCACCCACGGACACCTTGCGGCTCGTCTCGACCCGCTCGGGAGCGAGCCGGTCGGCGACCCCGCGCTCGAGCCGGAGCGGCGCGAGCCGAAGCTCACCGAAGAGCTACAGCGCCTGATCCCTGCTGAGATCCTCGGCGTCCACGTGCCCGGAGAGACGCTCGCCGACGCCCTCCCGCACCTGCGCGAGGTCTACTGCGGCACGAGCGCGTACGAGATCGAGCACATCGCCGACCACGAGCAGCGCGTGTGGCTGCGCACCGTGATCGAGTCGCGGCGATACCACCACACGCTCTCCGCCGACGACAGGCGTCGGCTGCTCGAGCGCCTGTCCGAGGTCGAGGGCTTCGAGCGCTACCTACGCCGTGCCTTCCTCGGACAGAAGCAGTTCTCGGTCGAGGGGCTCGACGCGATGGTGCCGATGCTCGACGAGGCGATCGCGCTTACGGCGGAGGAGGGCGGCCACGAGGTCGTGCTCGGGATGGCGCACCGAGGGCGGCTGAACGTGCTCGCGCACGTGCTCGGCCGGCCCTACGAGACGATCCTGCGCGAGTTCGAGGGCGAGCGAACGCTCGAGGCCGTCGTTGCCGATCCCGAGGGCGGCACGGGCGACGTCAAGTACCACCTCGGCGCCGAGGGCACACGGCGAACCGCCGCCGGCGAGATCACCGTCACGCTCGCCTCGAACCCGAGCCACCTCGAGGCCGTCGACCCGGTCGTCGAGGGCCGCACCCGCGCCGAGCAAACCGACCGCTCGACCCGCACCGGCTTCGTCGACTCCTCCGTCGCGATGGCGGTGCAGATCCACGGCGACGCCGCCTTCCCTGCGCAGGGCGTCGTCGCCGAGACGCTCAACCTCGCCGACCTGAACGGCTACTCGACGGGCGGCACGCTCCACCTGATCGCGAACAACCAGATCGGCTTCACGACCGACCCGGCCGACGCTCGCTCGACGCGCTACTCGAGTGACCTCGCGAAGGGCTTCGACCTCCCGATCATCCACGTCAACGCCGACGACCCGGAGGCTGCGCTCTCCGCGGTGCGGCTGGCGATGGGCTTCCGCCTCCGCTTCAGCACCGACATCGTGATCGACCTCGTCGGCTACCGCCGCCACGGCCACAACGAGCAGGACGAGGCCGCGTACACCCAGCCCCTCATGGCCGCGCGGATCGAGCAGCAGCCGAGCGCTCGCGAGCAGTACGCGCGGGCGCTGGTCGAGGAGGGTGTCGTCACGCAGGAGGACGTGGAGGCGATGGCGGCCCGCGTCGACACGACGCTGAAGGAGGCGCACGAGCGGCTGAGGACGACGTTCGGCCAGGGCGTGCCTGCGGTCGCCTACGAGGGCCGCATTCCGGCCTCGACCGGAGCGGAGGTCGTCACCGCCGTCTCCGCCGAGCGGCTGCGCGCGCTCAACGACGAGCTGCTGCGCGTGCCCGACGGCTTCACCGTCAACTCGAAGCTCGCCAAGCAGCTCGAGCGCCGCCGCAGCGCGCTGGACGAGGGCGGCATCGACTGGGGCCAGGCCGAGGAGCTCGCCTTCGCGAGCCTGCTCGTCGAGGGAATCCCGATCCGCCTGACGGGCCAGGACACCGAGCGCGGGACGTTCTCCCACCGCCACCTCGTCCTCCACGACGCGCAGAACGGCCAGGCCTACGCGCCGATTCAGAACCTGAGCGAGGCCGCCGCGTCGTTCGAGATCCACAATTCACCGCTCTCCGAGGAGGCCTGCCTCGGCTTCGAGTACGGCTACTCGGTCGCGGCGCCCGAGGCGCTCGTCGCGTGGGAGGCGCAGTTCGGCGATTTCGTCAACGGCGCGCAGGTCGCGATCGACCAGTTCATCGTCTCCGGGCTCTCGAAGTGGGGCCAGACCTCACGCCTGACGCTGCTGCTGCCGCACGGCTACGAGGGGAACGGCCCCGAGCATTCGAGCGCGCGGCTCGAGCGATTCCTCCAGCTCGCCGCGCAGGAGAACATCCGGATCGTGAACCTTACGACGGCCGCGCAGTACTTCCACCTGCTGCGCCGTCAGGCGCTCGATCCGAGTGCGCGCCCACTCGTCGTGATGACGCCGAAGGGCCTGTTGCGCCTGAAGCAGGCGGCGTCAGCGTTGCCGGAGCTGGCCGAGTCCTCGTTCCGGCCGGTGCTCGGCGACGCGACGGTCGATCCCGGCCGCGTGCGCCGGCTCGTGGTCTGCTCGGGCAAGGTCTACTACGACCTTGTCGGCCACGAGTCGCGGGGCCAGTCGGACTGGATCGCCGTCGGCCGCCTCGAGCAGCTCTACCCGTTCCCGGTTGCGGAGGCGGCCGAGCTCGTGCGGTCGTTCCCGCAGCTCGAGGAGCTCGTCTGGGCGCAGGAGGAGCCGCAGAACATGGGCCCGTGGCGCGCGATCAGGCACCGTCTCGAGGAGGCGCTGCCCGAGGGCGTCCGGCTGCGCTACGTCGGCCGGCCGTGGCGCGCGAGCCCGTCTGAGGGCTATCCGACTGCGCACCTGAGGGAGCAGGACCGGATCGTGCGCGAAGCCCTGAGCGCCTAGTTCCGAGCGCTACTCGGGGCGGTTCCCGCGGCTCGATCGCCGCTTGCTGTAGGCGATCACCGCGGCCGCGACCTTGGGCCCGTGCTTGCGGGTCTGCCGGACGATCGTCCGCCGATGCTGCTTCGGGATGCGGCGCCAGATGTCCCAGGCCGTGAGCGCGACGCCGATCGGGCCGGCGCCTTTCATCGGAAGACGAGCCACGGGCCGGAGACTAGCGCTTCTTGCCGTGATCCTTGCCGCCGCCGCGGCCGCTGTCGCCACCGTCGTGACTGCCGCCGCTGCCCTGGTCGCTGCGACCGCTGTCGCCACCGTCGTGACCGCTGCCGCGACTCCCGCGGCTGCCCTGGTCGCTGCGACCGCTGTCGCCACCGTCGTGACCGCTGCCGCGACTCCCGCGGCTGCCCTGGTCGCTGCCGCCGCCGTTGCTGCGCCCGCGGTCTGACGGCGGGTCCTTCTTCGGCGACGTGTCACCGCGGCCCTTCCACTTGTCGTGCCCCACGGCACGGCCGTTGCCCTTCGACTTGTCGTGGCCGAGCGCGCGGCCATGCGGCGGCGGCGGCGGCGGGAACCGCGACGTCGGAGGTGCCGGCGGTGGCGGAGGAGGCGGTGGCGGAGGCGGAGGTGGCGGAGGCGGAGGCGGAGGTGGCGGGGGTGGCGGCGGCGGAGGAGGCGGTGGCGGTGGAGGCGGGGGTGGCGGTGGCGGAGGAGGAGGCGGCGGAGGTGGAGGCGGAGGCGCGGCAGGAGGCGGCGGTGTCGGGCGGGGCGACCCGGGCGACGGGTTCGTCGACCGCGAGCTCGAGCCGGCCGGGCTCGACGTCGACGAGCGCGAGATCGCGACCAGAGCCGGGCCGCCGCTGGCGAACTGTGCGTTGCGGCCGGCGCCGGCCCGGGCGTTCCTGCCGCGCCGGTGCGCGCGCGGGGACGCTGGGAGCGGCGCAGCCTTGACGACGGTGACAGGGCGGTTCCCCGCTGCCGGCGGCAGCGCGAGTGACTCCGGCGGCGCGTCCGAGCCGAGCGTGACGAGCGTGGGCAGCGTCACCGCCGCCGCGAAGGCGCTCCCGGCGACCGCCGCGGTCGCCAAAATGGCAAGGCCCCTGCTCACGAGCTCCTCGACTTCTGCCGAATCATTAGCTCATGGTATCGGCGGGATCTGCGGTAACCCTAAATTTATGAGGAATCCATGAGCTTCAAGCTCAAGCTCGTCGCGTATTTCCTGCTGCTCTCGCTGCTCCCCCTGGGCGCGGCGGGATGGGCCCTGCACTCGGTGACGAGCCGTAGCGAGACGCGCCGTGTCGATGTGCGGCTCGAGGCCGGCCTCCACGCGGTTCTCGCGTCGTACAGGACGGAGCTCGCAGCTTCCAGCCTGCGGGCGAAGCGTCTCGCCGAGTCCCGGCGGTTCCAGCGGGCGCTGCAGCGCGGCGACCGGCCCGAGCTGCGCAGCCTGGTGGAGCAGCGGCCCGGCGTGCGGCTCGAGACAAAGGAGTTCTCCGTCGGCCCGCCGCAGATGATCGGGCCCAAGCGCGCGATCTCGATCGTCGCCGGGAACGGACCGGCCGGAAGGCTCATCGCGGGCGTGCCCCTGGCGTCATCGTCACTCGACCAGCTGAGCGCGCGGGCCGGCCTCGGCACCGAGGACGAGCTGGTCGTGCTCGACGGCGGTCGCGTCACGGCCGGCCCAAGCGGCCTGCGCGGCGAGGCGGTGCCCGCGCCGCCCAGGGCGCGAACGGTCGAAGCGGCCGGCGACCGCTTCCGAGCCCTCGCGGCGAGCTTGCAGGAGGGAGCCCATGGACCGGCCCTCGCGCTGCTCGCACCGCAGGCTCAGATCGACGACGCCGTGGCGACGGCCGACAAGCGGCTGGCGCTCGGCCTGCTTCTCTCGCTCATGCTCGTCGGCATCGTCGCCTACATCGTCGGCCGCTCGATCGTCGACTCCCTCGGGCGCCTTGCCAACGCGGCGAACGCGATCGCGCGCGGGAGCCTCGACCGGCGGGTCGAGGTCCAGGGCCGCGACGAGTTCGGCCGGCTTGGCCTCGCGTTCAACGAGATGGCCGACCAGCTCGAGGCGAGGCTGGAGGAGCTCGACGCCGAGCGCGCGCGGCAACGCGACGCGACCGTCCGCTTCGGTGAGGCGCTCGCGGCCACGCACGACGTCGACCAGCTCCTGCGCGTGATCGTCGAGACCGTCGTCGAGACGACGGGCGCAACGGGCGGCCTCGTCGTTGGGCTCGGCGGTGAGATCGTCCAGTCGGGAACGGTCTCCGACCGGGGCGAGACCTTCGAGCTGCCGCTCACCGCAGGTCGCCAGAGCTTCGGCACGCTGACGCTCTCGGGCCGCGACTTCACCGTCGAGCAGCGACGCACGGCCGCGACCCTCGTCGCCCACGCAGCGATCGCGCTCGAGAACGCGCGCCTGCACCGGATCGTCGCGCGGCAGGCGCTCGTCGACATGCTGACCGGACTCGCGAACCGCCGCCACTGCGAGGAGGCGCTCGCGAGCGAGCTGATGCGGGCGGAGCGCTTCGGCAGCTCGATCGCGTTCGTGCTGGCCGACCTCGACGACTTCAAGACGGTCAACGACCGCTTCGGCCATCCCGTCGGCGACGGCGTGCTGGTCGAGTTCGCGGAGACGCTGCGTGAGTCGGTGCGCGAGATCGACTTGCCGGCGCGCTGGGGCGGCGAGGAATTCGCAATCGTGCTCCCGGGGACTGATCTCGACGGCGCGGCCCGCCTCGCCGAACGGACGCGCATCGCGCTCGAGGACCGGATCATCCTCGCCCCGGACGGGACGCGCATCCACGTCACGGTCAGTCTCGGCGTCGCCGCGTTCCCGGAAGCGGCTGCGGGCGACGCGCTCGTCGCGGCCGCCGACGGCGCGCTCTACGAGGCCAAGCGCAGCGGCAAGAACCGGGTCGTCACGGCGCGCCCGCGGACCCGCCACGCATAATTGCTGCTATCGACGGGGTTAGCCGTTACAATCGCGCGCTGCCCCAACGAACACCCGGGAGGAGCATCGCCGGTGGAGACGTCTTCGCTGTTTGCACAAGTCATCCAGGACCATCTAGAGCTCAAGCAGAAGAACTCGGAGCTCGAGGGCGAGCTGCCCCTCGAGCGCTACAAGTCCGAGGATCCGTTCGAGAACCATCCGCTCTTCAAGACCGAGGAGCAGGCCCGCATCGAGGAGACGATGGACGGCGAGGAGTCGGCCATCACGACCGAGCGCCAGCCGCTCGCGTGGCCGACCGACGAGTCGGAGACGGAGCCGGAGGCCGAGGGTCTCTGGAGCCGCTCCCGCGACTTCGACTGGGGCGACTGACCGACATCGCCTAGGCTCCCGGGTTCACCGACCGGGAGGACCGAGATGACGAGACTTCGTTACGCCGCCCTCGGCGCCGCGCTGGCGTACTTCTTCGACCCCCAGAACGGCCGGGCCCGCCGCAAGGACGCGATCAAGCGCCTCGTGCGCCTCAGCCAGCGGCAGGGCGGGCTCCTCGCCGGGAAGGCGACGCAGCTCCGCGAGGGGCCCAAGCCGCAGCCGGACGACGTGACGCTGGCGCGCAACGTCGAGTCCGAGATCTTCCGCGACGCCGATGTGCCGAAAGGCCAGATCAACGTCAACGCCGAGGAGGGCAAGGTCGTCCTCCGCGGCGAGGTCGAGTCCCCGCAGATGATCGAGGAGCTCGTCTCGAAGGCGCGCAAGGTGCAGGGCGTGCAGGACGTGGAGAACCTGCTCCACACGCCGGGCCAGCCGGCCCCGATGCACCAGTAGCGTCCGCCGCGGCGGCTACCGTCGCCCGCCTGGAGGCGAAGCAGGACACCGGCGAGCGCTGCCTGCGTTGCGGGGCCGCGATGGAATGGCGGCACCAGACCTGGCAGTGCTCGGGGTGCCGCTTCAAGCTCGGCTGCTGCGAGGGCGAGCCGCAGTCCTGTGCGCCCGAGGCGTCGCTTGCGGCGCCGCCTGGAGCGGGTGCCGGCTTCGCCGGCGCGCGCGTTCCCAAGAACCCGCGATAATCGCGGGCGCCGGTGTCATTGCAGGCGCAAACGGAGCTGCGGGCCGACCAGGGTGCGCGCGAGGGCGCGGGCGCTGCGGTGCGGCTCGAAGGAGTGCGGAAGTCGTACGGCGACGTGGCCGCCGTGGACGGGGTCGACCTCGAGATCCACGAGGGTGAGTTCTTCACGCTGCTCGGCCCGTCCGGCTCGGGGAAGACGACGACGCTGCGACTGATCGCCGGGTTCGAGCGGCCCGACGCCGGCCGGATCGAGCTCGGCGGCCGCGACGTCTCGAACCTGCCGCCGTACGGGCGCGACGTGAACACCGTCTTCCAGGACTACGCGCTCTTCCCGCACATGACGGTGGCGCAGAACGTCGCCTACGGGCTGCGCGTGAAGGGTGTCAAGCGCCGCGAGCGCGACTCGCGCGTGGAAGAGGTGCTGCGGCGAATGCGCCTCCCTGGGCTCGGCAAGCGGAAGCCGGTCCAGCTCTCCGGAGGCCAACGGCAGCGCGTCGCGCTCGCGCGCGCGCTCGTGAACCGGCCCGAAGTGCTGCTGCTCGACGAGCCGCTGGGCGCGCTCGACCTGAAGCTGCGCCAGGAGATGCAGCTCTTCCTCAAGAGCCTGCAGCAGGACCTCGGGATCACGTTTGTCTACGTAACGCACGACCAGGACGAGGCGCTGACGATGAGCGACCGCCTGGCCGTCTTCAACCACGGGCGCATCGAGCAACTCGGCGCGCCGGCGGAGGTCTACGAGCGGCCCCAGAGCGGGTTCGTCGCAGGGTTCGTCGGCGTGTCGAACGAGATCGAGCGCGACGGCAAGCACTACGCGGTGCGGCCCGAGAAGATCCACATGAGAGACGCCGGGTCCGCTCCGAGCGGCGGAATGCACGCCGAGACCGGCCGGATCCGCGACGTCGTGTACGCCGGCATGGTGACCCGCTTCGTGGTCGAGCTCGACCGCGGCGGCGAGCTCCAGGTCGTCCAGCAGAACCTCGAGACCTCGTCGGCCGAGGCACTCGACACGGGCGGCCGCGCGGTGCTGCTCGAGTGGCGCCCAGAGCACCAGCTCGAGATCGACAACCCGGGGGACACGGAAGGAGAGACATGACGAAGCAGTACAGGCGCGCTCTCGGCTGGAGCGCGACCGCCCTCGTCGTGGGAGCGCTCGCGTTCCTCGCGGCGGGCTGCGGCGGCGGAGGCGGGAGCAATGCCTCCGAGACGACGACGGAGGGCCCGACCCTGCCGACGTCGATCGGCAAGGGCGAGGGCAAGCTCAGCCTCGTCGCCTGGGAGGGCTACACGCAGCCCGAGTGGGTCAAGCCGTTCGAGAAGCAGACCGGCTGCAAGGTCACCAGCAAGTACGCCGGCTCGTCGGACGAGATGGTGACCCTGATGCGCCAGGGCGGGAGCCAGTACGACATGGTCTCGGCCTCGGGCGACGCGTCGGTGCGGCTGATCAAGGGCGGCGACGTGCAGGCGATGAACCCGAAGCTGATCCCGGACTTCCCGAACTTCATCGACGCCCTCAAGTCGCCGTCGCACAACACCATCGACGGCGTGCACTACGGCATCTCGCTGCAGTGGGGCCCGAACACGCTGCTCTACAACACGCAGAAGGTGAAGCCGGCCCCGACGAGCTGGAACACGCTCTACGACGCGAAGTACAAGGGCCAGATCACGATTCCGGACAACCCGATCCAGATCGCCGACGCGGCGCTCTATCTGTCCAAGACGAAGCCGGATCTGAAGATCACCGATCCGTACGAGCTGAATCAGAAGCAGTTCGACGCCGCGGTGAACCTCCTCAAGCAGCAGCGGCCGCTGCTGAAGAAGCACTGGAGCCTCGCCTCTGACGAGATCGACCTGTTCAAGAACGGCGACGCCACGCTCGGAGCTTCGTGGCCGTACCAGACGAACACGCTCCAGGCGGACAAGGTCCCGGTCAAGGACCTGATCCCGAACGAGGGCGCGACCGGCTGGGCCGACACGTGGATGCTGTCGTCGAAGTCCAAGCACCCGAACTGCGCCTACCTGTGGACGAAGTGGGTCTCCACGCCCAAGGTGCAGGCGCAGCAGGCGATCTACTTCGGCGAGACGCCGGCGAACACGAAGGCGTGCGCGATCATGGACCAGCTCAGCCCCGGCTCGTGCAAGCAGTACCACGCCGACGCGCCTGCCTCGTACTTCGACAGCATCAAGTTCTGGAAGACGCCGCTCGCCGACTGCGGCAACGGCAAGAACGATTGCATCGACTACAACCAGTGGCAGAAGGCCTGGACGGAGATCACGGGATAACGCCCCTTGGCGGTACGGGCTGAACAGGCGGGCCGCTCCACGCGGGCGGCCCGCCGCCGCCTCTCGGGAGCGTTCTGGCGGCGGCCGTGGCTCCGGGGCCTGACCCAGCTCGGGCCGCCGGCGGGGATCTTCCTCGCCGTCTACATCGCGGCGATCGCGGTGCTGTTCGTCTCGGCGTTCTGGACGCTGGACCCGCTGAGCGGCGAGATCGTCCACGACTGGGGATTCCAGAACTTCAAGACGCTCTGGGAGGAGCACATCTACTGGCGCATCGCTGGACGCACGATCGGAATGGCGGCCGCTGTGACGGTGACCGACATCCTCCTGGCGTTCCCGTTCGCCTACTTCATGGCGCGGCTGGCCAGTCCGCGGCTGCGGACGGTGCTGTTCGTGCTCGTGCTGCTGCCGCTCTGGTCGAGCTACCTCGCCCGCATCTACGCCTGGCGGCTGATTCTCTCGAACGACGGCGCGTTGAACTGGTCGCTTGGCGGACTTGGCCTCCCGCACCAGCACATCGCGTACACGAACTGGGCGGTGTGGATCGTGTTCACCTACATCTGGCTCCCGTTCATGATCCTGCCCGTCTACGCCGCGCTCGAGCGCATCGCGGACTCGGTGATCGAGGCTTCCCGCGACCTCGGCGCGCGCAACTGGACGACGTTCCGGCGCGTGATCCTGCCGCTCGCGTTGCCGGGCGTCGTGGCGGGGTCGATCTTCACGTTCTCGCTCACGCTCGGCGACTACATCGCTCCGAGACTGGTCGGCAACACGCAGTTCATCGGCAACGTCATCTACCGCAACGTGCTCGGGCTGAGCTACGACCTGCCGTTCGCCGCTGCGTACGCGATGGTGCCGCTGGCGGTAATGGGCATCTACCTCCTCCTGGCGCGCCGGGCCGGCGCCTTCGAGGCGCTGTGATGGCGCTCCCCTCCCGCGTGCCTCGCATTCGCCAGGGCGCTGCAACGCTCCGTCTCGCGGCGTCCTCAGTCGCACCCGTAGCCTCCGGTTGCGAACGCTCCCTGCGTCCTTGCGAGACGGGCGTTTCGCGGCTGGCGAGCACGATGCCCACGAGAGGGGAGCTCTGATGGAAGGGCGGCTGGGACGAGCGGGGTTGACGCTGTGGGCGGTCGGCGTGGTGCTCTTCCTCTGGCTCCCGCTCGGGATCATCCTCGTCTACGCCTTCAACACGTCGAACATCCAAAGCTGGCCGATCCCCGGGGTCACGCTGCGTTGGTTCCGGGTCGCCTGGAACGACGCCGAAGCGCGCGATGCGCTGCTGCTCTCGCTGAAGGCCGCGTTCGCGGCGACGGCGATCGCGCTCGTGCTCGGCACGATGGCGGCGGTCGCGATCTCGCGCTTCCAGTTCTTCGGGCGCGAGTTCTTCTCGTTCCTGCTCGTGCTCCCGATCGCGCTGCCCGGTGTGATCACGGGAATCGCGCTCTCGTCCTTCTTCACCTTCGGCGGCGTGAACTTCTCGCTCTGGACGATCGTCGTGGGTCACGCGACCTTCTGCGTCGTGATCGTCTACAACAACGTGCTCGCGCGCCTGCGTCGCACGTCGCCGTCGCTCGTCGAGGCGTCGATGGACCTCGGCGCCGACGGCTGGCAGACCTTCCGCTTCGTCACCTTCCCGGTGCTCTCGACCGCACTCATCTCCGGGGCGCTGCTGGCGTTCGCACTCTCGTTCGACGAGGTGATCGTGACGCTCTTCACAGCGGGGGCGCAGAACACGCTGCCCATCTGGATCCTCGGGAAGATCCGCCTCGGCCAGCAGCTTCCCGAGGTGAACGCCGTCGTCTTCGTCGTCGTCGTCCTGACGATCATCCCGGTCGTGATCTCGCAGCGCCTGACCCAGGAGTCCGGCCTCCTGCGCCGCGAGTAGTAGGCTGACCCCGGATTCGACCGGGAGGCTTTGGGATGAGCGTGACCGTTTCGCAGCACAAGAACTTCGTCGGCGGCGAGTGGGTGGACGCGGTCGATGGTGGCACGATGGAGGTGCTGAATCCCGCGACCGGCGAGGCGATCGCCGAGGTCCCGAGCGGGACGCAGGCCGACGTCGACCGCGCAGTAGAGGCGGCCAAGAAGGCGCTGCCCGAGTGGCTGGAGACGACCCCGCAGGAGCGCTCCGAGGCGCTGCTGAAGCTCGCCGCCGCGATCGACGACAACACCGAGGAGCTCGCCGAGCTCGAGTCGCAGAACGTCGGCAAGCCGCTCGGCTACGCGCGCGACGAGATGCCGGTGTCGGCAGACAATCTGCGCTTCTTCGCCGGCGCGGCACGGGTGCTCGAGGGCAAGGCGGCGGGCGAGTACATGAGGGGCTACACGTCGATGGTCCGGCGCGAGCCGGTCGGGATCGTCGGCGGGATCGCGCCCTGGAACTACCCGCTGATGATGGCGGTCTGGAAGATCGGCCCCGCCCTGGCCGCCGGCAATGTGCAGATCGTCAAGCCGTCGGAGCAGACGCCGCTGACGACGCTGCGCTTCGCCGAGCTCGCGGGGGAGATCCTCCCGCCCGGCGTGCTGAACGTGATCACCGGCGACGGTGTCCCCGTCGGCGAGGGGATCGTGAAGCACCCGGATGTGCGCATGGTCTCGCTCACCGGCGACGTCGCGACCGGCAAGGAGATCGCGCGCACCGCCGCGGAGACGCTGAAGCGGGTCCACCTCGAGCTGGGCGGCAAGGCCCCGGTGATCGTCTTCGACGACGCCGACCCGGCTGCCGTGGCCGAGGGGATCAAGATCGCCGGCTACTGGAACTCCGGCCAAGACTGCACCGCAGCCTCGCGCGTGGTCGCCGGGCCGAAGATCTACGACAAGCTCCTCGACGAGCTCGTCCCCGCGGTCGAGTCGCTGCACGTCGGCGACCCGGCGGAGGGCGACGAGATCGAGATGGGGCCGGTGATCTCGAAGGACCAGCAAGAGCGCGTGCTCGGCTTCCTCGACCGCGCGAAGGGCGCGAAGGTGCTCACCGGCGGCGGCACGAACGGCGACCGCGGCTTCTTCGTCAAGCCGACGGTGGTCGCCGAGGTCGGACAGGAGGACGAGATCGTCCAGCGTGAGGTCTTCGGGCCGGTTGTGACCGTGCAGCGGTTCGCCGACGACGACGAGGCGATCGCGTGGGCGAACGACGTCGACTACGGCCTCGCCGCCTCGGTCTGGACGCGGGACGTCGGCCGCGCGCTGAACGCGGCGCGCAAGCTCCAGTTCGGGACGGTCTGGATCAACGACCACATCCCGCTGGTCTCGGAGATGCCGCACGGCGGCTACAAGCAGTCCGGCTACGGCAAGGACCTGAGCGCGTACTCCCTCGAGGACTACACGCAGATCAAGCACGTCATGGCGAAGATCGATTAGGAGCACGGGGGAACGAACGTGGGGGAACCCCTGGTTCTCCCACGAGCCCCTTCCTCGCCACCGCCTGCGAGTGCCAACTCTTGAAGTGACCGGTCACTGAATGCGGGGTGCAACCGGCCTCGCCTTCTGCCGCGATGAGCGAGCCGGGCAAAGCCCGACTCGCGCCGTGACGCCCCGCCCCGGGGTCAGGTCTTGCAGTGACACACCGTGCTCATGAGTCCGCATAGGGCCGTGCGTCGATGCTGTGCCGATGTGTCCCCATCGCTTCGGCTGTGCGAAAGTTGTTGCACCTTTGGCGCAGGAATGTGGCAACGCAAGACCTGACACCGAAGGTGGGTATCGGCAACGCGAGACGCTTCTCGGTTGCGCGATGCGAGGCGTGGTGGTAGGAAAGCCTCGCATTGCGCAGACCCGAGCTACGCGAGCGGCAGCGGGGCGCGGTCAGCGCCGCTCCACACCTCGATCGCATCGATCAGCGGCTGATCGAGGCGCTGCAGAAGAACGGGCGTGAGCCGTTCAGGCGCATCGCGGCGGAGGTCGGCGTTTCCGAGGCGACGATCCGGGCGCGCTACCAGCGCCTCTGCGAGGACAACATCCTCCAGGTCACCGGCGTGACCAACCCGCTCGGGCTCGGGTTCGACGCGCAGGCGATGGTCGGGATCCGCACGAGCGGTTCCCCTGAGCCGGTGGCCGAGGCGATCGCGCAGTGGGACGAGGCCGACTATGTCGTCATTACCGCCGGCCAGTTCGATGTGCTGGTCGAGTTGATCTGCGCCGACCGGCGGCAGCTGCTCGACCTGACCAACCGGATCCGAGGCCTGGACAGCGTCGCCTCCACCGAGAGCTTCCTCTACCTCGAGCTTCGGAAGCAGCTCTACGACTGGGGCGCGCACGTACAGAACGGCGACCGCGCGGAGGCGCGCTGATGGCCGTGACCGAGAAACCGGAGGCCCCGACCGCGCCCGCGGTCGCCGACGTCCGCCTCGAGAACGTCACGAAGCGCTTCGACGACGTCGTCGCCGTCGACGACCTCTCGCTCGAGATCGAGCGCGGCAGCTTCTTCGCCCTGCTCGGCCCCTCGGGCTGCGGCAAGACGACGACGCTGCGCATGATCGGCGGCTTCGAAGAGCCGACGGCCGGGACGATCTACCTCGGCGACGAGCCGGTCAGCGGGAAGCCGCCGTACAAACGCGACGTCAACACGGTGTTCCAGTCCTACGCGCTCTTCCCGCACCTGAGCATCTTCGAGAACGTTGCCTTCGGCCTCAGGCGCAAGCGCGTCGGCAAGAGCGACGTGCGCGGCCGGGTGCTCTCCATCCTCGAGCTCGTCGGCCTCTCGGGGTTCGAGAAGCGCAAGCCGCGACAGCTCTCGGGCGGCCAGCAGCAGCGCGTCGCGCTCGCTCGCGCGCTCGTGAACAAGCCGCGGGTGCTCCTGCTCGACGAGCCGCTCGGCGCGCTCGACCTGAAGCTGCGCAAGCAGATGCAGCTCGAGCTGAAGGCGATCCAGCACGACGTCGGCATCACCTTCGTCCACGTCACGCACGACCAGGATGAGGCGATGACGATGGCGGACGGGATCGCCATCATGAGCGCCGGCAAGATCGAGCAGCTCGGGGCGCCGGCCGACCTCTACGAGCGGCCGCAGACGGCGTTCGTGGCCAGCTTCCTCGGCATCTCGAACCTGCTCTCCGGGACCGTCACCGGCCCCGGGACCGTTCGTCTCGACGAGGGCACCGAGGTGCGCGTGCCGCGCGAGGCGCTGAACGGCCGCACGGGAAAGGTCGGCGTCGGCGTCCGGCCGGAGAAGATCCGCGTCGGCCACGTCGAGGAGAACCGGCTGACCGGCCGGCTGCTCGAAACCGCGTACGTCGGCGTGGCGACGCAGTACGTCCTCGAGACGAGGGCCGGCAACGTCAGCGTGTACGTCCAGAACAGCGAGCCCGGCGCCCGCGACCAGGCGCCGACCGAGATCTCGTGGAGCCCCGACTCCACGTTTGTCGTCGACTCAACGGAGGGAGCCGAATGACCGACCAGCTCACGAGGCGGCAGCTGCTCGAGCGGGCAGCCATGGGAGGGGCCGCGATCACGTTTCCCGGAGTCCTCGCCGCCTGTGGCAGCAGCGGGTCGAAGGCGAGCAGCGGGACGACGAGCGTCGAGCAGCAGCTCGCGAAGACGCTCAACTTCTCGAACTGGACGCTCTACATCGACGTCAACAAGAAGACGAAGGCGTTCCCGTCGCTCGACGCGTTCCAGAAGAAGACCGGCGTGCACGTCGACTACGTCGAGGACATCAACGACAACGCCTCGTTCTTCGGGAAGATCCAGGGCCCGCTCTCGCGCGGCCAGTCGATCAACCGCGACATCGTCGTCCTGACCGACAACGACCGCTATCTCGGGCTGATGCTCAGGAAGGGCTGGGCCGAGAAGCTCGACAAGTCGGCGATCCCCAACATGAAGAACCTCGTCGACGTGCAGAAGCACCCGAACTTCGACCCGGACCGCGACTACACCTTGCCATGGCAGTCGGGCATGACCGGCATCGCCTACAACGACACGCTGACCGACCCGGTGCTCTCGGTGGACGACCTGCTCGAGAACCCGAAGCTGAAGGGCAAGATCACCGCCCTGAACTCGATGGGCGACGCCATGACGATCGTGATGCTCGCGAACGGCGACGACCCCACGAAGGTGACCGACAAGTCGTGGAACGCGGCCTTCAGCCGGATCAAGAAGGCCGTCGACAACAAGCAGATCCGGCAGTTCACCGGGAACGACTACGCACCGATTCTGGCGAGGGGCGACCTCTCCGCCGCGATGTCCTGGTCCGGCGACATCGCGCAGCTCGGGAACAATCACATCCACTGGAACGTGCCCGAGGCCGGCGGCGCGCTCTGGACCGACAACATGCTGATTCCGACGGGCGGCAACGTGTACACGGCGTCGGTCTACATGAACTACGTGTACGACCCGAGCGTGCAGGGCCTGATGGAGGCCGGCGACCCGAAGCGCAACATCACTGGCATCTACTACATCCCGCCGGTCAAGGGCGCCGGCGAGGCGGCGAAGAAGTTCGACCCCGCCGTCGCAAAGAACCCGCTCATCTTCCCGACCGCAAAGATGCTCAGCAGCGTCAAGATCTTCGATAGCAAGGCGCTCAACAACCAGAAGTACCTCGAGCAGTGGCAGAACCTGATCTCGGGTTGATCCAGGCGGACGGACGGGCAAAGCCCGTCCGTCCTCAAGACGGCACCGCAAGCGGCGCCTCGTGAGCCTGTTCCACCGGCACCGGGGGCTGACGCCGTACCTGCTGCTCGCCCCGGGCGTGCTCTTCCTGGCGGTGTTCTTCGTTGTGCCGCTGGGCTTCCTCGCCTACCAGTCGCTGCAGTCGGGGAACTTCGACATCGGCTACACGTTCACGTGGTCGTGGAGCAACTACTGGGACGCGCTCCACACCTACAAGGCGCAGTTCATCCGCTCGATCGAGTACGCGGGGATCGCGACGTTGCTCGCGTTGGTGATCAGCTACCCGGTCGCGTACTGGATCGCGTTCCGCGGCGGGCGCTGGAAGAACCTGCTGCTGCTGTTCATCGTCGCGCCGTTCTTCGTGACTTACCTGATCCGCACGCTCGCGTGGGAGACGATCCTTTCGGACAACGGCTTCGTCGTGAACACGCTCCAGAGCCTGCACGTGCTCGGGCCGAGCGGGCGGCTCCTGGCCACCTCGACCGCCGTCGTCATGGGCATCACCTACAACTTCCTCCCCTTCATGGCGCTGCCGCTCTACGTCTCGCTCGAGCAGATCGACGGGCGGTTGATCGAGGCAGCCGAGGACCTCTACGCGAGCAAGCTGCAGGCGTTCCTGCGGGTGACGTTCCCGCTGTCGCTCCCGGGAGTGGTCGCCGGGACGCTGCTCACGTTCATTCCGGCGGCCGGCGACTTCATCAACGCCCAGCTGCTGGGCTCGACCGACAACCACATGATCGGGAACGTGATCCAGTCGAAGTTCCTCGAGCTGACCGACTACCCGGCGGCCGCGGCGATGTCGTTCATCCTGATGGGCGGAATCCTGATCGCGGTCTTCCTGTACGCCCGCCTGGTCGGCACCGAGCAGCTGACGGGGACCGCGGTATGAGCGCGGTCGCGGTCGAACGGGCGAGGCCGAACATCCTCTCGAAGGTGTGGGCGTTCGTGCGGCACCACATCCTCACGGCCTACTCGATCCTTTTCTTCGTCTACCTGCTATTGCCGATCGCGGTCGTGGTCGTGTTCTCGTTCAACAATCCGCCAGGCAAGTTCAACTACACGTGGAACGAGTTCACCTGGGACAACTGGCGCTACTGGGACGGCGTGCCCGGGATTAGGAGCTCGATCGTCCTCTCGCTGCAGATCGCGCTCCTGGCGAGCGTGATCGCGACGGCGCTCGGCACGCTGATCGCGCTCGCGCTGGTCCGCTACGGCTTCCGCGGGCGCGGCACCACGAACATCCTCATCTTCCTGCCGCTCTCGACCCCGGAGATCGTCCTCGGCGCTTCCCTCCTGACGCTCTTCCTCAACATGAATGTCGTCTTCGGCTTCTGGACGATCCTGATCGCGCACATCATGTTCTGCATCAGCTTCGCGGTAGTGACCGTGAAGGCGCGCCTCGTCGGCTTCGACCGTCACCTCGAGGAAGCGGCGATGGACCTCGGAGCGAACGAGTGGATGACCTTCCTCAAGGTGACGCTGCCGCTGATCGCGCCGGCGATCCTGGCCGCGCTGCTGCTCTGCTTCGCGATCTCGATCGACGACTTCGTCGTCACGTACTTCAACTCGGGCTCGAAGGTCACATTCCCGCTGTTTGTGTGGGGCGCCGCGCGGATCGGCGCGCCGCCGCAGGTGAACGTGATCGGCACCGCGATCTTCGTCATCGCCGTCAGCCTGATGCTCGTCAACGTCGTCGTCCAGATGCGGCGCGAAAAGCGGGGGCTCGCCTGACCACAGTCTCGTCGGCGCTGTCGCCCGCCGAGCTGCAGCGGGCCGCCCGCGACCACCTCTGGCTGCACTTCACGCGCATGGGCGGCTACCGCGACGGCGAGGTGCCCATCATCGTCCGCGGCGAGGGTTGCTACCTCGAGGATGCGAACGGCAAGCGCTACCTCGACGCGCTGGCCGGCCTCTTCGCGGTGCAGATCGGCTACTCGTACGGCGACGAGGTGGGGGAGGCGGCCGCCGCGCAGATGCGGGAGCTGCCCTTCTACACGAACTGGTCGTACGCGCACCCGCGCGCGATCGAGCTTGCGGCGGAGGTGGCGAGCCTCGCGCCCGGTGACCTGAACCGCGTCTTCTTCGTCTCCGGTGGCTCGGAGGCCGTCGAAGCGGCGTGGAAGCTCGCGCGCCAGTACTACTCGGCCCGCGGCGAGCACCGGGCGACCACGGCGCGGATCCCGGCGCACCCAGGCCTGCCGCCGACGGACTTCGACTCCGAGCAGGCCGCGCGGCTCGCGGGGGAGCGGCGCTGGAAGGCGATCTCGCGCCACGTCGCCTACCACGGCACGACGATGGGCGCGCTCTCGATCAACGGCATCCCGGCCCTGCGCGCGCCGTTCGAGCCCCTCGTGCCCGAGGTGCTGCACGTGCGCAACACGAACCGCTACCACCGCTCGCCCGAGGAGACCGAGGAGGCGTTTACCCGCTTCCTGCTCGACGACCTCGAGCAGACGATCGAGGCGGCCGGCCCGGACACCGTCGCGATGGTGATCATGGAGCCGGTCCAGAACGCCGGCGGCGCGTTCACGCCCCCGGAGGGCTACTGGCGCGGCGTCCGGGAGATCTGCGACCGCTACGAGATCCTGCTCTGCGCGGACGAGGTGATCACCGGTTTCGGCCGGCTCGGCACGTGGTTCGGCTCGGAGCGCTACGACATTCGGCCCGACCTCGTCACCTGCGCGAAGGGCCTGTCGTCGGCGTACGCGGCGATCGGCGCGGTGATCGCCACCGACAAGGTGATGGAGCCGTTCCTCGAGGGCGAGCGGATGTACTCCCACGGGATCACGTTCGGCGGGCACCCGGTACAGGCGGCGATCGCGCTCAAGAACCTCGAGATCATGCGCCGCGAGAAGATCGTCGAGCACGTCGCCGAGGAGCAGGGCTGGGTGCGCGACAAGCTCGCCGAGCTGCTCGAGCTGCCGATCGTCGGCGACCTGCGCGGCACCGGCTTCTTCTACGCCCTCGAGCTCGTGAAGGACAATGAGACGCGCGAGACCTTCAGCGACGAGGAGTGCGAGCGGCTGCTGCGCGGGTTCCTGACGCCGCGCATGTTCGAGGCCGGCCTGATCTGCCGCGCCGACGACCGCGGCGACCCCGTGATCCAGATCTCGCCGCCGCTTGTCGCGGGCCACGCGGAGATCGAGGAGCTCGTCGGCATTCTCGGCGACGTCCTGGCGGAGGCCTGGCAGCGAATCTAGGCGACGTTTGGTGGCTCGAGGAAGCACTCGCCGCGGGGTTTGGCGGCGAGCCTGCGCCGCCGCTCGAAGGTGACGCCGAGGCCGACGTCGCGATCGTCGGTGGCGGCTACACCGGGCTCTGGACCGCGCTCGCTCTGAAGGAGCGCGAGCCGGGGCTCGACGTGGTCGTGCTGGAGGCCGACGAGTGCGGCCGCGGCCCGAGCGGGCGCAACGGAGGGTTCTGCCACGGCTACTGGAGCCATCTCCCGCGGCTGTACGAGCGCTTCGGCGAAGAGGGCGCCGTCGAGGTCGCGCGCGCCTCGGAGGGGATCCTGCCCGGAGTGCGCGCCTTCGCCGAGCGCGAGGGTGTCGACGTCTGGCTGCGGGAAGCCGGGATGCTGAGGGTCTCGGCCGCGCCGGCGCAGGACGACGGGGTCGACGAGGAAGTCGAGGCCGCGCACGAGCTCGGCGTGCCGGACGAAGCGGTGCCGCTCTCGGCCGAGGAGCTCGCGAAGCGCATCAGCTCGCCGCGCTTCCGCAAGGGGGTCTTTCTCCGCGACGGCGCGACGATCCAGCCGGCGCGGCTCGCGCAGTCACTGCGCCGGGCCGTTGCGCGCGACGCGCGGCTACACGAGCACTCGCGCGTAAAAGACGTCTCCGACGGGGTCGTCACGACCGGGCGCGGAAGCGTGCGCGCGAAGGACGTCGTCGTCGGCGTCAACGCGGCCGCGGCCGGCTGGAAGCCGCTCCGGCGACAGGTGACCGTCTTCGGCAGTTACGTCGTGCTGACCGAGCCGGTCCCCGAGCTGCTCGAACAGATCAACTGGACAGGCGGCGAGGCGGTGTTCGACGGCCGGATGTTCCTGCACTACTTCCGCACGACGAACGACGGCCGCGTGCTGATGGGCAGCGGCTCCGGCCCCATCGGGTTCGGCGGCAGGATCGACGAGCGGTTCTGGTCCGACCGGCCCACGGTCGAGCGCGCCGAGCGCGGGCTGCGCCGGCTGCTCCCCGATCTCGCGGGGGCGAAGATCACGCACGCGTGGGGCGGCCCGATCGACGTCTCGTCCGACCACCTGCCGTTCTTCGGCACCGTCCCGGGAACGCGGATCCACTACGGCGCCGGGTACTCGGGCAACGGCGCCGGCCCGAGCTGGCTCGGCGGCCAGATCCTCGCGCGGCTCGCCCTTGGCGTCGACGACGGGCTGACGCGCCTGCCGCTCGTGACCCGGCGAGTGCCGAAGCTCCCGCCGGAGCCGTTCCGGCGCCTCGGCGGTGGGCTCGTCCGCGCGTCGATCATGGCCTGCGAGGAGGCCGAGGAGGAAGGCCGCCGCGGCTCCCTCCCGGCGCGGGCCGGCGCCGCCCTACCGCGCCTCCTGGGCATGTCCGTCGGCACCCGCTAACCCCGGGGTCAGGTCTTGCACTGCCACAAACTCGTCACGATTTCGAGTAAATCAATCCCCAGCGCAGCTCCTCCTCCTCGCGCCGCAGCCGCCGGCTGACGGTCGAGTAGTGGCAATCGAGGTACGAGCCGATCTCCCGCAGCGAGTAGCCATGCGACCTGTACGCGCGCGTCACGGGGAACGGATCCTCGGCGAAGACTTCCGCCAGCGCCTTCCGCTCGGGCTCGATCTGCACGCGAGGGATCTCGGGCAGCGGCGGCTCGAGCCCGAAGCGCTCCCGCAGGAAGCCGTCGCTGCCGAGCCGCTCGCCGCGCACCCGTTCCGCTAGCGCGTCCGAGATGCCGGCGGCGACGAACTCACGATATGCGGCCTGTGCTTGCGGATACGTCTCGTCAAGCGCCCCGAGCAGGAGCTCCGTCGTGAGGAATCGTTGCGTCTGGTCGAGACCGGCAGTGGCGCAGTAGCTCGACCACGGCCATTCCTCCGGCCCGTCGCAGATTCCCGCGCGGATCGGGTTGAGGACGATGTATCGCGACACCGCGAGGAGGTAGCGCTCGTCTTCGATCAGGATCGCCCGGTATCTCGCGCCGAAGAGGTGGCCGTGACGCTCGTGACGATCGTTGAATCGGCTCGCGTAGCCGCCGTTCAACTGCTGCATCCCGTTCGGGAGGTTCGCCCGCGGCGTCTCGACCGCGAGGTGGTAGTGGCTGTTCATGAGGCAATACGCATGGCACAACCAGCCGTGGCGCTCGACGACGCGCTCGAGATCGGCGAGGAAGAGCTCTCGGTCTAGATCATCCGAGTAGATGGGGGAGTCCGCGACGCCGCGGGCGATGACGTGGTAGCGGGCGTCCTCGAAGCAAAGGCGGAGGGGGCGCGTCATACGGCGACGGTAGGCGGTCCGTACGCGGGTGCGGTCGTATGGGGAAGAGTTGTCGCAGTATCAGCACACGGTTCACGGCTACTTCCGCCGGTAAGGCGTCAATGCAAGACCTGACCCCGGGGTAGGCGCCACGGCCTAAGGTTCCCTCGACCGAGGGATGACCGATTTACGAGTAACCCCGATGGAGCGTTCGAGACATACGGACGAACCCCGAGCTCAGCGGCCGAGCTCGTCTCACTCGACTCCATGGCCGCTGACCGCAAACTTCTCGCCGCCGCTTTTGCCGCCATCGCCTTCCTGACGGCGGGGCCGGCGCGAGCCGCAGTTGCCCGCCCGACGCAGACCGGCCCGGCCGCGGGCGCGACCGTTCAGTTCCTCCCGTCCTTCGCGTGGACGCCCGTCGGGGGCGCCGACAAGTACGAGTTCCAGATCAGCGCGGACGCAGGGATGAACTCGCCCGTGCTCGGCACCGGCAAGGACGACTTCTTCACCCGCAACACGCGCGCGACGCTGAAGCAGACGGTCCCGAACGGGACCTACTGGTGGCGTGTGCGCGCGACGAACGCCGCGGGCGAGGTCTCCAAGTGGACGCAGCCGCGCTCGTTCCGGAAGCTCTGGAACCTCCAGCCTGCGCTGCAGTCGCCCGCATCCGGCAGTCCTCTGACGTTCCCGAACAACCCCGTCGTGCTGAAGTGGTCCGGGGTTCCGGGTGCCGCCCACTACCTCGTCTCGGTCGCGAGCGACCCGACGCTGGGCTCGCTCGTCTTCCACTACGCGAACCAGGACGATCCGAAGGGCCCGCCGAACGTCGCAGCGACCTCGGCGGCGATCACCTCGGCCCTCGCTCCCGGCCCGTACTACTGGAACGTGATGCCGGTCGACGCCGAGGGCAACCGCGGCGTCTCCACGCCGGTCTCCTCGTTTTCGTGGCTCTGGAACTCGGTGACCGCCGTGCACATGGACGACCTCAACGCCGCGCCCGAGGCGTTCGACCCGCGCTTCTCCTGGAACCCCGTTCCGGGAGCTGCGCGCTACGAGGTCGAGATCAACTCGTCGGTCGACTTCGCGCCGGGCTCGAAGGTCTGCTGCAACGGGAGCACGATCGCGACGTCGCTCTCGCCCACGCAGGTCCTGAAGGACAACGTCTACTACTGGCGCGTGCGGGCGCTCGACCCGGACGGGAACGCCGGCGTATGGAACTACGGCGGCTCGTTCACCAAGACCTTCGACAAGGCCGCGCCCGCCGGCCCCGTGCCCGGGACCAGCATCAAGAACCTGCGGATGCGCGACAACCTGGTCGACCCCGGCACCGACATCGACGGAGGGACCGCGGGCTACCAGACCAAAGTGCCGGTGGTCCGGTGGGATCCCGTGCCCGGCGCCGCCAGCTACGAGATCCAGGTCGCCGACTGGACAGGAAGCGCCTGCCTGTGGGGCACGGCCGACTACCTGAAGAACACGGCGGTCCCTGAGTGGACCCCGCTTGCGAGCACGAGCGCCGACCCGGCCCCGTGGCAGGGCACGATCGCCGAAGACGTGCTGCCGATCATCACGCCGGGCACCTACTGCTTCCGCGTCCGTGCGCGCGCCGATCGCGCACCGGGGAACCAGGAGGTCTGGGGCGACTACACCTACCTCCAGAACGGCAGCACGGACTCCAAGGACCCCGTCGGCCCCGCGTTCACGTGGACGGCCTACCCCGACCCGGCAGACCCCGGCGCCTCGCCGCCGTGCGCGGGCTATCCATGCTCGGGGGACTACCTCGCGCCCGTCACCGGCACGACGTCCGTCCGCACGCCGCTCTTCACCTGGAAGCCGCTCGCCGGCGCCAACAGCTACTTCGTCGTCGTGGCGAAGGATGCGAACTTCAGCAACATCATCGACGAGGCATTCACCCGGATCCCGGCGTACGCCCCGCGGAACCAACTCAAGCCTACGACCTACCCGGACGAGACGACGACCTTCTACTGGCTCGTGCTGCCCGCAACGCTGGCAAACGGCAACGACGCCCTGACGGTCTCGCTCAGCGCGGGCAACGGGTCGTTCCAGAAGCAGTCGACGCCGCCGTCGCTCGTCTCGCCGGTCGGCGTGCAGGCGTTCGTCGACCAGCCGACCTTCCGCTGGACGCCGACGCTCGGCGCGCGGCGCTACCGGCTGCAGGTGTCCGCGGATCCCACCTTCGGCTCGCCGCTCGACGACGTCGTCACCGACGCGACCTCGTACTCGAGCGATACGACCTATCCGGCCGACACCGTCCTCTACTGGCGCGTCCGCGCGGACGACGAGAACCTGACCGGCCTGACCTGGTCGGCCATCGGGACCTTCCAGAAGAAGCTGGGGACGCCCGTGCCGAGCGCCGCGAACGCGACGAAGGGCGACGCGCTCCCGGTCTGGGGCTGGAGCCCGGTGCAGGGCGCGGCCTCGTACGACATCTCGGTCGACAAGCCCGACGGCACGCACGCCGACTTCAGCGGCTTCCGCACTCCCGTGGCGTCGTTCATCAAGATGACCGGCACCGGCGTCTTCCACTGGCGCGTGCGGGCCGAGTTCCCGAAGGACACCACGGGCACCGTCCCCGGCCCGTACTCCGCGACGCAGTCGTTCACGCGCACGATCGGCGAGCCCGTGAACGCGCGCACCGACAGCGACAAGGTTCACGTCCTGCTCAGCTGGGACCCGCGGCTCGGCGTTCAGCAGTACAAGGTGCAGATCTCCTCGACGCCGGACTTCAGCCGCGTGGTCGAATCGGTCGGGACCGAGAACCCGAGCTACGCGCCGACGATGACCTCGTACGGCTATCAGTCGGGCGGCACGCTCTACTGGCGCGTCGCCGGAGTGGACGAGGATCGCAACCAGGGCGACTGGACCCAGGTCCAGCAGATCAAGCTCCAGCCGCGGCTGCGGTTGTCCCTCCTCGGCGGCGCTCGCCGGAAGTTCAAGAGCCGCGTGACAGCCCGCGTGCTGAACGGCCAGGGCCGCCCCGTCGCGCGTGTCCGGGTGCGGGTTCGCGGCGTCGGCGTACGATCGGTCGCGAAGCGGACGAACAGGAAGGGGCAGGTCGTCTTCACCTTGAAGCCGAGGAAGCGCGGCAAGCTGGTCTTCAGCGCGACGAAGGCCGGATACCAGCCCGCATACCGGTCGCTGCGCGTCCGATGAAGGGGCAGCAGGCAGTCTCGCCCGTGCGCCGGGAGCGGCCCGCTCAGCCGGCCGTCGCACGTCGGATCTGGCGTGTCTTCGAGTACCGCCGCCCGGTCCCGGCGCGGCCGCGCTTCAGCGTCTAGGCCGCCTGCTCGGCCTCGAGCGGCTCGTCGACCGGGCCTTCGTGCAGGATCACGCCATGACGTTGCTCTGGTTCGGCGTGTGGCTGATCTGCGACCTGATCGGCGACCGGGAGTCGCTCCAGTTCGACCCTGTCAACTGGTGGGCGGGAACCCTGCTGCTGGCGATCGCACTCGACCTCGCCCGGCAGCATGCGCCCCAGCGCGGCTAGCTCTCGCTACAACCTGGTCCGATGCAAGGTGGCGCGGCTGGACTTCCGGCCCGACGACGTCGTTCCCCAACCGCTCGGTGAACTCGATCCTGAAGGAGCAGGGGCCGGTCACGCTGGAGCTCGTCGCGCTCGCGCCGGTCTGGGGCGTCGCTTTCACGGGTCGCGCGGGTGTTGCGCTTCGAGATGGTCGAGGTCGGCGAGCGGGAGTTCGTCACCGCGGCTCGCGCGAAGGGCCTGCGCCGGCCGCGCGTCTGGCGCACGCACGTGCTGCGGCCGGCGTCTGTCCCGGTGCTCTCGATGGCGGGGCCGCTCGTCGGCCAACTCGTGCTCGGCCTGTTCCTCGTCGAATGGATCTTCGCGATCCCGGGGATCGGGCGGTACTTCATCGCCGCCGCGCAGGCACGCGACTACCCGCTCACGCTGGGGCTGACCGTCGTGCTCACGACCGCTGTGGTGGTCGTGAGCCTGCTCTCCGACATCGCACTGGCCGCGATCGACCCGCGGCTCCTCCGCGAGGCTTAGACCGCCGCGGCCGCCGGCGCCTCGAGGCGCTCGAGCCACGCTGCCGCTTCGAGGCCTTCGAAGATCTCACGTGCTTCGGCCAGCAGCGGCCCCGAGTCGTCCCGGTTCCTGCGCCGGGCCAGCCACTCCCCGTGCTCGAGGAGGACCACTGCGAGCCAGAAACGGACGCCGATCTCGCGCAGCCGCGCCGCGGAGGAGCGGAACCGCTGCTTCGCCGCGGCGGTGTCATCGTCGCGCGCCGCCACGTGGGCGTCGTAGCGGGCGAGCTGTGCTTCGACGAACGGTGAGCGCTGCCCCGGGCCGAACGACCGCACCTGGTCGAAGATCTCCTTCACGGCCGCGAGCTCGCCGAGCGCGACTGCCGACTCGATCACCGCGGCAATCGACTGTTTGAAGTACGGATGGTCGGCGCCGACGGTGCCGCGCATGCGGCAGGTGTCCTCGAGCAGGGCGAGGGCATCCGAATGGCGGCCTTCGGCGCGTGCGAGGGCTGCTCGCCCCACGGCGATCCCTGCCCGCTCCTGGGCCTCGGCGCGCGGCTCGGCGGGCACGTAGCCGAGGATCTCTCGAGCCTCGTCCAGCTGCCCCCGCGCGACGTCGATCGGGACGACGAGGCCTGCGAAGTCCAGCCGCAGCGACCAGAGGAGGGCGTCCCAGCCGGTCTCCCGCAGCTCGTCGAGCGACGGCCGAACGTCGTCCCAGTCACCGAGGAAGTACCGGTTCGTGCGGAGGTGTCCGGTGAACGACTCCTCCCACTGCCGGTTCCCGCGCCGCCGTGCGAGCGCGAGCCCTTCCTCGTCGACGCGTTCGGCCTCCTCGATCCGGTCCCGGCACGCCATGAGGTACGCGAGGTTGAAGTGGGCGCGGAGGGTCGTCTCGCCGAGGTCGTGCTCTCGGGCGAGGTCGAGCGCATGACGAACGAGCGCGAGGCCTTCCTCCCTGCGGCCTCGTTGGCTGACGATCAGCCCCTTCGTGTTGAGGCCGTCCGAGACCACGTCCGGGAGCATCAGCGCCTCGGCGGTCTCGAGCGCGAACTCGAGCGGCTCCAGTGCCCCCTCGAGGTCGTCGAGCAGGTAGCGGAAGCGCGCGAGCTGGCCCGCGAGCATCGCCACGTCGGCGTCGGGCTCGTCGTGCGCGAGGATCTCGAACGACCGCCCCATGCGCTCCGTCGCGACGTCCACCTGACCGTGGTTGAAGCACGCCATCGCGAGCCTCGCCTCCCCGCGGGCGGCAGGATGCGCCAGGCCCTCGCCACGCCAGAGCTCGATTGCGCGTTCGAGCAGCTCGATCGCCTCGTCGCCGCGGCGGTCGTCGTCAGCACAGATGCCGGCCCGCTCGAGGAGCTCCGCCTGCTGCGCGGGCTCCTCCGCCAGCTCTGCGGCCTCCTCGAAGTACCGCTGCGCTTGCTCGTTCGCAGCAAGCGAGGCGGCGCGGCGGCCCGCTCGTGCGAGGGCCTCACGCGCGGCGGTGCGGATCTCGTCCGCATCCGTCGCGGCCGGGTCCGCGCGGTAGGCGTCGAAGTAGTGCGAGGCGATCACCTCGACGATCTCCGTCTCCTCGGCGCCCCAGCTCTGCTCCAGGTGCCGCGCCGCCGCGAGGTGGCGGGCCTTCCGCTCCCGGCGCGAGAGCGTGTCGTGGGCGATCCGCTGGACGAGCGCCTGCAGGAAGCCGTAGTTGCCGCGCTCGGGCGACCGCGGATCGGATTGGACCGTGAGCAGGTCCTTCCGCACGAGCGAGACCAGGAGCGGGTCGAGCTCCTGCTCCGAGAGACCTGTCAGCGCCGCCAGCCCCGGCCGCGTGAACGTCTTGCCGAGCACCGCGGCGTCGTCGAGGACGCGCCGCTCGTTCGGCTCGAGGTCGTCGAGGCGCGCCGCGATCAACGCGTGCAGCGTCTCGGGTACTTCGAGCGAGCCGACGTCCTCGGCCGCGACATAGCGGTCGCCCTCGCGACGGACGAGCCCGCGATCGAGCAGCATCCGCACGGTCTCGACGGCGTAGAGCGGCACGCCCTCCGCGCGGTCGCGGATGCGGGTGCGCAGCTCCTCCGGCAGCCCCGGTACGAGGCCGGCCAAGAGCGCCTCCATCGCCTCGGCGCTCAGCGGCTCCAGCGCGAGTGACGTGAAGTCCCGCTTGGACGCGCTCCAGCGCGGATGCTTCTCGGCCAGCTCCGGCCGCGCCAGGGTCAACACGAAGAGCGGGTGCGCGCGCGACCAGTCGAGCAGGTAGTCGACGAACTCGAGCAGCGCCGCGTCGGCCCATTGCAGGTCCTCGAAGACGAGGACGGCCGGGCCGTGCGCCGCAAGCCGCTCGAAGAACAGGCGCCAGGCGGCGAAGAGGTCGTCGCGCGTGAACGACTCCTGCTCCGCGGCGCCCAGCAGCTGCGCCAGGCGCGGCTCGACCCACGCGCGCTCCTCCTCGTCCGGGACGTACTCCTCGAGTGTCGAGCGGAGCTTGGCGGCCGTCTCGTCGGCGCTCTCCTGCTCGGTGATGCGCGCCCGCATCCGCACCATCTCCGCGAGCGCCCAGTAGGCGACGCCGTCGCCGTAGGCGAGGCAGCGGCCGCGGTGCCAGTACACGTCGTCGACAAGGCCGTCGACGTAGCGCTCGAACTCCGACGAGAGGCGCGTCTTGCCGATCCCCGCGATGCCGACGATGGAGACGAGCCGCGTGCGCCGCTCGTCGCTCGTCGCGTGGAAGAGGTCCTTCACGAGGCGCAGCTCGCCCTCCCGGCCGACGAACGGCGACTCGAGGCTCGTCGCGCGGCCCTCTCCCCGGCGCGAGGCGATCACGCGCTCGGCGCGCCAGAGCGGCACCGGCTCCGCCTTGCCCTTGAGCGCGTGCTCACCGGCCTCGTCGTAGGCGATGGCGGCCTCGCTGGCCCGCCGCGCGCGCTCGCCGACGAGCACCGTGCCCGGCTCCGCCACCGACTGGACGCGTGAGGCGGTGTTGACGAGGTCGCCCGCGACCATGCCCTGTCCCTCGGCCCCGACCGTGACCGCGGCCTCGCCCGTGACGACGCCGACCCGCATCGCGAGCGCCGGCACGCCGACCTCGTCGCCCAGCGCCGCGACCACCTCGACCAGCTCGAGCCCGGCGCGCACCGCCCGCTCGGGATCGTCCTCTCGCGCGACCGGCGTACCCCAGACGGCCATCACGGCATCCCCGATGAACTTCTCGATCGTGCCGCCGTAGCGGTCGACCACGCGTCGAGCGGTCTCGAAGTAGCTGGAGAGCAGCTCGCGCACCTCCTCGGGGTCCCGGTCCTCGGAAAGCGTCGTGAAGCCGACGAGGTCGCCGAAGAGCACCGAGACGAGCCGCCGCTCCGCCTGCGCCGCGGGCGCGACCGCCTCGGCGCCGAGCGGCGCGCCGCACTCGCCGCAGAAGCGGTCGTCCGGCTCGTTCGCCGCACCGCACGCCGGGCACGCTCGCGCCATCGGAGCGCCGCAGCTCGAGCAGAACTTCCGCCCCGCCCGGTTCTCCGCTCCGCAGGCTGGGCAGGTCACGACCGGCTCAGTCCCCCCACGTCCACTCCGGATCGGGCGTGTCGCCGTCGCCGGGCCCGGTGTTCGGGGCGCCGACGGCGATCACCTCCGCGCCTTCGGGGCCGCCCTTGAGCCCGCGCATCACGTGCGGCGGCACACGGACGGCGCTGAAGGGCCGCAGCTCGAGCACGTCGTCGCCGACCTTCATCTCCGCCGAGCCGCTGACGAGCACATAGATCTCCTCCTGCCGCTTGTGCCGGTGCCCGTGGCTCTTGGCGCCGGGGGCGAAGCGCAGGTAGCTGACGCCGCAGTGCTCGCACTCGAGCGGGACGCGACCAAAGCGGAGGTTGAACTGCGACGGGTCGAGCCCGAGGTTCGCCGCCTGGTCCTCGACTTCGGTCAGGTTGACGTGGCTGTACTCCATTGGGCGCTTCCTCCGTTGTCGGTTCGCGAGGGGTCGGCATATGCTCCTCGATCCTCGACGACTGCGCGACCGGGAGGCAAGCGTGTGGTGGGCATCGGATTCGGCGCGATCCTGTACGTGACGCTGTTGGTGACGCTCGGGATCGCCTGAGCACGACTCGACGAACGGCCCATCTGGGTTAGGCCGCCGGAGCCCGCCCGCGGTTACGGTGGATCCGAATCGCGCGTCGTAGGAGCGCGCGGCGACAGTCGGGGGAACAGGTGCATCTCAGAGTGGGGCGACGGTGGTTGTGCGTTCTCGGGCTCGCGCTCGTCGCGGTGGCAGCGACGCCCGCGGCGGCGCTCGCCGGGCGCGGCCTCGTCGTCGGCGTCAACGAGGACGCGGTCAAGTGGCAGCCGGGGATCTCCTCGACCGCGAACGACCTCGGGCTCGGCTACTACCGCGTGACCCAGCGGTGGGAGGCCGGACGCTCGCAGCCCAGCGCCGCCGACGCCGCCTCGATCGCCGCCGCGCTCCGGAATGCCGGTTCGCAGAAGGTCCTCCTGAGCGTCTTCGGCTCCGCGAACGCGGCACCCGTCAGCCTGTCGTCGCGCACCGCGTACTGCAGCTTCGTGTCCTCGCTGCTCGACCGCTACCCGCAGGTCGCGGCCGTCAACATCTGGAACGAGGCCAACCTCAGCTACTTCTGGAAACCGCAGTTCGGCCGCAAGGGCTCGAGCGCCGCCCCTGGCGCCTACGCGGCGTTGCTGGCGCGCTGCTACGACGCGATCAAGAGCCGGCATCCGTCCGTGCGGGTGCTCACCTCGATCTCGCCGCGCGGAAACGACAACCCGCGCGCCCGCTCGAACGTCTCCCACTCGCCCGGGAACTTCATCAGGAAGATGGGGCAGGCCTATCGACGCTCCCATCGCCGGGCGCGGATCTTCGACGCCTGGGGGCAGAACGTCTACGGCGCGAGCTCGAAGGAACGCCCGTGGGCGCGGCACCGCGTCGACATCGGCCAGGGCGACTACCCGCGGCTGCTCTCCTATCTGAAGAGCGCCTTCGGAGGCACGCGTCAGCCGGTTCCCGGCCAGAAGGACGTTCGCATCTGGTACCTCGAGGGCGGCTTCCAGACGAGCGTCGCCGCCAAGCGCTCCTTCTACGGGAGCAGCGAGACTGACCGCTCCGTCGTGGCGCCTCTCGGTAGGACCTCGCAGCCCGACCAGGCGTCGCAGCTGACCGACGCGGTCAGGCTCGCCTACTGCCAGCCCGCCGTCGGAGCGTTCTTCAACTTCCTGCTTGCCGACGAGCCCAGCCTGCGCGGCTGGCAGTCCGGGGTGCTGTTCAGCGACTGGACGCCGAAGCCGTCGTACCAGGCGTTCAAGCGCGTGATCGCGGAGGTCAACTCCCGCCGCGTCAACTGCGCGAAGCTGAAGACGCGGATCAAGAAGCTCGGCGGCTGAGTCACCGCTACCCTCGGGCTGGTGCTTCCGAGGCTCGCCGTGCTGGTGCTCGCGCTCGCCCTTCAGCTTCCGAGCGCGGCCGCGAGTCCTGGCACGGCGCGTGAGCTCCTGCCCGACCTCGTCACTCGGACGCCCGGGAAGGTCTACCTCCAGATCACGCCGCGCGGGAAGCACCTGGTTCGCCTCTCGAACGAGGTCGTCAACGTCGGAGTAGGCCCGCTGGAGCTCCGGCCGCGCGTGGGCGACTGCAACCGCAACGGCGACCCCGCCGACGACCGCGCGTCGTGGCAGCGGATCTACCGAGACGCGAACGAGGACGGTCGGTTCACCCGAGGCGTCGACGCTCGCTTCCGCACCAGGAGCGCGGGCTGCACGCGCTACCACCCGGCCCACCAGCACTGGCACTTCGACGCCCTGGCCGAGTACGCCGTTCGCCCGGTCTTCTCTGCGGGCCCGCTCCTCGCCGGGGGCAAGAAAACGAGCTCGTGCGTGCTCGACACGCGCCGCCGGCTGCCGAAGGCGCCCGGCTCGCCGAGCCGGAAGTACTACGGCGGTTGCCGGCGTGAGTCCGTCGGCGGCATCTCGATCGGGTGGGGTGACCTCTACGGCGCGCGGGTCAGCGGTCAGGAGCTCGACGTCACCTCGCTCGCAGACGGCGCGTACTGCCTCGTCTCACGCGCCGATCCCGAGAACCGGCTGAAGGAGTCGAACGAGCGGAACAACGTCCGCACCACGCGCATCGAGCTGAGCGGCGATCGGGTCGACTGGCGGCCGCACCGGCCGTGCTGAGCGACCGATGACATCCGCCGTGCGGTCTCGTCTGAACCACGGAAAGCGAAAGAAGGGACCGAGATGCGCAAGGTGATCGTGAACGAGTTCCTGAGCCTCGACGGCGTCGCGCAGGCGCCCGGGGGAGCCGACGAGGACACCGACGGCGGCTTCGCCCACGGAGGCTGGCACATGCAGTACATGGAGGACGAGCCCACGCAGGAGTGGGTGCTCCGGAGCATCGTGGAGGCGGGCGGCTTCCTGCTCGGGCGGCGGACCTACGAGATCTTCGCCGCCTTCTGGCCGAACGCGCCCGAGGAGGAGCAGGTGGTAGCGGAACCGCTGAACAGCAAGCCCAAGTACGTCGTCTCGACGACGTTGGCCGAGCCGCTCGAGTGGGAGAACTCGACGCTGGTCGAGGGCGAGGTCGCCGACGCTGTGGCCGCTCTGAAGCAGGAGGACGGCGGCGACTTGCACGTGATCGGCAGCACCGAGCTCGTGAGGACGCTGATCGAACACGGCCTGGTCGACGAGCTCCGGCTGATGATCGACCCCGTTGCCGTCGGCGGAGGCAAGCGCATCTTCTCCGACGACGGCGAGCTCAGGCCGTTTCGGCTCGTCGACGGCAAGGTTACGAGCAAGGGCGCGATCCTGGCGACGTACGCTCCGGCCGAGTGAGCAAGCTGGTCTACTCGGCGATCTCGTCGTTGGACGGCTACATCGAAGATGCGGAAGGCAGGTTCGACTGGGCGGCACCGGATGACGAGGTGCACGCGTTCGTGAACGACCTCGAACGGCCGATCGCGGCCTACCTCTACGGACGCCGGATGTACGAGACGATGGCCTACTGGGAGAGCCCGGCCAACACCGCTGATCAGTCGGCGGTCGTCCAGGAGTACGGGAAGATTTGGCGAGCCGCCGACAAGGTCGTCTACTCCAGGACGCTGGAGACGGTGTCCAGCGCTGCGACCCGCATCGAGCCGGAGTTCGATCCTGCAGCGGTCAGGCGACTGAAGGAAACCGGGTCCGGCGATCTCAGCATCGGCGGCCCCGAGCTGGCGGCGCACGCAATCGACGGCGGGCTGGTGGACGAGTACCACCTGTTCCTGGTGCCGGTCGTGGTGGGAGCCGGAAAGCGCGCCCTCCCGAACGTGCGCCTGAACCTCGAACTGCTGGACGAACGCCGCTTCGGCAACGGCACCGTCTACCTTCGCTACGGCAACTCGCGTTGAAGCTTCGAGCTCACAGGCCGACCCAGGCTCGCGTACGCAACCCCCTGCGTCCTAGCTCTGCGGCTTACCGATCTTCCCCGGCCAAACGCCGGTCCGGCGAAAGTACCCGGTTGCGAAAGCCCGATCCACGAAGGCCTTCACGCCACCGAAAACGGCGCCTTTGAGCAACGCCGCCCCGACGACTTCCGTCCAGCCCCGGTACTGCTCCATCGCCTGTGGCATCTCCGTTTCCTTGGAGAGAAACGCCCATAGCCGCTTGAAGATCGCTCCCGCCACCCGGCTGGCCACCACACCGGCGATGATCGCGAACGGCTTGTAGAGCAACTTCGTCATCGGCAGGACACAAGGATGCAGTATCGAGTCAACCACGTCTGCGGACACGCTGTGAAGGCTCCCGCTTGCGGCAAGACCTGGGTCGTGCCGCAGAATCCCGGCCAGAACCTACGGGGATAGGAGTGGCGTATGGCCGAACATGCGGTGGTCGTAGCCGGAGGCGGCCCGACGGGGATGATGTTGGCGGGCGAGTTGGCGCTGGCGGGGGTCGACGTTGCCATTGTCGAGCGGCGCGCCAGCCAGGATCTCGCCGGCTCGCGCTCAGGTGGTCTGCACTCACGCACCATCGAGGTGCTCGATCAGCGTGGAATCGCTGATCGGTTCCTCTCCCAGGGGCAGGTGGCTCAGGTCGCGGGGTTCGCCCGGATCCCGTTGGACATCAGCGACTTTCCCACCCGCCACCCCTACGGGCTCGGGCTGTGGCAGAACCACATCGAGCGCATACTCGCCGGCTGGGTCGGCGAGCTGGCGGTGCGGATCTATCGCGGGCGGGAAGTGACGGGTTTCGCGCAGGACGACACCGGCGTCGACGTCGAGCTGTCCGACCGCCAGTCGCTGCGGGCGGGCTATCTCGTCGGGTGCGACGGAGGACGCAGCCTCATCCGTAAAGCAGCCGGCATCGAGTTCCCCGGGTGGAATCCGACGACGAGCTCCCTGATCGCCGAGGTCGAGCTGGCCGAGGAGCCGGAATGGGGGATCCACACCGACGACATCGGCATCCATTCCTTCGGCAGGTTGGAGTACGAGATCCGCGACGGCGAGGTGGTCTACATGGACCGGGGCCCGGTGCGGGTGATGGTGACCGAAGAGCACGTCGGACCCACGACCGAACCCACCCTGCGCGATCTCAGCCAAGCGCTAATCGCCGTCTACGGGACGGATTACGGGATCCACAGTCCCACCTCGATCTCGAGGTTCACCGATATGACTCGGCAGGCGGCGTCCTACCGCGAGAGACGCGTCCTGCTTGCGGGCGACGCCGCACACGTGCATCCCCCGGTGGGCGGGCAGGGCCTCAATATCGGTGTGCAGGATGCGGTGAATCTGGGATGGAAGCTGGCCCAGGTGGCCCACCGGACATCGGCGGAGAGCCTCCTCGATACCTACCATGCCGAGCGGCACCCGGTGGCGGCCCGGGTGTTGCAGAACACCATGGCGCAAACCGTGCTCTTGCGCCCCGACGCGCGTATCGACGCCTTGCGCGACACCATCTCCGAGTTGCTGGGCATGGACGAGCCGCGCAAGCGGTTCGCCGCGATGATGTCCGGCCTGGACATTCACTACGACCTCGGCGAGGGACACCCGCTGCTCGGGCGCCGCATGCCCGATCTCGACCTGGTCTCCGCCAACGGCCCGCTGCGGGTCTTCACCCTGCTGCACGATGCCCGGCCGGTGCTACTCAACCTCGGTGAGCCCGGCGGCCTCGACATCACTCCATGGGCAGATCGGGTTCAGTTGATCGACGCGAAATACGTCGGTACGTGGGAGCTTCCGGCACTCGGGGCGGTCACTGCTCCCACCGCAGTGTTGATTCGGCCCGACGGATATGTGGCCTGGGTGGGAGACCTAACCCAGCTGGGGCTCGCTGACGCGCTGACCACCTGGTTCGGACCGCCTACTGCGCATGGCTCGGTTGAGCTCAGAATGCGTTCGCGGCCGACTTCCACTCCCGGAGGCGCTGCGCGATGAGCTGGGCCCGCGCCTCCTCGCTCCCGCCGTCCAGCACCTTGAGGTCTGAGGGGTCGGCTCGAAGGTAGACGCCGGCGGTTCGGGCATTAAGCCCGGCGTCGCCCTCCGAACGTGTCGTCCAGTACCCGGTGGCGCGGTCGGCGGTCTCCACCCTGATCTCGCCGGTGCCCTCGAGCTGCGGGGCATTCGGGTGTCGAGGGCGCTCGCCCTTCCAGAAGTAGAAGATGCCGGCCGGATCCCTGCGCTCCTTCGCAGCCTCGCTCCAGTAGCGGGCCGAAAGGGTGCCGTCCTCCTGCCAGGCCCGGCCGGTCACATTCAGGTCATCGTCGCGGTCCCGCGAGATGCGCAGGAGGCTCACCGCCGACGGTTCTTCCTCGCTCCGCATGGTGAGCGAGAGCTGCCACCACAGCCCCTCGACCGGGCCGCGGCGACCCTCGGTCTCGATCGCCTTGCGGAGCTTCTGGTTGATTGCGCGAAGCTCCGCGGGGCTGGTGGTCGGGTCGTAGCGGATGGAGGTCAGCCCGAGCAGGTCGCTCGGCAGCTTCGAACCGTTCGCGTGGAGGATGAACGTGCGGCGGATGCCGAGCGCGCCGCCGAACAGCCCGGCCTCGAACACCACGTTGTCGCGCGGCGACGCTTGGCTGGACCGGGACGCATCCGTCGTGGTCCAGTCGTCCTGGGCGAACACGAACGCGGCGAAATCGACCTCCTGGGAGAGCTCGACGAGCCGGTCGAGGGTCGACCGCCCCGGGTTGAACGTGGTCGTCCAGGGCTCGACGTCGGCGACGTCCTTGAGCCCGCGCGTGATTGCCTGGAGCAGTTTGGCCTGCTTGCCCGACGACCCGAGGAAGATGCGCGGCTTGTTCATGCGCGATTCACCTTTTCGGTCAAGAGACGAGGGCCAGCGTACTCGACTTGATCACGTAAACCACCCTGGGATCGATGCCGGCATCGGCTCGCCGGGGCTCTCCGCCAGAAGAAGAACTCGACCGAAGATCACCGCGCCTTCGACGAGGCTGCTCAACGGCCCGTAGCCGCAGGCGGGATGGGGCGTTCCCGGGCGTTCGCGAAAGGCTAGGGGAAAGGTTGGGGGTCTTCCCCGAGGCGAATTGCCATCGGCTGAGCGACGCTGGCGGGCATGAGTGAGTACGCAGTCGTGGGTGTTCGTGGAGTGAGCGCGGCGTACGCGACGTTCCGGGAAGCGGTGCTCGACCTTTCTGAGGAGCCGACGAAGGCCAACATCGCGCGCTACCTGAACGCCAGCCGCGCGCTGGACGGGGAGCCCTCGCGGGATCCGCCGGCTGAGCGCCCAAGCCGCAATCGGAAGAGGTCGACCAAGTAGGAGACCGCATGGAAGACGTCTCCGAACAGTCGGTGCCGAGCCTGCCGGAGCGCCTGGGCCTCGAGGTCTCGCATACTGGTGACGTCGAGCGCAAGCTGGCAACGGTGCTGTTCGTCGACCTGGTCGGGTCGACGGCGCTTGTCGCTGCATCCGACCCGGAGGTCGCGCGGCGCCGTGTGACCCAGTTCTTCGAGCTGGTCTCGGGGATCATCGACGCGCACGGCGGCACCGTCGAGCGGTTCGCCGGCGACGCCGTGATGGCTGCCTTCGGAGTGCCCCGCGCGCACGAGGACGACGCGGAGCGGGCCCTGCGCGCGGCGATGGAGATCCGCGAAGGCGTCGCCGAGCTTGGCCTCGAGTGCCGCATCGGGGTCGAGGCCGGCGAGATCGTGTCCGACGAGACCGACACGACGTTCGCTACCGGTCAGGCGGTGAATGCCGCGGCCCGACTGCAACAGCTCGCCGAGACGAACGAGATCCTGGTGGGGCCTGGTGCACATCGGCTCGCCGCCAGCGCTGCCGAGCTCGAACCGAGCGGGCTCCGTCGCCTCAAGGGCTTCTCCCAGCCCGTCCCAGTCTGGCGCGCGATGTCGGTGTTGGACCTCGGCCGCCGGATCGTCGTCTCGCGGGTCACGCCGCTGGTAGGGCGCGAGGTCGAGTTGGCGCTCCTCCGCAACACGTTCGAGCGGACCGTGCGCGACCGCCGAGCGCATCTCGTGACGATCTACGGTGAGCCGGGGGTGGGGAAGAGCCGCCTCGCGCGGGACTTCGCCTCTACCCTCGAGGACGCGACGGTCTTCGTGGGTCGCTCTCTCCCGTACGGCGAGGGCGTCACCTACTGGCCGCTCGCGGAGATGGTCAAGGCGTCGGCCGGGATCGTCGACGACGACCCGTCGGACCGCGCCCGCGACAAGCTTCGCGCCATCTGCCGGGAGGAAGCGGTTGCCGACCTGCTCGCGCTCGCGTGCGGCCTCGTCGAGGGGCGCGAGATCGACTACGGAGGCCAGGAGATCGCATGGGCTGCACGGGAGTGGGCCGAGGGCCTCGCCGCCTGCCGGCCGCTTGTGCTCGGCTTCGAGGATGTCCACTGGGCCGAGGAGCCGCTGCTGGAACTGATCGAGCATCTCGCGAGCCGCGTGCGGGACGCGAGAGTCCTGATCCTCTGCCTCGCCCGTCCGGAGCTGCTCGAGGAGTATCAGGGCTGGGGCGGCGGTCGGGTCCGCGGAGCGACGATCGAGCTCGGGGCGCTCAGGGACGAGGAGGCCGACCAGCTCGTCGCCGCGCTGCTGGTCGACGCCGCACTTCCGCCAGACCTCCGCCGCGAGGTTCTCGACAAGACCGAGGGCAACCCGCTCTACGTCGAGGAGACCGTCCGGATGCTCACCGAGGGCCGGGGGGATGATCGGGTCTCGATCCCCGACAGCGTCCAGGCGCTGATCGCGGCCAGGGTCGACGGGCTCCCGCGTGAGGCCAGGAACGTCCTCCGGCACGCGGCGGTGATCGGCCGCATCTTCTGGCGGGGTGCCGTCGCGGACGTCTCGAGCGACGTCGACGACCTCGATGGCGTGTTCGAGACGCTTCTCCTGCAGGACTTCATCCTGCGGGAGCCGCGCTCCTCGATCAGCGGCGAGGAGGCGTTCCGCTTCAAGCACATCCTCACGCGCGAGATTGCGTACGCGGGCTTGACGAAGTCCTTGCGCGCCGAGCTTCACGCCGCCTTCGCCGCCTGGCTCCGTGAGCGCGGGGTGGAGGACCTGGTCGAGATCCGTGCCCACCATCTCGACCGGGCGGCGACGCTCCTGACGGAGTTGGAAGGCGCTACGCCGCCCGAGCTCGCGCAGGAGACCGCTGCGGCCCTCGAGGCGGCGGGGGCTCGCGCCCTCGCGCGGGAGGCCAACCGTGCAGGCCGCCATCTGCTCCTGCGCGCGGTGGAGCTCGAGCCGACGCTGGAGAGGCGCTACCAGGCTGCTCGGGCGGCCTGGCGGCTCGACGACATCCCCGCTGTGGTGGTGGAGATGGAATGCGTCCGCGACGACGCGCGCGCCGCCGACAACAAGGCCATCGAAGGGCGCGCGCTCCTCGCTCTCGGCCAGGTGATCGCGTTCCGCGACTCGGACGCGACGCGGTCGCGCGAACTGGTCGAGGAAGGCCTTGCCCTGCTCGAGCCGGACGACGTGATCGGACGCCTGGACGGGCTCAGGCAGCTGTCGACGCTGGCGAAGTGGGTGGGCGACCGCAAAGGGTCCCGACGGTTTGCCCATCAGGCGCTCGACGCCGCCGAGACCACGGGGCGGAACGACCTGGTCGCGTGGGCGGCGAACGGCCTCGCCTCGAGCTACCTCGCGGAGCACGATCTCGACCGGGCCGAGGAGCTGGCGAACAAGGCGTACCGGCTCGCCGAGAAGAGCGGGGCAATCGTCCCGCGAGGCCAGGCCCTGCACGCCCTTGGGCACGTCGCCGAGCTGCGGGGAGACGCCGAGGACGCGGTCGAGCTCTACGAGCGGGCGATCGCGCTGTTTGCCGAGGCCGGCGCAGCGCTCGACCACGCGCGCAACCTCAATTTCCTGGGCGAGCTCGTCATGACGATGGGGGACCCCGAGCGGGGCGAGCGGCTCACCCGCGGGGCGATCGGGATGCTGAAGCCCCTGGGCGACCGGGGCTACCTGTGCGAAAGCCAGCGGATCCTCGCCGAGGCCCTCGTGAGGCAGGGCAGGGTCGACGAGGGCGAGCGATACGCTCTCGAGGCAATCGAGACGGTCGGACCGCAGGACGTCATGTCCCTTGCCACGACGCGCATGGCGCTCGGAGTCGTGCGAGCCGCCCAGGGACGGGACGAGGAGGCCGAACGTCTGCTCCGGGAGGCGGTCGATCGCGCGGTCGACGTTGCGCCCGGCTTCGTCCAGGCGCTTGCGGTCGGCCGGCTTGCCGAGTTCCTCCGGACACGCGGCCGCGACGACGAGGCTGCAGAGATCGACGCGCTCGAGATCGTCGGCTAGATCTTCCCGGCCAGCGCCCCCGCCAGCTGCGAGCGTGAGCTGATCCCGAGCTTGCGGTAGACGCTCGAGAGGTGTACCTCGACCGTCTTCGGGGTGACGAACAGGGTCTGGGCGATCTCGCGGTTGGTCGGCCCCTCGGCCGCCAGCTCGGCCACCCGCCGCTCGCTCGGGGTAAGCGACTCGACCCCGCTGAGCGCGATCCGGCGCGGCCGTGCCCCGGTCGCCAGCAGCTCGCTCTCGGCCCGGGCGGCAAGCGGGGTTGCCCCACAGATGGTGGCCAGCTCGACCGCCCGGCGCAGCTGCTCGCGCGCCTTCGTGCGCTGATTGGCCCGGCGCAGGGCCGCCCCCAGCTCGGTGCGCGCCTTGGCCTGCTCGAGCTTGGCCGGCGAGTCGGCCAGCAGCTCGACCGCCTCCTGCAGGAGCGGCATCCCCTCGGCGCCGCCCTCGACCAGTCCGGCCGCCCGCAGCGCCGCCCCCAGCGCCCGCGGCGCCCCCCAGACCCGGGCCAGCTCGAGCTCTTCCTGAGCGAGTGCTGCTGCCTCCTCGGGCCGGTCGAGCTGCAGCAGGGCGAGCGCCGCCTGCGAGCGCCAGGGCATGAAGGCCGGGTTACGCCCGCCGACCGCCTCGAAGCGGCGGCCGGCCTCCAGCAGCTGCTCGAGACCGCCGGGGAGGTCGCCGCGCAGCATGCGCAGGCGTGCGCGACTACTCAGGAAGGTGTACGTGGGCGCATCGTCGGGCGCCGGCTCGCCCGTCTCGGTGAAGACGCTCGCCGCCTCGTCCAGCCTGCCCTGCTCCATGAGCGCGTCCGTCTGGATGTAGATGAACGCGTCGAGCAGGTGAAAACCCCACTCGCGGCACGCCGCGAACGCCTCCGCCGCCTCGGCTTCGGCCTCGGCCAGGTCCCCTCGAAACAGCAGGGCCTGCGCACGGAAGAATTTCGCCGAGGCGAACGCGGTGGCCGAGCCCCTGAGGTGCGCCTCCGTGAGGACGGCGTCGTAGAGCCCCAGCGCATCATCTTCGTCCGCCATCGCCAGCACCATCCCGGCGCGGATCATCGGGCCACCGCCGGCGTCTGCCCTGAGCAACGTCTCCCCGCCGAGCGCACGGCGGGCGATCGGCACCATGATTGCCGCAGGCGCTCCCGACCGCGCATCGTAGAAGGCGAGCAGCCCCAGCAGCATCTTCTCCCCGAGGGTCGCGTCGCCGCCTCCGCGTCGCACCTCGTCGAGCCGGCGCGCGACGCTCTTCTGCAGGGGCGGGCGGAAGATGCCGTTACTGATGAGGCCCGCCTCGAGGACGCGCTCGAGCTCCGGGTCGGCTCCCGCGAGCTCCTCGAGCGCCTGGCTGAACACGGCGTCTGACTCGTCGAGGCGGTGAAGGTAGAACAACTGAAAGCCGAGGAGGGCCGCAGTCTCGGCCCTTCGCCGGGGGTCGTCGATGAGCCCGTGCGCCTCGCCAAGATGCTCGGCCGAGGCGCTGCCGTCGACGAGTGTCTCCACGGCGCCCAGCTCGAGCAGGAACTGGGTTCGCTCCGACTTGGGCGGGGGCTCGATGAGCGCGCGCCGGAGGTAGGCGACGGCGCTTTCCGACGCGCCGCGCGAAACAGCCTTGCGCGCCGCCTCCCTCAGCGCTTCGACGACCTCCGGGTCGGCGGCGGGTGGGACGCGCAGCAAGTGGGCGGCGATCCGCTCCGAATCCGCATGCGACTCGGTGAGGAGCTTCGCGGCAAGAGCGTGGCCGGCTTCACGCTCGAGCGGGGTCAGGGTTTCCTCGACGGCTGCACGAACGAGCGGGTGGACGAAGCCGAGCGGCAGCTGCGGGCGGACCACGTCGAGCCGCGCCAGGTCGGCCATCGCCTGGGCCGCCGAGCGCTCCTCGAGCTCGGCAAGCGCGGCGGCGTGGCGCGTGTCGACCTCTTCGCCCAGGATCGCGATCGCCGCTGCGAGTTGGATTGCTTCGGGCGAGAGGCGGGCGAGACGTGCCGCGAGCGCGTGCGAGCCGGCCATTGCCGCGACCTCCTGGAGACGATCAATGTTCTGGTCGTTGGGCTCGACGCCTTCGGCGACGATCCAGTGCCGCAGCTCCCGCAACAGTTGCGGGTTGCCCCCCGTGAGCTCGTGGCAGACCTCGCAGAAGGTATCGCCCGCGTCCGGGGACACGCTTTCCCTTACGAGCTCGGCGGTCGCTGTCGCGCTCAGCGGTGCCGGCTGGATGACGGTCGCAAGTGGATCGGACACGATTTGCGCGAGGAGGGCCGGAGCCTCTCCCGGCTGGGCGGGTCGCAGCCCGACGACGATCGACAGGTCGACATCCTCCATCCGAGGCAAGAGGTACGCCATCCAGCGAACGACGGGCCGTCGCACCAGTGCAGGTCGTCGACGGTGAGTAGGAGCGGCGCGTCTGCGGCGGCGTTCGCCGTCAGCCAGTAGAGCCCATGGAGGATCGCCAGCGGTGTGTCGGCGCCGGTCTCGGCCTCGAGCTGCGCAGGCTCGAACAGCGAGCTCGCGAGCTTCGCGGCTCCCGTCAGCACCTCGCCGCGCACCTGGTCGGACAGCTGTGCGAGGAACGGTTCGAACAGCTGTCGAACGACCCCGAACGAGAACCGGTTCTCCAGCTCGGACCCACGTGCTGCGAGCACCTGGATTCCTGCCTCCCGTGCTCGCGACCGCGCCTCGAGTATCAGCGAGGTCTTCCCGATCCCCGGTGGCGTTCGATTGCGAGCAGCCTGCCGCGGTCCAGCTCTCCGCCGAGCAACGCATCGAGCGCGGCCAGCTCGCCGTCGCGCTCGAGCAACGGATCGATTCGAAGAGCGAGCGGTTTCTCGGCGGCTCCGGGGCCGACCGTCTCCGGCCGCATCAGTCGGCGCGCGCAGGCCCGGCCAGCGCCCCCGCCAGCTGCGAGCGTGAGCTGATCCCGAGCTTGCGGTAGACGCTCGAGAGGTGTACCTCGACCGTCTTCGGGGTGACGAACAGGGTCTGGGCGATCTCGCGGTTGGTCGGCCCCTCGGCCGCCAGCTCGGCCACCCGCCGCTCGCTCGGGGTAAGCGACTCGACCCCGCTGAGCGCGATCCGGCGCGGCCGTGCCCCGGTCGCCAGCAGCTCGCTCTCGGCCCGGGCGGCAAGCGGGGTTGCCCCACAGATGGTGGCCAGCTCGACCGCCCGGCGCAGCTGCTCGCGCGCCTTCGTGCGCTGATTGGCCCGGCGCAGGGCCGCCCCCAGCTCGGTGCGCGCCTTGGCCTGCTCGAGCTTGGCCGGCGAGTCGGCCAGCAGCTCGACCGCCTCCTGCAGGAGCGGCATCCCCTCGGCGCCGCCCTCGACCAGTCCGGCCGCCCGCAGCGCCGCCCCCAGCGCCCGCGGCGCCCCCCGAGACCCGGGCCAGCTCGAGCTCTTCCTGAGCGAGTGCTGCTGCCTCCTCGGGCCGGTCGAGCTGCAGCAGGGCGAGCGCCGCCTGCGAGCGCCAGGGCATGAAGGCCGGGTTACGCCCGCCGACCGCCTCGAAGCGGCGGCCGGCCTCCAGCAGCTGCTCGAGACCGCCGGGGAGGTCGCCGCGCAGCATGCGCAGGCGTGCGCGGCGGTCGAGGAAGACGTCGGCGCGCAGTATTTCCGAGGCTTCGCGGGCGCCGCCGCGGCTCATCACGGCGGCTGCCTCCTCGAGCCGCCCCTGCTCCATCAGAGACTCCCCCAGGAATGAAGCGAGCAGCCCAGGGAAGGCTGCGGACATGCCCCACGTGTCGCAGGCCACGAAGGCGTCGCGCGCCTCCGCCTCGGCCTCGTGCAGATCGCCGCGGAACAGGAACGTCTCAGCGCGATGTGCCTTGGCGGCGGCGAAGGCGAGGATCGAGCCACGTCCGTGCGCATCGGTCACGGCGGCCTCGAACCCCGAGAGCGCGTCGTCTTCGTCCGCCGTCGCCAGGACGATCGAGGCGAGGATGTATGGCCCGGACGGATCCCCCCGACAGCACGCTTCGTTCTTCAACGCGCGGCGCGCGAGCGTCACGGCCTCGGCGGACGGCATGTTGGCCCGGGCGTCGTGGAACGCCAGCAGCGCGAGCAGCATCTTCTCGGCGACAGTCCCGTTGCTGAACTGTGCGCGGACGTGGTCGAGCCGCCGGCGCGCCTCCTCGTAGATCTTCGGCCAGAAGAGCGCGTTGGTGATCAGCCCCGCCTCGAGCACCCGTTCGAGCTCCGGCTCCACGCCGGCGATCTCGTCGAGCGCCTGAGTCAAGACCGCAACTGACTCATCGGGGCGCAGGAAGAAGAGCTGGCGGCCGAGCATCAGCGCGGTCTTCGCCCTCTGGATCGGGTCCTTGAGCAGCCTGTGGGCCTCGCGCAGGTGCTCGACAGAGGTGCTCCCGCTGACGAGCGCCTCGGCCATCCCCAGGTCGAGCAACAGCTCCGCGCGGTCCGGGCCGGACACCGGCTCGGCGTAGGCGCGGCGCAGGTAGGCGGCGGCGCTCTCGGAGGCGCCACGCAAGCGGGCGCTCCGGGCGGCCTCCCGCAGGATCGCCATGCCCTTTGTGCTTCCCTCCCCAAAAAACGGTGCGGGCGGCACAGGGAGCAGGTGCGCCGCGACGCGCTCGGGATCGGCACCACGGTCGAGAAGCAGGTGCGCCGCCCGCGTGTGCCCGCTCGACCGCTCGAGCGCGGTCAGCGTCTCGTAAACGGCTCCCCGGAGAAGCGGGTGGGCGAACTCGAGCGGCGCGTTCGGGCGGAGCACGTCGACACGGGCGAGGTCGGCCGCTGCGGCCGATGCTTCCTCGTCGCTGAGCTCGGCGAGCTTCGCTGCGTCGTGCGGGTCGACGTCGTCGCCGAGGATCGCGACCGCCTGGGCTAGCCTCGTCGCCGCCGGTGGAAGGCGGCCGAGTCGGACCGAGACGGCGCGCCACCCCGCCCGCGCCGTGAGCTCGCGTAGCGCAGAGACGCCGGTCTCGACCGGGTCGACGCCCTCGGCGACGAGCGCGTTCACGAGCTCGTGCAGCAGCAGCGGGTTGCCGCCCGTGATCTCGTGGCAGGCCGCGCCGAACGCGTCTTCTGCCACTGCTGCGAGGTTCGCGCGCAGGAGCTCCGTCACCGCGTACGTGCTCAGCGGCGCCGGCCGGACGACGGTGGCGAGCGGATCAGCCATGATCTGGGTCAGAAGCGCGGGATCCTCACCCGGCTCGCTTTCGCCTGACGCCCGCGACGATCACGAGCTCGAGCTCTTCGATCCGCGGCATCAGGTAGGCGAGCCAGCGCAGCGACGCCAGGTCGCACCAGTGCAGGTCGTCGACCACGAGCAGGAGGGGCTGCTTGGCGGCGACGTTCACGGCCAGCCAGTAGAGCCCGTGAAGCATCCCGAGCGAAACCTCCGGAGGCGGGCCGGTGAGCGACCCGGCTCGAACAGCGGGCTCGCAAGCTTCGCGGCGCCCGCGAGGGCATCTGCGCGTTCCCGCTCCGAGAGCTGGACCACGAGCGGCTCGAACAGCTGTCGCACGACGCCGAACGAGAACGTGCGTTCGAGCTCGGAGCCGCGTGCGCCGAGCGCCTGGAGCCCCGCGGCCTCGCCCCGCCGCCGCGCCTCGGCGAGCAGCGCCGTCTTGCCGATTCCGGGCGGTCCCTCGATCGCCAGCAGGCTTCCGACGCCACCGATGAGCGCATCGACGGCCGCCAGCTCACCATCGCGTTCGAGCAGGACGGGCTGCCAGCGAGCAAGTCCCGCCTGGGCCTGTACGGCGCCAGTCTCCTGAGTCGCGCTCACGGGGTAAAGGGGTCGATTTCCAGCGCCATCGCCCTCCTTTCGCCATCGGCGGAGGCGCCGGGCACACAGTCTAGGTGCCGTGGCAAGCCGGGCGTCTTGGGGGCGGCCCGAAAGGCTAGGGGAAACGTTGGGGGTCGTCCACAGGCGGAGCGCATGCAGCGGGAGGCACCCTCGATGCGAATCATGAGTCTTCTCACCGAACACCGGAGCCCCGCAGACGCCCACGAGCTCGCGCCGTCCCCCTGGTCCCTGGCGCGAGCTCGCGTCTGGCACTCTGCCGGCATCACCGTCGGCCTCTACTGGCAACCCGATGGCGACGAGATCTTTGTAGAGGTCACCGACGAGCAGACCGGCGAGATCTTCGTCCTCGAGCCGCCGAAGAGCGATGCCCTCCCGGCCTTCTACCACCCGTACGCACTCTGGCCGCGGGACGGACAGAGCCGATGAGCGCCTCGCAGCAACGCAAGTGGCTCGCGCTCGCCCTCCTGTGCGCGGTCCAGTTCATGGTCGTGCTCGACATCGCGATCGTGAACGTGGCCCTTCCTCCATCCAGGTCGACCTCGGCTTCTCCCAGGGAACCTGCAGTGGGTGATCAGCGCGTACGCGCTCGTCTTCGGGGGCTTCCTCCTGCTCGGGGGTCGCGCCGCGGATCTCCTCGGGCGTCGGCGCGTGTTCATGGGCGGCCTCGTCGTCTTCTCGACCGGATCGCTCCTGTGCGGTCTGGCCTGGTGCGAGGCCTCGCTGATCGGCGCCCGCGCGATCCAGGGGCTCGGCGCCGCGGCGATCACGCCGGCCGCCCTGTCCATCCTGATCACCATGTTCAAGGAAGGCCGCGAGCGCAACATCGCCCTCGGCGCGTGGGGCGCGGTGGGCGGTTTCGGCGCAGCAGCCGGCGTCCTCTTCGGCGGGATCCTCACCGATCTGCTCTCGTGGGAGTGGATCTTCTTCGTGAACGTGCCCGTCGGCATCGCGGGGCTCGTGCTGGCGCCGGTCCTGCTCTCCGAGAGCCGTGCACGCGGATCGGTCAGGGCTTCGACGCCCTCGGGGCGATCCTCGTCACGTCCGGCCTCTCCCTCTTCGTGCTCGGTATCACCCAGGGCCAGAGCTGGGGCTGGGGCTCGTCCGAGACCATCGGGGTCTTCATCGCCTCGGCGGTGCTTCTCCTCGGCTTCGTCGCCTGGGAGTCCCGCGGAAGGATCCGCTCGTGCCCTTCTCGATCTTCCGCCTGCAGACCCTGACCGCGGCCAACGTGGCCGGCTTCATCCTCGGCACCGCGCTCTTCGCGATGTTCCTGATGCTGACGCTCTACATGCAGCAGGTGCTCGGGTACTCGCCGCTCAAGACCGGGTTCGCCTACCTCGCGGTGGCCGGCACAGCCGTCATCTGGGCCAACGTCGCCGCGGCGGCGGTCACGCGCGTGGGTGTCAAGCCGGCGCTCGTCTTCGGCATGTCGCTCATGACCGTCGGGCTCCTGTTCTTCACCCAGGTGTCGGTTGGCGACTCCTACTGGACCGACCTCCTCCCGGGGTTCCTGATCATCGGGCTCGGCATTCCGTTCGCGTTCGTGCCGATCACGATTGCGGCCGTCGCCGGGACGAAGCGGGAGGAAGCGGGGCTCGCCTCCGGCCTCATCAACACCTCGCAGCAGATCGGCGGCGCCGTCGGGATCGCCATCCTCTCGACCATCGCGACTGACGACGACCACCGACAAGATCGCGAGCGGCACACAGTCGAACGTCGCGCTCACGGACGGGTTCCAGGCCGCGTTCTGGGCCGGTGCCGCGATTGCCTTCGTCGGCGTGCTCGTCTCGATCTTCCTCGTCCGCGGCCGCGACCTCAAGCCGCAGGAGGCGACGGTTGCCGAGCCCGAGCTCGTCACAAGTCGGGCGGCCTAGGTGTCTTCCGAGAGGAGTGCCAAGCGTCTTGAGAGCACACGACGACGGGGGAGTTGAGATGACGACAAACCAACATGAAACGGAATCTCCGGCGCTGGCGAATCTCGCTCGCTTCGTGATGCGGCATCGCTGGCTGGTTGTCGGCGTTTGGATCGTGCTCACGATCTTCGGCGTCTTCTCGGCCAGCAGGTGTCGAAGCGCTGGCTCGAGCAGTTCTCGATCCCGGGTTTCTCGGCCTACGAGGCCAACCAGCGGACGCTGCAGACCTTCGGCTCGGGAGCGCAGGCCCCGAACGTCGTGGTGCTGCGCGTCAAGGGCGACGTGACCACGAGCACGGCTGCCCGCGACACGCTCGCCCGGGTCTCGCAGGAGTTCCCGCGGTTTCGTACCTCGTCCTACTTCACGACCGGGAGCCTCGCCTATGTCTCCCGCGACCGGCACACGACCTTCGCCACGTTCTATCCGCCGGGCCGACCGAGCTTCAGCTCGGACGCGCGCTTCGACGACATTCGCGCCGCGCTCGAGCGGGCCGCGCCGCCCGGCGTGGAGACCCACGTAACAGGGCGCGACGCCCTCTATGACTCGCAGGGCACCGAGGCAGGCGGCCCGAGCGTGCTGACCGAGGCCTTGATCGCCGGCGCCGGCGCGCTCGTGATCCTGCTCTTCGTCTTCGGGACGCTCCCGGCGATGCTGATGCCGGTCCTGATCGCCGTGGCCTCGATCCTGAACACCTTCACGCTGATCTGGGTGCTGACCTACGTCACCGACGTCTCCATCATCGTCCAGTTCCTGGTCGCCCTGGTCGGCCTCGGGGTGGCGATCGACTACGCGCTGCTGATGATCTTCCGCTTCCGCGAGGAGCTACGGCACGGCCGGGACGTCGAGACGGCCGTGGTCGAGACCATGACCCACGCCGGCCGCTCCGTGATCGTCTCCGGCTCGACGGTCGCGATCGGCCTGCTCTCGATGGTGATCATCCCGGTCCCGTCATCCGCTCGATCGGCATCGGCGGCATGCTTATCCCGGCGGTCTCGGTGCATCGTCGCGATCACGATGCTGCCCGCGCTGCTCTCGCTGCTCGGGCACCGCATCAACTCGCTCCGGGTGATGCCGAAGCGGATCGTTGAGGGCACCGACCTCGAGGCCGGCTTCTGGGGGCGCTGGGCGCATCTTGTGATGCGCAGGCCGATCGTGATCGGCGCCTCGGGCTGGTGATCGTCGGGCTGCTGCTGGTCCCGGCCGCGCAGCTGAACCCGGCCGAGGCCCAGGCCAAGGACCTGGCCGGCGCGAAGACCGCGGACGCAGTCGTCGGCCTGAACGCGCTCACGGACTCCGGCATCTCGCCGGGAGCGTCAAGCCCTTTGTCGTGCTCGTCGAGAACAACCCCGGTCGAGGCGCTCGACACGGTGGTCGCGCGGCTGCAGACGACGCCCGGAATCGCCGGCGCCTCGGCGCCCGCCGGGCTGGCGCAAGGGCAACTCCGCGCTCGTCGAGGCCTTCCCCTCCGAGGACGGGGCGGCGAAGCCGGTGCGTCACACGATCTCCCGGCTCCAGGACGACGTCCTTCCGCAGCTCGAGGCCCAGATCGGCGGCAACGTGCAGCTCAGCTGGGCGGCGTCGCCCCGAGGACCGCGACTTCGTGCACGCGGTCTACGGGAAGTTCCCGTACGTGCTCGCCTTCGTGATCCTGCTGACCTTCGTCCTCCTGATGCGCGCGTTCCGCTCGGTCTTCCTCGCGGTCAAAGCGGTGATCCTGAACCTGATCTCGCTGGCCGCCGCCTTCGGGATCATCGTCTTCATCTTCCAGCAGGGCCACGGAGCCGAGGCGATCTGGAACGTCCACCCGACCGACGCGATCATCTCCTGGATCCCGCTGATGATCTTCGCGTTCCTCTACGGCCTCTCGATGGACTACGAGGTCTTCATGGTCTCTCGCATGCGCGAGGCCTACGACGAGACCGGGCAGACCACCGACGTCGATCGCGCTCGGGCTCGCCCGGACGGGCAAGCTCGTGACGAGCGCCGCCCTCGTGCTGATGTTCGCCTTCTTCGTGCTCTCCACCGGCCCGGGCACGGACATCAAGCAGTTCGGCATCGGGCTCGCGGCCGGGATCATCTTCGACGCGACCGTGATCCGGGCGCTGCTCGTACCCTCGATCATGCGCCTCGCCGGGCGGCTGGAACTGGTGGCTGCCCCATCCCGTCGCCCGCGCGCTGCGCGTGCGGCCCCAGCAGCCCGCGCTCCAGGACTCGAGCAGCTAGTGCAGTTGCTGAGGTGCGCCCTTCTCTTCGGAGGGGGGCGCACCTGGCACTCGGGCACCGAATCCCCACCCAATCGTCGCCAGAGTGATACCCACGGCCGGTCGCTGGCACGACACGCTCGCCGGATTCTCACAACCCGGGAGGGAGCATGTCCAGACGAAAGCTCGTGCTCGCCGTGCTCGCGGCGGTCGCCGCGGCGGCGACGGCGGTCGGAATTGCGGTGGCCGCTAACTGATGACGTGCCAGAACGCGACGCTGCCCTCGATCTACTCGCAGGGGCTCGGCTACTTCGACTCGCTACGAAGCCGGCGATCTTCACCCCGGGCGACAACGACTGGACCGACTGCGACCGCACCTCGAACGGCGGCTTCAACTCGCTGGAGCGGCTGCAGTACGAGCGAACGTCTTCTTCGACGACTTTCGCTAGGGCAGAACCCGATGAAGCTGGAAATGCAGTCGGCGCCGCACTGCCAGGGAACGACGACTCTGACCGGCCAGCCGCGCCTTCTGACTCGCTGCGTCGAAAACCGCCGCTGGACGTTCAAGAACGTCACCTTTGTGACCCTGAACGTTCAGGCTACCTTAACAACCTCTGCTCGAGTGGGACAGGCGATCCCCGCGGCGACGTCCCGGAATACACGGCGCGGGAGGCCGCCAATGAACTGTGGCTACACGAAACGTTCGCCGAGGCGAAGGCGCAGGGCTCCGCGGGCGTGATGATCATCTGGCAGGCCTACCCAGGGTTCGACCCTTCCGGTTTCCAGGGCGCGCCGAGGCGCAACCCGATGACCCTTGAGGACACCGACGGCAACCCGACGGCTTCCACGATCTCCTCTCCAGGCTGCGAGACGAGACGATCGCGTTCCAGAAGCCGCGGAGGGCCGCGGGCCAAGTGCCCGCGGCCCAGCGCCACGAGGCTAGTCGGGCTTTCCGGCCATCGCCCAGACGGCTACCAGGTACGCCGCCAAAAGCACCGTCGAGAGCACGAGCGTGGCCTTGAGCAGGCCCGACCCCTTCCCTGCCCGGAGCCGGTAGACGCCGACCCCGCCGACCACGAGCGAGACCAGCAGGATCAGCCCGCCGAGGTCCCCGATGATGGATCCGATGTCCAGCCAGGTCGGCGAGGGGACGCCTTCCTTCGTCCATCCCTCCCGCGACGCGATCCACGCGGCTCCCGCTCGCATCAACACCCAGCCGGGCAGCGAGACCGCCAGCAGCGACCAGTAGCCCAGCCGCAGGTACCGGACATCCCCTCGGGCGAAGGCCAGCGGACTCACGCCGGTGAGCAGGCCGCCGACGAGGATCATCGCCCCGAGGACGTGCAGGAAAAGCGGGAAGTTCCAGCTGTCGGGCCGGATAGCGGCGAGAACGGTCATGCGCCGGGCTTGAAGATCATGTCGAGGAGGATCAGCAGCACCACCGCCGAGGTGAGAGCGTGCATCAGCACACCGTTGGACGTTCGGTTCAGCGCTAGCAGCTCCGCGTTGGCGCCGCGCTGCCCCGCAGCCTGGGATCTCTTCGCCTTGGTCATGCCGCGCATGTAGGCGACTCCGGTGCGCTGGCCGAAGGCAGCCGCGAGGGCCCACAGCACGAGCGCCGCGATGATCCAGCCGTGCCAGATCGCGTAGCCGTCGAGCGCGAAGGCGAGCCAGATCCCGAGCAGGATCGTGCCGACGGCGCCGATCCCGATGGCAACGTTCCCAACCTTCACGATCGGCTCCATCCGGATCGTCTCCTCGGGCGTGTCGATCTTCCGCGCCGCCACGATGAGCACCCAGAAGAGGACGACCCCGGCGACGTAAGCGAATGCGCTGAGCAGGTGGAATGCCAGCACCCACTGGTCGAAGCTCACGGGGCGATCCTACGACGAACGCGGTAGTGGGCGCGCCCGCAGCGAGGTCGGCTAGAAGGCGTCAGGCCAGCCCTTGTCGCGTGCCGGCGTCTTGCGTCAGCGTCGGGCCGCTAGGCGTCTTCGATCACGACGAAGCGAGCGGCGGCTTCGAGTGGTGCGGGCGGCGCGGGCTCTCCCAGACGTAGCGAGCGCACCTTCCGGAGCGCGTCGAGCCCAACAGCTGCCGCGTCGGCGAGACACTGGATGCGCCTCTCGTCCTCGGCGCCGAAGTCGGTCCCGTCGGCCTTGTCCGAGACCTGCAGCAGCCCGTAGTTGAGGCCGTCTTCGCCGACGATCGGCACCGCGAGCAGCCCGCGCAGAGGAGGATGCTTGCCCGCCGACTCGGCGAAACCGAGCCAGCCGGGATGCTGCTCCACCTCGTGCTCGCCCACACAGAGGGCCTCGTTCTCGGCCACGACGAGTGCGTGCAGTCCGACGCCCCGTGCCGGCATCGCGAAGTCCTTCCACTCTTCGTACTTCTTCGAGAGCGAGAAGTACTTGCGTGCCTGCGACCAATCTCCGGCCATGATCATGGCCATCGCCGCCTGGTGGGAGTCCGCCAGCGCGCGGGCAACCTCGCAGGTCGTCTGAAGGAGCCGATCGACACGCAGGTCGAACTCCTCCGTCGCTGCTGACTCAACCTCTGTCATGCCCATTCCTCCTAGTCGTTTGCACGCTCGCGGCTGCTGACGCGGAAGCGGAGATCCGCAAGCAATCCGGTGCGCGTCACCCGGGTCGGCTCGAGGCGGACGCGCCGGCCACCGGGGACCGCGAACACGTCGGCGGCCGTCTCGTTGGATTCCTCCGAGAAGTAGTCGAACACCCAATCCATCCGTTATCGGGCCCGGCGATGAAGCCGTCGAGCGACACGGTCACGTGGCACACCACCGTCGTCAGGTGCTCCCCTTCCGCCGGTACCTGATGTGCGTCACGCCGGGCGCTTCGACCACCTGGACCTGCTCGAGCATCGGCCTGGCCTCGCCCAGGTTGTCGAAGAGCCGAGTGCCGCCTCCGAGAAACACGGGGACGAGCGAGATCAGGATCTCGTCGACGAGGCCCGCGGCCAGGTACTCTGGACGGCCGTGGCGCCGCCGCCGAGCGAGACGTCCTTGCCCGCCGCGGCCCCGTGCCTGGTCGAGCGCGGACTCGATGCCGTCGGTGACGAAGTAGAAGGTCGTGCCGCCCTCGACGCGAGCGGCGCCCGGGCATGGTGGTGACGACGAAGACCGGGTGGTGGAAGGGCGGGTTGGGGCCCCACCAGCCGGTCCACGGCCGCGACTCCCACGGGCCGGGGCCGCCGCCGAACATGTTGCGGCCCATCACGGTCGCGCCGACGTTGTCGAACGCCTCGACGAACGGCCTGCTCTCGTTGTCCTCGCCGCCCTCCCCTCCCTGCAGCTCGCGGAACGCCCGGAGCGGAAAGACCCACTCGTGCAGCCGCATGCCACCGACCCCGAACGGGGCATCCGCGCCCTGTCGGGGCCGGCCGCGTAGCCGTCCAGCGACACCATCATGTTCACCCTGAGCTCGCTCATTGGAATACCTCCTCAGGTACCGGGGTGGTCGACAAGGATCCGCGCCACGCGGTCGGGCTCTTCAGGGCAGCGAAATGCCCGGTGTTCGGCAGCGCGATCGATCGGACCCCTCGAAGCAGGGCGAGGTTGCCAATTGCCGGCACGCGGGCACTGCCGATGTAGACATATGCGACGCCATTCGCTCGCCCGACGCCCTCGGAGTAGTCGTACAGGTTGAAGGCGACGACCCCGCGGACGCGGTCTTCGAGTTCCGTTGCGGCCGTCAGGGCCACAGTCGCGCCCATCGACTCGCCTGCCAGCGTCACGTCACCGACGTCCAGCGTCTCGACGAGCTCGACGACCGCGCGACGGAGCGCCGGCTCGTCGTACCTCGCGCCCGAGGTGATGTCGGACCAGCCGATGCCCGGCAGGTCTACCGCGTAGACCGTGAAGGCGTGGAGGACCTTCGGTATCACCAGCTGGAAGTGATCGAGCTGGGTGCGGACCGTGTGCAGCACGATCAGCGCCGGGCCGGATCCGGTCTTCAGGTACCGCAAGCGAGTCCCGTCGGCCAGCGTGGCGTACTCGATGTCTCCGGACGGAGACCAGGTGCGCGTGTAGCCGCTGTCTGGTCGCGGTGCCGATTCCATCGTGGCCGCCGTTACCGGTCGTCGGCCTCCCCGGCTGTCCGGTACGTGAGCAGCGCCACCCCCGTACCCGTGGTCTTGGCGTCGGTCAGCCTCAGCCCAGTCTTGTCGGTCCCATCTCTGAAGAGGTGCTTGCCGACTCCAAGCGTCACCGGGAAGACCATGAGCGTGTACTCGTCGATCAACCCGCGTGGGTGCAGTGCGTTCACGAGGTCGCTGCTCCCGTAGATCAGGAGGTCCTGTCCAGGCCGCCGCTTCAGCTTGGCGACCTCCTCGACCACTTCGCCCTTCAGCGCTGGCCGTTCCACGGCAGCGGCTCGCGGAGGCTCCTCGAAGCGACGTACTTGGGCAGTGCGTTCATTCGAACGGCGAACTCGCCTTCGGTTTCCTCCATCGCGGGCCAGACGGCCGCGAAGCCCTCGAACGTCACGCCCCCGAGCAGCAGCGCGTCACTCGCGAAGAGCTGATCGGATTGGACTTGCCCGAGCTCGTCGTCGAAGTACCGGCTCGACCAGCCGCCGTGCTCGATCTCGCCGACGCCACCGGGATCCTGCATGACACCGTCGACGGTCACGTATTCCACTGCGACGACTCTCATCTCACCTCCAGTTAGTGGCTTTGAATCGATGCGACTCCGGGTGATGCAGGCGCCGGGCTCGCGACCGAGACCCGAGGCAGCCAGTCGAGCCACCGCGGCAGGTACCAATTCCAGCGCCCGAGCATGCGCATCGTCGCCGGAAGCAGCACCGAGCGGATGATCGTCGCGTCGATCAACAGGGCGACCGCGACGCCAAACCCCATCTGCTGGAACATGACGAGCCGCCCGCGGCGAAGCCTGCGAAGACGGCCACGATGATCAGCGCTGCCCCCGTGATGATCCGTGCCGTCGAGGCAACGCCGAACGTGACGGCGTTGGTCGTGTCCCTGGTCTCGTTGTAGCGCTCCCTGATCCGGCTGAGCAGGAATACCTGGTAGTCCATCGAGAGCCCGAAGAGGACCGAGAACAGGAAGAGCGGAACCCAGGCCTCGATCGTGTCCACGTGGGTGAAGCCCAGCAGTCCGGAAGCAAACCCGTCCTGGAAGACCAGCACGAGCAGCCCGTAGGCGGCGCTGACCGAGAGCAGGTTGAGGACGACGGCCGTCCCGGCGACGACCACGGAGCGGAACACCACCGTCAGGAAGACGAAGGTCAGGCCGAGCACGAACGCGATCACCCACGGAGCCGGGCCGATGACCGAGTCGAAGTAGTCGATGTTCTCGGACGTCGGCCGCCGACGAGTATTGGGCGTCGGTCCCCCTCGAACGCCGCCGGAACCGTCGTCGACCGGAGATGCCGGACTGCGGATACGGCCGCGTCGCCCGAGGGATCACCTCGGACGGGGACCGAGCGCATCGCGACCTCGCCGTCCGGCGAGCGCTCGATCAGGCCCGGTCCGAAGCGTGGGTTCGACGCGAGGGTCGTGCGCAGCCGGGCCAGCGCACGCTCGGCGGGCGGTTGCTCCGCGACGGTCGCCACGACGATCTCGACGGGATTCGCCGTCGCTCCGGGGAAGTTGCGCTGAAGTGACTCGAAACCCTGGCGTGCCTCGAAGCGACTCGGCAGCAGCGTCGGGCCGCTGGTGCCGACGTGCATGCCGAAGATCGGCGACGCCGCTGCGAGGAGCAGGGCGACCGACACGCCGGCAGCAAGGGCCGGCCGTCGGAGGACGGAGCGAGATCCCACCCCAGAAGCGCCCCTCCGGGTTGGCGGCTTCGATCGAGCGCCTGCCGACGAGCGGTATTCGCAGCCGGTCGATCTTGCTCGCCCAGCACTCCGAGCAGCGCCGGCAGCAGCGTTGCCGAGGCCACGACCGAAACGATCCCGACCAGGATCGCCCCGACCGCGAGACTGCGCATGATCGAGCTCGGCACGATGAAACATGCCGAACATCGCGATCACGAAGGTGGTGCCGCTGAAGAGCACGGCGCGGTTCGCGGTCAAGGCCGAGGCTCCGATCGCATCGAGCTTCTCGCGGCCGCGGCCTCGCTCCTCCCGGAAGGAGAGACCACGAAGAGGGCGTAGTCGATCCCGAGCGCGAGCCCCATCCCGGTGAGCATGTTGATCGTGAAGATCGAGAGGCTGAAGGCGTGCCCGAGGATGGCGACGAGGAAGAGCGCGACGACGATCGAGGGCAGTGCGATCAGCAGCGGGACGAGCCCGGCGACGACCGCGCCGAAGACGAGCAGGAGGACGATCAACGCGGCCGGGAGGCCGAACTGCAGCTCGCCCGAGCGAAGGTCGTCCTCAGAGAGCTTGTTGAAGTCGTGGTCACCGTCCGCTGGCCGGTCACCCTGGCGGCGAAGGCGGGGCTCGAGTCGCGCGCTGCACCGCGCTGATGACGTCGTCGATCCCCAAACCCGACTCGTCCGGCATGGCGAACTGCACCATCGTCGCGCGCCGATCCTTCGAGACCAGCGAGGGGTCGTGCGCCTGCGGGTAGGCGCGTACGCTCTCGACGTTCTTCGCGCCGCGGACTTCGCCGGCAAGCTCGTTGACGAAGGCGCGGAACCGCGGCTCGTCGACCGTGTAGCGCTGGGAGCGAATGATGACGACATCCGTCATCGCGGCGGTCGAGGTCGCCGGGAACGCGGCTTCGCGCACGTCCTTCGCGCGCAGGGACTGCGGGTTGTTGGTCGGGTTCCCCTCGAGTGGTCAGGGCGCCGCCTAGGAGTGCGCCGATCGCGACAAAAGCGAGCACCATCGCGGCGACCCACGCGCCGATCGTCGTCCACGGGTTTCGGGCGCTGGCCAGTGCGATCCGCTGGAGTGTCGTGACGTTCTTCATGGCTCGCATCGTGGGCGAGCCGGCGGCGCACCGCCTCGTGGATCCACCCGAATCCGACGCCTAGTGTTTCGCAACGGCGACCCCTAGATCACTTGCACTGCTCGGGGCGCTACTCGGCGTCGTCGGCGCCTACGTCGTTCTCCTGGCGACGTTCTACGACGACCTCGGCTACCTGGGCTCTGTGCCGTTCCAGTTCCTGGCGCTCGCCGTCGTCGGCGTGCCGCTGGCGGCCGCCGCGACCGGGTGGCTCGTCGCCGGCCGCGAGCCGCCCGCGATTGCCCGGCGCGCAATCGAATGACCGAGGTCTTGATGAGTCAGCGCTCACCTCCGCTGGCGGTGATCTCGTAGTGGGTCATCTCCTCGATTCCTTGAAGAACGGACCCGTAGCCTCGAGGAACGGCTTGAAGTCGTCGCTTTGGCGGAAGCCCTGCAGGTGCCCCTCGGCTGAGTCCCACTCGATGCGCACGATCTGCTTCTCGGGATCCTCGACCGAGCGGGCGGCCTCCCAGCGCAAGCAGTGCGACGAGGCATCGAGCAGCTCGCCGCCGCGTCGGTAGGCGTCGTCGAACTCTTCGATGCGGTCGGGGTCGATCTTGTAGCGGATGTACTCGACGATCATGGACGTCTCCCTTCAGCGTGCTTCGAGCGCGTCGGCGAAAACTCCACTCGAAACGTCGACGAATGCAGCCAAGCGCGCGCTCGCGTTGTCAGTCGGCCAGACGAGCTGGGATTCGAGCAGGTCGGCTGGCTCGCTGATCGGAACCGCGACGGTGCCGCTGGGAAGCCCGCTCGAGGCAGAGCGCGGGAGAAGTGCCGTCGTGGACGCATCCCAGGTCCCGAGCGTCCACCGAGTACGGGATGACTCTGTGCCCTGCTTCGGTTCGAAGCCGGCCCGCCGGCAGAGATTGACGTAGAAGTCGTGCAGGCGCGGAGCGAGCTCGCGCGGGAAGAGCAGGAACTCCTCGGCCAAGGCGTCGAGGGCAACCGTCACGAGCTCGACTTCGGGGCGGCGTCTCGCGAACGCGCGGCCAAGCGTCGGGAGAGTCTCGAACCGGGCGGAGCGGGCGGCTGTGCCATGTGCAGTCGCTTCGCCGCCCGGCTGAAGTTGAGCTCCGCGGCAACCGCGACGAAGTACCGCAGGTGGCGAAGCTCCGGCATGCCTGGAGCGTACTCCCGCTCCATACGCCATCGGTACCGCGCCAGACCGAATCGGTGTTTCGGCCGGGGTGGGCGTAGGCGTAGCCTTGACATCGAGTGTGATCGCGAAAGGAGCAGCCATGACGAGTGAGCCGACCATTCATCGCTACCCGCTCGAGCACGAGGGTGCGTTCGTCAACGCGTATCTCGTCGAGACGGAGTCCAGCGTTGTCGCGATCGACAGCCTGCTGACCGTCTCGGAGAGCAGGGCACTCCGAGCCGGGGTCGAGAGGCTCGGGAAACCGCTTCAGGCCGTGCTGCTGACGCATTCCCATCCCGACCACTACGGTGGCCTGACCGAACTAGTCGCCGGAGATGACGTGCCGATCATTGCGCCGCAGGGCGTCATCGACGTCATCGCCCGGGACGACTTGGCGAAGGAGCAGATCCTCCGGCCGATGTTCGGCGACGAATGGGCCGCGGAACGGACCTTCCCGAATACGCCGATCCGCGACGGTGAGAGCGTCACCTTCGACGGCGCCACCTTCACCGTGATCGACCTCGGCCCGAGCGAGTCTCCGCACGACAGCCCATGGGTGCTCGGCGACGACGAGCGGACGGTCTTCCTCGGCGACCAAATCTACGGTCACAAGCATTGCTTCCTCGCCGACGGCTTCCACGAGCAGTGGCTAGGAAACATTGAGACGCTGCGCGACCGCTTCCCGAGCGACGCCGTCTTTCATATCGGGCACGGCGGGCCGGCAAGCCCCGCCGACTGGGCCTGGCAGCGAAGCTACATCGAAACCTTCCTCGGCGCCGTTGCAGCGGCGGACTGGTCGGACCACGAGCAGGCCCACTCCGCAGTCGTCGCAGCAATGAAGCGGTTCCTGCCGACGGACGAGTTGTTGTTCCTGATGGACCGCAGCATCGACCCGGTCGCGGAGCAACTCGGCCGCGCGACGTCCCGCGCCTGAGAGCGATGTCCGGCACCGGGTCTTGAAAGCTGGAGCTGCGGATCCGGAGCTAGCGTCCCGCCTTACGGAGGCGAAGGAGGTGCGGCAACCTGTGCGCCACGGCCGGCACTTGAAATCGCTCCGGTTCCTGCGCTGCGTATTGCTCTGCTAAGTCGCGAGCCGCGAGAGCAAGGCCCCCGGCGTCTCCGGGTTTCGGTGGCCGTCTGACGATGTCCACGGAGGGCTTTGATCTGTCAGAGCGACCGGACTTTCACGTCAAGCCTCTGGAGGCTTGATCGGAACTCAAGATCCGATGTGCCCGGCAACGCCGCCTTCGTGAAAGATGCCCAGGACGTTTCCGGCCGGATCGCGAAAGGTTGCGAACGCCTCGCCTTCCCCCTGTGGTGTAAGCGGGGTCACGATCGCGCCGCCTGCCTCCACGATCTTCTCCAGAGCTCGCTGGACGTCCTCGACGTTGATGTAGATCAGTAGGCCCGGCTGCAACGACGGCGGACGCTCGGTGAGCCATGCGCCGCCCACCTCGTCAGCCGCGTCGTCGAAGGCGATCTGGCCCCCATCGCGCCGCCTGATGTTCCAGCCGAAGACGGTCTCGTAGAAGTCGGCGGAGCGGTCAACGTCGGCGGCGGGGATTTGCACGTAAGAGATCTTTCCGGGTGTCGGGGGCATCAGGCTCCTCAGTTCGGTCGGTCATTCTCTCGCACGAAACGACTGCCGCGCTAGCGCTTGGCGCGGAGGCCTGGAGGGGCCGTCCCGATCGACGAGCCGGTCGCCGGTATCGTCGAGCGCATGCGCGCTGACGCGTCGTTGCCGCGTGGCACCGTCACGTTCCTGTTCACGGACATCGAAGGCTCGACGCGGCTTCTGCAGGAGCTCGGCGACGGGTACGCGGACGCTCTGGCCGAGCACCGTCGCACGCTGCGTGAGGAGTTCGCTCGCCACGGTGGCGTCGAGGTGGGGACAGAGGGAGATTCGTTCTTCGTGGCGTTTGCGAAGGCGTCAGACGCGCTGGCAGCGGCGGCGGCGGCCCGCGAGACACTCGCCGACGGGCCGATCCGCGTGCGAATGGGACTGCACACAGGGGAGCCGACGGTGACCGAAGAGGGATACGTCGGCATCGACGTGCATCGCGCTGCGCGCATCGCCGCTGCCGGTCACGGCGGCCAGATTCTCATCTCGCAAGCAACGCGCGATCTCGCCGGCGCAGATCGCCTGCGTGACCTCGGCGCACACCGGCTCAAAGATCTTGCCGCACCTGAACGGCTCTACCAGCTCGACGACGACGAGTTCCCGCCTCTGAGGAGCGTCGACCAGACGAACCTGCCGGTCCAGCCGACACCGTTCGTCGGACGCGAACACGAGCTTGCCGAGGTGCTGGCGCTGCTCGACAAGCATCGCATCGTCACGCTCACCGGCCCTGGCGGCTCGGGCAAGACTCGGCTTGCGCTGCAAGTCGCTGCGGAAAGCGTCGACCAGTACAGCGACGGTGTGTGGTTCGTCTCGCTCGCCGCGGTACGCGATCCGGAACTGATCGAGCCGACGATCGCGCAAGTCGTCGGCGGTCCGGACGACCTGCACGAGTTCCTGGCAGGCAAGCGAACGCTGCTCGTGCTCGACAACCTCGAGCAGCTCCTCCCGGACGCCGCGGACATCGTCCTCCGGCTCGACGCGCGCATCCTTTCCACAAGCCGAAGCCGCCTCAATGTCGCTACTGAACAGGTGTTTCCCGTGCCGACGCTTCCGATCGACGAGGCAACGGCACTCTTCACGCAGCGCGCACGGCAGCTGGATCCCCACTTCGAGCCCGATTCGGCGGTGCGTCAGATCGCCGACCGCCTCGACGGCCTTCCGCTCGCGCTCGAGCTTGCTGCCGCGCGCGTAAAGGTCCTCACACCGGACCAGATCCTCGAGCGCCTCGGGCGCAGCCTCGACTTGCTGACGTCCGGCGCGCACGACGCACCCGAGCGGCAGCGCACGCTACGCGGGACTGTCGAGTGGAGCTATCGGCTCCTCACCGCTGACGAGCAGCGGTTGTTTGCGGCCTTGGCCGTGTTCACCGGGAGCTTCGAGCTCGAGGCGGCGGAGGCCGTGTGCACTGCCGAGCTCGACGTCCTGCAGTCGCTGGTCGACAAGAACCTCGTGCGGCACGGCGAGGACGGGCGCTTCTACATGCTCGGGACGATCAAGGAGCTCGCACTCGAAAAGCTGCGCGATCTGTCGGATGAGTCGTCGCTGCGTCTGCGCCACGACGATTACTTCGTCGCTGTCGCCGAAGAGCTCGGCGCGCGTGAGCGATTGTCGGGGATGCGTGACCTGAGTGCGGAGTCCCTTAGCCGCTTCGAGCGGGAGCTGCCGAGCTTTCGCGCGGCGCTGGCAGGGCTATCCGAAGACGGCCGGCACGAAGGCACGCTCCGTCTTGGAACAGCCCTCTGGCGCTTTTGGCTGAACAGGGCGCAGTACCGCGATGCCGCAGACTGGCTTGAGAAGGCGCCCCTCGACGACGCCACTCTTCCGCGAGACGTGCGCGCGGCCGCGCTCGGGGCTGCAGGCGGAGTCGCGTATTACACGCACGACGATGTCGACGGAGCGGAGACGTTCTGGCGGGAAGGGCTCGAATTGCGCCGCGCGCAGGACGATCCGCACGAGGTGGGTGCGGCGTTGAGCATGCTGGCCAGCGTGGCGTGGCGCCGGGGCGACTTCGACGGTGCTATCGCCTACCACAAACAGGCCTTGCCGCTGTTCGAGCGGGCCGGCGCTGAGGCTTTGCTCCTGACCGAGCTCCACTGGCTGGGCGACGCATACCGCGACCGAGGGGACTTCGACGACGGTGAACGCGTGCTCGAAGAGACGGTGACGCGCGCACGAGAGCTGGGCTTCGACCAACAGCTGACCAGCACGTTGCACAGCCTCGGAGATCTCTCGCTCGATCGTGGGGATCCCGGAACGGCGCTGCACCGCTTCGCCGAAGCCCTCGAGTACGCCGTTGCGACTGGAAGTCGGCGAGTGCAGATCTACTGCGTCGCCGGCATCGGGTGTGCGCTGCTGCAACAGGGGGACGACCGCCCAGCGGCGCGCCTCTGGGGAATCGCGGAGGACCAGGAACGCCGGCTCGGTTTCCGGATGCTCCTCACTGAACGGCAGCGCTACGAGGGCTTGATGTCGAGCGCCCGCGAGCGTCTCGGTGCGGCATACGAACGCGAGCACCGCGCCGGCGCGGGCCTGACGCTCGAGCAGGCGGTCGCCGAAGCGCGTCTACACGTGCCGGAGTGATTTCGTCGGTGCAGCGAGGATCCGCGGTCGGCGATCCCCGAGTACGCGCGGTTCCTGGAGCAGCTCAAAGACTGGGTTGACGGACCGCCGGTGCTCGAGCAACTCGATGTCGTCGGCTCATACAACCTGTTCGAAGCCCAGCGCGAGGAGTCCGCCGTGCGATAGGTGGGGTGTCAACAGCGCCGCACAACCGGGGTCGGGGCGGGCCGCTCCCCGGGCTCTCCCGGCCCTCTCCGGCCACAGGAGCCGGGGGATCAGGCCAGTACCTCAGAGGGAAGCCGCGGCACCGCCAGCGGCGAGCCGTATCAGGAAAGGCCAACGCGAGAGGGAGCGTAGCGCCGAGGTCGCCGACGCCCTCTCGGGGCCGCCGAGTTGGGCCAGGATGTGGGCCAGCGCCGAGACTCAGATTCGTTGCGATGAGCCTCGCTGACCACCGCATTTGAGCGTGCCGACTGGCGCGCCAGGCCGCTAGCCGAGCGGGATTCCGCTCGGCGAGGGCGATGGAGCGTACCGGGATCGAACCGGTGACCTCCGGCTTGCAAAGCCGGCGCTCTCCCAGCTGAGCTAACGCCCCGGGATTCCAAGTCTAGAGACGGAAAGAGCCGGCGGGGCCAGCCGCCGGCTCTTCGTCACGGAAAGAACGGTGGTCTCAGGCTGCGCGGGCGAGACGCTCCTCGTGTCGGGCCCGCTTGATGATCTCGTCGCGGTTGCCGAATCGCTCCTGCGCGCGGAGCGTGCGGTGCTCGTCCCAGAGCGCGGCGATGCGCTCCTCGAGCTCGTGCAGCTCCTGCGAGAGCGTGGGGTCGTGGCCGTCCGAAAGCAGGTGGAAGAGCTCCGAGCGCCGTTCGGACGCGGTCTCGAGCTCTGCGTGGATTTCCTCTCTGGTTCTCATGTCCATAAGAACGATTTGACCGCCGCCGCCATTCCTAATCTCGCGGTCCGAGCAGGAACAGCACGATGACCGCGAGCCCGACGACGCTCGCCGCGACCGCCACCACGATGAGCGCGTTCGAGCTCACCTACCAGGCCGGTTGCAGCGGCGGCCGCTTCACCAGGAACCGCACCGTGACTAAGCCGAAGACGAACCCGCCGATGTGTGCGAAGAACGCCGTGCCGCCACCCGCCTGCGGCTGGGCGACCGAGAAGCCGCCTTCCACCAACTGCAAGAGGAACCAGAAGCCGAGGAACCACATTGCCGGGATCTCGCGCAGCAAGATGAAGAAGAAGATGAACGCCGTCAGCACACTCGAATTCGGGAGGAGCACGAAGTACGCGCCGAGCACTCCGGCGATCGCGCCCGAGGCTCCGACGTTGGGGATGCTCGCGCCCGCGGGGTCCGAGAAGACCAGAGTGACGACGGTCTGCGACGCGATGGCGGCGAGCCCGGCGGCGATGTAGAAGCAGAAGAAGCGGACCCTGCCGAGCGAGTCCTCGACGTTGTTCCCGAAGATCCAGAGGAAGAGCATGTTGCCGGCGATGTGGAGCCAGCTCCCGTGCAGGAACATCGAGGTGAAGGCACCCTCGTACCACGGGACGTGGTTGACCGTAGAGGCCGGCGAGACACAGGGCCCCTCGAGCGAGCACGGGTAGTAGCCGTACTGCAGCACCTCGTTGTTCACCCCGTTTCGCCACTCCCAGAGCCAGACGACCACGTTGACCGCGATCAGGGAGACGGTGACGACCGGGAACGTCCGCGTCGGGACGTTGTCCTTGATCGGGAGCACTAGGCGACGCCGCTCATTCCGCTTGCGGGATGCTACGTCGCCTCGGGGGCGCGATCGCGTTTGCTAGGGGTAGGAGCTCTCGAGGCCGGCTTCGGCCAGCAGCTCGCGCAGGCGCGAGAGGCCGGCAAACATCCGGCTCTTGATCGTGCCCAGGGGCAGGCCGAGCCGTTCCGCCAGCTCGCTCTGGGTGAGGCCACCGTAGTAGCCGAGCTCGAGCGCCTCGCGCTGCTCGGGCGTCAGCTGTGCAAGCGCCTCCTGGACGACGCGCCGCTCGAAGCCGAGCGTCGCCTCGTCCTCGACCGTCTCCGGGGCGGCGGGCTCACCCGCGCTCTGGAGCGGCTCGCCGCGACGGCGGTCCTCGCGGCGGACGAGGTCGACCGAGCGGCGGTGGACGAGGGTGAGGATCCACGTGCTCGCCTTCGCGCGCTCGGCGAGGAAGCGGTCGGCAGAGCGCCAGACGGCGAGGAACGCCTCCTGCACGGCGTCCTGCGCCAGCGCCTCGTCGCGCAGGATTTGCAGCGCAAGCCCGTAGGCGACGCGGCCGAAGCGGTCGTACAGCTCGGCCAGCGCCTGGTCGTCCGAGCTCGCGACGAGCGAGAGCAGCGCCTCGTCGGAAAGGTGGGCGAGGTCGCGGCTCGCCGAGGGTGGAGGGCTCGTCGTCAGGAGCGCCGTCATGTCGTCTCCCCGCTCGCGACGAACGGCCGCTGCGTGGGCTGTGGGGCACCTCCTGCCTTCTCCACCGTGACGCCGATGACGGAGCCGCTCGGGACGCGGCGCGAGAGCTCGACGACACTCGCGTCGCCGCCGCCCCCGAAGAGCCCGGCCGGCTTGATCCCGTCGTCGCGGATCACCCAGGCCTCGTAGGTCTTGCCGGCCGGGGCCTTCGGCACGCGCAGGACGAGCGCAGCCTTGCCGTCCCGGGCCACGGCGACGGCGCCCTGGTCTCCCATCGGGATCACGCGGGAGCCGGGCTGGGCGACCACGCTCGTGAACGCGTTGGTGCTCGACGGCCGGGTGGCGGTCCAGACGCCGAGGCCGATCGCGACCGATGCCGCGATCGCAGCCGCGGCCGCGAGCGGAGCCGTCCAGCTTCGGCGTCGCTGGGGCAGCGAGGCGACGTTTGCGCGCTCGCTGCGCGCCCGCGTGAGGATCCGCTCACGGAGCTCCGGCGGCGGGGCCGGGCCGACGGCCCCGTAGGCGAGCGACGCGGCGGCTTCCTTCAGGCCCGCCAGCTCGTCGCGGCAGCGCTCGCAGACGGCGAGGTGCTGCTCGAACGCCCGGCACTCGTCGTCGTCGAGCGCGTTGAGCGCGTACGGCGCGACCAGCGAATGAGGATCCGCGGCCATCTAGAGATAGTAGGGCGCGACCTCGAGCGCTCCGAGGGCGTACCAGACGCCGAACGAGAGGCTCGCCACGGCCAACACCGGCGCGAGCCGCTGCAGCGTGCGGGCGACCGGCGCGCGGCTGAGCGTGAGACCGAGGCCGGTCGAGAGCGCGGCCATCGAGATCGCCGTGCAGAGGGCGAACAGCGCCAGCGCGCCGACCGCGAGGCCCCGGTCGTGGATCGCGGCGAGCAGGAGGACGCCGACGCCCGCGCTCCCGCCCATTCCGTGAACGACGCCGATGCCGAGTGCCTGGAGTGGCGTGCGTGCGGCACGGTTCCTGTGCGGGTGGACGCTGTCGCCGTGGACATGTCCGTGCGCGTGGAGGCCGCGGCTCGTGGGCGTGTAGGTGGACGTGGAAGAGCCCGCGGCGCCAGCGGACGAGCAGCCACACCGCGAGGCCGGCGATCAGGACGCCGACGCTCGTCTCGGCGCCTCGCTGAACCGGCTCGGGCAGGTACGCCTTGAAGAGCACGATTGGCAGGCCGAAGGCGAACAGGCTGAGGGCGTGGCCGAGGCCCCAGGAGAGGCCGAGCCGCGCGGCCGCGCCGGCCGCTCGCTCCTGGGCGCCCGCGATCAGCGTCGAGACGGCAGCGAGGTGGTCGGGGTCGCTCGCGTGCCGCAGCCCCAGCACGACCGCCACGGCCGCGACCACGGCCAGCGTGGCGCCGTCGGAGAAGGATGCGATCCAGTCGTCGAGTCCGAACATGGTCAGCTCACTTTCGGGACGGCGCGGACGGTCATCGCGAGACCGGCCGCGAGGATGACAAGAGCGCTCGCCGCGGGCAAGAGTCGGACGAGCGGGCCCTCGAGGCTCACGCGGCGGAAGGCGCCGCGCGCGAGGACGGCGGCGCAGCCGATCGCGGTGATCGTCAGGGCCAGGCCTGCGCTGAACGCGACGATCAGCAGGAGCCCGAAGGCCACGCGGTGCAGCGAGATCGCCGCGAGCAGGACGACGAGCGCCGACGGGCAGGGCAGCAGCCCGCCGGAGACGCCGACGGCCAGCAGCGAGCGGAAACCCGCGTCCGGCTCGGCGTGGTGGTGACGAATTGCGAGAGCGCGAGCGTGACGAGCCCGAGCGTGAAGACGCCGATCGTGTGCGTGATCGTCACGATCAGCCCCAGTAGCGCCGCGTGGCGCGCGGTGCCGCGCCGGCCGACGAGGTAGGCGGTGACGATCGTCTTGCCGTGGCCGGGCGAGAGCGCGTGCGCTGCACCCCAGAAGAGCGCTGCGCCGAGCGACGCGAGGATCACCAGCAGGCTCAGGTGCTCGCGGCCGACGAGCGCGGCGAAGCCGGAGTCGGCGACGCGGTCGGGCGCCTGCAGGCTCCGCCCGCTCGAGAGCGCAGGCGGGACGTCGGGCCCGTCCTGAGGCGCGAGGTCGGTGTCAACCGAGGTCTCGTCGAGCGGGCTCTGCAAGAGGTCCTTCGGGTATGCGCGCAGCTCGTGGCTGCGGCTCGGCGTGTCCGCGCCGACGACGATCTCCTTCCAGCCGATGCGGTCGCGGTGGTTCCCGTCGCGGTAGGAGATCCGGCTCGTGCCATGGAGCAGCGGGCCGGCGAGCACGACCTCGAGGCGCGTGGTCTCCAGGCCTCCGGCGCCGCGCGGGTGGGCGATGCGCGTGCGGACGGGTGTGAGCGCGGCGGTTTGTCCGCCGACGGACAGGTGCGCGTTCCGCGCGATCTCGCGCGCGTACACGCGCGCCTCGATCCGGCCGGCCTGGAACGTCGGGATCTCGGCCAGGTCGAGGACGTAGCGGACGTAAAGGCGCGGCCCCGAGACCTCGACGCGGCTGAAGCGGTTGACGGTGAAGTTGCCGAGCGGGTGCGCGGCGGCGAGCGCCGGGAGGGCAAGGGCGGCGACGGCGGCGGTGAGGAGCACGAGCCGCTTCATCGCAGCGCCCTTCGTGCGACCGGCGCCCAGAGGAGCGAGAAGTGCGGGTTGATCGCAAGCGCCCGGCGGAGGAGCGCGTCGCCCGCGGTCCGCCGGCCGAGACAGCGCTCGATCATCCCGCGATAGAAGATCAGGAGCGCGTCCTGCGTGCCGAGCCGCAGCGCGCGGGTGGAGCGCGACTCAGCCGCGGCGCAGCGGCCGGAGCGGTACAGGCCCCAGGCGAGCGCGTCTCCGCGTAGACCCCTGGGGCGGAGGCGTATGCAGCACGCGCACGCGCGAGCGCGGCGCGGACGTTTCTCCCGTGATCGAGGTCGAAGAGCGCCGTCTGCAGCTCGGTGCGAACGCCGTTTGCCTCGAAGAGGCGCTCGATCGCGTCCACCAGGCGGTACTGCCGCCGCGCGCCGGTCTCGTCGCCCGCAGCGTGCCGGACGTCACCGAGCATGATCACGTACGCCGGCAACGGCAGGACCTCGACCACGTGCTCGAGCAGCCGGCTCGCGCGGGCGAGCCGACCGCGGGCGGCCGCCACCCGCGCAAGCCCCGCCTCGGCGTGGACGTAGCCGGGCAGGCGCAGGAGCGCGGCTCGGTACGCACTCGCCGCGAGAGCGAGCTCACCGTGGTTGAACCGCACGTTCCCGAGCTGCACCTGCGTCCAAGCCACCTGCTCGGGCACCGTCGCGTCCGCATCGAGGGCGAGCTCGAGCGCGTCCACGGCCGCCTCCGGACGACCCGTCAGCTCGCGGGCATTTGCGATGCGGGCGAACGCCGCGATCCCGGGCGCTAGGACGGCCATCCGGTCGTAGGCGGCAAACGCTTGCCGGTAGCGGCCGAGGTTCAGCAGTGCGTCGCCCAGGGCCCCGTAGGCGGAGGCGTTGTAGCGGTCGGCGCGAGTCGCCCGACGCGCGACCCCGAGGCCTTCGCGGAAGCGGTGCTGCGTGTTCGCGAGCGAAGCCAGCGCCTGCAGGACGAGCGCGCGGGGGCCGCCGGCTCCCCGGGCACGCGCGAGCGCCCGCGCCGAGAGTCCGTAGGAACTCGGATCGCCGGTCTCGCGCGCTCGCTGCTGGTACGCGAGACCGAGCAGCGTCAACGTCTGCCCGTCGCGTGGCTGCAGCCGGACGCGGCGTTCGAGCCTGCGCACGTACGCCCCGGTGTCACCGGTCGAGAACCCGGCCAGCAGCTGGCCGACCGCGCCCTGGTCGGTGGCGGCACGCGTCTCGAGCGCGACCGCCGCGGCGCGCTGCGGGTGGTGCGGCGCGCGCCCGAACAGGAGGGCCGAGGCGGTTGCCAGGCCCGCGAGTACACCGATCAGCAAGCGCCAGTTCCTCATCAGCGCCGGTGACTCGCGCGAGGCGCCGAACCGGTTCGAACCGGATTCGAGGACGCGACGAACAACCGGCGTCACTCGACCCGAAACGAGACGAAGGGAGACGGGATGAGGGCATACAGACTGGCAAGCACGAGAACCTTCGTTGCGGCGGCGCTGCTGGCCGCGCTGACAGGGCTCGTCCTTGCCGCGCTGCTGGCCCAGAAGGGCCCGGCCGCCGCGAGCGCGGCCGACCACCTCGACGCACCCGGGCTGACCCCGCCCGGAGGAAGCGTCCAGACGGACCTGACCGACATCTACGCGTTTCGCTCGCCGACGCACCGGAAGAACACCGTGCTGGTGCTGAACGTCAACGGGGTCGCCTCGGCGGGCGAGGCCGCTCCCGGCCCGGACCGGGCGTTCGCCACGGCGGTCCCGAAGGTCGGCCGGTCGGTGTCCGTGACGTACAACCTTCGCGTCGACAACAACGGTGACGCGCGGACCGACGTACGTATCCGCGTCGGTTTCGGCAAGGCTCGGGCGGACGGCTCCCAGGAGCTGCACCTCGCAGTCCTGGGCCGGCGTGACCGCGGTCATCGGCACGGCAACCTGCGTCTGAACGGCCGCTCGACCGCCTTCGGCGCGAAGCCCGTCGTCAACCGCAAGGACGGCGTAAGCGTCTTCGCCGGACGCCGAGGCGACCCGTTCTTCTTCGACCTGCCGGGCTTCCTGAACATCCTCGGGCCTGGGTCGCTGATCGGGTGCGGTAGCGCCGACGCGCATCCGGAGCGGGACTTCTTCGCGAAGCGGAATGTCTCGTCGATCGTCGTCGAGCTGCCGAGCAGGATGCTCACCGCGGGCTCGCCGAACATCGGCGTCTGGGCGACGACCAACGTCCCCGGCGCGCAGATCGACCGGATGGGCCGCCCCGCGATCGCGACGGTGTTCATCCCTAACAACCCGATCCCGCCGGACCGGGTGTCGGACGGGAAGCCGTCGGCGAAGAGCGCCTTCAACCACACGCGTCCGGTCGACGACCAGGCGATGTGGCGGGGCGAGGTCGTCGACACGCTGACCACGCTGTTCAGCCTGAACGACGCAACCGACCCCAACCCGGGGGACGACGCGGGCCAGATCCAGGGCCTCGCGGACTTCCTCCTGCCGGACATCCTCACCGTCGACACCTCCAGCTCGGCCGGCTCCCGAACGGGCGGCAGCTGAACGACGACGTGATCGACGCGGAGCTCGGCCTGATCACAGAGGGCACAGTCACGACCGACTGCGTTTCCTCGGACAACACGCTGCCCGTGGGCTTCCCGTACCTCGGAAAGCCGAACTAGCGAGCTAGCGGAGCCTCGAAGGGGCGGCGTCAAGCCGCCCCTTCTCTACGGGCGGATGGTGGTGCCTCCGCGACCTTCGATTGCCTCGCCCAGTGCCGCCGGCGAGGTGATCAGGGCCGGCTTTCGGGTCGCCCGCACGAACTCGACGGAGGCCTCGACCTTGGGGCGCATCGAGCCGGCCGCGAGCTCCGGGACGAGTGCGGCCGCTTCATCGGCGGAGAGCTCTCGCAGCTCCGCCTGGCGGTCGGTGCCGAAGCCCGAGTAGACGGCCGGCACTTCGGTGAGGATCACGAGCAGGTCGGCGTCGAGGTCGCGCGCGAGCAGAGAGGAGGCGCGGTCCTTGTCGATCACGGCGTCGATCCCGGCGAGATGCTCTCCGCGCCGCGTGGCCGGGATGCCGCCGCCCCCGGCGGCGACGACGATCGTCCCAGCCGCGAGCAGCGAGCGGATCGCGTCCAGCTCGACGACCTCGAGCGGGGCGGGGGAGGGGACCACGCGCCGCCAGCCGCGGCCCGCGTCGTGGACGACCTTCCAGCCGCGCTCGGCCTCGAGCTCGCCCGCCTTCGCCTCGTCGTAGAAGGGTCCCACGGGCTTCGTCGGCTCCTCGAACGCGGGGTCGTCCTCGGCGACGAGCACGTGCGTGAGCAGGCACGCGACGGGCCGCCCCGCGACCGGGGCAAGCTCACTCTCGATCAGCGCGCCGATCTCGGCCTGCGTCTGCGCGACCGCGAGGTACAGCGGCAGCGGCGGCGCCTCTGCGGCGGCGCGCTCTTGGCGCAGCAGCTCGTTGCCGACCTGCGGGCCGTTCCCGTGCGTGACCACCAGCCGCTCCTCGCCGAGCAGCGGCCGCAGTGCGGCGCAGGCCTCGCGGAGGTTCGCCCGCTGCTCGGCCGCGGTGCCGCGCTCGCCGGGCCGCATGAGCGCGTTCCCGCCGAGGGCGACGACTGCCGTCACGGCGACGTCGCTTGCGATGTCGCCTTCAGGCCGAGCCGGCTTTGCCAGCTCGGCCGTCTGCGCCGCTGTCCCGCTGCGCCGGAATCGACGCCAGCGCTCAAACCAACGCGGTGTCGCCGATCAGGCCGTGTTCGCGCAGGACGTCGGCAAGCGTCGGCTCACCAACCTCCTGGAGCTTGTACGTCACCCGCAGCGCAGGCACGTCGAAGTCGATCAGCTTGCGCAGGTCGATCGGCGTCCCGATCAGCACGAGCTCGGCCCCGGAGGCCTCGATCGTCGAGTGCAGGTCCTCCATCTGCCGGCGCCCGTAGCCCATCGCGGGCAGCAGCGCGCCGACGTGCGGGTAGTCCTCGAAGGTCTTTGCGATCGAGCCGACCGCGGCATCCCGCGGGTCGATCAGCTCGGCCGCGCCGTTGGCCTTGGCCGCGAGCACTGCCGCGCCGTAGGTCATCTCGCCGTGCGTGAGCGTCGGCCCGTCCTCGATCGCGAGCACGCGCTTGCCGGCGATCTCGCCGGCGTCGCCCTCGACCACGAACGGCGAGGCCGCGAGCACGATCCTCGCGCCGGGATTGTTCGCACGAATCGAGTCGAGCACGGCGTCGACGCCCTCCTGGGTCGCGCTGTCGACCTTGTTCACGACGCAGACGTCGGCCATGCGCAGGTTTGTCTCGCCGGGGTGGTAGCGCAGCTCGTGCCCCGGCCGGTGCGGGTCGACGACGACGATGTGGACGTTCGGTTTCACGAACGGCGTGTCGTTGTTGCCGCCGTCCCAGAGGATCACGTCGGCCTCCTGCTCCGCGCGGTCGAGGATCGCCCCGTAGTCGATCCCCGCGAAGACCAGGTTGCCCTCGGCGAGATGCGGCTCGTACTCCTCGCGCTCCTCGATCGTGGCGTCGGCCGCGTCGAGGTCCTCGTAGCGCTCGAAGCGTTGCACCGCCTGCTTCGTCAGGTCGCCGTATGGCATCGGGTGGCGTAGGACGGCGACGCGCTTGCCTGACTCGCGCAGCAATGCGGCGACGCGCCGCGTCGTCTGGCTCTTGCCCGAGCCGGTGCGCACGGCGCAGATCGCGACCGACGGCTTGGTCGAGGTCAGCATCGTGTCGGCGGGCGAGATCAGCCTGAACGAGGCGCCCGCCGCCAGTACGCGCGACGCGAGATGCATCACGTGCTCGTGCGTGACGTCGGAGTACGCGAAGACGACCTCGTCGACCTCGTGCTTCGCGATTAGCTCCTCGAGCTCGTCCTCGGCCTCGATGGAGATCCCGTTCGGGTAGAGCTCGCCGGCGAGCTCGGCCGGGTAGACGCGACCCGCGATGTCGGGGATCTGCGTCGCCGTGAAGGCGACCACCTCGTACTCCTCGCGGCCCCGGTAGACGAGGTTGAAGTTGTGGAAGTCGCGGCCGGCCGCGCCCGCGATCAGCACCTTGGTCCTGGTCATGCATAAAGCTTATGCAGCTACACAGGACAGCGGCCGGGCGTACGCTGCCGGTGATGCTCGTCCGTATCGTGGGCAGCGCCTGCGCGGCGGCGCTTCTGGCCGGCAGCTCGGCGGCGCGCGTCGACCAGGCGGGCGTGCGCGCGAAGCAGACTGTGTGGGCGATCGCCGTGCTCGGGCCGCGCGTCGCAGGCTCGCTCAACGAGCTGCGCGCCGCCCGCGTCGTGCGCTCCCGCTTCGCGCGGCTCGGCCTGACCCCGGCGGTACAGCGCGTGCGGCTGCCGAGCGGCGGCTTCTCGCGCAACCTCGTGTTCCGGTCGGGCGGCGGCCCGCTCCGCGCGATCGTGGTCGCGCACCTCGACGGCGTCTCCGCGGGGCCGGCGGCGAACGACAACGGCTCGGGGGTGGGCGCGCTCGTCGAGGTTGCCCGTGAGCTGGGCAAGACCCCGGGTGTCCTCTACGCGGCGCTCGGCGCCGAGGAACAGGTCATGACCGGTTCGAGCCTCCACCTCGGCTCGGCGCGGTTGCTGCGCAGCCTCACCCGGGCCGAGCGTCGCGGCGTGCGGGTTGCGCTTTCGCTCGACATGGTCGGGTACGGCCCGGAGCTGAACGTGCGCGGTCTCGAGGTGCGCGGGCCGAACCGCTCGGCCCGGGCCGCGCTCACAGCCGCGCGCACGATCGGAATCCGCGCCACGTACCTGCCGGACCGCGGGCTCTCCGACCACGAGGAGCTGACGCGCGGCGGCGTCCCGGCTGCCTGGATCGAGTGGCGCTGGGACCCCTGCTGGCACAGCGCCTGCGACCGCGTCGGCCGGCTGGACACGGCGAAGCTCTCGGCCGTAGTCCGGGTCACTGCGCAAGCCCTCCGCGCCGCGACCGCCAGCTAGCTCAGCGGACGAAGCGGCCGGCGATGCGAACGAGGTACTCGTCGCGGTCGAGCGGGTTGTCGTCGGTCCTCGGGCGGGACGGAGCCTCGCCGGACACGGGCTCGTAGTGGTCGAAGGCGAGCTCGAGCACCCCCTCGCCGCGCGTGAGCGACGGCACCGAGCGCTGGAGCTCCTGCATCCGCTCGGCACGGATTTGCCCCTCGAGCCTGGCCCACGAACCTTCCGTCGCCGGAGCCTCCGCAACGGCCCCGAGGCGCGCCAGGCCGGCGTACGCCGCGGGCAGTGCGTCCTCCGGGGCGTCGAGCCGGAAGCGGTGGATCGGTTCGCAGACGACGGTTCCCGCCTTCACGAGCGCAGACATCAGCACGAGCGGCGTCAGCTTGCGGAAGTCGTCGCCGGTGCTGGACATCGTCTTGCTGAACCCCTGGTGCGCCGCGCTCTGGCGCGGGTAATAGCCGGTGTGGGTCAGCGTGACGTCGCAGTCGGTGACCTCCCAGCCGTGAAGGCCCTCGCGGAACGTTTGGTGCACGGTGTCCTCGACCGCGCGGAAGAAGGCAGGCGGCATCGTCCCGTGTACCGCGACCTCGCGCGTGTAGCGAACGCCGCGGCCGGGCGGTGCCGGCTCGATCCGGAGGCCCACCGTCGCAAGGAATGGATTGTCTCCGCGGCGTATGCGCTCGACCGCGGCACCGGCTCCGAGCGGCCGCTCCACGCAGATCGTCGTCGTCTCCCGGAACTCGACCTCGAGCCCGTACTCGGCGAGCAGCGTCGCCTCGATCACCTCCTTCTGCACCTCGCCGTAGACCGAGACACGGAGCTCGTGGCGCCGTTCGTCCAGGCGCAGGTTGATCAGCGGGTCCTGCTCGGCGAGACGACTGAGCGCGACGTGGAGGGCGGCTCGCTCCGCGGAATCCCGCGGAGCGACGACCGTTTCGAGTGTCGGCGGCGGGAAGTGGCGGTGCTCGCCTGAGCGCGCGCTCCCGATCGCGTCGCCGATCCGGACTTCGTCGAGGCCCCAGAGCTTCGCGATCTCGCCGGTGCCGACCGACGCGCGCTGCACGTCCCCGCCGTGGTCGAAGACGCGGATGGCGGTCACCTTGGCCTCGCGGTCGCGGCCGAACGGCAGCCGGTCGCGCACGTTGACCGTGCCTCCGAAGAGCCGGGCGTACGCGATCTTCTCCCCGGCGGGCCCGCGCTCGATCTTGAAAACGCTCCCCGAGGCGTGCTCCTCTGACTCGCCGCTCGCAGCAGGCAGGAGCGCGGCGATGTCCGACATCAGCGCCTCGACGCCCGCGCCCGTCCTGGCGGAACCGGCGAACACCGGGTGGACGAGGCCGCTCCCGGTCTGCTCGGCGAGCTGCTCGCGGAGACGCCCCTCCGAGATGCCGCGCTCGTCCTCGATGTACGCAGCAAGGAGGGCGTCGTCGTTCTCGGCCAGGACGGAGAGCGCGTGCTCTCGCAAGGGGACGTCCATGCGGACGACGGCCGGCGTCAGCCGCTCGCGGACGGCCTCGATCACGCCGTCGAGGTCCGCGCCGCGCCGATCGATCTTGTTCACGAACACCAGGGTCGGTACGCCGAGCCGCTGCAGGGCGCGCATCAGCAGTGGCGTCTGCGCCTGCACGCCCTCGACGGCCGAGATCACGAGCACCGCGCCGTCGAGCACGTCGAGGACGCGCTCCACCTCCGCGATGAAGTCCGGGTGCCCCGGCGTGTCGATCAGGTTGACGGTGACGTCGTCGATCGGGAACGAAACGACCGCGGACTTGATCGTGATGCCGCGCTGCTGTTCCAGCGCCAGCGTGTCGGTCTGCGTCGTGCCGTCGTCGACACGGCCGGGCCGGCGAATCACACCGGCCGCGTAGAGCAGTCGTTCCGTGAGTGTTGTCTTACCGGCGTCTACATGCGCCAGGATCCCCAGGTTGAGCATTCGTCGAAGCACGCGTCACACCCTCCGAATAGGTCACAAAGGCCTCCTCGATGGACATGCACGTAGTGCGCATTCGACGCTCCTGGTCGGATCGACGCTGTCGTGGGCAGTAAAGCAGACGCGCAGCTAGCCGAGCCGCTCGCGCACGCGGTCGCCGACCGCCGACATCTCGATCTCCGAGCCCGAGACGTCCTTCAGCAGCTCGTCGGCGGTCGGCCGCTGGCCCTCTGCCCAGAGCTCGCGCAGCAGCGAGCCGGCCTCGCGCTGCGTGAACCAGTCGGTGCCGAACCGCTCGCGCAGATGGTCGCGAAGCTGGCATTCGAACGCCCACGAGCGCAAGTACGCGGTCACGTAGAAGCCCGAGTCCATGTCGGCGAGGTAGTTCTCCTCGGCGATCTCGAACTTGAGCGCGTCGCCGAGGACCTCGGTGTAGCGCTTGGCCATCCCGCTGATGTCCTCGCTGGAGTGGAACTCGAGCTCGTAGAGCAGCTTCGCCGAGTAGCGGCGCACGAAGAACAGGAGCCAGAGCATCCCTTCCGCCGCATAGTCCTCCGGTCCCGGGAAGTCGAGCTTGCGCGAGAGCCACGCCGGCTCGTCCGTGAGGTGCTGCATCAGCATCGCCCAGCCCTCCGTGACCGCGACGTCGCCGAGCCGCTTCTCCTCCATCGAGAGGTCGGGCGAGGTCCCGCCGAAGTGCTCGGCGTGCCCGGCCTCGTGGAAGAACGCGCGCCAGTCGTCGGCGCCGCCGATCGGCTGGATCACGAGCATCACCTTGTCGGGGACCTCGATCGGCGAGCAGAAGGCGCGCGGGGTCTTCTGCGGCCGCTGCTCGATGTCGAGGTGGATGTTCTCCTGGCGGTCGAGATCGATGCCGAGGTCGTTCAGCGTCGCCTTCAGCGCGGGGACCATCTTGTCCGCAGGAAAACCCTCGTCCCACTGCGGCGAGCGGATCATCCGCTGCAGGTCCCAGCGCGCCAGGTCGTCGAGCGAGAGGCCGAGCTGCTCGCGCGCGGCATGGCCGAGGACGTCCTCGTAGAGCCGCTCGGTGTCGGCGAGGAACGCCTCACACTGCGCGGCGAGCTCCTTCAGCCGGAAGCCAAAGCGCTCGTACAGCTCGACGTAGCTCGACGCGCCCAGCGCGGGGAGCTCGCGGCGCTCGATCTCGACGGCGTCGAGGTAGATCGGGTTGAGGTGCTCCTCGGTGGCCTCCCACATCGTGCGGTCGAGCTTCTCGCGTCGTCCGCGATCGGGCTCGTTCGCCATCTCCGGGCGCAGCATCCGGAACGGGATCTGCTCGCCGTCGACGGCCACCTCGAGCTCGGCCTCGATGGCGGCGATCTTCTCCGCGTGCTCGCGCGTGAGGTTCCCGAGGTAGCCCTCGCAGCCGAAGTGCCAGAGCTCGCGGACCCTCCGGTCGCCGTCGACGGCCGCGCCGACGGCCTGCACCTGCTCGAGCTCGGTCAGCGCTGAGTGTCGCTCGTAGATCTCCTCGAGCTCCAGCCGGTCTTTCAGGCCGGCGTAGTGCTGGTAGTACTCCTCGTCGAGCTCGGCGATGAACCGGTCGGCGCCCGCACGGTAGGCGTCGAGGTCCAGCGAAGGGGGCGGGTCGCTCGGCATTGGCCGTAGGATATCCGGGTGCACGAGATCAGCCTCAAGACCGAGCGGCGCACGCAGCTGCTCGACATCACGGAACAGGTCGAGCAGGCGCTGAACGGCGCCAACGGGGCCGCCGCGGCGCTGGTCTACGTGCCGCACACGACGGCGGGCGTGACGATCAACGAGGACATCGACCCGGAGCTCGCCAACGACCTCGAGCAGGCCATGGAGAAGATCGTCGAGGACGGCTGGAGCTGGCGCCACGACGACGCCGACGGCCCCAACGCGCCCTCGCATGTGCGCGCGTCGCTGATGAGCCCGGAGGTGCTCGTGCCGCTACGCGAGGGAAGGCTCGCGCTCGGCCGCTACCAGGGCATCTTCTTCTGCGAGTTCGACGGGCCGCGCGAGCGCAAGGTCTACGTCACCGCTCTTCGCTGACGCACAACCGCGCATTCATCTGATCTGAACAAGCGCGGCCTAGGTTGAGCGCGTGCCGCGGCGGCTTCCGACTGCGTTCGCGCTCTCGGTCGCGCTCGTCTCGGGTGTGGTCTTCTTTGGACGGGCAGAGCGACCACGTGCGCACCCGGTAGGGATCCACAAGATCCGCCACGTGGTCGTGATCATGCAGGAGAACCGCTCGTTCGACTCCTACTTCGGGACGTACCCGGGAGCCGACGGGCTTCCGCGCCGAAACGGTCGCTTCACGGTCTGCGTGCCCGACCCGCGCACGCACGTCTGCGTCTACCCGTACCACGACGCGAGGAACCGGAACAGCGGCGGCCCGCACGAGCACCTGGACGCCGTTCGTGACGTGAGCGGGGGCAAGATGGACGGCTTCATCCGCGAGGCGCGGCGCGGCCGCGCCGCCGGCTGCGTGACCGCGCCCGACTCGCTGCTCTGCTCGCTCGCGGCCGCGAGGCCGGACGTGATGGGGTACCACGACGAGCGCGAGATCCCGAACTACTGGGCCTACGCGCGCAACTACGTGCTGCGGGACCACCTGTTCGAGTCGGTCTCGTCGTGGAGCCTGCCCTCGAAGCTGTACCTGGTCTCGGAGTGGTCGGCCCGCTGCCACCGGCCGCACGAGGCCTCGAGCTGCGTGAACGCGCGCGAGAACCCGGTCGCGCCGCCGCACGAGGCGCAGAACCCGACGGACCGCAAGCCCGACTACGCCTGGACCGACCTCACCTACCTGCTGCACCGCGACCACGTTTCGTGGCGCTACTACCTCTTCCGGGGTTGGGAGCCCGACTGCGAGGACGACGGCATGGTCTGCAACGAGAAGTGGCAGGACTCGAGGACGCCCGGGATCTGGAATCCGCTCCCGTGGTTCGACACGGTACGGCAGGACCACCAGCTCCGGAACATCCAGCCGATGCGCTCCTTCTTCGCCGCCGCGAAGCGCGGCGCCCTGCCCGCGGTCTCGTGGCTCACGCCCAGCAACCGGGTCAGCGAGCACCCACCGGCGCTCATCACGCGCGGGCAGACCTACGTGACGAGCGTCGTCAACGCCGTGATGCGCAGTCCGGAGTGGCGGTCGACGGCGATCTTCCTTGCCTGGGACGACTGGGGCGGCTTCTACGACCACGTCGTCCCACCGCACGTCGACCGCAACGGCTTCGGCATGCGCGTGCCGGGGATCGTCATCTCGCCCTACGCGCGACGCGGCTTCGTCGACCACCGTACCGCGAGCCTGGACGCCATCGTGAAGTTCATCGAGGACGACTTCCTCGGCGGCCAGCGCCTGGACCCGCAGACCGACGGACGGCCGGACCCGCGGCCGTCGGTGCGCGAAGCGATGTCGCAGGTCGGCGACCTCATGCGCGACTTCGACTTCCACCAGAAGCCGCGGCCGCCGCTGATCCTCCCGCTGCACCCGCCGTTTTCATAGCCTGGAGCGGCAATGGCCGCGCCCGTCGCACGCGATCAGGAGCTCGAGCTCTCGATCGACTCGCTCGCCTACGGCGGGAACGGCGTCGCGCGGCTGAACGGCTTCGTCGTCTTCGTCCGCCGCGGCCTCCCCGGCGACCGGGTGCGCGCGCGTGTGACGAAGGTGAAGCGCAACCACGCCGAGGCGCTCGCGGTTGACGTGGTCGAACCGGGGCCGAACCGGGTCGAGGCCCCGTGCGCGCACTACCCGGCCTGCGGCGGCTGCCGCTTCCAGGACCTCGCGTACGAGGTTCAGGTCGCCGCGAAGGAGGAGCAGGTCGGCGATGCGCTGCGCCGCATCGGCGGGATCGCGGAGCCGCCGCTCGAGCCGATCGTCCCGGCCGCCGAGGTCTTCCACTACCGCAACAAGCTCGAGTACTCGTTTACGCAAACGCCCGCAGGGCCGGCGCTCGGGTTCCACCGGGCCGGACGTTGGGACGAGGTGCTCGAGGTCGAGAAGTGCTGGCTCAGCTCCGACCTCGGCAACGCCGTGCGCAACGCCGTGCGCGACTGGGCGCGGACGGAGCGGCTCGAGCCCTACGACCAGGCCGAGCACACCGGGTACCTGCGCCATCTCGTCCTGCGCGAGGGCCGCAACACCGGCCAGCTGCTCGTGCAGCTCGTGACCGCCGAAGGGGAGCGCTTCGACCGCGACGAGCTCGTCGAGGTGCTGCGCCGGTTCCCCGAGGTGCGGTCGATCCACTGGTCGGTGAACGACTCCCAGGCGGAGGTCACGAACCTGCCGACGACGCTGCTCTGGGGTGAAGAGGCGATCGAGGAGGAGATGTGCGGGCTCCGCTTCCGCGTGCGGCCGAACGCCTTCCTGCAGACGAACACGCGCATGGCCGAGCGGCTGTACGAGCTCGCCGGCGAGTACGCGGGTCTGACCGGGGGCGAGACGGTCTACGACCTCTACTGCGGGATCGGGACGATCGGCCTGACGATGGCGTCGCGCGCGCTGACGGTGTGGGGGGTGGAGGTCTCGGAGGAGTCGGTTGCGTGCGCGCTCGAGAACGCGGACCTGAACGGGATCGCGAACGCGGCCTTCTTCGCCGGCGAGGTGGGCGCCTCGCTGGAGGAGCTCGCGGAGCGGGCGGGGCCGCCGGACGTGGCCGTCGTCGACCCGCCGCGGGCAGGGCTGGCGGGGAAGGCGCTGCGGCGGCTGGCGCGGCTCGAGGCCTCGCGAATCGTCTACGTCTCGTGCAACCCGACGACGCTGGCCGGGAACGTGAAGGAGCTCGGCAAGGAGTGGGGCTACCGCCTGGAGCGCGCGCGGCCGGTGGACATGTTCCCGCACACGCCGCACGTCGAGGCGGTGGCGCTGCTCACCCGGAGCTGAGCTCCGCCTCGATCGCATCTCGCAGCTCGCCGAGGTCGCCGCGCAGGGAGCCGACCCGCTCGGCGCCGAGCCTTCGTTCCACGGCTTCGGCGTAGGCGCGGAACCGGGGACGCGCCTGGCCGAGCAGCTTCGTCCCGGACGGCGTGAGCCGCACGAGGTACGAGCGCCGGTCGTCGGGGTTCGGGGACCGCTCCACGTGCCCGCGCTTCTCGAGCCGCCCGACGCGGAAGAGGACCGTTGAGAGCGGCATCTCCATCCGGCCGGCCAGTGCGGTCGGCGTCCAGGGGCCCTCGGCGCCGATCAGGACGTAGAACGGGTAGTCCTCGGGTGGGAGGTCGACGCCCTCGAGCGCCGACTCGATCAGCCGCTCGCGAACCTGGTTGGTGCGGAAGAGGTCGAGCAAGATGGTGTCCGGCCCGTCGTCTGGCATTACCGCAACCTTGTGGTAATGTAGTTCAAGGTTGTGGTAACTCTACTGCGACGAACGGCCTGCCTGCTCGTGGTGCTCGCAGCCGTAGGCGGCGTGGCCGCCGCCGCCTCGGCGCCGGCGAAGGTTCACGTTGGCATCTCGGCGTCGTTCGTGCGCTCCGGCGGCGGGGCGCTCTGGGTGACGGACCGCACCGACAACCGCGTGATTCGCGTCGACCCCGTCGCGGGTCGCGTCGTCTGGCGGGTCGCAGTCGCGGGTCGCCCGTTCGGCCTCGCCTACGGCGCGGGGAGCGTCTGGGTCGGCTCGCGCGATGGCAACCGCGTCACGCGGGTGAAGGCCACAACGAAACGGCGGCAGGCGCGGATCCGTGTCGGCGCCTCGCCGTACGCGCTCGCGTTCGGCGGCGGCTCGGTCTGGGTGTCGAACGAAGGGTCCGGCACGGTCAGCCGCGTCGGCCCCAAGCGGAACAAGGTCGTCAAGACGATCCGCGTCGGGGGCCAGCCGAACGGGATCGCCGTTGCCTTCCGAAAGGTGTGGGTGGCCGACTACGGCCGTGGCCGCCTCATCCGCATCGACCCCGTGCGCAACCGCGTCGAGCGCCGCATCTCCCTCCCGAAGGCCGACTGGATCACCGCGTCGGCCGATGCCCTCTGGGTCTCGAGCGAGACCGGGAAGATCTACCGAGTCGACCCGGCCTCGCTCGCGGTCCAAGCCGTCGTCACGGTCGGCGCGAACCCGCTCGCGAGCTCGTTCGTCGGCGGCAGGCTCTGGGTCCCGAACATCGACGACGGCACGGTCTCCGTGGTCGACCCGGCCACGAACGCGGTGACGCGGACCATTCCGGTCGGCACGAGCCCGCTGGCCGTGGCCGAGGCCGCCGGGTCGGCCTGGGTCACGTCGGACTTCGACGGGGATCTCTGGCGCTTCGACCCCTGACCGCGCGCCAGAGCAGGTCGGCGTTGGGCACCAGGAAGCCCACGGAGAGCAGCGGCAGGGCGGGCAGGCCGTCGACGTTCAGCCACGTCGCGAGCGCCATGGTTCCGCCGAGCGAGGCGGTGAGGCACACCCAAGTCCAGCCCGTTCGCAGGTTCCAGCGGGCGGCCGCGCCGAGGTAGAGCGCGAAGAAGAGCAGGTCCGGCAGCCCGAGCTTCGCCCCGCCTTCAAAGCCCGGAACCGGGAAGGTGAACGAGAGCGCGTCGAAGACCTGCGGCTTCTGCGTGACGATCGTCTTCGTCGGCCCGCGCCAGACCGAGTACGAGTCGACCCACGGGACGATGCAGGCGACGAGCACGACCCAGCTCAGCTCCTCGAAGAAGCGCAGGAAGCACCAGCCGGCGAACGTCATCGCGCCGAGCTTCGCGAAGTTCGCGATTACCCCCGCGCCGGCCCACTGCAAAACGACCGCCGCCACGCCGAACGCGAGCGCCGTGACCAACAGCTGCCGCACCGGCCTGCTCCAGAGGGGGAGTGCGAGCCAGACGAGCAGGAACACCGTCGGGATCAGCAGGAGGCAGATCCACGCCAGGCTCGGCCAGAGCGACAGCTCGAACCACCACTGGTGCGTGCCGTAGTAGACCCCGACGATCGCCGCCACCGCGACGAACCCGGCGATCCGCGGCGTGCTCAGTACGGCGGCAGCTCGGCCCACCAGGGACCCAGGGCCTTGAACGCGTTCCAGAACCGTGTCTTCGCGGGCGCCTCGTCGAGCGACTCGTCGATGTCGGGCACGTAGAGCGCCTGGATCGTCGGCGTGAACCGCTGCAGCTCGCCCGGCTTCGGCTCGAGCGGGTCGGCGAGGGGGAACTCGAGCGAGTTGAGGAACTCGAGCGCCGGCTCGCCCATCACGACGATCAGCTTCGGCTGGACGATGTGCAGCTCGCGCGTCAGCCACGGCCGCGCCTCCTCCTCGTCGCCGCCCGCGAACTTGAGGCAGTTCGTCCCGTACACCGCGAGCGGGTCGACCCGTAGCCGCTGCAGCGACTTCAGCAGCGCCTGGCCCGCGCGGCCGTAGAACGCGACCCCCTCCTGCACCTCGGCCTGCTTCGGGTCGTGCTTGAGCAGGAAGACATCCGCGAGCGGGTGGCCCGAGCCGAGCACCGGAACCTGCGCCTCGCCGGCTGCGCGCGCGATCTCGTCGCCGAGCTCGTTTGTCTCGGCGATGGCCTTTTGCAGGTACTTCTCGAAGATCTCGTCCGTCACGGCAGACATCCGCTTACCAGAGAGATAGCTGTTGCGGGAGAAACAGGGAATTCATAGGAACCGTTCTGCGGCGAAACCAAACGCGTAGCGTGGGCCGATGGACCTTCTCCGCTAGCGCACGCGTTCCTTGGCCTGCGCCGCCCACTTCAGCGACTGCAGGTAGAGGAGCGAGCGCGGCCGCCGGAGGACGTGTGCCGTGCGCAGGCTGGCGAGGAACTCCTCGGGCCCGTCGAAGGCGCGCATGCGCATCGCGCCGGTGCCGATGCCCTGCAGGACGTGCGCGTCGGAGCCGGCGCCCATCGTCAGGTCGTACTTGCGCGCGAAGCGCAGCGCCTCGTCGTTGTAGGCCTCGAACAGGAGCCGCGCGTTGTAGACCTCGAACACGTCGATCTCGGCGAGGTTGCGGTGCAGCGTCGCCGGCCCCGGGATCGCGTGCAGGCGGTCGAACGGGTGCGGGACGTAGACGACACCGCCCTGCGCGCGGATCGCCTGGACCGTCTCGCCGAACGACATCCCGCGCGGGATCTCCTCTGACAGGAAGAGGCCGATCACCTCGCCCTGGTCGGCGGTCTTCACCTCCTCGCCCGGGATCACGATCAGGTCGCGGTCGTGCGCCAGCTCGGCGGCCTCGAGGGCCCCGCCGAAGACGTTGTGGTCGGTGACGGCGATCGCGCCGAGGCCTTCCGCCTCCGCGTGGTCGAGCAGCTCCTCCACCGGGATCTGGCAGTCGTGCGACCAGTTCGTGTGCAGGTGCAAATCGGCAACGATCCAATCGCCGTCGCTGAGCGGCGCCACCGTGCGGTCGCGGCGCCGAGAGGTCAGGCCGGTGTAGAGGGCGTCGAGCTCGCGCGCCGCGGCGGCGAAGCTCTGGTCCTCGGCCCGCTGTCGCGCGCGGGCCTGCTCGCGCTCGCGGTAGGCGTCGTCCTCGGCTAAGCGCAGGATCGCGGCCGCCGCGAGCTCCGGCTGCTCGACCAGGCCCGGGGGCGACACAACCGCGCAGCCGGCGGCGGTGGCCTCGAGCGCCACGCGGTCGAGGCCGTCCAGCGCCGGGACGAAGACCGCCGCCTCGTTCAGCAGCGGTGCCCGCGCCTCGCCGCTCCGCAACGTCCGCACGTGCGACCGCCCGCGCAGGGGACCCGGCAGCGCAGGCCGCCCGGCCAGCGGCTTCGTCCGCAGGAAGACGAGCTCCCAGTCGGGCAGGGCGCTCAGCGCCCGGACCACCGCGCGCGTCAGCGCCCGCTCGCCCGGCCGCCACTCCAGCACGACCAGGCGCCGCTTGTCCCCAGGGTGGAAGAGCTCGAGGTCGACCCCGGGGGTGACGACGCGGTAGTCGCCGGGGAGACGCTCGGCCGCCGCCAGAGCCGTGTCCTCGGAGGTCGCGACGAGGGCGTCGATGCGCCCGAGCAGCCGCTCCCGCTGCGCGCGGCCGGGCGGGTAGCCGAGCCGCTCGGGCGAGAGGTAGGTCGCGACCGCGAAGGCGCGCGCGTCGCGCAGCGCAAGGTAGGAGAGGCTCGGCAGCCCCGGCTCGAAGCCGTGGACGACGTCATAGGCCCCGCGCGCCAGGGCGAGCGAGAGGTTTGCGCGCACTCCGACGGGCACGCCGATTCGGCTGCGCCGCGAGACCGGCAGCGCCGGCCCGAGAGCGATCACCTCCGCGCCGTCCCCGTCCAGCAGCGCCCGCCGCCCCTCGATCAGGTCGGAGGCCCGCGTCGACGGCGCGAGCACCGTGACGTGGTGTCCGAGCAGGCGCAGCTCGCGGGCGATTCCCGCCACGTGTTCGTTCACGTCGTGGGGCCGCGACCAGGCGAACGGCGTGACCAGGCAGACGCGCAGGCCCATCGCGGCGAGTGTAGTCCGGGGCGCGCCGGGGCGCCTGCTCGAGAAAGGCCCCCCGATCTGCGAACGGCTAGGTCGCGGCGGTCTGCTTGACCGGCTTGCGCGCGTGCTTGCGGATGAATTGCGCCGTCTTGTCGCGCGCGTCCTCGTCCGGCATCTGCGTGGACGGGGACTTCATCAGGTAGGCGCTCGGTGCCGTGAGCGTGCCGGAGACGCCGTTGTTGAGCGCCAGCTTGGCCAGCCGGACGGCGTCGATCACGACTCCCGCCGAGTTCGGCGAGTCCCAGACCTCGAGCTTCAGCTCCGCGTTCAGCGGCACGTCGCCGAACGACGTGCCCTCGAGACGGATGTACGCCCACTTGCGATCGTCGAGCCACGGCACGTAGTCGGAGGGGCCGACGTGGATGTTCCGGTCGCCGAGCTCGTACGGCAGCGTCGCGGCGACCGCATTCGTCTTCGAGATCTTCTTCGACTCCAGCCGCTCGCGCTCGAGCATGTTCATGAAGTCGGCGTTGCCGCCGAAGTTCAGCTGGTAGGTGCGGTCGACCCGCACGCCGCGGTCCTTGAAGAGGCTGGTCAGGACGCGGTGGGAGATCGTCGCGCCGACCTGCGACTTGATGTCGTCGCCGATGATCGGCAGGCCGCGCTCCTCGAAGCGCCGCTGCCAGTAGTTCTCGCGCGCGATGAAGACCGGCATGCAGTTCACCATCGCGCAGCCGGCGGCCAGGATCTGCTCCGTGTACCACTTGGTCGCCTCCTCGGAGCCGACCGGGAGGTAGTTGATCACGACGTCGGTCTTTGTGTCGCGGAGGATCCCGGTGACGTCGTCGGTCTCGCCTGGCGCCTTTTCGACGACCTCCGAGAGGTACTTGCCGAGCCCGTCGTGCGTCATCCCGCGGCGGACGGTGACGCCGGTCTTCGGCACCTCCGAGAACTTGATCGTGTTGTTCGGATGCGCCCAGATCGCCTCCGCCAAGTCCTTGCCGACCTTCTGGGTGGTGACGTCGAAGGCCGCCGTGAACTCGACGTCGCGGACGTGGTAGCCGCCGAGGTCGACGTGCATCAGGCCGGGGACGAAGTCGTCCGGGTTGGCGTCCTTGTAGTACTCGACGCCCTGCACGAGCGAGCTTGCGCAGTTCCCGACGCCGATGATCGCGACGCGGACCTTGTCGTCCGAGCCGCGTGCCTTGCCGTTGGTCGAAGCCATGGGTTCCTTTCCTGCGAGCCGCTCGGTGAGCGTCTCGACGATCAGGTCGTTGACGTTGCGCCTGCGCTGCCGCGCGCGGGCCGCGAGCTTGTCCTTCAGCTCCGCGGGCATGCGCAGGAGCACCGAGCCGCTCGAGCCGGGCTGCTTCCCGGGGCGGCCGCTCGGGTCGAACGAGACGCCGAAGCGAGAGGCCAGCAGGCCGACCGCGACATCGTTGAGGCTGCGGCCGGAGCTCTTGACCTCTTCCGAGAGGAGCCGCTTGAGCTTGCCCGGCATCCGGACGAGCACATGCTTGCGGGCAGTCGGTGCTAGCACAGAAGTGCTAGCAGTATACCCCGTCAATCGCGGCGGAGCTGCGAGCGAACCGCGAACACGCGCTGCAGAACGGTGAACCAGGCCGTCACCGCCAGGAAGTAGATCGCCCACTGCAGCCCGCCCCAGGGCGCGAAGACGAGGCCGGCGGTGATCACGACAACCCGCTCGGCGCGGCTGCCGAGGCCGACGTCGCCCTTGAGCCCGAGCAGCTCCGCCTTCGCGCGCGCGTAGGAGACGAGGAACGAGCCCGCCATCGCGGCGATCGTGAACCCGACCGCGATGTCGTTGCTCTCGCGCGCGAAGACGAGGGCGACCGCCGTCAGCACGAACCCCTCGCTGACGCGGTCCGAGATCGAGTCGACGAAGGCGCCGAACGGCGTCGCCTTGCCCCCGTAGCGGGCGAGCGCGCCGTCGAGGATGTCGAGCACGGAGCCGACGACGAACACGAGCGCGCCGACCCAGTACAGGGGCCACGGCCGCTCGTGCGCGAAGAAGACGATCACCGCAGCGACGAAGCAGAGCGTGATCCCCGCGGCCGTGAGCGCGTTCGGGGTCACGCGCGTGCGCGCGAGGCCGCCGATCCACCGCGACGCGAGCCGCCGGGTCCCGTCGGTGTAGCTCCGCTTGACCCAGGCAAGCGTTTCGGTGCGGGTCACGCCGTTTCGGCGCGGAGGCGGCGAAGCGGGTTTCGGTAGACGATCACCAGGGCGATCGACGCCACGATCACGCCGCCGAGCACGTCGAGCCAGAAGTGGTTGCCGGTCGCCATCACGCTGAACCACACCCACGCCGGCCAGAGCAGCCAGAGCAGCTTCGGCACCCTCGAGCGGCAGACCGAGGCGAGCACGAGGCCGACGATGAGCGCGTCGGCGGCGTGGAGGCTCGGCATCGCCGCGTATGGGTTGGCCGCGAACTCGATCACCCCGCTGCCGTGGTTGAGCTCGCCGAAGTTCGAGAGCGTGTCGCTGAAGCCCAGGTCGGGGAACATCCGCGGAGGGGCCGTCGGCAGTAGCACGTAGCCGACGAGCCCGATCACGTTTGCGAGCAGAATCGTGTTGCGGAACTTGACGAAGGCCTCGTTGCGCCGCAGGTACACCCAGAGCAGCGCCAGCCCAAGGACGGTGAATTCCGAGTTCCAGTACGTCCACGACGCCGCGGTGGCGAGCACCTGCGAGCCGTCGACCAGCCGCTGCAGGGTCAGCTCGAAGAGGGCGTTCGTGTGGCGCTCGATCCCGATGACGTGCAGGCCGTTGTCGAAGGCCTTTGGTGGGTTGCGGTCCGCGAGTCCCCGGGCGACCTGGTAGGCGCCGAGGAAGCCGAACCAAATGGCCAACTGAAGCCCGAAGTCTCCCCACCCGCGGGGCAGGACTCGGCGGCCTGCTGAGACGAGCACGCTCACGGGACTCGAAAAGTCTAACGACCTGTTCGGCGCGGACTATTCCATACGGCGCAGTAGGGTGCCGGGATGCCGGGCACCTCCTGGAAAAGCGGCCTCGGCGTCAGTCGCACAGGCTCGAGAGCTCGACTTGCCGCTTAACCGCCGATCTGGCTCATCGAGCGCGACGCGCGCACAAATCCAGGATCGTTGATCTTGTGCTTGAGCTCCTTGTGGCGGACGGCGAGGCGGATCAGGCGCTCGAGCTCGGCGTCCGAGGCGCCGTCGCGCAGGGGCGTCTTCAGATCCCACTCGCGCCGTGAGAACAGGCACGTCCGGAGCTGGCCGTCGGCCGTGAGCCGGATCCGGTCGCAGCTCGAGCAGAACGGCTCCGAGACGGGGTTGACGAACCCGATCTCGCCGGCGCCGTCGGCGAAGCGGAAGCGGCGCGCGGTCGAGGACGGCTTCGCGGGGATCTCCTCGAGCGGCCAGCGCTCCTCGATCAGCGCGCGGATCTCGCCGCCGGTGAGCACGTCGTCCCCGCGCCAAGACTCGTCCGCGTCGAGGGGCATGAACTCGATGAAGCGGACGACGTACGGCTTTCGCCGCGCGAGCTCCGCGAGGGCGGGCACCTCGACCTCGGTGAACCCTCGCATCGCAACGCAGTTGACCTTGATCGGCCGCAGCTGCGGGTAGCGCTCGGCCTCCTGGAGCCCTGCGAGCACGCGGTCGAGAGCGTCGCGGCGCGTGATCTCCGCGAAGCGCACGTGCGAGAGCGAGTCGAGCGAGACGTTCAAGCGACTCAGCCCGGCCTCGACGAGCGGGGCGGCCAGTCGGTCGAGCAGGACACCGTTGGTGGTCAGCGAGAGATCGGTCACGCCAGGCGTCTCGGCAAGCAGGCGCACCAGCACCGGCACGTCGCGCCGCACGAGCGGCTCGCCGCCGGTCAAGCGCACCTCCTCGACCCCCATCGCCGCCAGCACGCGCACGAGCCGCGCGGTCTCCTCGAAGCTGAGCACCTCGTCGCGCGGGAGCCACTCGAGCCCCTCCGCCGGCATGCAGTAGCGGCAGCGGAAGTTGCACTTGTCGGTGACGGAGACGCGAACGCTCTTGATCTCGCGGCCCCACGAATCCAGCAGCGGCTCCATGCCCGGAGCCTAGCCGACGTTCCGCGGGAGGAAACCGGCGGAACGCTGCAACCCGACGCAGCGGGCTATCGATGAGGACGACGGCGGCGGCTGGGACGAGACCAACGACGAGCCGGCCCAGGGCGAAGGCAGCCAGGACATCGTCTAGGGCACCCTCCTAGACTCGCGCGGTGGCGCTACTGGCGCTCATCGCGGTCACGGCCGTCTGGAGGGTCACCTTCGTCCAGGCCGAGGCGCCGCTTGCGGTGCCGTCCATAGAGGGCGCACGGGCTCTGCCCGCGCGCCCGTCTTAGCGTTCACCTGTGGCTCTCGTCGCGCTCATAGCCGTCACCGCCGTATGGGGCGTGACATTCGTGCAGGTGAAGGACGCGATCGACGTCTACCCGTTGTTCGCGTTCCTGGCGGTGCGGTACGCGATTGCGACGGGCGCGCTGGCGCTCGCCGGCGGGACGCGGGTACGGACGCTCGGTCGCTCCGGTTTCGCGGCGGGCGCGCTGATCGGCATCCTGCTCGGGTTGGGGATCGGGCTGCAGACCGCCGGGCTCGAGCGCACGACGGTCTCGAGCACCGGCTTCATCACCGGGCTGTACGTGGTGCTCACGCCGCTCTTCGGGCTGGCGCTCTTCCGCACGCGCGTCGGGCTGGAGGTATGGCTCGGCGTCGCCCTGGCGACCCTCGGGCTCGCGATGCTTAGCGGCGTTCACGTCGGCTCGCCGGGCGGGAACCTGCTGGTGCTCGCCTCGACGGCCGCGCAGGCGCTGCAGATCGTGATGGTCGAGCGCTACGCGAACCGCTACGACGCGATCGCGCTGACGCTCGTCGAGATGGCGGCCTGCTTCGTCGGCTTCCTCGTCATCGCGCTGGCGCTCGGCCAGCTCGAGGTGCCTCGCGGGTGGACGGTGTGGGGGGCGCTGCTCGTCACAGGCGTCTTCGCGAGCGCCCTCGCCTACCTGATCCAGATCTGGGCGCAGCGGCGCCTGAGCGCGGCCCGGATCGCGATCGTCTTCTCGCTCGAGACCGTGTTCGCCGGGCTGTTCGGCTACTGGCTCGCAGACGACCGGCTCGGCTGGCTGGGCTGGGGCGGCTGCGCGGTCATCTTCGCGGGCATCGTCGTCGCGGAACCGAGCGCCGCGGCAACCCTGCGACGCCTCGTCGGGTGGCGGCCAGCCTTGCTATCATCCGACTGAGATTTTCTCAGCAAGGAGGAGCTAACGCATGGCAAAGACGATCGGAATCGACCTCGGCACGACCAACTCGTGTGTCGGCGCGATCGAGGGCGGCGAGCCGGCGGTCATCCCGAACGCGGAGGGCGGGCGCACCACGCCGTCCGTCGTCGCGTTCACCAATGACGGCCAGCGGCTCGTCGGGGCGCCCGCGAAGCGCCAGCAGGTAACGAACCCACAGAACACCATCTTCTCGATCAAGCGCTTCATGGGCCGCAAGTACGGCGAAGTAAGCGAGGAGATGAAGATCGTCCCGTACGAGGTCGTGGAGGGCCCGAACGGCGACGTGCGCGTGAAGGCCGGCGGCAAGGAGTACGCGCCGCCGGAGATCAGCGCGATGATCCTCCAGAAGCTCAAGGCCGACGCCGAGGCGTACCTCGGCGAGGCGGTCGTCGACGCGGTGATCACCGTCCCGGCCTACTTCAACAACGCGCAGCGCGAGGCGACGAAGGACGCCGGCAAGATCGCCGGGCTCAACGTCGTGCGGATCATCAACGAGCCGACCGCCGCAGCGCTCGCGTACGGCCTCGACAAGGAGGCCTCTGACCACACGATCCTCGTCTTCGACCTCGGCGGCGGCACGTTCGACGTGTCGGTGCTCGAGCTCGGCGAGGGCGTCTTCGAGGTGAAGGCGACCAACGGCGACAACCACCTCGGCGGCGACAACTTCGACAAGGCGATCGTGGACTGGATGGTCGCGGAGTTCAAGCGCGACCAGGGCATCGACCTCTCGCAGGACAAGATGGCCCTGCAGCGCCTGTACGAGGCGGCCGAGAAGGCGAAGATCGAGCTCTCCTCGACGATGACGACGCAGATCAACCTGCCGTTCGTCACCGCCACCCCCGAGGGCCCGAAGCACCTCGACCTCCAGCTCACACGCGCCAAGCTCGACGAGCTTTCGGCCGAGCTGCTCGAGCGCACGGTCGGCCCGACGAAGCAGGTCCTCGCCGACGCGGGCATCGACGCCTCGAAGATCGACCACGTCGTGCTCGTCGGCGGCATGACCCGCATGCCTGCGGTGCAGGAGAAGGTCAAGCAGCTGATCGGCAAGGATCCGCACAAGGGCGTCAATCCGGACGAGGTCGTCGCCGTCGGCGCGGCCATCCAGGGCGGCGTGCTCAAGGGCGAGGTCAAGGATGTGCTGCTCCTCGACGTCACCCCCCTGAGCCTCGGCATCGAGACCAAGGGCGGCGTCTTCACGCGGCTGATCGAGCGCAACACCACCATCCCGACCAAGAAGTCGGAGACGTTCACCACGGCCGAGGACAACCAGCCCTCCGTCGAGGTGCACGTGCTCCAGGGCGAGTCGGAGATGGCGCTCTACAACAAGACGCTCGGCAAGTTCCAGCTCGTCGGCATCCCGCCGGCGCCGCGGGGCATGCCGCAGATCGAGGTCACCTTCGACATCGACGCGAACGGGATCATCAACGTCTCGGCCAAGGACCTCGGCACCGGGAACGAGCAGCAGATCAAGATCGAGGGCGGCTCGGGCCTGAAGCCGGACGAGGTCGACCAGATGATCAAGGACGCGGAGGCGCACGCCGACGAGGCCCACCGCCTGCGCGAGCTGGCCGACGCGAAGAACCAGGCCGAGTCCCTCGCCTACGCGACCGAGAAGAGCCTCAAGGAGCACCGCGACAAGCTCGACGAGAGCGAGGCCTCGACGATCGAGGGCCGAGTGATGGAGCTCAAGCAGGCGCTCGAGACCGACGACCTCGCGGACATCCGCGCCAAGAGCGACGCGCTCCAGGAGGCGTCGCAGAAGCTGGCCGAGGCGGTCTACGCGCAGGCCTCGGCGCAGCAGCAGCAGGCGCAGGCGTCCGGCAACGGCGAGGCGTCCGACTCCGACGACGAGGTGATCGAGGACGCCGAGGTCGTCGACGAGGAGGCCAAGACCTCGTGAGCGAGGACAGGGCGAACGCCCAGGCGGAGCCCACGCTCGAGGAGCAGGTGGCGGCGCTCGAGGTCGAGCGCGACGAGCACCTGAACGACCTCAAGCGGGTCGCGGCCGAGTTCGAGAACTACCGCAAGCGGGTCGCGCGTGACCAGGAGAGCCTGGTCGCGCGCGCCCACGAGCGGCTCGTGAAGGAGCTGCTGCCCGTGCTCGACGACCTCGAGCGCGCGCTTGCGGCCGCCGAGGAGCACGAAGAGGCGAAGCTGGAGGAGGGCGTCCGGCTCGTGCACCGCGAGCTCGCGGCCGCGCTCCGGCGCGAGGGCCTGGCCCAGATCGACACCGGCGGGCACTTCGACCCGCACGTCCACGAGGCCCTGCTCTCGCAGCCCTCGGACGCGGAGGAGGGCTCGGTGATCGAGGTCGTCCAGAAGGGCTACACACTCGGCGACCGCGTGGTGCGGCCGGCGCGCGTCGTGGTGGCCGCGCCCAAGCCGGGGGACGATGGCGTCGGTTAGGGACTTCTACGAGACCCTGGGGGTCGCCAAGGGCGCACGCCAGGACGAGATCAAGAAGGCGTACCGCAAGCTCGCGCGCCAGTACCACCCGGACGCGAACCCCGGGGACTCGTCCGCCGAGGAGCGCTTCAAGGAGGTGCAGCACGCCTACGACGTGCTCTCCGACCCCGAGAAGCGCAAGCAGTACGACCGTTTCGGCGCCGAGAACGGCCGCGGCGGGTTCGGCCCCGGCGGCGTCAACTTCGAGGGCTTCGACTTCGCCGACCTCGGCGATCTCGGCGACATCTTCGGCGGGCTGTTCGGCGGCCGCGGGCAGCAGCAGCAGCGAGGGCGGCGCGGAAGCGACCTCGAGGTCGAGGTCCGGCTCTCGTTCGAGGACTCCCTGAAGGGCGTCGAGACGACGATCCCCGTGCAGCTCGAGACCGCCTGCCGCGAGTGCGGCGGCTCGGGCGCCAGGCCGGGGACGGCGCCGATCCTCTGCCCCGAGTGCAAGGGCCGCGGCGTCAAGGCCGAGAGCCAGGGCCTGTTTGCGCTTTCGCAGCCGTGCCCGCGTTGCCGCGGCAACGGCACGGTGATCGAGGACCCCTGCCCGACCTGTCGCGGCACCGGCCGCGAGCGGCGGACGAAGCGTTACACGGTGAAGATCCCCGCAGGCGTCAAGGACGGCTCGCGGATCAAGCTGCGCGGCAAGGGCGAGGCCGGCTACGGCGGCGCGGAGGCGGGCGACCTGTACGTGGTCACGCGCGTGGCTCCGTCGTCGACCTACACCCGCCGTGGCGACGACCTCGTCGTGGACGTCCCGGTGTCCTACCCCGACGCCGCGCTCGGCGCGAAGGTCGAGGTGCCGACGCCCGACGGCTCGGTGACGGTGAAGGTCAAGCCGGGCACGACCGACGGCACGCTGCTGCGCGTGAAGGGCAAGGGCGCGCCGAAGCTGAAGGGCTCAGGCCGCGGCGACGTCCTCGCGCGCGTGAAGCTGACGGTGCCGAAGAAGCTGACCAAGAAGCAGCGCGAGCTGCTGGAGCAGCTGCAGAACGCGGGGAGTTGAAATGGCGGCCCCCTCCCGCACGTCTCGCACTCGCTGGGGCGCTGCACCGCTCCGTCTCGTGGCGTCCTCAGTCGCGCCCGTAGCCTCCGGCTACGAACGCTCCCTGCGTCCTTGCGAGACGGGCGTTTCGCGGCCAGCGAGCACGACCCGCGCGGGAGGTGACCGCAGGTGATGGACGACCGTCCGCGCTACATGATCTCCGTCGCAGCCGAGCTCGTCGGGATGCACCCGCAGACGCTGCGCATGTACGAACAGAAGGGTCTCGTCCAGCCGAAGCGCACCGCCGGGAACACCCGCCTCTACTCGGAAGCCGACCTCGAGCGGCTGCGACTGATCCAGAAACTGACGACACAGCTCGGGCTCAACCTCGCCGGCGTCGAGGCCGTGCTCGACCTCGAGGAGCAGCTCCGGCGCATGCACGCGCGGATGGAGCGGCTCGAGGGCGAGATGCGCGACGCGATCGCGCAGGTGCACAGGCGGTACCGCCGCGAGCTCGTGCTCTACGACCCCACCCAACTACCGGAGCGAAAGTGGACTTCAACAAACTGACACTCAAGTCACAGGAAGCCGTCGCGGCCGCCCAGGAGCTGGCGCGCCGCATGGGCAACCCCGAGCTGTACCCCGAGCACCTGCTGCTCGCGCTGCTCGACCAGGAGCTGCCGCAGGAGCTCGTTCCCGATGCAGCCGCGCTGCGCGCGCAGGCCGAGGCAACGCTGCGCACGAAGCCCTCGACGCAGGGCGCGCAGCAGCAGCCGGCCGTGAGCGCGGCGGCCTCGCGCGTCCTTGACGAGGCCTTCGACGAGGCCCGGCGCATGGAGGACGAATACGTCTCGACCGAGCACCTGCTACTCGCGCTCGACGTTGTCCCGCGCGACCAGCTCGAGGCGAAGATCAAGCACGTCCGCGGCGGCCAGCGGGTCACCTCGCAGGACCCGGAGGGCACCTACCAGGCACTCGAGAAGTTCGGCCGCGACCTGACCGAGCTTGCCGAGGAGGGGAAGCTCGACCCGGTCATCGGCCGCGACGAGGAGATCCGGCGCGTGATCCAGGTTCTGAGCCGGCGCACCAAGAACAACCCGGTGCTGATCGGCGACCCCGGCGTCGGCAAGACGGCGATCGTCGAGGGGCTCGCGCAGCGGATCGTCGCCGGCGACGTGCCCGAGGGCCTGAAGGGCAAGCGCGTCTGGGCGCTCGACATCGGCGCGATGCTCGCCGGTTCGAAGTACCGCGGCGAGTTCGAGGAGCGGCTCAAGGCCGTGCTCACCGAGGTGCAGAACGCGGCCGGCGAGCTGATCCTCTTCATCGATGAGCTGCACACGATCGTCGGCGCAGGCGCGGCCGAGGGCGCGGTCGACGCTGCGAACATGCTCAAGCCGATGCTGGCGCGCGGCGAGCTGCGCGCGATCGGCGCGACGACGCTCGACGAGTACCGCAAGCACATCGAGAAGGACGCCGCGCTCGAGCGGCGTTTCCAGCCGGTCTACGTCGGCGAGCCGTCGGTCGCCGACACGATCGCGATCCTGCGCGGCCTGAAGGAGCGCTACGAGGCCCACCACGGCGTCCGCATCCGCGACGCGGCCCTGGTCGCCGCTGCGGTGCTCTCCGACCGCTACATCGCCGACCGCTTCCTGCCCGACAAGGCGATCGACCTCGTCGACGAGTCCGCCTCGCGGCTGCGGATGGAGATCGACTCCTCGCCGCTGGAGCTCGACGAGGCCGAGCGCCGCGTGCGCCAGCTCGAGATCGAGCTCGCCGCGATGGGCAAGGAGTCGAAGGAGGTGCGGGAGCCGTTGGAGCGCGACCTCGCGGAGGCGCAGGAGCGGCGCAACGAGCTGGCCGCGCGCTGGTCACGCGAGAAAGAGCAGCTCGAGCGCGTCAAGGAGATCACGCGGAGCATCGACGAGCTGCGCATGGAGGCCGAGCGCGCGGAGCGCAACGGCGACCTGCAGCGGGTCGCCGAGGTCCGCTACGGCGAGCTGCCCGCGCTCGAGAAGGAGCTCGAGGAGCGCGAGGCCGCGCCGGAGGCGGATCCGATGGTCAAGGAAGAGGTCGACGAGGACGACGTCGCTGCCGTGGTCGCGCGCTGGACGGGGATCCCGGTCGACAGGCTGCTCGAGGGCGAGACGGAGAAGCTGATCCACATGGAGGAGCGGCTACACGAGCGCGTGGTCGGCCAGGACGAGGCGGTCGAGGCCGTGGCCAACGCACTGCGGCGCGCCCGCTCCGGCCTTCAGGACCCGAACCGACCGATCGGCTCGTTCGTCTTCCTCGGCCCGACCGGACGTCGGGAAGACCGAGCTTGCCAGGGCGCTCGCGGAGTTCATGTTCGACGACGAGCGCGCGCTGGTGCGGCTCGACATGAGCGAGTACATGGAGAGGCACACGGTCTCGCGCCTGGTCGGCGCCCCGCCTGGCTACGTCGGCTACGACGAGGGCGGGCAGTTGACCGAGGCCGTGCGGCGCCGCCCGTACTCGGTCGTCCTCCTCGACGAGATCGAGAAGGCGCACCCGGACGTCTTCAACGTGCTGCTGCAGATCCTCGACGACGGCCGCCTGACCGACGGCCAGGGCCGAACCGTCGACTTCCGCAACACGGTGCTGATCATGACCTCGAACGTCCGCTCGGCCGAGGCGATGCGCGACGTGTTCCGCCCGGAGTTCCTGAACCGGATCGACGAGATCATCGAGTTCCACGCCCTTTCGAAGGAGCAGATCGCCGACATCGTGGGGCTGCAGCTGCGGCGGGTCGAGGAGCGGCTGGCCGAGCGGGGGCTGCGGCTGGAGCTGACCGACGCGGCGCGCGATGCGCTGGCCGAGGCCGGCTGGGACCCGAACTACGGCGCCCGGCCGCTGAAGCGCGCCATCCAGCGGATGCTGGAGAACCCGCTCGCGCTGCGGCTGCTCGAGGGCGAGTTCGCCGAGGGCGATGTCGTGCGCGTGGACGCGGGCGAGGACGGCCTCGTCTTCGAGAAGGCCGGCGCCGCCGAGCCCGCGGCCGCCTGATGGCGCGCCGGGGCCGGACGAAGGAGCCGCTGCCGCCGCCGCTGCCACCCGAGACCCGGCCGGTCGGGCAGCTGATCGCGGAGGCGATCCGGCTCTACGGCCGCCGCTTCTGGGCCGCGCTGGCCATCGGGATCCCGATCGGGATCTTCGGCGCGTTGACAAACGGCCTGCACGGCCGGGATTACCTGCTCTTCGCGCTCGTCCCGGGCGCGGTGCTCATCACGCTGACCTACGTCGGCGCCGCCGTGATCGCGGCCGACCGGCCGGTGCCGCGCAGGCAACTCGCCGTCGCCTTCGTCGCCGGGCTGATCGTCTTCATCCCGTTCCCGATCCTGGTGCTGGGCTACGTGCTCCCGGCGATCGCGTGGCTGGCGCTCGTCGGCCTCGCGGTGCCCGCGGCGGTGCTGGAGGGGACGGGAGTCTTCGCGTCGCTGAAGCGCGGGCTCGAGCTCGGCCGCGCGGACTACATCCACTCCCTCGGCGCAATGGCGGCGCTCGGGATTGCCTTCTACCTCAGCACGCGCGTGCTCGCGGTGGCGATCAACGCGGGCAGCGGCCAGGCGGCCGAGATCGCGCGGCCGCTCGCGGAGGGCGCGCTCTGGCCGGTCGTGGTGTTCGGTGCGAGCCTCCTCTACTTCGACCAGGCGGCCCGAGTAGAGTCGGGCGGTCCGCGATCGAGGAGGAGCCGCGATGCCGACCTACATCATGCTGACGAGCCTGACCGCCCAGGGCGTGCAGACGCTGAAGGCGAACCCCGACCGGCTGCGGGAGGTCAACCGTGACGTCGAGGAGCTCGGCGCGAAGGTTCTGCACCAGTGGGCGACGCTCGGGCCGTTCGACTTCGTCAACGTGGTCGAGGCGCCCGACGCCGAGACGATCGCGCGCGTGTCCGTGGCGCTCGGGGCGCGCGGCAGCGCCAAGCTGCAGACGCTGACGGCGCTGTCGGTGGACGAGTTCCTCTCGTCGTTCAGCGAGTAGCGACCGCGGCGACGGCGACCTGCGCCGCGAGGCGCGCGTTCGCGACGATCAGCTCGCGGTTGACTTCGAGCGTCCGTCCGGCGGTGCTCTCGTGCAGGTACGCGAGGACGAACGGCGTCACGGCCTGGCCTGTGATGCGCTGCTCGGCCGCCTGCCGTAGCGCCTCCTCGACGAGCGGCTCGACGTCGATCCCGTGATCGGGGTCCCGTGCGAGGAGGAGCGCGGCGCCCCCGAGGTCCCAGTGGGCGGCGGCCGTGCGCGCGGCCTCTTCGGGCGACTCGACGCGTGCTGAGACGGGCGGGCCGCCGCCCGCGCTGTAGAAGAGCGGGAGCTCGCCGGTGCGGTAGCCGAGGACGGGAATGCCGAGCGTCTCGAGCAGCTCGGCCGTCGCGGGCACGTCGAGCAGCGACTTGATCCCGGAGGAGACGACGAGCGCCTGCGTGCGTGCGAGCTGGGCCAGGTCGGCCGAGACGTCCGGCCGCTCCGCGTAGCCGCGGTGGACGCCGCCGATCCCGCCGGTGCCCATGAAGCGGATCCCGGCGAGGCGAGCGGCCGCGAGCGTGCCGCCGACGGTGGTCGCGCCGAGATCGCCGCTCGCGACGCAGGCGCCGAGATCGCGGGGACCGGCCTTGCGCGCCTCGGGGCCGGCCTCGCCGAGGCGCGCGAGCTGGTCCTCGTCGAGGCCGACGACGAGGGCGCCGTCGAGCACGCCGACCGTTGCAGCCACGGCCCCCTCGGACCTGACCGCCGCCTCCGCCGCCTGTCCCACCTCCACCCCCACCCCGGGTGGGAAACCGTGTGCGACGAGCGTAGTCTCGAGCGCCACGACTGCGCCGCCCTCGTGGAGGGTTTGTTGCACTTCCGGCGCGATTTGCAACAGTTCAGGCACCGTCAGGCGCGTCCCTTGGGAATGGGCTGGCGGGCGGTGGACGGGGCGCACGGATCGGGGGTCAAGCCAGACGCGTAGCGTGTCACGACGGCACCGCTCCGAGCTGACCGACACAGCGCGCCGCGGCGTCCAGCCCGAGCTCGATGCCGCCGACGAGGAAGCCGGCAGCCAGCGCGTCTCCCGCGCCCGTCGTGTCGACCACCTCGGCGCCGACCGGCGCGTGCTCCTCGACGCCCTCGGCCGTCCGCACCTCGACCCCGCGCGAGCCGCGCTTGATCACCGCGGTCTCCGCCAGCGCGTAGGCGCCGCCGACCATCTCCCACTCGGGCTCGTTGGCGAAGACGACGTCGGGAGCGACCGCGTCGAGGTTCGCGCGGAACCCCTCGGCGCCGTACGCTCGGATGGCGCTCCACGACGACAGGTCGACCGCGATCCGAGCCCCGCGACCGCGCGCGAGGCGCGCAGCCGCCAGCGCGGCCTCCGCGATCGGCTCTGCCAGCAGCGCGTAGCCAGAGACGTGGAGCCATTCGCAGCCTTCGAGCCAGCCCGGCTCAACCTCGTCCGTGCGCAACCCGGTGGAGACGCCGCGGTCGGTCGCCATCGTCCGCTCCCCGTCCTCGGCGACCAGCGCGACCACGACGCCCGTGGAGCCCTCGAGCCGAGGCCCGACGAGCTCGACTCCCCGCGCTTCCAGCAGCGAGCGCACGAGCTCCCCGGCCGCGTCGTCTGCGCGCTTGGCGATACACCGCGCGGCACCGCCGAGCTCCACCACCCACGCCGCCACGTTCGCGGCCTGGCCGCCCGTGGCGAGCCTGGTCTCGACCGGCGTGTCGGCACCGGGAGCGAGGGTGCCGGGCATGCGGACGACCACGTCCAGCAGCACGTCGCCGAGGGTGGAGATCACGGGCCAACCGTACAATCGCGTCATGGACCGCGAGACCCAGGCCGACCGTATCCGCTCGTTCGTGATCGGCGGTCTCGTGGGCGCCTCCGCGGTCCTCGCGGCGGTGCGCCGCAAGCGCCCCCGGCCACGTCCGACGCAGCCAGGCCTCGCGGCGTTCGAGGACGCGCCGTGCTACCGCGAGACACTGGATCGCGAGCGGGCGTCGTAGGGTCACCCCGCTAAGCTTCGCCAGTTCATGCCGATTTACGAGTACCGCTGCCCGAACGGGCACGTCTTCGAGTTGCTCCAGCGCATCGGGGATGCGCCGCCCGAGGTGTGCGAGGTCTGCGGCGAGGGGCCGGTCGAGCGCGTGCTCTACCCGGTGGCGGTGCACTTCAAGGGCTCCGGCTTTTACACGACCGACTACGGGCGCTCCCGCAAGAAGGAGCCCTCGAAGGACGGCGCCGGCCCCGAGAGCGGCGGCGAGCCGAAGAAGAAGGAAGAGAAGAAGGCCGCCGAGGCCTAGCCGCGCGGGCTCAGATCTGGTGCAGCACCTCCGATGCGGCCCGCTCGCCGGAGGCGACGGCGCCGTTCAGGAACCCCTGCTCCTCCGGGTCGGTGTGCTCGCCGGCGAAGTGGACGTTGCCCTCCTGCACGCCCTCGTAGCCGGCGAACGCCGTGTACTGGCCGAGGCGCCAGTACGAGTAGGCGCCGCGGTGCCACGGGTCGACCGACCAATGGTCCTCGTAAGCGAGGCCGGAGTACGCCGCCGAGGTGCCAGGGAAGATCGGCTCGATCTGGTTCAAGAACCAGTTGACGTCCCGCGTCGGCGCCTTGCCGTGGGCCGCCCCGGTGAGCACGTTTTCGCCCGTCGAGCCGCCGGGGAACGCGAGCAGGATCGCGGGGCCGGACGTTCCGCGTGGCACCGAGTCGTCCCAGGCGACGCAGAAGGCGTCCCAGTCGGTGTAGCTGACACCGCTGTAGCCGAGCGGCGGCCACGTCTTCCGCTGCACCTGTAGGTGAAGCTTCGCGTTCTGACCCATCCCGAGCTGCTGAATCGCCTGCAGCTTGAGCGGCGAGAGGCCAGAGCGCGAAAGGTCGACGTCGCGGAGTGTCGAGAAGGGCAGCGCGAGCACCACATGGTCGGCGGTCACGTGGCTCGTCTTGCTCCCGACCTGGAAGGTCAGCGTGTAGGTGCCGGTCCCGTTGTCCTTGAGACCCACCAGCTCGTGCCCCTGCTTGACCGTGCCCGCGGGAAGCTGTGCGAGCATGCGCGAGACGATCTGGTCGTTGCCGCCGGCAACGTGGTACTTCTCGTCGTAGCCGGGGAGCGGCTCGAGCGAGTTCTGGTTGTTCCACGCGAGCAGGTAGAGCAGGTTCAGCGCGGGCTGGTCGCTCGGGTCGCCGCCGTACTCCGAGACCACGTCCGCCAGCAGCAGGCGTCCGAAGCGGCTGCTCGAGGCGATCCCGGTCTCTTCGAGCCATTCCGGGACCGAAAGCATGTCCAGCCTCCGACCTTCAGCGGTGTTGCCGTCGTAGCGCTGCGGCCACGGGGCGAGCTTGTAGGCATCCCGGAAGACGCGGTAGCCGATCGCGCGCCAGTCGGCGTTTGCCTCCTCGTAGCTGTAAGGCCCGCCGTCGAACCAGTAGATCTCGTCTTCGCCGGGGAGGTCGCCGCCGTTCACGACCTCCTCCTTCAGGCCCAGGTTCTTGGCCAGGTTCCGGATCGCCGTCTCGTCGTGGTTGATGAAGGCACCACCGTGCTCGGCGACGAGACCGTCGCCGAAGTAGCCCCGCAGGCTCCAGCAGCGGCCGCCGAGGTGCGTCGTGTCGGCCTCGTAGACGGTCGACGCGACGCGCGAGCCGCCGGTCCAGAGCATGTGCGCGCAACGGACGCCCGCTAGCCCCGCCCCGACGATCGCCACCCGGGCTGTCGAGGCGGCGCGGGCCGCCTTGGAGACCACGCCTGCACCGGCAAGGGCCATGCCGGCGGCGGTCGCCTCGGCCAGCAGCCTGCCGCGGGTGAGCCGCCGTTCCTCGGCCAGTTCCTGCTCGAGCTCGCGCTGCCGCCGCTGTCCCTCGAGTCGCTTACGCCGCTCACCGGCGACCTCGTCGACCGGGAGCCCGCGCCGCTCCGCCTCGGCATGGGCTGCGATCAGCTCTCTGAAGCGTCGCGTGACGGGGGAGTAGGAGATGGCTCGCGGTCGGCATCGCTGGCGCATCGGCAGCTCCTCGCGTCGGAGAACCTTGAGCCGGCGACCTTACCCCCGTCCGCAGCGGGTTTCTAGCGCCTGGCGCTCGGCGTGCCGAGCAGGCACCCGGGCGGGTAGGTATCGCCGGTGGGGGCGGGCGGCTGCACGGCCGACTTGCCGAGCACCATCAGGATCACGTTCGCGTTGTTCTCGCTCGGCGTGATGTCACCACCGGTCGAGGTCCCGCCCAGCCGGCAGTGGATCGTCCGCTTCGCCCGGAACTTCGCCCAGCCGAGGGCCGCGAAGTCGTTTGCCGAGAGGTCGGTCGAAAGCGGCTTCATCACGTCGCCGCCGATGAGCGGCAGCTTCATGAACGTGCTGAAGCTCGCGAGCTTGCTCATCAGCGCCTGCAGCACCTGCTGGTTGCGCTCGCCGCGGGTGATGTCGCTCTCGGCCGGGTCGAGCAGGTTCTTGCGCACGCGCGAGTAGATGAGCGCACGCTGCCCGTTCAGGTGCTGCTTGCCGGGCTGGAAGCGCCAGCCGGGCCAGCGCGCACAGCGGGCCTCGGTGCCGTAGGGGCAGTCGAACTTCGACTGGATCCGCTTCGGGACGACGATGTCGATCCCGCCGACCGCATCGATCAGTTCCTCGAAATCGCCGAAGTCGACGAGCACGACGTGGTTGATCGGGATCGCGTGGCCGGTCGCGTTCTCGACGGCCTGGATCGCAAGCCGCGGCCCGCCGACCTGGTAGGCGGTGTTGATCTTCGCGTTGCCGTACCCCGGGATGTCGGTGCGCAGGTCGCGCGGGATCGAGAGGTAGTAGAGCCGGCCGTGGTCGGGATCGGTACGGAGGATCGTGATCGAGTCCGAGTGGCGGTCCCCGGTCCGCGAGGCCGCAAGCGAATGGTCAGTGCCGAGCAAGAGGATCCCGCTCGAGTTGGAGAGCAGGCTGCCCTGGTCGGGCGTCAGCGCGCGCTGCGCCGTCTGCGGCAGCCGCTTGTTCGCGTCCTTGACACCGCCGCGGAAGACGAGGTACCCGATCGCGCCCCAGACGATGAAGAACAGGACGATCAGAACGAGCGCGATCGCGATCTCGCGGCCCCAGCGGATCTGTCGCGGCCGGCGCGCTGCAGGCTTCGGGCCGGGCCCGCGGTAGCGGCTGCGGCCGTCGCGGTCGGCTCGCTCGCGCGGCCGTGCCTTCTCCGGGCGCCCAACCGTCGGGACGCGGCCCTTGGTTCGTCCGCCGCGGTAGAGGCGATAGGGCTTCTCTCCGCCGGGGGCCGCCATCCGGCGGCGTATGGTACCCGCCACGCTACGCGTCCTTGGATGACGCATGACGGACGGCCACCGTGACCCGACGATGACTTCGCTCGAACCGCAGCGCGCTAAGACTCGGGTCATCGGAGTCGATGTCGGCGGGACGAAGATCGCCGCTGGGCTCGTCACCCGTGAAGGCTCGATCGAGGGCCGCGTGGAGCAGCCGACGGCCGTCGCTTCGGAGGAGGCGCTGCTCTCGCAGCTCGACGCGATCGTCGAGGGTCTGCTGGGCGGGGTGGACGTCGCGGCGCTCGGGTTCGGGATCCCGTCGCGGATCGACCAGCGACGCGGCCGCGCGGTCGCTTCCGTGAATGTGCCGCTCATGGACGTCGACTTGCGCGACCGGATGCAGGCCCAGCACGGCTTGCCGGTCGCGATCGACAACGACGGCAACGCCGCGGCGATCGCCGAGTGGCGGATAGGCGCTGCGCGTGGTGCGCGCGACGTCGTGATGCTGACGCTCGGCACCGGCGTCGGCGGGGGGTTGATTCTCGACGGGAAGCCGTACCGCGGAGCGACGGGCAGCGGGGCGGAGCTCGGCCACGTCGTCGTCGAGCTCGACGGGCCGCCCTGTCGCTGCGGCGGGCGCGGGCACCTCGAGTCCTTCGCGACGGGTGTCGCTGCGGATGAGCTGGCACGCGAGCATTTCGGGCCCGGCTCCGACGCGCACGATCTGGTGCGGCGGGCCGCAGCCGGTGAGTCCGCGGCTTTGGACGCGCTCGCCGGGGTGGGTCGTTACCTCGGCGCGGCGATCGCGAGCTTCGTGAACGCGCTCGAGCCAGAGCTGGTGGTGATCGGCGGGGGCTTCGGGGAGGCGGCGGGCGAGTTCCTGCTCGGGTCCGCGCGCGACGTGCTCGCCCAGGACGCGCTCCCGCCCGGGCGAGACACCCTGCGGATCGTGCAAGCGCAGCTCGGTGGCGACGCGGGCGTGATCGGTGCCGGAATGATCGCCTTCGAGGCGCTCGACGCGGGGACGTAGCAGTGCCGCTCGCCGTCTGCGCGACGCCGATCGGGAACCTGGAAGACGTGACGCTGCGCGTGCTGCGCGAGCTCGCCGAGGCCGACGTCGTGCTAGCGGAGGACACTCGGCACACCCGGGCGCTGCTGGAACGGCACGGAGTCTCCGCGCGGTTGCTCTCCTACCACGAGCACAACGAGGCGAAGCGGACCGCCGAGTTGCTGCCGCGGCTCGGGGCCGGCGAGCGGATCGCCCTCGTGAGCGACGCGGGGATGCCGGGGGTCAACGACCCGGGTGCGCGCCTCGTGCGGGCGGCGTTGGAGACGGGCATCGACGTGACGGTGCTCCCGGGGCCGTCGGCGGTCGAGACCGCGCTCGTCGCGAGCGGCCTGGTCGGCGAGCAGTACCAGTTTCTCGGCTACCTGCCGCGAGGGGAGCGCGCGCTCCTGGAGCTCGGTGAAGAGCTTGCGCGCCGCCCGTGGGCTGTGGTGGCGTTCGAGTCGCCGCAGCGGCTGCCGCGCTCCCTTCGGGTTCTCGCGCGCGTGATCCCAAACCGTCCGGCCGCGGTCTGCCGTGAGCTGACGAAACGGTTCGAGCAGGTCACCCGCAGCACCGTCGCGGAGCTCGCTGAGCGATTCCCGGAGGCGGTGCGCGGCGAGGTCACGCTCGTGCTCGGCGAAGCGGCCGTGTCTCCGGACGAAGCCGGGGCCGAGGAGGCGGTCGCGGAGCTCGTCGACGCAGGGGTGCCACGTCGGCGGGCGGCGGGGGTCGTCTCGAAGCTGACGGGGGTCGCGCGAAACCGGCTCTACCGCTCCTCTCTGTAATCAGATTTGACAACGGCTGAGGCCGCCTGCTACCGTAAACCGCGGTTTGCAGAACTGGCAACAGATCGGCTCGCTGTTCGCGCGACTCGCGTGCTGCGTCGCGGCGGCCGCGCTCGTCGCGCCCGCAACGGCGAACGGGTGGTCCTGGCCGGTGCAGGGGCCGGTTCTGCACGCGTTCAGCTTCGGCTCCGATCCGTACGCGGGTGGTTTCCACCGCGGGATCGACATCGGCGCGGCGGCCGGCGCCACGGTGGGCGCGCCGACGGGCGGCGTCGTCTCGTTCGCCGGGGTCGTGCCGACTGGCGGACGGACGCTCGCGATCCAGACGCCTGACGGCTACTCCGTCACGCTGCTCCATCTCGGCTCCGTGTCTGTCGGGCGCGGGGCGCCGGTGCGCGAAGGGGACGCGGTCGCCTCCGTCGGACCGAGCGGCGTGCCCGAGCAGCCCGTCCCGTACGTGCATCTGGGCGTCCGCCGAGCCGCCGAGCCGGAGGGGTACGTCGACCCGCTCCTCTTCCTGCCGCCGCTTGTACAGCCACCGCCGCCGGGCGAGCCGCCTGCGCCGGAGCCGGTGCCAAGGACGGCGCCTGCGCCTCCTCCCCCGCCGGCTCCGGTCGTGATCGCGCCGCCGGCCGAGGCCCGGCCGGTCGCGGAACCGCGACCTGCGCCGGTGCGGCCACGGGCTCGCACATCGCCGCGGCCGTGGGCTCAGCCGCGCGTACCCCGGGTGGAGTCGACGATGCATGTCGTTGCTAAGGCGCGGGCCGCGACCTCTGCTCCAGAGTCTCGTGGCGAGCCGCACGAGGAGTCGACGCAGTCCGCGCGGCCCATCGCGTCGGTGCCGACGGACGAAGCTCTGCCCGCGCCTCGGCGGGCGGGGCGCGCTGCGCCGGTTGCCGTTCCCCACGCGTTCGTGGCGCCGCCTCGGCCGGATCGGATCGCGCTGAGCGCTGTCGAGCGCCCGGCACGCCGCGGCTTTCCGCAGCCGCTGGTGGCGGGAATCGTCGCCGCGATGCTCGCGGCAGCTGCTGCGGCGGCGTGGCGATACCGCGCGCGGAAGCAGCACAGGCCCGCTCGTATCATTGACGGCGATGCGCTACTACCTGACGACACCGATCTACTACGTGAACGCTGCGCCGCACATCGGTCACGCGTACACGACGATTGCTGCGGACGTGCTCGTCCGGCACCACCGGCAGCGGGGGGACGAGACCTTCTTCCTGACCGGCACCGACGAGAACGCGTCCAAGGTCTACCGAGTCGCCGAGGAACAGGGGCTCGATCCGAAGGCGTACGTCGACGAGATCGTCGAGCAGTGGCGGGCGCTGCCTGAGCGGGTTGGTGCCGAGTACGACTTCTTTATCCGCACGACCGACGAGGGCCATCACCGCTTGGTGCAGGAGTTCCTGCAGCGCATCTACGACAACGGCGACATCTACCAGGACGTCTACAGCGGCCTGTACTGCGTCGGCTGCGAGGAGTTCAAGAGCGAGGTCGACCTGGTCGACGGCCTGTGTCCCGAGCACGGGATCCCTCCCGAGCGGATCGAGGAGACGAACTACTTCTTCCGCCTCTCGGCGTATCAGGACCGCCTGCTCGAGCTCTACGACGAGCGGCCCGACTTCGTGCTCCCACGCAACCGCTACAACGAGGCGCGCAGCTTCATCGAGGGCGGGCTCGAGGATTTCAGCGTTAGCCGGGCCGGCCAGCCGTGGGGCGTGCCGATTCCCTGGGACGAAGGACAGGTCACCTATGTCTGGGTAGACGCCCTCATCAACTACCTCAGCGCTCTCACGTACGCGCGGGACGGCGAGGATCTGCGCGAGCAGTTCTGGCCGGAGGCACGCCACCTCCTGGGCAAGGACATCCTTCGCTTCCACTGCGTGTACTGGCCGGCGCTGCTGCTCGCGGCGGGCTACCAGGTTCCGAAGCAGCTGTTCGTCCACGGCTGGCTGCTGCTGGAGGACCGGAAGATCTCGAAGTCGCTCGGCAACGCGCTCGACCCGCTCGACCTCGTCGACGTGTACGGCGTAGACGCGGTCCGCTTCTGGGCGCTGCGGTCGGTGTCGTTCGGCCAGGACGGGAACACGTCGCTAGAGGCACTGCATGAGCGGTACGAGCGGGAGCTCGGGAACGACCTCGGCAACCTCGTCTCGCGAACGACCGCGATGATCGCCCGGTACCGTGACGGCCGAGTCGCGCCGGCGCGCCCGAACGAGGAGCTCGAGGACGCGCTCGAGGCGCTGCGCGGCAAGCTCGTCGAGCGCTTCGACGCGTGGGATCTGACCGGCGCGATCGAGGAGATCTGGGAGCTCGTCCGGTGGCTAAACCGCTACGTCGAGTCGACCGCCCCGTGGCAGCTGGCGAAGGACGACGCGCGGGCCGACGAGCTCGACGCCGTGCTCTACGACCTCGCGGACGGCGTCCGGGCGGTTGCGGTCGCGCTTTCGCCGTACCTCCCGGAGACGGCTCCGCAGATTCTTGCCGCGCTCGGGCAGCCGGTCGAGCTCGGCTTCGAGCGAATCGCGTACGGCGTGACGCCGCCGACCGACGGCATCGTCGCCGCGGCTCCGCTTTTCCCGCGCATCGAGCAGCCGACCGTCGCGGCGTGATCGACACGCACGCGCACCTCGACGCGTGCGCGGAACCGGCGGACAACCTCGTAGCGCGCGCGCACGAGGCGGGGGTCGAGCGGATCGTGTCCGTCGGCTCGGGGCTCGAGTCCTGCCGCGAGACGCTTGCGATCGCCCGGCGACACGAGGGCGTCTTCGCCGCGCTCGGCATCCACCCGCACCAGGCTGCGGACCCGGACGCGGCCGCAGTCGAGGAGTTGCGCGAGCTGCTTGCCGACCCGCGCGCGGTCGCGGTGGGGGAGACCGGGCTCGACCACTACCGCGACTACGCGCCGCGCGACCGCCAGCTCGAGCTGTTCGCGCGGCAGCTCGAGCTCGCGGGCGAGCTCGGCAAGACCGTCGTGATCCACACGCGCGCGGCCTCCGACGAGACTGCCGCGGCGCTCGCGGACTTCGCGGGTGCCGTCGTCCTGCACTGCTTCTCCGCACCCGAGCTCCTGCCGGTTGCGCTCGAGCGCGGCTACTACGTCTCGTTTGCCGGCAACGTCACCTACCCCAAGGCGGCGGAGCTGCGCGAGGCGGCGCGTGCCGTTCCGCGTGAGCGCCTGCTCGCCGAGACCGACAGCCCCTACCTGTCGCCGCAGCCGCGCCGCGGGCGGCCGAACGAGCCCGCGAACGTCGTCCACACGGTTGCCGTACTCGCAGAAGCCCGCGACCAGCTTGAGGACGAGCTCGCGCAGCAGCTCGACGCGAACGCGGCAGCCGCCTTCGGCCTGCCATGAGCCGGCCCGCGGCGAAGAAGGAGCTCGGACAGCACTTTCTGGTCGACGAGAACCTGCTCGGCGTGATCGGCCGGCTCGCCGAGCTGGAGCCGGACGACGTCGTGCTCGAGATCGGGCCCGGCCTCGGCGTCCTGACGACGTACCTCGCAGACCATGTCTCACGGGTGCACGCGGTCGAGCTCGATCGCTCGCTCGAGCCGCGCCTGCACGAGGCCGTCGGCGAGCGCTCGAACGTCGCCCTCCACTTCGGGGACGCGCTCCGGTTCGACCTTGCGGGCCTCGACCCCCAGCCGACGAAGCTCGTCTCGAACCTCCCCTACAACGTCGCGACGCCCCTGGTTGTCGAGAGCCTCGACGGGTTGCCGGCCATCGGCCACTGGACCGTGATGGTCCAGCGCGAGGTCGCCGACCGCTTCTTCGCGCAGCCGTCGACGAAGGCGTACGGCGCGGTGTCCGTTCTCGTCCAGCTCGCCACGGAGCGAACCGGCTTCCACCCGGTCTCGCGCACCGTCTTCCGGCCGCGCCCGAATGTCGACTCGGCGCTCGTGGGGTTCCGCCGCCGCGAGCTTCCCGAGGACTTCTCCCGCCTCAAGGAGGTCGTCACCGCGGCGTTCGCGCATCGGCGCAAGCGGCTCGCAAACTCCCTCGAGCTGGCCGGCCTCGCCGACCGCGACCGCGCCGCCGAGGTGCTCGCAGCAATCGGCCGCGATGCCTCCGCCCGGGCCGAGGAGCTCGCGCCGCCGGAGTTCGCCGCGTTGACGCGCGCGCTGGAGCCGTGAACCGCGCGCCTGCCACCGCCAAGCTGAACCTCGCGCTCGTCGTCGGGGCGCAGCGCGCCGACGGCCGCCACGAGGTCGCCACCGTGCTTCAGCGGGTCGACCTCGCCGACCGGGTCCGCGTCGAGCCTGAGGCCGCCCTACGCGTCGCGGGCTTCCCCGAAGACACGATCGTCCGCGAGGCCCTCGAGCGCCTCGCCGAGGCCGTCGGCGCGGAACCGCGCTGGGAGGCTCGGATCTGGAAGCACATCCCCGTTGCCGCGGGCCTCGGCGGCGGCAGCTCGGACGCCGCGACCGCGCTGCGCCTCGCCAACGCCAGCCTCGCGGAGCCGCTCCCTGCCGAGCACTTGCACGAGCTCGCCGCAGAGCTCGGTGCCGATGTCCCGTTCTTCCTCACGAGCGGGCCGCAGCTCGGCACCGGCACCGGTACCCACCTCGCGGCGCTCGACCTGCCGCAGGACTACTGGGTCGTGCTGCTCCTCCCGCACGACACCCGCAAGTTCTCGACCGCCGAGGTCTACGCCGCCTTCGACCTGCGCGGAGGCGCCGACGGCTTCGACGAACGGCGCGCGCAGCTCGAGCGCGCCCTCGGCGAGGTCCACCGCGCGCGCGACCTCGTGGGCCTCCCGTCGAACGACCTCGCCTCCTCGCCCCACACCGAGGCGATGCTCGCCCTGGGCGCTTTCCGCGCGGACGTGAGCGGCGCCGGACCGACCGTCTACGGCCTCTTCCTGCACCGCGATCCGGCCGTCGCGGCCGGGCGTGAGCTGCGGGGCCTCGGCCGCACGTGGGTCACGGTTCCTACTTGGTACGGTTGAGCACGATGGGCACGAACGAGTCGCTGGAGCGTGGCAGCACCATCGAGCACGGCACGACGAAGTGGGGACGCTGGTTGAAGGCGCGCCGGATCCGGATCACCCTGTGGATCGCCGTTATCGAGGGGATCATCGTCGCGGTCTCGCCGAGCTTCACGAAGTGGACGGTGATCGCGATCGCGATCCCGGTGCTCGCGATCTACGCGCTCTGGGGCCGCAACGCCAAGTCCGACACCGCCTACCAGATCGCGTGGATCGCCGGCGCCTCGCAGGCTCTCGCGGTCGTCGTGGTGATTCTCGGGGTCCTGCTCAGCTGGCTGCCACTTGTGCTGGCGGCGATCTTCGCCGTGATCGCGCTGGTGTTCCTCTTCCACGAACGGGGCTAAGCTCTCCCGGCTCGATGAGCCGGCTGCGCACAACAACAAGAATTCCCGCATGTTGGGCGACCAGCCAATGTCGCTGGGGCGTAGCCAAGTGGTAAGGCAGCGGGTTTTGGTCCCGCGATCCCAGGTTCGAATCCTGGCGCCCCAGCCTTCGTTGCCGTGACCGAGAGCCGACTCGCAGCCGTGGTGCTCGCAGCAGGGTTGGGCACGCGCATGCGCTCGGAGACGCCGAAGCACCTGCACCCGCTCCTCGGGCGACGCCTCGCCGACTGGGTGGTCGAGGCCGTGCGCGAGCTCGGGCCGGAGCCGCTTGTCATCGTCACCTCACCCGACGCGAGCGACGCGTTCGAGGGCGTCGAGGTCGCGGTGCAGAAGGAGCCCCGCGGAACCGGAGACGCCGCGGCCGCCGCGCGCGAGACCCTCGGGGGCTTCGAGGGCGACGTGCTCGTGGTCACGGGCGACGCTGCGACGATCACGTCTGACCTGCTCGGCCGCCTCCTTCAGACCCACCGCGACGCCGAAGCCGCCGCCACGGTGCTGTCCTTCGAGCTGGAGGAGCCGGGCGCGTACGGGCGCATCGTCCGCGGCGCCGACGGCACGCTGCAGGCGATCGTCGAGGCCCGCGACGCCGGCGAGAACGAGCTCGCGCTTCGCGAGGTGAACTCGTCGATCTACGTCTTCGACGCGCAGAAGCTGTGGCCGGCCCTCGAGCGCCTCCAGCCCGACAACGCGCAGGGCGAGCTCTACCTGACCGACACCGTCCGCGACCTGGCGGCGGCCGGCGAGCGCGTGGCCGTGCACAAGGCCGAGGATCCGGCCGAGTGCGAGGGTGTGAACAGCCGCGCCGAGCTGGCGGCCGCGGCCGCGGTTCTGCGCGACCGAATCAACCATGCCCACATGCTCGCCGGGGTCACGATCGTCGACCCGGCATCGACGTGGATCGACCCGAGCGTCGAGCTGGAGCCGGATTCCACCGTCCAGCCCTTCACTGTCCTGCGCGGGTCCACCACGGTCGCCGCCGGCGCCGAGATCGGCCCGCACGCCGTCGCGGTCGACTCGGAGGTGGGCCCCGGTGCGTTGGTCGGCCCCTTCTGTTACCTTCGCCCCGGAACGGTGCTGGAGAGGGACGCGAAGGCGGGCGCGTTCGTGGAGGTCAAGAACTCGCGCCTCGGCGCGGGCGTGAAGGCCCCACACCAGTCGTACATCGGCGACGCGGACATCGGAGAAGGGACGAACATCGGCGCGGGCAACATCACGGCCAACTTCCCGCACCAACCGGGGAAGCCGAAGCAGCGGACGATGATCGGTCGCAACGTCAGGACCGGCGTCCACAATGCATTTGTTGCGCCAGTCGAGATCGGCGACGATGCCTGGATCGGGGCCGGATCGGTCATCAGCGAGGATGTGCCGCCCGGCTCGTTGGCCGTCGCGCGCGCGCGCCAGGTGACGAAGGAGGGCTACGTCGACGAGCAGCGGAAGCGAGCAGCCGATGACTGAGACCGTCGCGATCCCCGGCCTCGAGTCGGCGGAGACGCCTGTTGTGGACGTCGCGCCGTCGATGGGGCACTGGATCGAGCGCGGCCCGCTGAAGCGCCTGATGGTCTTCTCCGGACGGTCGCACAGCGACCTGGCACAGGCCATCGCGCGCCAGCTCGGGGTGGAGCTCGGCGAGATCCAGCTCGAGCAGTTCGCGAACGACGAGACCTATTGCCGCTACCTGGAGTCGATCCGAGGGGCCGACGTCTTCCTCGTCCAGACCGGATGCGAGCCGGTCGACCGCAACGTGATGGAGCTGCTGTTCATGATCCAGGCCGCAAAGCTCGCGTCTGCGAAGCGGATCACAGCGGTGATCCCGTGGTTCCCGTACTCGCGCCAGGACCGCAAGGCGAAGCCGCGCGAACCGATCTCGGCGCGGCTCGTCGCGGACATGCTCCAGCTCGCGGGAGTCGACCGCGTGCTGACGATGGATCTCCATGCGGGCCAGATTCAGGGCTTCTTCACGATCCCCGTCGACCACATGACCGCGCAGCAGCTGTTCGCCCGTCACTTCCGTGACCTCGGCCTTCACGGCGACGGCGTGGTCTCGGTCGCGCCCGACGCCGGCAGGGCCAAGGTCGCCGTTCGGTTTGCGGAAATGCTCGAGGCGAGCTTCGCGGTCATGCACAAGACGCGCCCCGCCCACGACCAGGTCGAGATGACGGAGGTGACCGGTCGGGTCAAGGACAAGATCTGCATCGTCGGCGACGACGTCACGACCACCGGCGGCACGCTGATCCAGGGTGCGCAGGCGCTGAAGGAACACGGCGCGTCCGAGGTCTGGCTCTCCGTCACCCATGCACTCCTGAACGACGACGGCCTGGAGCGTCTCGGTCGGGCCGACGTTGCCGGGATCGTCGTCACCGACACCGTGCCGATCGATGCGATCAAGAAGCCGGACAACATGACCGTGCTGACCGTCGCGCCACTCCTGGCGGAAACGATCATGAACGTCTTCGAGGACGATTCGGTCTCCGCCATCTTCGGCGGCGAGAACCAGCTCTTCTGACGGAAGCCCTCGCCTAGGCGGGGGTTTCCGTTTCTTCTACTGGAACTTTCTACTGGTTCACGTGGGGAGCCGATCACGGGGCCGGCCCCAGCCGAAGGGAGGGAGCTGGATGGCAGGGTTTCTGTTCAGGTTGGAGACGGCAGAGGGCGTGCCGGCCGAACCGCCGACGTTGGAGAGCGCCGTCCCGAACTGGGCTCCAAGGACACATGATCCGTTTGGGACGCAGGACGCTTTGCGTGGTTGGCGTTCGGGGCGACGACGCAGACCAACCCCCGGTGCTCGTGGTGGAGCAGTGTAAGTCGCCGAACTCGCGCTCAGCACACTGAGGGCAGTAGAAGACGACCTCCGGCCGCTCCCCTTCGATGTCTGCGCGGTAGCCGCGCCGGCGCTCATCATCGAGCCGCAGCCGCAGCCGCAGCCGATGGCCGGCCGCACTCGGCACACCTAACGTCGGCGAACGGCTCAACGCTCACGTCAGCGGATTGGTTTCTCCCGCGCGCGCGACTAAACCGCCCGACCCTTACCGCGTTAGAGAGAGTCGCAGCGGGGGGAATACACACCGCGCGGCACGGGCTGCGGCACTTTGCCCGCTTTTTTGGGGGGACCGAGGCGCGAGCCCGGTCGCACGACGCGGGCGCCGGCCGAAGGCCGCTGGTACTTCCTAGCGGCGTCAGACGGGCGGCCCTGCCCCTAAGCGTTCTGCGGCAAACGCCCGGGCAGCCACAGCGGGCCGCCTGAGACGGCGTCCTCAAGGCCAGATAGACACCGCCCCACGCAGGATTCCCGATTGACTCGTCAATGAAACCGCCCGCGCATAGAACTAGGGACGACCCACGCGACAATGTGATGAGGGGCAATGAACCGTTCGGCGCTGTCGCTTCCCCCAGCGTCGAGGGAGTCCACGGCTAGTCCGGAGCCAGCTCGCTTCTTCTCCCGGATGAGAGCCTCCACATAGAACCTGCACGCAACCACGGACTCCAGCTCGACGCAGCGCTCCGAGGCCTCCTCGGCCGATGCGCCAGGTACGCTCTGCCAGTCGAGCCGCTAAGCCCGGAACTAGCGCTCGTCGATCCGGAACTCGCGGAACGGGCGCGCGCACAGCTTGTCGACCCTGGCTTGCCGCTGCGGCCGGGGGCGCTTGTGCCGCAGCCGAACCCGCTGCCGCATCGCCCATCGATCTCAGCGCGCGACGTCCGGGCGGAAACGGTCGAGTCCATGCGGCGCTCGCGCGGCACGCGTCTCGCGATTGCTGCCGTAATCGCAGTGGCAGTCGTGCTCGCAGGAGCGGGCGCGATCTGGAATCGGTACGAAAACGGCGCACACGGCGATGCGACGACGGCGACCTCACTCAATCAACGCCTGGTCAGTCCGCGCGAAGTCGAGCCTGCGACACGCTTCCGCCCGAAGGCGATTGGCGGTTCTGCTCCGCGAAGACCCTTCCGGCCACCTGGCCGGCCGCCTGCTTTCCACGTGCCGCGAGCACCGAAGGAGCCTCTTGACGAGATCACGCTTCCCGCCCGCGCCCGGCGGCTCGAAGCATGGCTGGCCCCGAGCCGCAGCCCAAGCGCTGTTAACCTGCATCACTGGCTGTACCAGCACGCCTGGATCGTCACCGGCGCGAGGTTCGGCTGGTGGCACGGCGCGGACGCCCTCCGGGTGCTCATCCGCGTCGACCGCCGCGTCGAGTCCCAGTGGCGCATCGGATACAGCAGCGAAGCGGCGGCACGCCGAGCGCTAGCCGAAGTCGAGGCGAGGGCGAACTGAGGCTGCGGTGTCGCGCTCGGAGGCCCCGGCCAGGTCACGGGTACTGAGCTCACGGTCTGCCATCTGCACCACCGTGCTTTTCGTCGCTTGCGCATCGTTCGAACGGCGGAAGAGTGCGCCCGGTTACGGCGGCGCATGACGAGCGCCGGGTGTTTGTAGACAATGCGCCCATGAGCACGGGCACGACCGTCGAGATCGACCGCGCCCGGATCGCCGAGCTGACCCAACGCGAGGAGCAGCGGCTCAACGAGGCGACCCCGAGCTCGCGCGCGATGTTCGAGCGCGCGCGGCAGGTGCTCGCCGGCGGGGTCGCGTCGGCGTACCAGACGCGCGAGCCTTGGCCGATCTACCTCGAACGCGGGGTCGGATCGAAGGTGTGGGACGTCGACGGCACCGAGCGGATCGACTTCCACAACGCCTTCGGCTCGATGCCGCAGGGTCACGCGCATCCGGCGATCACGAAGGCGGTCGAGCAGCGGCTCGAGCTCGGCACCCACTTCGCCGCGCCGACCGAGGACGCGGTGGTCGTCGCCGAGGAGCTGCAGCGCCGCTGGGGCCTCCCGCGCTGGCGGTTCGTCAACTCCGGGTCGGAGGCGACGATGGACGCGATCCGAATCGCTCGCGCCCACACCAAGCGCGACACGATCGTGAAGATCTTCGGCTCCTACCACGGCCACCACGACTACGTGATGGTCTCGATCGGCGTCCCGTACCACCGGATTGGCATCCGCGACAGCTACGAGTCGCTTCCCTACGGCGGCGGCATCCCACAGTCGGTGGCCGACATGACCGTGCCCGTGCCGTTCAACGACGCCGGCGCGATGGAGCGCCGGATCGAGCGGCTCTTCGACGAGGGGCGGCCACCGGCCTGCGTGATCATGGAGCCGGCGATGATGAACCTCGGGGTCGTCCTCCCCGAGCCGGGCTACCTCGAGGCCGTGCGCGAGCTGACACAGCGGCTCGGAGTGCTGCTCATCTTCGACGAGGTGAAGACCGGCCTCTGCATCGCCGCGGGCGGGGCAGTCGAGCGCTTCGGCGTCACCCCCGACCTGGTGACGCTCGCGAAGGCGCTCGGCGGCGGCCTCCCGACCGGCGCGATCGGCGGGACCGAGGAGGCGTTCCGAACCGTCGAGGCCGGTGACGTCTACCAGGTCGGCACCTTCAACGGGAACCCGCTCGCGATGGCGGCTGCGCGCGCGAGCCTCACCGAGGTGCTGACGCCCGAGGCGTACGAGCTGCTCGAGGCCCGCGAGGAGCGGCTGCTGCGCGGCTGCCAGGACGTGATCGAGCGCCATAACCTTCCCGGCTACGCGGTCGGCATCGGCTCGAAGGGGTGCGTCACGTTCTCGCCGGAGCCGGTGGTCGACTACGAGTCCTTCAAGGCGAATCAGGACGGCGAGCTGGCCGACCTCGCCTGGCTCTACAACATGAACCGCGGCATCTACATGACTCCGGGCCGTGAGGAGGAGTGGACGCTGACCGTCGCGCACTCGGAGGAGGACTGCGACGCGTTCGTTGCCGCCTTCGACGAGATGGCGGGCGACCTCACCTCGTAGCGCCATAGTTCGCAAGGCATGGCGGAGCTTCCGACCGGCACGATCACCCTGCTCTTCACGGACATCGAAGGCTCGACGCGCCTGCTCCAGCGCGCCGGCGCCGCGTACGCGGGCCTGCTCGACGAGCACCGGCGCCTGCTCGGCGAGGCGTTCCGGCGGCACGGCGGCATCGTCGTCGACAGCGAGGGGGACGCGTTCTTCGTCGCGTTCGCATCGGCGAAGGATGCGGTGGCCGGCGCGGCGGACGCGCAGCACGCACTTGCCGCTCACGAGTGGCGGGACGAACTCGAGATCCGCGTGCGCATGGGGCTCCACACCGGCGAGCCCCGCGTGGTGGAGGGGCGGCGCTACGTCGGGCTCGACGTGCACCACGCCGCGCGCGTGATGGCGGCCGGCCACGGCGGCCAGGTGCTCGTCTCCGAGTCGACGCGGGCGCTGCTCGACGACGGCACCCACCTGCGTGACCTCGGCGAGCACCGGCTGAAGGACCTCTCCCGGCCGCAGCGGCTCTACCAGCTGGAGCTGGACGGGCTGCCGTCGGAGTTCCCGCCGCTGAAGACGCTCGACAACCGCCCGACGAACCTTCCCGTTCAGCCCAACGAGCTGATCGGACGTGAGCGCGAGCTCGAGGAGGCGGCCGCGCTGCTCTCGAACGGACATCGCGTCCTGACGCTCACGGGGACCGGCGGCGCGGGGAAGACGCGTCTGGCGCTGCAGGTCGCCGCGGACGTGGTCGAGGAGTTCACAAACGGCGTGTTCTTCGTCTCGCTCGCACCGGTCCGCGACTGGGAGCTCGTCGCGCCGACGATCGCAGGGACGCTCGGCCTGCGTGAGCAGGCCGGGGAGACCGTGCTCGAGACGCTCGGCGACTACTTCGCCGACAAGGAGCTGCTGCTCGTGCTCGACAACTTCGAGCAGGTGCTGGCGGCCGCACCCGCCGTGTCCGGGCTGTGCGCCGGCTCGCCGGGGCTGAAGCTGCTCGTCACCAGCAGGACGCCACTTCATCTCTCGGGGGAGCGCACCTATCCCGTGCCGCCGCTCGAGTTGCGCGAGTCGGTGCGGCTGTTCGCCGACCGCGCGCACGCGGCCGCGCTGGAGTTCGCGGTCACCGACGAGAACGCCGACGCGGTGGCCGAGATCTGCCGCCGGCTCGACCGCCTGCCGCTGGCGATCGAGCTCGCGGCGCCGCGCATCCGCAGCCTGCCGCCGGAGGCCCTGCTGCGCCGGCTCGACCAGCGGCTGAAGCTGCTCACCGGCGGCGCGCAGGATCTCGACGAGCGCCAGCGGACGCTGCGCGCGACGATCGAGTGGAGCTACGAGCTGCTGCCCACCGCCGAGCAGGAGCTGTTCACACAGCTGGGCGTTTTCGTCGGCGGCTGTCGGCTGGACGCTGCCGAGGCTCTGTGTGACCCGATCGGCATCGACGTGCTCGACGGCATGCACTCGCTCGTCGAGAAGAGCCTGCTGCGCCAGCGGGCCGACGCCGACGGCGAGCCCCGCTTCTGGATGCTCGAGACGATCCGCGAGTACGCGCTCGAGCTCCTCGGCGAGGCCGGAACGCTCGCGGACGCCCGCCGTCGGCATGCCGAGTGGTTCCTCGCACTCGCAGAGCACGGCGACGTCGAGTCCCGCACGGGCGATCAGACCGCCTGGTTCCAGCAGCTCGACGCCGACATCGCGAATCTCCGAGCCGCGCTCGGCTGGGCGGAGGAGACGCGCGACGGCGAGCTGATGCTGCGGCTTGCGACCGCGCTGTGGGAGTTCTGGGCGACACGCGGGCACATCGCCGAAGGAACGACCGTGCTCGAGGAGTCGCTCGCGCTAGCGAGCCGGCGGCCGGCGCGTGCGTTGGTGGGGCTCTGCGCCCTGCACCTCCTGCGCGGGTGGAGCGAGGGCCTCGCCGACGACATCGACGAGGCGTTGCGAGCCTGCGAGGAGCTCGGCGACGACTACAGCCTTGCCCAGGCCTGGAACCTGCAAGGCCGGCTCCAGGGAAGCGTCCTCGGGCGTCTCGGCGAGGGCGAGCGGGCGTGGCGCGAAGCTCTGCGCTTCGCCGAGCGCGGCGGGTATCCCGCCGAGCGGACGGAGAGCATCAACTGGCTGCTGGTCGCCGCGGTCTTCGGGCCACTTCCGGTTGAGGAAGGGATCGCGCGCTGCAAGGAGCTCTTCGACGCCCCGGGTGACGATCCGGCCACGCAGGCCTTCTGCTCGTGCGAGCGTGCGGTGCTCGAGGCGATGCGCGGGGACTTCGCGCTCGCGCGGGAGCTGCTCGCCGACGGCACCCGCGCCCTCGAGGAGCTCGGCCTCCGCGTCTGGGCCGCGAACGCCGGCCAGGAGGCGTACTTCGTCGAGATGCTCGCCGGCGACCCCGGCGCCGCGGCGACGACGTTGCGGCGAAGCTACGACACGCTCGCGGAGATGGGCGAGCGCGGCTTCCGCTCGACGATCGCTGGGCTTCTCGCGCACGCCCTGTGCGCGGTCGGAGAGGATGAGGAGGCCGAGGGCTTCAGCCGCGCTGGCGAGAGCGCCGCCGCGGGGGACGACGTGTACTCGCAGGTGCTCTGGCGCAGCGCGCGGTCCAAGGTACTGGCTCGGCGCGGGGAGGGGGAGGCTGCGGAGGCCACGGCCCGCGAGGCCGTCGCGCTCGCCGAGCGCACTGACCTGCTCAACACGCAGGCGGATGCGCTGCTGGACCTCGCCGAGGTGCTTGCGCTCGCCGGTCGAGCCGACGAGGCGCGGGCAGCGGCACGAGAGGCTGCGGCGCGGTTCGAGCGGAAGGGCAACCTCCCCTCGCTCGCGCGGGCGCGGCGCGTGGCCGGGGAGGCGGCGCCTTGACAGGGCCCTGACCGGGCTGGATATTCCGCCGCGTCAACCGGAGGGAGCCCAATGCAGGAGCACGAGGGCGCCGGCCACGGCCGCCGCCACATCCCGGATCACGTTGCGCAGTACCTCGCGCATCGAGCGCTCGACGACCTGCCCGAGCGCGCGTACGAGACGATTGTGTCGCTCTCACCGGAGGAGATCGCGACGCTCGAGCGCGTCGGTGCGGCCCTCGGCGACTGCGAGCCGGACATGAAGGCGTTCGCGCTCCACTGACGGAGACGCTGCAGTCCAGCCCGAGCGGCCGCTTCAGGCGCAAGCTCGAGCTCGTTATTGCCCCGTACTCGGAGGCGTGCACTCGTCTCGTACTCCATCCGCGCGTCTCCGAGCTCTGGCCCGAGTACCTGGTCGTCCAGCACCAGATCATCCGCGCGACCGTCCCGCTGACCCGTGCCGCGCTCCAGCGGGCGCGCGAGCTCGACGGTGCCGAACCGGTCGCCGCGCCGCTCGCCCGCTACCTCGAGCTGCACGTCGACGAGGAGCTGGGCCACGACCAGACGCTGCTCGACGACCTGACGCTGCTGGACCGCAGGCGCGATGCCGTTCTCGAGCGGATGCCCTCGCCCGCGGTCGCGAGCCTCGTCGGCGCCCAGTACTACTGGGTGCTCCACCACCACCCGGTAGCCGTCCTCGGCTACATCGGCGTGATGGAGGGCTATCCGCCCACGGACGAGCTTGTACAGGCGCTGGTCGAGCGTACCGGGTTCCCGCGCGAGGCTTTCCGCACGTTCTCCGAGCACGGCGAGCTGGATCCCGGCCACCGCGACCATCTCGACCGCACGCTCGACGCGCTGCCGCTCACCGAACGGCACGAGCAGGTGATCGGCGCAGCCGCGATCGCGACGGTCGCGCAGGCGACCCGGGTGCTCGAAGAGCTCCTGCAACAGCGCTGATTCCGCGCTCAGCTACACTGCGCCGCCGATGGCCGGGGAACGAATCAAGCTGCAGGTCCAGGAGCGCGAGAGCCTTGGTTCCGCGGAGTCGCGGCGCCTGCGCAAGCAACGGCTGATCCCGGGCGTCCTCTATGGGCGCGGGAAGACGCCGCATCCGATCTCAGTCGCCGAGCGGGAGCTGCGCCGCGTGCTCACCGGCGGTCAGGGCATGCACGCGATCCTCGACGTCACGGTCGAGGGCCAGAAGACGACACACCCGTCGATCCTCAAGGAGTACCAGCAGCACCCGGTGCGCGGCGGGATCATCCACATCGACTTGCAGGAGGTGCGTCTCGACCAGCCGATCCAGGCCCGTGTCGTGGTCGAGCTCGTGGGCGAGCCGGTCGGCGTGACCGAAGGCGGCGTGCTCTCGCAGGTCAACCGCGAGGTCACCGTCCAGGCGCTACCGATGGAGATCCCCGAGCACCTCGAGCTCGACGTCAGCGGCATGGCGATCGGGGACACGCTACGGCTTGCCGACCTCCTGGCCAGCGACGGCGTCGAGTACCTCGACGACCCCGAGGAGACGGTGCTCGCGACGGTCGGAATGCCGACGCGCATCGTCGAGCCGGAGCCCGAGGAGGTCGAAGGCGAGGAGCTCGAGGAGGGCGAGCTGCCCGAGGGCGAAGTGCCGGAGGGCGAGGAGGCTCCCGCCGAGGGCGAGGCCGAGGCGCTCGCCGAAGAAGAGACCAGCGAGGAGTAGATGGCCGACGCCAAGAGCTCGCGCGCTCGGTGCGCGATCTCGCGTGTCTGGGCCGCGTCTGAGCGCCGAATACCGGCAAAGTCGGCCTTCATCGCTCAGCCGCTTCGCGTCGGCGAGTCATCACCGATGCCTCCAGCATCGGCAATGCCTCACCGGCGCGCCCCAGAGCTGCGAGCTCGCACCCGGAGGGTGGCGACCTCTTGACGCCGGCCATCTGATGCGCCTGTTCCGTCGGGGCGAGCGCGCCTCGACGCTGGACCTGCTTGTCGCAGGCCTGGGCAACCCGGGCCGCGAGTACGACCGCACGCGGCACAACGCGGGCTGGCTCGTGCTCGACGAGCTCGCGCGGCGGCACGGCGGCTCGTGGCGCTCGAAGTTCTCCGGGTCGCTCTCCGAAGTGCGGGTCGGGGACGCGCGCGTCGCGCTGCTCAAGCCGGAGACGTACATGAACGAGTCCGGCCGGTCGCTCGGCGCGGCGGCTCGGTTCTTCAAGGTCGAGCCCGAGCACGTGCTCGTGGTGCACGACGACGTCGACCTCGCGACCGGCCGCTTGCAGGCGCGCGCGGGCGGCGGCCTGGCTGGGCACAACGGCCTGCGCTCGCTCGCGCAGCACCTCGGCTCGCAGGACTTCCTGCGCCTGCGGATCGGCGTGGGGAGGCCGGGCCGGGGCGACCCGCGCTCGGTCGCCGACTGGGTGCTGTCGCCGTTCGCCCCCGAGGACGACGCCGAGGCGCTGGTCTCGCGCTCGGCGGACGCCGTCGAGGCGATCGTCGGCGAAGGGCTCGAGGCCGCTCAGCAGCGCTTCAACTAGGCGTCGCTCAGCGGTTCCAGCTCGGGCAGCATGCGTTCTGACGCAGCAGCATGCGGTGACCGTCGCCGACGCGGCGGATCGTCAACGCGACGCCCTGGTCGCCGCCGCTGCCGACGTAGAAGCGGCCGTCGCTCGAGGTGTGCTCGGCGTAGTCGTCGAACTGCCGCAGGCGGCGGCTCTTCGTGTCGAGCACTGCAGCCTTCGTCCCGAACTCGGAGCGGAGGCCGATGAGCAGGCGCTGCTCGTCGAGCCACCCGACCGGCTGCAGGCCGTAGAAGCCGAGCAGCACGATCGACGCCGGCGCGCGCTCGATTACCGGCGAGGCCTCGCCGCCGCCGGGGTCGATCGTCCAGATCCCCGGCGACGAGCAATCCTCGAGCGTCCGGCCCGCCGGGAAGTGCGAGAACGCGATCCCTGAATCGCCCCAGACGGGGAAGGCGTTGAGGCCGTCCTTCGTGAGGCGCTTGGCCGAGCTGCCGTCGGGGTCGGCGACGTAGAGGTCGAACTGGTCGCCGCAGATCCCCTGGTCGGTGGCCTCGGGCGCGCGAGAATAGACGATCTGCTTGCCGTCGGGCGAGATGTCGAAGCCGTACAGCGACCCGCTCGCGATCGTGTGCGAGCGGCCGGAGTCGGAGTCGAGCGTGAACAGCTTGACGACGGCCGGCCCGACCGCCGCCGTCGCATAGAGCGTCTTCCCGTCGCGCGACCACATCTGCGGACGCAGCTTCCGCGCCGTGAGTTGATGCGAGCGCCTGCTGTCTGCCGAGAGCAGGTCGATGCCGCCGCCACGCCGCTCCACCGCCACCGTGCGCCCGTCCGGCGAGAGCACGCCCACGGACCCCTCCGACAGCTTCCGCGGGTGCGCGCCGTCGACACCCGCGATCCAGACACTCGCGTCCTTCCCCGACTCTCCGGCGACGTAGACCAGGTGCCGCTCCGCCGGCGCGGCCTGGCGGTTGTCGCCGCCGCCGCAACCGGCGGCGGCAAGCACCACCAAGGCCGCCGCCACGCCGCAGATCCCGTTCCTCGTCACGTCGGGTGATCATCGCATCGCGGGCTAGGATTGACGAGCGCGCGGAACCGCCGGTTCCGCCTTTCGTCATGGACCTGCGAGAGACGACACGACCCGTGCTCCACCCGCTCGTCGAGCAGCTGCTCGCTGACGAGCGCCTGTCCACGTACGCCGAGGCGCTGCCCGCGCCTGCGCGCGTCTCGGAGCCGGCGCTGCCTCTTTTGCTCGCGGCGCTGCACGAGCAGCTCGACCGCGGGCTTGTGGCGCTTCTTCCCGAGGATGCGGATGCCCGTGACGCGGCCGAGGGCGCGCGCTGGTTCCTCGGCGACGAGCGGGTGGCGCTGCTGCCCAGCCGCGGCGTGCGCTGGGGCTCCGGGCTCGAGCCGCCGCCCCACCTCGTGGGCGAGCGCGCGCGTGCGCTCGACGTGCTGGCCGCGGGCGGGCTGGTCTGCGCCTCTGCGGCTGCGCTCGCCGAGCCGCTGCCGCCGTCACACGCGCGGCCCGAGCGGATCGAGGTCGCGGCCGGCGACGCGCCCGGGCTCGACCCCCTCGCCGAGCGGCTCGCGCTCGCGGGCTACGAGCGGGTCGACCGCGTTCAGGAGCGCGGCCAGTTCGCCGTCCGCGGCGGGCTGATCGACGTTTTCCCGACGACCGGCCGCGAGCCGCTGCGGATCGAGCTCTTCGGCGACGAGATCGAAGCCGTGCGCGCGTTCTCGCCGTTCACCCAGCGCGCGCTGCACGACGTCGAAGGCGCCGTGATCTACCCGGCCGCGGAACGCCGCGTCGAGCTGCAGGAGCCGACGCTGCGCGACGAGGGTGAGCCTGCGCCGGTCCCGGACGACCTCGTTCCGCCGCTCGACCGCGCGCCCGACCTCGTCTGGGAGCCCGACGAGGTGAAGCAGGCGTGGCAGGAAGAGTTCGGCGAAGAGCTGTCGCTGGAAGGCGTAGCCGAGCTCGAGCCGTTCCCGCGCGGCCAGGCATTCGCGTTCGAGGCCCAGCGGCCCGCGGTCGCGGCGCGCGGCCTGGCGGAGGCGGAGACCGAGCTCGCCGGCTTCGTGCGGGCAGGGAATCGCGTCGTCGTCGCATTTCCGCACCGTGGCGAGGCGCTGCGCACGGCGAACCTGCTGCGCCGAGTCGAGCCGAGAATCCTCGAGCCGGGCGACCCGCTTCCGGACGAGCCGGACCTGTTCTTCGCCGTCTCGCCCGCTCGTCGGGGCTTCGTCTGGCGCGACCTCGGCCTCGTCCTGCTGCCGGACACGCAGGTCTTCCGCAAGCGCGCCCGCACGCGGGCCGCACCGCCCGGTCGCGCGCTCCAGAGCTTCGCCGACCTGCGCACCGGCGACTTCGTCGTCCACGAGGACCACGGGATCGGGAAGCTGCTCGGCTTCGAGACGAAGACCGTCGCCGAGGTCACGCGTGACTACCTCTTCGTCGGCTTCCGCGGCGACGACCGCCTGTACGTGCCGCACGAGCAGATCGGCAAGGTCTCGAAGTACGTCGGCGCCGACGGCAACGCGCCGGCTCTGAGCAAGCTCGGCGGCAAGGCGTGGCAGAACCTGAAGAGCCGCGCGCGCACGAGTCTCCGCGAGCTCGCCGGCGAGCTGCTCGCGCTTTACGCGCGCCGCCAGCAGGCGCCGGGCGTCCCGTACGAGCTCGAGAACGAGTGGCTCGAGCGGCTCGAGGCCGAGTTCCCGTACCGCGAGACGGAGGACCAGCGCGCCGCGATCGAGGCCGTCAAGGAGGACCTCGAGGCGCCGCGGCCGATGGACCGCCTCGTCTGCGGCGACGTCGGCTTCGGCAAGACCGAGGTCGCCGTGCGCGCCGCCTTTGCCGTCGCGGTGAACGGCAAGCAGACGCTGATGCTCGTCCCGACGACCGTCCTCGCCGAGCAGCACTGGAACACCTTCCGCGAGCGGTACCGCGACTTCCCGGTGCGGGTCGAGATGATCTCTCGCTTCCGCAGCCCGAAGGAGCAGAAGCAGGTGGTCGCCGATTTCGAAGCCGGCAAGGTCGACGTCCTCATCGGCACCCATCGCGTGCTCAGCCGCGACGTGATCCCGAAGGAGCTCGGCCTCGTGATCGTGGACGAAGAGCAGCGCTTCGGGGTCGCGCAGAAGGAGCTGCTGCGCGCGCTGCGGCTGGAGGTCGACGTGCTCTCGCTGAGCGCGACGCCGATCCCGCGCACGCTGCACATGTCGCTCTCGGGGCTGCGCGACATCTCGGTGATCGAGACGCCGCCGGAGGGCCGCCGCCCGATCCGCACCTACGTCGGCGAGTACGACGACGAGCTGGTGAAGCAGGCGCTCGAGCGCGAGCACGCGCGCGGCGGCCAGAGCTTCTACCTGCACAACCGCGTCGAGACGATCGAGGAGGCTGCGGCCAAGATTCAGCAGCTCAGCCCCGAGCTGCGTGTGCAGGTCGCGCACGGACAGATGCGCGAACGCGAGCTGGAGGAGAAGATGCACACCTTCCTGCGCGGCGACGCGGACGTGCTCGTCTCGACGACGATCATCGAGTCCGGCCTCGACATCCCCCAGGCGAACACGCTGATCGTCGAGCGTGCCGACGCCCTCGGGCTCGCCCAGCTCTACCAGATCCGCGGGCGCGTGGGCCGTTCGGACGTCCTCGCCCACGCGTATCTCTTCTACCCGGACTCGCGCGAGCTGACCCAGGAGGCGCGGGCGCGGCTGGCGACGCTCGCCGACCACACCGAGCTCGGCGCGGGGTTCGCCATCGCGATGCGCGACCTCGAGATCCGCGGCGCGGGCGACCTGCTCGGCGCGGAGCAGTCGGGCCACGTCGCGGCGCTGGGGTTCGAGCTTTACGTCGAGCTGCTCGCCGAGGCGGTCGCGGAGCTCTCCGGCGAGCGGCGGCCGGCGGCCCGCCCGGTGCGAGTCGAGGCCAGCGTCGACGCATACGTGCCTGCGCCGTACATCGAGGCGGAGGCGCTGAAGATCGACCTGCACCGTCGGCTCGCGCTGACCGAGACCGAGGACGAGCTGCGCGAGCTCCAAGCCGCGACCGAGGATCGCTACGGCCCGCTCCCGGAGCCGGTCGAGAACCTGTTCGCGATCCAGGAGACGAAGCTGAAGCTCGCCCAGGCGGACGCCGACTACCTCGTCTTCCGCGGCGGCAAGACCACCGTCGGCCCGCTTCTGCTGGGCTCCGGCGAGCTCCGCGCCCTGCGCGGAGAGCTCGACACCGCCGTGTACACGAGCGCCCGCCGAGAAGTTTCGTTGCGTTCAGATGAATTTTCCTCAGCGGTTCGCCTGGTCGATGCTATACTCCGCGCGCGCCGGGCAGCTTGAGCAAAACTGCTGCTGCTGGCGCTTTTTCCATGAAACAACGGGTCATCCTTATTGCACTGTGTACGGCGGTCGCTCTGCTGGCTGCCGCCTGCGGCAGCGGCGGCTCGCAGGATGTCTCGAACGACTCGGTCGCGGTCGTCGGCGACCAGCAGATCTCGAAGGCCGACTGGGACGCGCTGATCGAGCAGACGCGCCGGAACTTCCAGGCGACGAAGCGCCAGTTCCCCAAGCCCGGCTCGGTCGACCTCGCGAACCTGAAGGCCAATGCGACGCAGTTCCTGATCCAGAGCAGCGAGTACCAGCAGGAGGCCGACAAGCTCGACGCAAAGGTCAGCGACAAGGACATCGACGCGCGGCTGCAGCAGATCAAGGAGCAGTACTACGGCAACCCGGCGGGCCAGAAGAAGGCGACGCAGGAGCAGATGGACAAGCGCTACCAGCAGGCGCTGAAACAGCAGGGCTTCAGCGACAAGGAAGTGCGCTCCGGGATCAAGCTGCAGCTGATCCGCGAGAAGGTCTTCGAGAAGGTCACCAACGACGTCAAGGTCAACGACGAGGACGTCAGGGCCTACTACGACAAGAACAAGAAGCAGTACGAGACGCCCGCGCAGCCCGAGAGCCGCGATGTCCGGCACATCCTCGTCAAGTCGAAGGCAAAGGCCGATGCGCTCTACGCGCAGCTGCAGCAGAACCCGGACAAGTTCGCGCAACTCGCGAAGAAGTACTCGACCGATACCTCGTCGGCCGCGAACGGCGGCAAGCTGCCGCCGGGCACCGCGGTCAAGGGCCGTCTCGTGCCCGAGTTCGAGAAGGTCGCCTTTGCGATCAAGGCCAACCAGATCTCGAAGCCGGTGCACTCGCAGTTCGGCTGGCACATCATCGAGGCGCTCGGGCCGGTCAAGGCCGGCACGCCCGCGAAGCCGACGCCCTACGCGCAGGTGAAGGAGGCCATCCGCCAGCAGCTCCTCTCGCAGGACAAGCAGAAGGAGATGGACAAGTGGCTGGCCGGCATCAAGAAGTCGTACTGCAAGAAGATCGGGTACGCGCAGGGCTACGCGCCGCCGCCGGGCCAGGACCCGTGCAAGCAGCCGGCGAGCACGACCGGCGCCGCGACGACGACCGGTTGACCTCGTGGCACTCGGCGAGGCGCTGCTCGAGCTGCAGCAGCTGACCGAGCGGCTCCGCCGGGACTGCCCCTGGGACCGCGAGCAGACGGCGCGGACGATCGTCCCGCACACCGTGGAGGAGGCCTACGAGGTCGCTGACGCGGCGATCGCGGACGACAGCGCGAAGCTGCTCGACGAGCTCGGCGACCTGCTCTTCCAGGTCTACTTCCTCTCGCTCCTGCTGCAGGAGGAGGGGGCGGGCGACCTCGAGACCGTCGCGCGCTCCGTGCACGAGAAGCTCGTGCGCCGGCACCCGCACGTCTTCGGCGAGGCGGAGGCGCGCACGGCCGGCCGCGTGCGCGAGAACTGGGAGCGGATCAAGCGCGAGCAGGAGGAGCGCGAGGGCGTCTTCCATCACGTCGCCGGCGCGCTGCCCTCGCTGCTCTACGCGCAGAAGGTGCAGCGCCGCGCCCGCGCGGTGGGCTTCGAATACGCGGATGTGGATGGCGCGCTGGCAGACCTCGACGACGAGGTGCGGGAGCTGAAAGAGGCGATCGACGAGGCCGGCGGCGAGCCTGCGCCGGAGACCGAGCCGGATCGGCACGCCTTCGAGGAGCTCGGGGACGTGCTGTTCGCTGCAGTGAACGTCGCGCGTCGGCTGAACGTCGACCCCGAGCTCGCGCTGCGCGCCATGAGCGACCGCTTCGTCTCGCGAGTCGAGCGCGCGGAGCGGCTGGCGGAAGACGAGGGCAAGCGCTGGACCGAGCTCGGGCTCGACGAGCAGGACCGCTACTTCGACCGGGCGAAGGAGGCAGGTGTATGAGTGCGATCGTGCGTGTGCACGCGAGGCAGGTACTCGACTCCCGCGGGAACCCGACCGTCGAGGTCGAGGTCGCGCTCGAGTCGGGTGCAGCGGGCCGGGCGGCCGTGCCGTCCGGCGCGTCAACCGGCGTGCACGAGGCGCTCGAGCTGCGCGACGGCGGCGAGACGTGGGGTGGCAAGGGCGTGACGCGCGCGGTCGAGAACGTGAACGGCGAGATCGCGGCGGCCGTGCGCGGAATCGACGCGGGCGATCAGCGCGCGCTCGACGAGCGGCTGATCGAGCTCGACGGCACACCGAACAAGGGGCGGCTCGGTGCGAACGCGATCCTGGGCGTCTCACTCGCCGTGGCGAAGGCGGCGGCCGCGGAGGCCGGCGTCTCGCTCTACCGCCGCCTTGGAGGCGAGGAGGCGCGGACGCTGCCGGTGCCGATGCTGAACGTCATCAACGGCGGCGCCCACGCACAGAACTCGATCGACCTCCAGGAGTTCATGGTCGTTCCCGCGGGTGCGGCGAGCTTCGCCGAGGCGCTGCAGGTCGGGGCGGAGGTCTTCCACGCGCTGCGCGCGCTCCTACACGAGCGCGGGCTCGCAACGGCAGTCGGAGACGAGGGCGGCTTCGCGCCGGACCTCGGCTCCAGCGACGAGGCGATCGAGGCCGTGCTCGAGGCCGCCGGGCGCGCCGGCCACCGCGACCGCGTGGCGATCGCGCTCGATCCCGCCGCGAGCGAGTTCTACGAGGACGGGCACTACCGCTTCGAGGGCCGCGACAAGGACGGCGACGGGATGGTCGCGTTCTGGGACGACCTCGCCTCGCGGTTCCCGGTCGTCTCGCTGGAGGACCCGCTCGCCGAGGACGACTGGGAGACGTGGCGCGCGCTCACGGAGCGACTGGGTGAGCGCGCCCAGCTCGTCGGCGACGACATCTTCGTCACGAACCCGGAACGGCTGCGCCGCGGAATCGAGGAGACGGTCGGCAACTCGATCCTGATCAAGGTCAACCAGATCGGGACGCTGACCGAGACGCTGGACACGATGACACTCGCCCGCGAGGCGGGCTACGCGTGCGTGATGTCGCACCGCTCGGGCGAGACAGAGGACACGACGATCGCCGACCTCGCGGTCGCGACGAACTGCGGACAGATCAAGACCGGGGCGCCGTCGCGCAGCGACCGCGTCGCGAAGTACAACCAGCTGCTGCGCATAGAGGAAGAGCTCGGCGACCGCGCCTGGTATCCCGGTTGGGACGCCTTCCCCCGCTTCAGGCGCTAGGCCCAAAACCGGGGTCAGGTCTTGCACTGCAACGTCGACGCGCCGGGCGCGCTGGAACCGTGTGACATAGGCGGTCCGATTCGTCCACGGTGGAAGCGTCGACACGAGTTGTGACGCGTTTTGTGGCAATGCAAGACCTGACCCCGGGGTAGGCGCTCCGGGGCCCAGCGAGGAGGAGCTGCGGAGCCGAGCGGCCTAGGTTCGGATCCCGCGCAGGTGGAGGAAGAGCGGGTACCGCGACCAGCGCACGTGCTTCGGATCGCGGACCTCGCGCACGGCGTCCAAGACGAGGCCGGCGCCCGTGAGCGCGTCGGCGTAGTCCTCCAGCGTCCAGTGCCGGCTATTGAAGGTCATCCGCAGGCCGTCACGCTCGATCTCGTCGCTGTACCGACGCCGGTCGAAGTAGTCGTGGACGAGCGCGAGGCCGCTCTCGGGCCGCGCGCGGTCGATCCGGTGCGCCGAGTTGAGCGGGTGCACGACGGCGACGACTGCACGGCCGCCGGGCTCGAGCACGCGCGTGAGCTCGCCCACCGCCCCGGCCATGTCGTCGACGTCCATCAGCGACATGAAGGCGACTGCAAGGTCGGCATAGCCGTCCGCGAAAGGCAGCGAGCGGGCATCTGCCACGAGGTACTCGCCCCCGGGGTCGGCCTCACGCGCGGCGGCCACCATCGGCTCAGAGACGTCGACCCCGACGACGCGGTGACCCAGCGACGCGAGGTCCCGTGAGACGCGGCCCTCGCCGCAGCCGACGTCGAGCGTCAACCGGCCGGGCGACGGGACGAGTAAGAGGAACGCGTCGCGGTGGAAGCGCCAGTAGCTGTCGTGCCCAGGCTCGCGCGCCCAGCGGATCCACGCCGCCGCGTTCCGGTCCCATGCCTCGCCCAGCTTCACCGGTGGATTGTGCCCGTGTGGCGTAGTCGGCAGCGTCGTCGCGAGCTATCGTGGCCTCGTGACCGACGCCACGCGTCGTACGAAGATCGTGGCCACCATCGGGCCGGCGAGCTCGACGCCCGAGAAGCTCAAGCAACTCGTCCGCGCCGGCGTCGACGGCACCCGCCTCAACCTCTCGCACGGAACGCACGACCAGCATCGCGAGTGGGCGCGCCTCGTCCGCGACACCGAGAGGGAGCTCGGGAGGCCGATCGCGCTCATCGCCGACCTCCAGGGCCCGAAGCTGCGGATCGGCGATCTCGAGGAGCCCGTCTCGCTCCGGCGCGGCGAGCACGTGGTCGTCGCCGCCGCCGAGGCGACGATGAACGGCGAGCTGCCCGTCAGCCCATCGGTGATCAGCGAGGTGCTGCAGCCGGGCCACGAGGTGCTGATCGACGACGGACTCGTGCGCCTGCACGTCGAGACGGTCGAGGCCGGACGCGCCACCTGCGCGGTGATCGAAGGCGGCCTCGTCTCTTCGCACAAGGGCGTGAACCTGCCGGGCGTCCCGATCCCGATTCCGTCCCTGACGCGCAAGGACATGGACGACCTCGAGCTTGCGCTTGAGCTGAGCGTGGACTTCGTCGCGCTCTCGTTCGTGCGCTCGGCGGCCGACGTGCGTGACTTGTGCGCACTGCTCGAGCAGGCCGGGTCGCATGCGCACGTGATCGCGAAGATCGAGAAGGCCGAGGCGGTGGACGCCCTCGATGAGATCCTCGAGGAGACGCACGCGGTGATGGTCGCCCGCGGCGACCTCGGGGTCGAGATCGGACCGGCGCTCGTACCGCTGCTGCAGAAGCGGATCATCATCGCGGCGCTGGAGCGTGGGAAGCCCGTCATCACCGCGACGCAGATGCTGGAGTCGATGGTGCACCAGGCCGAGCCCACGCGGGCGGAGGCGAGCGACGTCGCCAATGCCGTGTTGGACGGGAGCTCCGCGATGATGCTCTCGGGCGAGACCGCGGTGGGCGAGTACCCGGTGGAGTCGGTCGCCTACATGGACCGCATCGCGCGCGCGGTCGAGCCGAGCCTCGGCTACCGGCACCAGCTGCCGGAGGTCGGCGACGAGCCCACGGTCGGGCAGGCGATGTCGAACGCGGCCTGTGACCTCGCCGAGGCGCTGCGCGCCAGGGCGATCCTCGTCCCGACCTACAGCGGACGTACCGCGTCCGCCGTTGCGCGGCTGCGACCCCGCCGCCCGATTATCGCGCTCACCCACCACGACTACGCCCTGCGCCAGATGGCGATCGAGTGGGGCGTGACGCCGCTTTTGATCTCGGAGGCGGAGAACTTCGACGAGCTCCTGCGCCGGTCGCTCGAGGCGGCGCGCACGTCGGGCCTCGTCGACGAGGGCGGCCGCGTCGTCGTGACGGCTGGCACGACGGTGAACCTCCCGGGCACGACCGACCTGATCAAGGTCGACAGCGTGTAGAAGGGATTGGTGGCGTCGGCGGCGAAAGCGCGCCGCGATGGCCGTCAGCTCACGCAACCGTTCGCGCTCACTGATGCGCTGGATTGCCGTCGGCGCGATCGTGCTCGTCGGGCTGCTCTACGCGCGCCCGTTGCGGAGCTACGTGCAGACCAAGCACGACCTGGCGCGGCGCGCGGCCGAGGTGAGGGCGCTGAAGGCCGACCGGCACGAGCTCCAGCACCGGCTCGCGGAGGCGAGCACCGGCGAGGCGCTCACGCGGCAGGCGCGGCGGCTCGGGCTCGTGCGGCCCGGCGAGCGGCTCTTCATCGTGAAAGGCGTGTCCGCCTGGGTGCATCAACGGGAACGGTCTCCTCGGTGAGCGTGGAGAAGTAGAGCGTTTCCGGGAAGGCGACGGCGAAGCTGAGGCCGAAGCTGTGTTCGTCGGCTTCGACGGAGGCCAGGTGGCGCTCGAGCAGCGCGTGGCGCTCGTCGAGGCTCACCTCGTCCCAGGCGCAGACGAAGCGCCAGACGAAGCGCTCCGGGATCAGGTCGGTGCTGGCTCCGTCCGGCAAGAGGCGCGCGAAGAGCTCGTCGTTGGTGAGGCTGGCGCGCAGCGCGAAGCTCTCGACGTCCTCCACGAAGCGTAGGAGCTGGTCGCGGTACGAGCGGCCGGCGGTGGCGATCTGCCGGAGGCTGTCCTCGGCGACGTTCCTGCGGGCGAGCGCGTTCTGGTAGAGCTCGTCTCCCCTCTCGATCGTCCGGTCGAGGATCGAGAGGCGCGAGACTCTGCAACGCGGTCTGAGCCTCGTCCAGCTCCCGCTTCGCTTCGTCGGCGTCTCCCGTCGCCTTCTCAGTGATGCCGAAGGCCTCGTCGTTCCGCAGGTGGTCGTGCAGGTTGCGTGCGATGGCGCCGAGGTAGACGACGACGTTGCCTTCTTCAGTCGCCTCGCGTTGAGGTACGCGGCCCGCCGCTCGCAGCTCTCGTTCTGGCAGTAGAGGTAGTGGTAGCGGCCTTTCTGGTGCGAGCGGTACTGGAGAGCTTCAGCCGCACGTTTCGCAGCGCGCGAGCCCCGCGAGGGTGTACTTCCTTGGCCGGCGCTTCTTCGGCCCCGTCTTGGCCTCGTCCAGGCGGCGCTTGACGCGCTCGAACTTGAAGTCGTCGACGAGCGGTTCGTGGCGGCCGTCGAAGACCTCTCCGGCGCACTTGACCTTGCCGGTGTAGACGATGTTCGTGAGCAGCTTGTGGAGGCCCTGCCGGCTGACCTTCCAGCCCGTCTCGGCTTCGAGGTAGCGCCTGATCGCGTTCAGCGGCTCGCCCTCGACGGCGAGTCCGAAGGTTCGGATGATCGCGGCGGCGTCCTTGTTCGGCCGCAGCATCTTCCGGCCTGGATGCTTGGGCGTTGTTAACAACGCCGTCGTAGCCACCCGGCGGCTTGCCGTGCGGCC
>CAVRBT010000006.1:0-377073 GCA_963719275.1 uncultured Actinomycetes bacterium | reverse complement strand
GTGCTCGACGACGTTGAAGCCGAGGTCGAGCGACGAGTGCCGGCCGCGGGCTTCCTCGATCCGTCCGCGCGCGACTCGCGTCCGCTCGAGCCAGATCGCGAGCCGTCCGACGGCGGGCGGCGCAGTGTCGATCTCGAGCGGTGTTTCTTCGCGCCGGTCGGGTCGGTCGGGCTCGGCCATGCGGTCAGGCGGTGAGCCCGATCTCGGCGGGCAGCTCGTCGGGATGGTGCTCGCCCTCGAGTTCCACCCGGACGCGCGCGTCGAAGTAGACGTAGGCGGTTGTGAGCGCGACGAACGGCATCGCCACCGCGTAGACGACTCCGGCCACGATGTTGACGAGCCAGAACGGCGCGTCGGTGAGGAGGATCAGCAGCGCCCCGAGCAGCGGCCCGACGACGAGCACGACCGCTCCCCCGGCCACGATCAGCGAAGCGACCTTGAGCCAGCGCCCTCGCACGAGCTCGCCGCTCCGACGCAGCGCACCGAGCGCCCGTGCCTCCTCGAGCTCGACCGCAGGGACGGCCAGCGCCCACCGCCCGGCGAGCCAGACGGCGATCGGGACCAGGAAGAACGTCGAGGCCAGCAGCGACACCGCCAGCACGGCGAGCAGCAGCGCCCCGAACAGCGGTACGACGGTGTCGAACGCGAGCCGGTACGCGTCGAGAACGCTCACGTCCGCGCCTTGGTCGAGCTCGACGAGCGCGCGCGCCGTCGCGGCCTGCACGAGGCCGAGCCCGAGCAGCGTCAACGCGGTGCCGATCGTGAGCGCGACGAACGCGGCCAGCCCGCCGCTCTCACCGCCGCTCTGGATCCCGAAGATGCTCGTCGCGTGGAGGACGAGCGCTTGGAGCAGGGTGGTGAGCAGCGAGATCGGCACCAACAGCACGCCCATGCCCAGGAAGAGCGGGATCCGTTTGGTGTACATCCGAGCAGCGGCCGCGAGGATCTGGCCCCAGGCGCGTCGATGCGCGAGGCGAAGCGGTGCGCTCGGCCGCCACGTCGCGCGCGAGAGCAGGATCAGGACGATCAGGGCAAGTGCGGCCACCACCACCCCGAAGCCCACCGGGTGGTCGACCAGCCGTACGAGCGCGGTCGAGCCCTGCGCGACCGCCCCGCAGAAGAACCCCGTCGCGGACGGCCCGAAGAGCGTGGTCCCGGGAACGGCGTAGCTGCGGTCGCGCCAGTCCTGCGACCACTCGATCGGGTGCGTCCACTGGTCTTTCACATTCGGGCCGGTCGGGCCGTTGAAGAACGAAGGCCGTTGTTCGCCCCAGCGGCCGGGGAAGTCGATCCAGGGGAACTCGCGCACCGCCTCGGACTGGGCGCTCGGGATCGTCTGCACCGCCGGCCGGACGTCGAAGGTCGGCCCGCGCGTGTCGTCGCAGCCGACTCCCTCCGACGCCGAGCTGCCGAGGTAGAGCGCCTCGCCGTAGAAATTCGCGTGGGACCCGTCCGCCGGGTGCACGACCGGATGCGTGCCGCCCACGAGCTCCAGCTTGTCGTCGCCCCAGCCGGCCTGCTCGGCGCCCTCGTGCTGGCTGTAGCCGACCGCGACCGGTTCGGTCCCGAGCGCCTCCTCGGCGGTGGGCGCGTCGAAGACGAGCTGGATCATCTCCCAGTCGCCCTCGTGCAGGTTGTTCCAGTCGTTGAAGACATAGAAGAGCCAGTACTGCAGCGCGAGCTTGCCCGGGTGCTCGGAGTCCGTCGCGACGTGCGCGTAGACGGTCGGCGTTTTCCCCTCGGTCAGCCGGCTTTCCCAGTCGAGGTAGTCGCAGCCGGGCTGGAGCGCGTTGCCAGGGAAGTCGAGGTGGTAGCCGAAGAGCCGCTGGCCGAGATCCTTCGCCTCCGGCGCGATCTTCACGACGTCGCTGCTCCAGGGCCCGGTCAGCGCGACGGTGGGCTCGCCGAAGAGCACGTTCACGTCGATCGGCTGGTACGGCTTGTCGGGCTCGCAGCTGCCGGTGTCGGCGACGAGCCGCACGACCGGTGCGTAGCGTTCCGCGAGGGCGGACTCTTGGGAAACCGTCGCCGCGGCCGCGGGTACTACAGCGAGTGCGACGAGCGCGCCGAGCGCCACCTGGAGGACGGTCGTTCGCATCGGGATCAGAAGGAGCTGTGCGCAATCGCGACGGCCTCGAGGCGGGAGTGAGCCCCGACCGCACGCAGCAGCCGCTTGATGTGGTTGCGAACCGTCTCGGGGCTCACGTGCAGCTCGTCGGCGATCTCCCTCGTCGTGCGGCCACGTTCCAGCAGCGCGAGCACTTCCGCCTGCCGAGGCGTGAGTTGGAGGTCGGGGTGCTCGTGCGGCTCCTCGATCAGGCCCGACACCTGACCGAAGACGCCGACCACGTGGTCGCCTTTGTAGATGGGCACCGAGCTGATCTCGGCGGCAACGCGGCTGCCGTCCGCGCCGAGCACGACCACGGCGGCGTCGGTGACCTCGGTCCCGCCCACGATTTTCTGCGCGAACAGCTCCCTCGCGCGCAACGTCGCCTCGGGTGCGACGACGGAGGTGAACTGGCGCCCGCGGACGTCGCCGACGATGTTCTTGGCGGCTCGGTTCAGCCAGCGGATCACACCCGAGGCGTCGATGTGGTAGCTCGGCACGTTGATGTGCTCGAGCACCTCGTCGACCTGGATCGAATCCAGCGGCGAAGCGATCACCGGGCCAGTGTCTCATCCCCCGGGACTGCGATGGCCCAAAGAGAGAGTGGCGGCGGGAGGATCCGAACCTCCGTTTGCGCACGCACTTGACGGGCTGAGGCGAGGCGGACCGCACACTCGGTCAGGCGACGCGCTATGCCGCTAGCCCGTGCCGCAGGTCCGGTGTTCGACGGCTGCGGGAATTCCGCTGCGCTTTTACGCGCGTCCGCGGATTCGCGGCGCCGCAATGCCTTGGACGCTTAGGTCGATGGTTGCTCGAGCAGTCGAAGATGCAGGTCGCCGCTTGCACGATCTCCGCCGGGAGGAGTGGGAGGATTTCGCAGTTGCGGTCGCCGCCTTCGCCCTTGCGGTCGCAGCCTCTTCTCTCCGTCCGGCCTTTGCGTTTCCGCTCTTCCTCGGCGGAGCGCTTCTTGCCTTCCGCGCCGTACTCGCCGGCTGGCGGCGCTGGGATCTGCTCGATCGACTTCTCGTCGAGCCCGACGCCTACGCGATTCCGGAGGTGCGCGTGCGTGCAGAGCAGCAGGCCAGCATGGCCAACCGGCGCTCGCTCAATCGGGCGATTCGCTTCCGCCTGGAGCTTGGCGAGAATCCGCGGGTCGCGGCCAACGCCGATGACCTCGCTGCCCTTGCGAAGGAGCTGGTCGACCCGCAGCTCGTGCTCGATCCCGTGTGCGCCGCTGTCTGCTCCCGGCTTCTAACGGATGAAGTTGGGAGCCCGCTCATCAATTTCGAGCTGCCCGCCGATGATCTCCGGTCGCAGCTCCTCCAGGTCCGCTCCGGCTTCCGCACGCGAGCGTAGTCGGCAGGCGCGCCGATCGCCTCTGCCCTCATCACTGGCAGGTCAGAGACGACGATCTCGACAACGAATCCTTCGGGCTAGCCAAGGGCCTCTTCGTTGACGGCCGCGGATGCCCCCGCTTTCGACGCGTCGTGCCGCGCGACGAGTACCGGGCACGGCGCTTCGTGGAGCAACGTGGTGGAGACGCTGCCGAAGACGAGTCGGCGGAGTGGACCCCAGCCGTGCGAGCCGACGACGATCAGCGACGCGCCGGTGTTGGCGGCGGTTTCCGAGACGATGTCAACGGGATCGCCTTCGCGGACGAACGACTCTGCCTCGACGCCGGCCTCCTTCGCGCGCGCGACGGCGATGCGCGCCGCCTCCGTTGCTCGCTGCCTTTCGACCTTCTCAACCTCGGGCATGGCCACTTCCGAGGCGTACGGATACACCGTCAGCGGCCCCTCCCAGGCTGCGGCGATGCACAGCTTTGCACCCGTGTCGCGAGCCAGCTCGATCGCGACCGCCGTGGCCTCTTCCGCAGACGGAGAGCCATCAGTTGCAAGAACGATGGGCTGCATCGCGATACCTCCTTTCGCCGTGGGGATCGCCTCTTGTGAAGGTGTGCAAGCCGGGCTTTCACAAACCTGATCCCCCGCGCGGGCGCTGGAGGGCTCAGGCGCGACCGGGAGAGGAGTCAGTAGTTCTCCGCAGCTGATAGCGGCGACATCCCGATCCGCGGCGGGTACCGGCGGGGGATCGAAAAGCCGAAAGGGGGTGACCTGCCTATGACCACGCTTGACAAGTGGACGCCACTGCACGAGCTCGAGCTGATGGAGCGCAGGATGCGAAGCCTGTTCAACACCGTCGGCTTCATCCCCGGCCCGCTGCCGGCCGCGGACGTCTACGAGACCGACGACGACTTCGTCGTCGAGCTCGAGGCGCCCGGCTTCGCTGAGAAGGAGCTCAGCGTGGAGGTCTCGGATCACACGCTCACGATCAAGGGAGCGCGCAGCGAGACGAAGGACGAGAGTGAGAAGTTGTTCCGCTTCCACGAGCGGCTCGAGCGCGAGTTCGAGCGGCGCTTCCCGTTGCCGGAAACAGCGGATCCGGAACGCCTGAAGGCCCGGTTCGACAAGGGCCTCATCGAGGTCCGTGCACCGAAGGTGAAGACAGCGAAGTCACGCAGGGTCCCGATCGGGAAGGCGTGAGTGAGATCACGGCGGCGGGGACTCGTGCCCCGCGGCCGTGATTCGCCCACCGGTGGGCCCCAGAAAGCTGCGTAGTTCGCCGAAGCCCGTATCAGCGAGCGGGCCGATGAACCTGGCTCAAGCGGGATGGACGATGAGGTTGTGACGCCGTGAAGACGAAGCCGCTTTCCCCCGACCAGGAAGGCCTGGTGCAGATCTCGACGGAGACGCCGATCTGGGAGCGGTTCTTCACGGTCGCCCCACTCGTCCTCGTAGCTACGAAGGAGGGCGGTCACCACGACGTGGCGCCGAAGCATCTCGCGATGCCGATCGGGTGGGAGAACTACTTCGGCTTCGTCTGCAGCCCGTCCCACGCGACGTACCGGAACCTGGAGGCCCATCCGGAGTTCACCGTCAGCTTTCCTGGCAGCGACCGGATCCTGCACGCCTCCATGGCCGCGGGCGCGCGGCTCGCCGATCGCTCGAAGCCGACGCTCGCGGCCGTCCCGGTCTTCCCGGCCCGCGAAGTCGACGGCGTGCTCGTCGAGGGCTGCGCGCTTTACCTCGAGTGTGCGCTCGACCGCGTGGTCGACGGCTTCGGCGAGAACAGCCTGATCGTCGGACGCGTCGTCGCAGCCTCGGCTTCACGCGCGGCTCTCCGCGGTTACGACGTCGACGACGCGGATCTCCTCCACGAGCTTCGTCCGGTCGTGTACCTCGCACCGGGCCGCCTCGCGGAGGTGCGCGAGACACACGCGTTCCCGTTCCCGGTCGACTTCCGGAGGTAGCGATGCAGCGCGACCGAGCCCGGAGGGTGCTTGCCTGGCTCGAAGAGCGCGAGCCGGAGATCGTCGCGCTCCTGGAGCGGCTCGTCCGCGCCGAGTCGCCCTCGACCGATCCGGCTGCCCAGCAGGCGCCCTTCTCGATCCTCGCCGCAGAGCTCGCTGCGCTCGACTATGCAGTTCGGCCCGTTCGCGGCTTCGGAACCGGCGACCACCTCTACGGACGGCCTCGGTCGCGGCAAGGCGGCGCACCGTTCCAGCTCGTCGTCGGCCACATGGACACCGTCTGGCCGCTCGGGACGCTGAAACGGATGCCCGTGCGGCGGGACGGGGACACGCTCTTCGGCCCCGGCACTCACGACATGAAGGCCGGCCTGGCGCAGCTCGTCTTCGCGCTGCGCGCCCTGCATGAGCTCGGGCTCGCGACCTCGGTCACGCCGGTCGTCCTCGTGAACAGCGACGAGGAGATTGGGAGTACCTCCTCGGAGCGCGTGATCCGGGCGCTCGCCCGCGGGGCCGAGCGCGCCTTCGTGCTCGAAGCGGGCGAGGGCGCACACGGCCGGCTGAAGATCGCCCGCAAAGGGGCGGGGCGGTTCGAGCTCACCGTTCGCGGCCGCGCCTCGCACGTGGGCACGAGCTTCGAGGAGGGAGTGAGTGCCATCCTCGAGCTCTCCGAGCAGGTGCCGCGGCTGTTCGCGCTCAACGATCCGAAAAGCGGCATCACGGTCAACGTCGGCACCGTCGACGGCGGCCTACTGCCGAACGTGGTCGCGCCTGAGGCAAGCGCGAGCATCGGCGTTCGCGTGCCTACGACCGCGGCGGAGGCGGAGGTCGAGCGTGCGATTCAGGCATTAGAGCCCACGCTCGAGGGGAGCTCACTCGAGGTCACGGGCGGGATGGGCCGGCCGCCGATGGAACCGACGCCCCGCAACCGCTGGTTGCTCGCGACGGCACAGCGCCTCGGGCGCGAGCTCGGCCTGGAGCTCGAAAACGCCGGGCTCGTCGGTGGAGCTTCGGATGCGAACACGACCAGCCTCTACACCGCCACGCTCGATGGGCTCGGCCCGGTCGGCGACGGTGGCCACGCCGCCGACGAGCACGTGAGCGTCTCGAGCATCGCCGCGCGGGCGGCCCTTCTGGCGCTGCTCCTGCTCGAGCCTGCGAGCGAACCGGGCCGGCTCGAGCGTAGGAGACGGAAGCCGCGCATGCTGGTTGCGGCTGACGCCACCAACGAAACCAGCGCCGCGCTCGTAGAAGCCTGGCGCGAGCGCGGCCTCGAGGCCGCGCTCGTCCCGCCCCTTCGCCTCCGAGCCGCTCTGCACCCGGAGGACAGCGTGTTGGCACGACTCGACGTCCTGCCGACGCTCGACGGAGTCGAGCCGGGGTTGCTCGAGCTGCTGCTCCTGGAACGCGCCGGCATCCACGTCCTCAATCCTGTTGCAACGCTCCTGGGGGCGCACGACAAGCTCCGGACGGCACAGATGCTTACGCGAGCAGGCCTACCGCATCCGTGGACGCTGCATCTGGCACCCGGTCATGACGTGCCCCGGCTCGTTGGCCCCGTCGTAGTCAAGCCGCGGTTCGGAAGCTGGGGCGCGGACGTCTTCCGCTGCGACACCGACGCCGAGCTGCAGTGGCGTCTTCGGCAAGTGAGTACGAGCTCATGGTTCAGGCGCCACGGTGCGCTCCTGCAGGAGCTCATCGCCCCCCGCGGCTACGACCTGCGTGTCCTGGTCGCTGGTGGCGCGGTCGTCGGCGCCGTCGAGCGTTGCGCAGCCGCGGGCGAATGGCGTACCAACATCTCTCTCGGGGGCTCGCGGCGGCCCTGTGTTCCCTCGGCGCAGGCGTCCGCCCTAGCCGAGGCTGCCGCGGCCGCACTCGGCGCCGATCTCGTCGGCGTCGACCTCCTCCCGGTCGACGACGGCTACGTGATCGTGGAGCTCAACGCGGCCGTCGAGTTCGACGGGGGTTACTCCCTTCCAGGCGCGGATGTGTACGCGGATGCCGCCGCAGCGCTCGACCTACAGGCTCCTCACCTCCGCCCGGAGCGACGGAGTCCTCGGATGTGCCTGGGCGCGTGATCACGCTGTGAGCCCGCCGGCTCTGGTGAGCAGCCGGTCGACGCGATCCTTCTGGGTGTGAGCGTCTCGCGGTCAGCCCTCGCTCGCGATGTCCTCGACCTCTGCACCGCTCAAGTTGAGCACGTCGGTGGTCTTCAGGCGTACTGACTTGCTGTGCGAGCCTGCTTCGAGCACGACGGAGTCGAGCTTTACGAGCCGCCGGTCGAGCAGCACCCGATCTCCAGCGGGGACACCGAACGGGGGGACCGCGCCGAGCTCGTACATCGGGTAGGCGGACACGAGCTCCTCTTCCGTTGCGAGCCGCGCCCGCTTGTCAGAGAGCAGCTCCCGCACCTTGGGCATGTCGAGGCGGCCGGAGGCTGGGACGACCGCGCGCACGAAGCGCTCGCGGCTGGCGAGCACGATCGTCTTCGCGACCTCGTCTGGGGACACGCCGATCGCTCTGGCCTCGTCGCCCGCGGTCTCGGTGTGCTGGTGCTCGATGAGGTCGAAATCGATCCCGGCCCGATCGAGCTCTTCGTGAACTTCGGTCGTCGGCGTCATGCTCTACCTCCTCGTCTCGGCAGCTCGATTACCGGGTGGGCGTGCTTATAGGTCAGCTTCGGGTCGACTGCGACGACCCCGGGCACTGCGCCGACCAGCGAGACGAGCCTGCTTCCATCGGCGGGGTTGTCGAGCTCGCCGCCGAGTGTCACGACGCCCTCGTCTACGCGGACGTCCAGGCTGTTCATCTCCAGGCCCAGACGGCCGGCGATCACGTCGTCGCGTATCTCCGTCGCGATCTCGGCGTCGCTGCGTGCGAAGGCCCGGACGAGGTCGGCGCGGGTCACGATCCCGACGAGCGCGCCGTGCCTGACCACAGGCAGGCGGTTGACGCCCTTCTCGCTCATCAGGTGCGCAGCGAAGCCGACCGGTCGGTGCGCGTCGATCGTCAGTGCCGGTGAGGTCATCGCCTCGCCGACAACGCGCGCCTCCAGCTTCGACCGGTTGACTTCGACGTCGAAGCCGGCCAACCAGGCGAGCGGTCGTGGCACGTCGAGCCCGCCGCCCTCCTTGAAGAGGATGTCGGCCTCGGAGACGACGCCGAGGACATGGCCCAGTTCGTCGACGACGGGCAGGCCGGAGACGCCGTGCTCGACGAGCAGCTGCGCGGCGTGCTTGAGCGAGGCTCCCGGCGGCACGGTCACCACGTCGCGAGTCATGACTGCCTCGATCTTCATCGCACCGGGTGTGTCTCCGGGAAGCCGGCGAGCGCCCGCGCCACGTCGAGCGTCGAGAGCACGCCGATCGGCCGCGCGGTGTGCGGCTCGACCACGACCAGGTGCGAGATCTCGTGCTCGGCCATCAGCCGGGCGGCGTGGGCGAGCTCCTCGCCGGTTGTCACCGTCAGCACCGGTGCGGAGGCGAGCACCCGCGACGCCTGCTCGTCGAGATCTCCGCTCTGGGCTGCGCGGAGCAGGTCGGTGTCGGAGATGACGCCCCAGACACCGCCGCCGGGAAGCTCCTCGTCTCCATGGGCGGTGACGAGGATCGCGTGCACCCGGTAGGTCGCCATCATCCGTGCTACCGCCCGCAGCGGAGTGTCGGGCGAGCACGAGATCAGGCCGGGGTGCATCGCCTCGGCAACGCGGAGTGTCTCCAGGGTCGGGTATGTCTGCAGAGTGGCCATCTGGCGCTCCAGTTCAGGGGTCGTGGGTGAGCACCGGCTCGTCGTGGGACTGCTCGACGTGCCGGATGACGGCGTCGCTGCCGGGTATGAAGACGCTCTCGTGACCGTCGTCCCACTGCACGCGGTAGTGCTCGTGCTCGGGGACTCCGAGGACCTCGAGGATCTCACCGGTCCGACTGGACTCGCCGAGCCGATGCCCGTGCACGACGACGAGATCGCCGACATGTGCGCGTGAAGACTGCGTCATCGCCATCTCCTTTCCTCAGGCGTGCCACAGGATCTCCCAGGGCGGGCGCAGGGGCATCGGGGGTGCCACTGACTTCGTCTCCGCGCTTTCCCGCGCGCTACCCGCTGACCAGTGGGGGCGGGAGGATTCGAACCTCCGTAGGCTGAGCCGACGGGTTTACAGCCCGTTCCCTTTGGCCGCTCGGGCACACCCCCGGGGGCGGCCATTGTAGCCGCGCCGCATTCGAGTCAGCCGTGGCAAACTCGCCCCGAAGCGGGACCCGACGAAGGAGGACCAGATGCAGGCCGCGACTGCCGGCGAGCCTCGTCGTTTCGACCACCTGCGCGAGCACTCGATCGGTCTGCCGCAGGTGCTCTTCGAGTCGATCGCGCACATGGCGCAGGAGACCGGCGAGCCGGAGGACGAGGCGGTGGTGGCCCCGGCCGCTTCGGAGCCGGCCTGATGGCGGTCGCGGTCGCGCACCGGCTCTCGCGCGACCAGGTGATCTGGTCGTTCGGGCCCGACCTCGAGCCTGTGCTCGAGATCGATCCCGGCGACACCGTCACCTTCGAGACGAACGACTGCTTCACCGGCCAGATCCGCAGCGAGGACGACCTCGTGACCGAGATCGACCTCGAGCGGATCAACAGCGCCACCGGACCGGTGGCAGTGCGTGGCGCGGAGCCGGGTGACTCGCTCGTGGCGGAGATTCTCGACGTCCGCCCGATCGAGTGGGGGGTGGCGACGCTGATCCCGGGCTTCGGGCAGCTGATCAACCAGGTCCAGGCGCCGCTGACGCGGATGTTCGAGGTGCGCGAGGGGAAGATCCGGATGAACGACCGGGTCTCGTTCCCGGCGCGGCCGATGGTCGGCGTCGTCGGCGTCGCGACGGACGGCGAGACGCTCTCGAACGGCCTCGCCGGCCGGCATGGCGGCAACCTCGACGACCACCTGCACGGCAAGGGCGCGCGGATCTTCTTCCCGGTGCGGCAACCCGGCGGGATGTTCGCGGTCGGCGACATGCACGCCTCGATGGGCGACGGCGAGATCTGCTTCACGGGCGTCGAGATCGCCGGTGAGGTCGACATCCGCTTCGAACTGCGCAAGGGCAAGCAGGCGACGTGGCCGGTCACGGAGCTCGCCGACCGCTGGCTTCCGCACGCGACGGCCGACGAGTTCGACGAGGCGCTGAAGCTCGTCTGCGAGGAGGCGGCGAGGCTGCTCGTCGACGAGCACGGCTTCACGGTGGAGGACGCATTCGTCTTCCTCTCGGTCGCCTGCGACGCGGGCGTGGCACAGGCGTGCAAGCCCGCGCCGCAGTTCGGGACTATCGCCCGTTTCTCGATCCCGAAGATCGGCGCCTGCCCGGCCCCCTTCGCTTTCGCGTAACTCCGCACTACGCTTGGTCTGTGATCCGTTGTCCTGCCTGCGGCCAGGAGAACCCGGACGTGGCCCGGTTCTGCCTGGCCTGCGGCCGCGAGCTGACGGCCGCGGCGAAGCCGCGCGAGGAGCGGCGCGTCGTCAGCGTGATCTTCGTCGACCTCGTCGGCTTCACCGAGCGCTCCGAGCAGCTCGACCCCGAGGACGTGCGTGCGATCCTCGCCCCCTACCACGACTGTGTCCGGAACGAGATCGAGTCCTTCGGCGGTTCCGTCGAGAAGTTCGTCGGCGACGCGGTGATGGGCGTCTTCGGCGCGCCCACCGCCTTCGGCGACGACGCGGAGCGTGCGATCCGCGCGGCCCTCTCGGTGAGGGAGAGCGTCGACGAGCTGAGCGCGAGCTCCGGGCTCGACCTGCAGCTGCGCATTGCGGTGAACTCCGGCGAGGCGCTGGTCACGCTGGACGCGCGGCCCGAGCACGGCGAGGCTATGGTGGCCGGCGACGTCGTCAACACGGCCGCGCGGCTGCAGAGCGCGGCCCCGACCAACGGCATCCTCGTCGGCGTGGAGACGCACCGGCTGACGCGCGACGCGATCGTCTACGAGACCGTCGAGCCCGTGATCGCGAAGGGCAAGGCCGCGCCGGTCGAGGCGTGGCTCGCCCTCGAGGCCTCGGCGCCGATCGGCGAACGCCGCGGCGCACGGGCGCCGCTCGTCGGCCGGGCGCGCGAGCTCGACGTGCTGCGGGGAGTCTGGGAGCGCACCGCGGCCGAGCAGCGGCCGCACCTCGTCACCGTGATCGGCCAGGCCGGCGTCGGCAAGACCCGCCTCGCGACGGAGTTCGCAAAGGCCGTCGAGGACCTCGGCGGGCGCGCGATCCACGGCCGCTCGCTTCCCTACCGCGAGAGCAGCGCCTACTTCGCGTTCGCGATCCAGGTCAAGCAGCTTTGCGGGATCTTCGAGACGGACTCGCGTGAGACCGCGCTGCGCAAGCTCCACGAACGGGTCGCGACGCTGGTTGGGCCGGACGAGGCCGACGCGATCAGCGGCCACCTCGCGATCCTGCTCGGCCTCGACCCGGAGGGCTCGGTCGCCGACCGCGAGACGCTCTTCTTCTCGGTGCGGGTGTTCATCGAGGCCGTCGCGCGCGACCGCCCGACGATGCTCGTCTTCGAGGACGTCCACTGGGCGGACTCGAGCCTGCTCGACCTGATCGAGCTCCTGGCCGGGCGCCTGCGCGAGCTGCCGATCCTGCTCCTCGCCCTCTCGCGTCCCGACCTGCTCGACGCGCGGCCGTCGTGGGGCGGCGGCCTGCCGGCCTACACCGCGCTGCCGCTCGAGCCGCTCAGCGACGAGGAGTCGCGCGAGCTGGCGCGGCACCTGCTCGCCGAGGGCGCGACCGAGGCGGTTGCCGCGGGCGCGGAAGGCAACCCGCTCTTCATCGAGCAGCTCGCGGCGACGATGCTCGAGTCGGGCACGGAGACGGCGCTGCCCAACTCGATCCGCGGCATCCTCGCCGCGCGGCTCGACGCGCTGCCGCAGGCGGAGCGGACGTTGCTGCTCGACGCGGCCGTCGTGGGAAAGACGTTCTGGCTCGGTGCGCTCGAGGCCATGTGCGCCGAGGACGGTCTCTCGGAGCTGCTCGGGGCGCTGGAGCGCCGCGACCTGATCCGCCGCGACACCGTGTCGGCGTTCGAGGGAGACCGGCAGTATTCGTTCACGCACGTGCTGATCCGTGACGCGGCGTACGAGCTGCTCCCGCGGGCGCGCCGGCGCGAGCGGCATGCGCAGGTGGCGCGCTTCTTCGAGGACGCGACCTCCGTGATCGGCGAGGCGACGGCGGCCCTCGCCCGTCACTGGCGCGACGCGGGCGAGCCCGGGCACGCGATCCGCTACTTCCTCGCAGCCGGCGAGCAGGCCGAGCGCGGCTGGGCGAAGGAGCAGGCGGTTGCGCTCTACCGCGAGGCGCTCGAGCTCGTCGAGGAGGGCGACGACCTGCGGCGGCGGGAGATCCGCCGCAAGCTGGCGGTCGCGCGGCAGGCGCACTACCACGTGCTCGACGCGCGGCTGCTCGGCCGCGGCGAAACGGAAACGAGCGCCTGAGTAAGAGGCCTCCGCGAAATACCGACTGAGCCGCCGGAAACGCGCTGCTCGCCCCGATGCTGCGTCCTCAGTCGCGCCCGTACCTTCCAGGTACGAACGCTCCCTGCGTCCTTGCCTCGGAACGACCATCGCGCCCCGGCGACGAGCGCTATTCCGCGGAGCCCTCTTAGCCGGGGAAGTCCGCGGGCGTGACGTCGCCCGCGATCTCGTGGATCGACTCGACCTGGTGTCTGCCCAGGTGCTCCGCGTGGTCGCGGACGGTCTTCTCGTTCGGGGCGGCGTAGACGCAGAACGTCCGCACGAGCCCGTCGTCGTCGACCGTCACGTGGCTGTGCTCCCAGGTGATCGTGGTGAACTGGTTCTCGATGCCCTGCCGCGAGCGGCGGCCGAGAGCCGGCATCTCGTCTTCGTCGACCTCGAACTTTCGTATGACCAGGTAACGGGGCATCGGAGCGATCCTAACCTGCATACGATGAGCGGCGTGGAACGGTTCGACGCGATCGTCGTCGGCGCCGGCCCAGCGGGATCGACCGCCGCCTTCCGGCTCTCGAGCGCGGGCGCGCGCGTGCTAGTGCTCGACCGCGAGCGCTTCCCGCGCGACAAGCCGTGCGGGGGAGGGTTGACGTACCGCGCCGTTCGCGAGCTGCCCGTGTCGGTCGAGCCGGTGGTCGAGGATGTGGTGCACCGGTTCCAGCTCGGCTTCCGCTACGCGCGACAGTTCGAGCGGCGCACCGAGGAGCCGCTGATCCTGATGACGCAGCGCAGCCGGCTGGACGCCCACCTCGCGGAGCAGGCCGCTGCCGCCGGGGCGGACTTCCGCGACGGAGCGCGCGCGACGGCGCTCGAGCTGGAGGACGACGGCGCCGTGGTCCGGTTCGACGGGTCGGCAGCCTCGGCGCGCGTGGTGCTCGGCGCCGACGGGGTGAACGGGCTGGCGGCGCGGGCACTCGGGCTGACCGGGCGCCGGCAGCACGGCGTCGCGCTGGAGGGAAACGTTGCTCATGGTCACGCGCGCGAGGACTACCGAGGGCGCGCCGTCGTCGAGCTGGCGACGGTGCCCGGCGGCTACGCGTGGGTGTTCCCGAAGGGCGACCACGTCAACGTCGGCGTGGGCGGCTGGGAGTCGGAGGGGCCGCGGCTGCGCGAGCACCTCGAGCGCGCCTGCGCCGGCTACGGCCTTCCGGCCGAGCGGCTCGAGTCCCTGCGCGGCTACCGGCTTCCGATGCGCGGGCTGCGCGACCCGGTCTCGCGCGGCCGCGTGCTGCTCGTGGGCGACGCGGCCGGCCTGGTCGACCCACTCTCAGGGGACGGCATGTACGAGGCGTTCGTCAGCTCGCGGCTCGCGGCCGAGACGGTGCTGGAGCTGCTGGATGGGCGCGCCTCGACGCTCGATGCATACGCGCTGCGACTGGAGGCGGCGCTGGGCCGCACGCTCACGGCCTCGTGGAAGGCGAAGTACGCGCTCGAACGGTTCCCGCGCCTCGTTTACGGCGTCGCCCGGCTGCCGCTCGTGTGGGGCTTCACCTCGGCGTTCCTGCGCGGCGACCTCGCGCATCCGGGCGACGCGAAGGGCCTCGTCCGCGCGCCGCTACGCCTGGTCGACGCGCTCGGCCGCTAGGCCACCTACTGCTCAAGGGGCACGCTGCGGCTGCCGATCAGCACTGCGTGGACCTGAATGCGGCCCTTGGTCGCGCCGTGGAACTCGGCGCGAGCGACATCCACCTGAAGGTCGGGCAGCCGCCCGTGCTCCGCCGCGACGGCGAGCTCGGGCTGCTCCCGGACCACGCACCGCTCTACGAGAGCGACCTGCAGGTCGTGCTTGCCGCCCTTTCCGATCTCGCGCCGGCGAAGCTCTCGCACTTCCACGAGACGGGCGAGCTCGACATCGCCTACAGCACGCACGGGCTGCCGCGCTTCCGCGTCAACGGTTTCCGCCAGCGCGGCTCGATCTCGTTCGCCTTCCGCGTGATCCCGGACGAGGTGCCGAGCTTCGGGCAACTGCGCCTACCGAAAGGCGTCCGCCGCGTCGCCGACGAGCACCGCGGGCTCGTGCTCGTCACGGGCGCGACCGGCTCCGGCAAGACGACGACGCTCGCGGCCGTCATCGACCACATCAACCGCACGCGGCGCCAGCACATAGTGACGATCGAGGACCCGATCGAGATCCTGCATTCCGATCACGGCTGCATCGTCAACCAGCGCGAGGTCGGTCTCGACACGGAATCGTTCCTCGCGGCGATTCGGCGCGTGCTGCGCCAGGACCCCGACGTGATCCTCATCGGCGAGCTGCGCGACGCCGAGACCGCCGAGACCGCGCTCAAGGCCGCCGAGTCGGGACACCTCGTGTTCTCGACGATGCACACGATCGACGCGGCCGAGACGATCGGCCGGATGATCGAGTTCTTCCCCGCGGAGAAGCAGGAGCAGATCCGTTCGATCCTGGCCGGAGTCCTGCGTGGCGTCGTCAGCCAACGCCTGCTCCCCCGCCTGAACGGCGGCCGGGTGGCGGCGGTCGAGGTGATGATCAACAACTCACGCATCTCCGAGCTCATTCGCGAGAGCAGGGCCGAGGAGATCTCGGACGCGATCGCCGAAGGCCAGTTCTTCGACATGCAGACCTTCGCGCAGGCGCTGATCGAGCTCGTCGTCGCGGGCGAAGTCGACCGCGAGGTGGCCGCGAACGCCTCGACGAACCGGCACGACTTCCTCGTCGCGCTCGACCAGGCGCTGAAGCGCAAGGCCGCCGGCGTCGAGACCGACCGGCCCGTCTCCGCGATGGCCGAGCCCGAGACCGAGCCCGAGCCCGCGGACCCCGCGCAGCAGCCGATGCCGAACCTCCGAATCGCCGCTTCGCCAGAGGGATGAAGCTCCTCGTAGCTGTGGCGCTGTCGGCGCTCGCGCTCGCCGGCACGGCGAGCGCGGACGTGTTTCAGGTCGTGCCGACGGTTTCCGCACCGGTCGCATCCCCGTTCCTGCCGAGCGCGGAGGTGCCGAATGCACCCGGCGCGATCGGCTTCTCGTCGGCGCTGCTCTCCCCACCCGCGGTCGCCGAGACCCGCAGCTACCCGCAGCTGCTCGGGCTCTGGCAGCGGTACGGCTCCGTCTACCAGGTGCCGTGGCAGGTGCTGGCCGCGATCAACAAGGTCGAGTCGAACTTCGGCCGCAACATGGGCCCGAGCTCCGCCGGCGCGATCGGCTGGATGCAGTTCATGCCGTCGACCTGGGAGCGCTGGGGCGTGGACGCCGACGGCGACGGGATCGCGAACCCGTGGAGCCCCGACGACGGAATCGCCGCGGCGGCGCGCTACCTCGCCGCAAGCGGCGGAGCGACCGACATCTCCCGCGCGGTCTTCTCGTACAACCACGCGCAGTGGTACGTGGACGAGGTGCTCCAGCTCGCCCAGCTGTTCGGCTCGGGCGGCGTGGACGCGACCTTCGACCTCGACCGCCTGCAGGTCTCGCTCGACCAGACGCGTGAGAAGGTGGTGCGCGCCAACCGGAAGCTCGTTCGAGCCCTCCGCGGCCTGCGCGCACTCGATCGCACGGAGCAGCGCCTCACCCGGCGCACTGCGGCCACGAGCCTGCTGTCCGAGCGGCTGGTGCTCGATCGCCGAAGCGCCCAGCTCTCCGTCCGCCGCTCGCTCGCGCAAAGTCGAGTGGCCGACCTGCGCGCGCGCCTCGAGCAGGCGCAGCGCGACCTCGCGCTCGCGAAGGACCGCTCGCTCGCGGCCTCCTTCGCGCCGGCGGCGGGCTCGCTGCTGGCTGCGCCGTCGTACGACGGCACCTACGTCTTCCCGGTCGGCGGCGGCCCCTCCGTCGTCTCGGTCTCGCACCACCACCACGACTATCCGGCCGCCGACATCGCGGCTCCGGAGGGGACGCCCGTCTACGCGCTCGCGGACGCGACCGTCGAGCGGTCGTGGCTGTATCCGAACGGCCGCTGCGGGATCGGGCTGACGATGACGACCGCGGACGGCCAGACCTGGACGTACTGCCACCTGTCGTACCTCGACCCGGCCGTCACTGCCGGCGCGACCCTCACGGCCGGCACCGAGGTCGGCCTCGTCGGCCAAACCGGCCACGCGACCGGCCCGCACCTCCACCTGCAGCTCGATCCGGCGACCTCCTACCCACAGGAGCAGTCGTGGTTCCAGAGCTTCGCCGGCACCGCCTTCCGCTGGCAGGACGCCGGCCCCGGCGACACCGGCCCGCCGAGCGCCGCCCGCGTCTTCGCGGTCGTCCCCACCCCCGAGCAGGAATCGCATGGATCGGTCGTCCTCTTCACCCGGTAGGGGGAACCGGCCCGAAATCCCTGCTAATCGCCGCCTACGCGCGGAGCGCGAGCGTTGATGTAAACGGAACTGTGAACCCGAGCTCGCTGGGTGCCGGTAGCGGGGCGCGATGAAACGCTCAAGGGCCGAACCAGCTCCGAGGCAAACCGGGACACTCTGCTGCCTGCGATCGCTCGGCCCGGCCCTTGCGGTCGGACGATCGGGTTAGCGCCTGATGATGTTGTGGATCTCGAGCATCTCCGGCTTGCCCGGCTCGATGCCTACGTCCTTCAGCACCGGCATTAGGCGCTCGCCGAACGCGTCGAACTGCTCTCGCGAGTCCCAGATTTCGCTGACTCGGAACTTGCCGTCCGACTTGAAGGCGACGTGGTACATGCTCCTGACCGAGCCGACCTACAACCGAACACGTCGAACTGCGCTCGCCTGGCGGGCGAGGAATCTGAGCCAGAAGTCACGAAGCAACGTATCACGCTCGGAGCTACGACGGGCTCGGCGCTAGCTGAAGGGCGGAGTTTGAGGCCGCTCGTGAATTAGGGGTAAGATCGCTCGCGGCGATGTCTGCCGGGAGCACCGAGAGCGAAGTTCTCGCGCAGGAGTTGGACACCCTTGGGAACAAGCTCCGCGCCGTCGAGACGCGCCTGACGGAAGTCGAAAAGATCATCGAGCGGCTCGAGGCAGCCGCTCTGACCACCGCTCGCGCGTTGGAGGAGGTTTCAACGCATTGGGACAAGGTGTACAGGGCAATGCGCCGCGCGGAGTAGGTCGGGCCACACGATTCTTGTAACTCTCCGCACGAATCTGCTGTATGCTGGCTGAGCGCATAGACCTAGCGCGGAAGCCGTCGAGGCTCCGAAAGTTCCTCTCCGACTGCCAGACCGGGCCTGAGTGCCGAGAGTGCCCGTCCGGGTGCTCTTGCCTCGATCGCGAGAGGAGCAACGGATGAGTCCAGGCTCAGGAAGCTATGAGAGTGCCGGCGTCGCCGAGCGGCGCGCGCAGAGAGTGTTGAACGAGAAGGTCGGCGATCGGCTGCTGCCGCGGCGCAGGTCGAGACTGACGTGGATCACCCGGCCGTTCGCGAGCCGCAGGAGGGCACGGGCGGAGGAGTGAGCGGCGGCGTCGAGGCGTCGCGAAGGCACGGGCCGTTCGATTTGCGCTATGGCTCCTGCTGCGGGCGGCGCGAGCCCTAGCGCGCCTCGAAATCTGTTTTCGCTCGAGGCCCGGAAGAGTGCGGGCCCAGCGAGTCGAACTCTGTTCGCCTAGGCTCATCCCTGCGCGCGCAGTTGCGCCGTTGGTTGCCTTCGGGCTCTCGCCCGGGGTTCTGGCCCGCCTGGCAGGTCACTGGAAGTGACACTTGCTCATGCACCCTCGCGCGAGAGAGGTACCCGCACTTAGTGGTCTCTGTCGCGCCAGCCCTCGCCGTGCAGCCACGACCACAGGCGGGAGGGCCTCAGCACGAAATGCGACACGGTCCAGTAGACGATCCAGATCGCTGCGATGGAGACAACGCCCCACAAGACGCCCATTAGGCCGTGCGTCGCCCAGACAAGACCGATCACCGCGCCGATCACCAACACCACGATTAACCCACCGGCATGTTCGCTCGTCACGACGCTCCGATCATCCCACCGTGCAGAGGCAGGTCAAGGCGCGGCACGCCCACTAGACTTCCGGCCCGCGTGAGCGCCGAGAGCGTCGCTCTGATCCCTGAGTGCGCGGAAGTGCGACGCCCGCTCGTTGTCGGGCTCGACAAGGAGCGTTGGTCGGCGTTCTGCACCGATGACGAGCCGCCGGAGCTCGTGTTCTACTGCCCGGAGTGTGCGGAGTGGGAGTTCGACCCGGATCTCAGGGAGGCGTCCGAGATGCCCCGGCTGCGCCACGCGCTGCGGTTCCGCCAAACCTAAATGTCGCCGCAATCCAACAAGGAGATGCCGAATGGCACTAGGGGATGAAATCGACGAGATCTTTCGGCGCGAGGTGAAGTCTCTCCCCGCTTACGCGAAGGCGCAGGCTGCGAGTGGGTCTGGGGTCGCACCGCCGGTGGACGAGATGAATCATCTACTCATGGGCCTGGTCGTTGCGTCGCAGCGATCGTTTCACCTGCTCGCCGGCCGCATCGAGGACATGGAGAACGCGTAAGTCGGGCCTGGGTCTCGAGCAGCGCCCGCCCTCGGCTCGCCGTACGGGCCCCACGACTCAGGGGTCCGAGCTCGCCAGGTCCCGAGCCGTCCTGCCGCTCGGCTTGGATGACACCCGCGAAAGGGCCGTGGCCAGGTTTCGATGGCTCTCGGTCGCTCACGTGTTACGAGTCTTAGAGCGAGCGGGCCGACTGTTCCTCAAGCAGCACAAGTGCTGGCCCCGCAAGTCGAATCCTGTTCGCCTAGGCTCATCGCCTCGCCCGTCAACGCGTGTTTGGCGGCTTTCGGGCTTTCGGCCGGGGTTCTGGCCGCAGGGCCAGTCCAAACGAGTCTACACCCTCTGAGTCTGAGACGTCTCCCACGAAACGCTCGCTCGAGCGCGAAGTCAAGGCAGCTTCGGGAAGCGTCCGTAGAACTCCAGCAGATCGCGCCTGAGCTCCCGAAGCCTGACATCCGCCCGCAGCTGCGCGAGATGCTCGCGTGGTACGACGACGTGCTGGGAAGGATCGCGGCCGGGGCGCTCGTGGGTCCCGGAGTGGCCGAGCGCCTGAGGGAGGAGCAGAGTCTCACCGCTCGCGATCTCGATCTTCTGGATGCCGGCGAAGAGAGCTCGCAGGCTACGGACTGAGCAAGCCCCGACGTGCTCGGTAGAGCGCTGGCGATTGGATGAGAGCGACGAAACGGGACTGGAGCGCGAGGTTTGCCGATCCCGGATTCGCCGAGGCCGTCTCCGCCTCGATTCTTCCAAAGCACGCCTTTGAAGTAGACGGCCAGCGCCGCGCTCGCCGCCACTGTGAGGAAAGGCTGGACGATCGTTGCGGAGGTGTGCTTCCGGACAGTTCGAAGCGGCCGCTACCCTGCCGTGGTGCGACTGGCAGTCGGGGACCTGGTCGTCTACGCCTCGCATGGGGCGGGACATGTGGCAGCCAGGGAGAGAAGAGTCGTCCTCGGCAAACGGCAAGAGATCATCGTGCTTGCGCTCGCGGGCGGGCTCTCGGTGGAGCTGCCGATGGAGCGCGCACACGAGCTGCTGCGGCCGCTGGCCAGCGAGGCGGACATGTCCCGGGTGCAGAAGACGCTCGGCGCAGATCACGCCGCCAACACGGATCCATGGCTCAAGCGCCGGAGGGACTCACAGGCGAAGCTGACAGGTGGCGATCCCATCGAGCTCGCAGAGATCATCCGTGACGGCGCGCATCGCGAGTGGACGCTGCGCGCGAAATCGCAGCTTTCTCCGGGCGAAAGGGATCTCTTCGTGAAAGCACGCCAGCTTCTCTCGAATGAGATTGCCCTGGCCCGCGGCGTCGAGCCGGCGGAAGCGAACGCCTGGATCGACGAGCAAGTCACGCGAACTGGCTGATTAGCCCGGGAGCGGATCTCGCGCCCCACTCCCCGGGGGACCCTGACTTGTTGACGGCCCACGGCCCGAGGCCGCTCGACCAAGCCAGGCGGTGCGGTTCTCGACGCGGACAGCTACGCAGCCGGTCGTGCACCGGACTCGAAGCGGCGCCCGAGCACCTTGTCGATGAGGCCGTACTCCTTCGCTTCCTCTGCGGTCATGAAGTAGTCGCGTTCCATGTTCCTGGAGACCCTCTCGAGCGTTTGTCCGGTGTGCTCGGCGACGATCTCTTCCATGCGCCGCTTGAGCGCGATCGCCTCCCGGGCCTGGATCTCGATGTCGCTCGCTTGCCCCTCGAAACCGCCCCAGAGCTGGTGGATGAGGATCTTCGCGTTCGGGAGCGCCATCCGCTTGCCCTTCGCGCCGGCGGCAAGCAGTAGCACATGTCGAAGGTGCGCTCACCGTGCACGGTCTGTTCGACCACCATCGGAATCAACGGGCTCATCGCTGCTTCTCCGATTCCGTGCTCCCAGCTTCACCTTTGCGCCCCAGGGGAACCCGCAGGCTGCGCAGTGCTCACTCTTGCAGCTGCTGTCTTCGAGCTCCAGCGGACTAGCGCCCTGCAGCATCACAGCACCACTAGGGGAGCTAGGCTCGGTCGAGTGGAGGTCGTGTTCGAGGTCGCCGGCGAGCGCTGCCCGCTCGACCAGCGAGCGGCGACGCTCATGGCGGAGACCCTGAGGGTGAAGGCGGCGCACGAGCCTGGCGCCGAAGGAGCCATAGGAGCTCGGGCCGTCGCCGACGCGATCGAGCTTCGGCTGATCGAGGACACCTACGACCCGATCACGCTAGGCGGAGACGGGGCCGAGGCCGTCTTTTACGCGCTGAAGGTGCCGAATGGTGGCGGCGACCAGCTGTCGGCGCTCTACGACGCCGTCAAGCGGCTCCACGACGAGCGGCTTCGGCGGAAGAGCTAGAAGGAGTGCCTTCCCGTCGCATTCGAGAACCCTCGGCAAACGCTTCGAGATCGGTGAGCGACTCGTCAACTTGAACGGGCGTGAGCCCTCCGCCCGGTCAAGCGCGCCGCCCTTGCGCAACCTGCGCCCTGGGAGAGGAGGCAAGCAGCTCCTCGTACAGGAGACGCGAAGCGACGAGCGACCTCCGCCCAGCCGTATCGGCGGCTCTCCGTCTGAGCGCGTCGGCCACGCGCCCGGCGTTCCTCATCGCTCCGAGCGGCGACGAGAAGTGCGTCGGCGAGCGCCTCCTCGTCGTCAGGCCGAATGAGCCAGCCCGTCCGTCCGTCGGCCACGATCGCCTCCGGGCCGGGCGTCCGGCAGGCGATCACCGGGAGGCCGCAGGCCATCGCCTCGACGAGGACAAGCCCGAACGCCTCGGCGACGGAGGGCAGGACGAGCGCGTCGGCCGCGTTCAGCGCCTGCGGCAGCTGCTCGTGCAGGCGCCAGCCGGCGAGGAAGACCTGCTCGTTTCCGATCCTCTGTGCGGTGGCGAGTGGATGCTCCCCCTCCCACTCGCCTGGATGGCCGCCGACGAGCACGAGCGGCGCAGGCCTGCCGAGCCGCGCGACCGCACGCGCGTGGGCGCTGATCAGGAGCGGCAGGCGCTTGACCGCCGTGTAGCGACCGACGTAGAGGAAGACCGGGCCGCCGGCCCGGAAGGGAGCGAGCTCCTGGTCACGGTAGGCGATGCTCCCCGGCCGCCCGCTCTGATCCCAGCCGCGCGGCTGCTCGACGAGCCAGCGGCGCCAGAACGCGAGCCGCTCCTCTTCCGCGAGCGGTCGCCGCGAGAAGCGCTCGAGCTCAACGCCGCTCGGGAGGCCGCGCAGCTTCTCCGGCTCGAGGCCGAGCAGGCGGGCCGCGTCCGCCTCCGCCCCGGGTGGCACGACCAGGATTGCGCAACGCCGCGCCCAGGCCCGCAGCCGCCGCTCCCAATCCCGAGCGTGGCGCCAGCTCGGCGGTGCTCCCGCCTCGATCCTGCGCAGCATGGCGAGCTCGGTCCCGTGCAGCTGGCCCAGCACGGGCAGCGAGGGGAAGCCGCGTGTGGCGGCCTCGTTCGCGGGCGTCAAGTGGTGCAGATGGAGCAGGTCTGCGGCGCCCGTGCCGGCGCGCGCGAGCAGCTCGATCCAGGCAGCGACGAGCCGTTCGTATGCCTCGTCGTCGACGGCGGCAAAGATGCGATCGGGCGCATCCGGGCGATCCTCGTAGGAGGGCTGGAAGGGAACAGGCGCAGCCAGTGGCTCCGCAAGCTCGAGCGCGGGCGAGTAGTCGAGCGCGTGGACGTCGATCCCGGCGAAGAAGCTGGCCGCGTGGGTCGGCCCGCCTGGCTGTCCGAGCGAGCCCGCGGCGAGCCTCAGCTGCCAGCCTGCGGCCGGCAGTGCGCGAGCGAGCGCGCGCGTGACCTGCGCCGAGCCGCCGCGGGGGAAGAAGAAGAGCGCCGAGACGACGAGTCCGCGCGCGGCCGGCGCGCGGCCGCCACCCGCAGGACGGTGCTTCCATCCCGAATCGCCTGCTACCTGCACAGGTCGATTCTCGTCCGTCACGCGGCGGCGCGAGCGCGGCCGCCGCTCATGAGTCTCGCGTGCCCCAGCCGAGGGCGTCTCCGGGCCTGAGGGCGCAAGGGTCGCAAGAGTGCGCAGCCAGCTCCTCGTCGTGCTTAGTAGCTTCAGATCATCCCGCGCGAGGTGCTCCTCGTCGACGGCAGACTGCGGATCTGGAGGATCGATGGGCGCCAACGGACGCCGGAGAGTGGTGATCACCGGGCTCGGCGCGGTGACGCCGCTTGGGAGCGACGTCGCCACGAGCTGGGAGCGCCTGATCGCTGGTCGCTCCGCCGCCGGCGCGATCACGGCGTTCGATCCAAGCGCGTTCACGGTCCGGTTCGCCTGCGAGGCGAAAGACTTCGACCCGACCCGGTGGATCGAGCACAGGCAGGCGCGGCGGATGGGCCGCTTCGCGCAGCTGGTCGTCGCGGCCGCGCGCGAGGCCGAGGCGGACGCCGGGCTCGAGCTCGGGAAGGAGGCCGACCGGATCGGCGCCTCGATCGGGAGCGCAATGGGCGGCCTGCACGATTTCGAGGATGTCTCGGAACGCGCGGCCCGCTTGGCTCCCAGTGCACCGCCTGTGCGGCCTCGCAGATGCCGATCGGAGAGGGCCTGGACGCAATCAGGTTAGGGCGAGCCGAGGTGATGCTCTGCAGCGGTGCAGACGCGGCGATCACGCGCGCAGGGATCGCTGGCTTCGCCGCGCTGCGCGCGCTCTCGCGCCGGAATGACGATCCGTGCGGCCGCGAGCCGGCCCTTCGATACCGACCGTGACGGTTTCGTGATGGGCGAGGCGGGCGCGATCCTCGTGCTCGAGGAGCTCGAGCACGCGAGCAAGCGCGGGGCGGAGATCTACGCGAAGCTGATTGGTTACGGCGTCTCCTCGGACGCCGAGCACATCACCGAACCCGACCCCAGCGGCGAGAGCCCCGCGCGGGCGATGCGGATGGCGTTCGCCGCCGCCGGGATCGGCCCCAACGTGCTGCGCCGTTTCGAGGGATAGCCCCGACTTCGACGCCTGGGGCGAGCCCTACGCCTTCGACAACAGCAACAGCCTTGAGTCATTGGCGAGCGACGTCGACGGCCGGATTTCGGCAATCCACTAGGCCGCCGTAGCCAACTCGTGAGCCGTTCATCGAACGCCGGCTCGGCAGCGCAAGGACCTCGTCAAGTGGCGGCCGGCCGATTCACCCGGTAGGGGGATGGCAAGGCGTCCGGGCCTGCCGAAGGGGTGAGCATGCGGCTCGCGTCTCTCTTGCCACGCGCGGTCATCGTGGCCGTGGTCTGGATCCTCGGCACCGCGGCGTTTACCTTCGCCGCCGACTCGACGATCGTCGGGCCCTCGCCCTCGGCCGAGTCCTCGCAGCCGGCGCAGCCGCAGGAGCTCGTGGTTCCGTCAGTCGTCGGTCAGGCCTACGTCTTCTCCAAGGGCATCCTCGAGGACGCCGGCTTCGCATGGCACGTGAAAGGCTCGGTGCGCGGCTACTCGTCGAACCGCGTGCTGACGCAGAGCCCGGCTCCCGGCACCCGTGTCGTCGACACCGGCGCGCCGACCGTGACGCTGCGCCTCGTCCGCGGCCCGTACGAGCAGCTCGGCACGCCTCAGGACTCGGCGCCGTACGCCGGCAGCGCGATTCGCCTGGCCGGCCTGGCCGCCGTGACCACGCCGGCGAAGAAGAAAAAGACCTCCCCTGCGAAGAAGCCATCCGCGGCGAAGAAGCCGGCCGCTGCGAAGAAGCAGCCGGCGCCGAAGAAGGCCGTCAAGCACCACGCTCGCAAGCCCACGGCACGCCCGCCTGCGTTCATCCCGAAAGGCGCGCCGAAGGAGCCGCTCGACGAGATCACCCTGCCGGCGCGCGCCCTCCGGCTCGAGGCCTGGGTCGCGGGCAAGCCGAGGACGGGCAGCAACGTCCAGCACTGGCTCTACCAGCACGCGTGGATCGTCACCGGCGCGACGTTCGGCTGGTGGCACGGCGCGCAGGCACTGCAGACGCTGATCCGCGTCGACCAGCGTCTCCAGCGCCAGTGGAGCGTCGGCGGCAAGAGCGAGGCCGTCGCCCGGGCCGCGCTCGCACAGGTCCGCCGCGAATCGCGATGAGCCGCCTCCCGCGGCTCCGCGGCGAGCGGGGCTACACGCTGGTCGAGATGCTCACGGTGCTGGTGATCATGAGCGTCGTCATGACCAGCCTGACGACGGTCTTCGTGCACGCCTCGAACTCCGAGACCGACATGAACAACCGCTTCCAGGCGCAGACGACTGCGCGCCTCGCGCTCGACAAGATACGCCGCGAGGTGCACTGCGCGAGCGTCGCGACCCCGACCGGAGTCAGCTCCTCGGTGACGATCACGCTCCCGAGCTACTGCAAGACCGGCAGTGGCTCGATCACGTGGTGCACGCGCAGCAACGGCACCAACCGCTACGCGCTCTACCGCGTCGTCGGGACGACATGCACCGGCGGCGTGATGTGGGCCGACTACCTGGTTCCCACGCCGACGGCCACCGTCTGCAGTGGTGCGCTCTGCATCTTCAACTACACGGCGCAGTCACCCGCGTCGCTCGCGAAGCTGGACGTGGACTTCCCCGTGAACGTCAAGCCGGCGAAGACGGTCGAGCTCTACGAGCTGCAGGACGACCTCGTGCTGCGCAACAGCACGCGCTCCTGATACCCGTTCGAGGGACGACGAACCTGCGGTGATTGCCGATGCTCAGGGCATGCGGCGATGGCTACGCCTGCGAGTCGGGGGTGAGCGAGGAATGGTCCTGATCATGGCGATCGGGATCATGACCGTGCTTGCGATCGCCGGAACGACGGCGGTCATGTACTCGACCTCGAGCGCGCAACAGGCCACGCAGACCAGGACGCGGCAGAGCGCGTTCTCGTTCGCGGAGGCCGGCATCAACAACGCCATGGCGGTGCTCAACCTGCCGACCAACAACTCCCTCGACCCGGACATTCTTCCGAGCACGACGAGCTGCTCGACGAGCCTCGCCACCACGTGCAGCCCGGGTGGCGAGGGCTACGTCACCTGGGGCGGCACGCTCGACCGCTCGGCCGCGGTCTGGACGGTCACCTCGACCGGCTACTCGCGCAACACCAGCAACGGCAAGTCGGGCTACGTGAAGCGAACGCTGACGGCGAAGGTCTCCGTCGTCCCGACCCTGACCCAGCCGCTCAACAACCCGTCCTGGAACTACATCTACGCGACGCGCACGGGCAACGCCTGCGACCAGACGCTGGCGAACAACGTCAGCGGCGGCTCCTGGATGTACATCGCCGGCAACCTCTGCATCCAGCAGAACGTCGGCATCAACTCCACGAAGCTGATCGTCGGCGGGAACCTCGACCTCGAGAACAACGCCTGGGTCGGCGCCAATACGAGCATGAGCACGCGCGTCGAAACCTACGTCGGCGCCAACTGCCGCTACCAGAAGGTCAGCAGCTCCTGGCACGTGTGCTCGGGGAACCAGGACGCCTACAACATCTTCAGCAAGCTCTCCGACGGCTCGACGATCGGCGTCAACCACTCGACGCCGGTGATCGCGGCTCCCGAGGCCGACTTCGCGACGTGGTACGAGAACGCCATTCCCGGCCCGTCGCAGTCGTGCACGACCTCCACCGGCACGCCTCCGACGTTCGACAGCAACTACCCGAGCCGCGACAGCAGCGTCTCGAGCGTCTTCGACCTCACTCCGGCGAGCTCGTACACGTGCCGGGTCGGGCCAGGTGCGAACACCACCCTTTCGAGCGCGATGACGGCCGCCCAGACGACACTGTCGCTCCCGTCCGCGGCGGGCTTCCCAACGACCGGCACGTTCCGGATCCGCGTCGACGACGAGAACATGACCGTCACGGGCGGCCAGGGAACGACGACCTGGACGGTCACCCGCGGGGTCAACGGCACGACCGCCGCCACCCACTCGGCCAACACGTCGGTCTACTGGGACGACTCGAACACGAGCGGCGAGATCTCCTGGAACGCGACTGCGAAGCAGCTGACGCTCAAAGGCACGATCTTCATCGACGGCAGCGCCAAGGTCTCGCAGACCGCGAACTACAACGGCCAGGCGACGCTCTACCTCTCAGGGACGATGCTCTTCAACGGCAGCCTCTGCGGCGTCCCGACCGGTGCCAGCTGCGTGTTCTCCAACTGGAATCCCAACACCGAGATGCTCACGATCGTCGCCAACGGAACCGGCGGCCAAGTGAACACCGGTGACAGCATCATGCTGGCCAACAACCAGTACTTCCAGGGCGGCCTCTTCGGGACGGGCAACGTCGAATACGGCAACAACGCGAACTCGGACGGCCCGATCATGGGCTCCCAGGTCATCCTCGCGAACAACGTGAACACGAACTCGTTCCCGAACATCACGACGGTGCCCGTCGGCATGCCCGGCAACCCCGAGGTCTACGCGCAGCCGAACCCACCGCAGATGTTCAGCGGCTGAGTCTCAACTCGCGCGACCGAAAGGCCGATAGACCGCACGTGGACGTAGCTCTCGGCCTCGTCGCCTTCTGGCCGGCGCTCGCGCTCGGCAGCTTCCTCAACGTCGTTGCCGCCCGCGTGCCGCTACGCCGCTCCGTGGTGCGGCCGGCCTCGGCCTGCATGAGCTGCGGCCACGAGCTTGCGTGGCACGACAACGTGCCGGTCGTCTCGTGGCTCCGGCTGCGCGGCCGCTGCCGCTCGTGCGGTGAGCGGATCAGCCCGCTCTACCCGGCCGTCGAGCTCGCCACCGCGGGGTTGGTCGCCGCGTGCTTCGTGGCCTTCGGGCTGAGCGGCGAGGCGTTCGTCGTGTCGTTCTTCTGCATCGTGCTCGTCGTGCTGAGCGCGATCGACCTCACGCACCGGATCGTCCCGAACCGGATCGTGCTGCCGGCGGCGCTCGTCGTGCTCGTGGCGCAGACCGCGCTCGAACCGAGCCCGGAGTGGACGCTCGGCGCGCTCGGCGCCGCGGGGTTCCTGTTCGCGGCGGCGCTCGCGTACCCGGCCGGGATGGGCATGGGCGACGTGAAGCTGGCGCTGCTGCTCGGCGCGATGCTCGGCCGCACGGTCGGCGTCGGGCTGATGGTCGGGATGGTCGCCGCGCTCGTGCCGAGCGTCGTGCTGCTCGCGCGTCACGGCTCGGCCGCGCGCAAGATGGGGATCCCGTTTGCGCCATTCCTTGCCTTCGGCGCCCTCGTGGCGCTGTTTGCGGGCGAGCCGCTGCTGCACGCGTACCTGGGCCGTTTCTAAGCCTTTTCGGTCCTTCTGCCGATACCTCGTTCGAGGGATCCCATGGACCTGAAGCGCCCCAACAAGCTCCGCCTCTCCGGGCGCTCCGGAGAGGCCGACGCCCCGCCCGCGGGAGATTCCGGCCTGGCCGTGCCCTTCCCGGTGAACGAGGTTGCAGAGCTCGTCGCGGACCTCATCGAGGCGACCGGCCTCGTCAGCCCCGACCGGCTCGCCGCCGTTCGAGGCCGCGTGAAGCAGGGCGGCTCGTTCGCCCAGGCGGTCGTGGACGAAGGCGTCGCCACGAGCGAGGGCCTCGCTCGCACGCTCGCCAGCCGCTACCAGCTGCCGTTCGTGGACTTGCCGGTCGTCGGCGTCGCGCAGGAGGCCGCCGAGCAGATCCCGGTGCACGTGCTCGAGCGCGTGATCGCCGTGCCGTACGCGCTCGACGGGAACACGCTGCGGGTCGCGATCGGCGACCCCGGAAACGTTCACGCGACCGACGAGCTGCGCCTGGCGACCCGCTACGCGCTGGAGCTCGGCGTCGCCGCGCGCGAGGACATCGAGAGCGAGATCAGGCGCCTCGCGCGCGCTTCGGAGGCATTCGGAGCCCGCGCCGCGATTGACGAGGAGGAGGCCTTCCTCGGCGAGGAGGCCGCGGAGGAGGAGGGCGACGACCTCGAGGTCGACGACGGGATCTCGGACGTCCCACTCGTCCGGCTCGTCAACTCGATCATCTTCCAGGCGGCCGAGGACGGGGCCAGCGACATCCACTTCGAGCCCCAGGAGGACGCGCTCGCGGTGCGGCTGCGCATCGACGGCGTGCTGCACGAGGTGCAGCGCATCCCGAAGCGGATGATGCCCGGCGTGACGACGCGTCTGAAGGTGCTCGCGAAGCTCGACATCGCCGAGCGGCGCAAGCCGCAGGACGGCCGCATCTCCCTGAACGCGGCGGCCGCCGGCCGGATGCTCGACATCCGCGTCGCGACGCTGCCGACGGTCGAGGGGGAGGCGGTCGTGATGCGGCTCCTCGACAAGTCTCAGAAGGCGCCGACGCTGACGGAACTCGGGCTCTCCGACGACATGCGCGCGAAGATGGAAGGGCTCATCCGTCGGCCGACGGGCGCGATCCTCGTCACGGGCCCGACGGGCTCGGGTAAGTCGACCACGCTCTACGCCGCGCTGACGGAGATCAACCGGCCGGAGATCAACATCATCACGGTCGAGGACCCGGTCGAGTTCCGCCTCGCCGGCGTGAACCAGGTGCAGATCAACCCGCGCGCGGGGTTGACCTTTGCGGCCGCGCTGCGGTCGATCCTGCGCTCCGACCCCGACGTGGTGATGGTCGGCGAGATCCGCGACGGCGAGACGGCGAAGATCTCGATCGAGGCCGCGCTGACCGGCCACCTCGTGCTCTCGACGCTGCACACGAACGACGCCCCCGGCGCGCTCACGCGCCTGAACGAGATGGGCGTCGAGCCGTTTCTGACCGGTTCTGCGGTCTCGGCCGTCCTCGCGCAGCGCCTCGCGCGCAAGCTCTGCACGCACTGCTGCGAGATGTACACGCCGACGACCGACGAGATGATCAAGGCACGCGTCTCGCCGGAGGTCGCGGCCGCCGCGGACGGCGTCGTCTTCTACCGCAAGCGTGGCTGCCCCCGCTGCGGCCAGACCGGCTACAAGGGCCGGATCGGCGTCTACCAGCTGCTCGTGATGAGCGAGTTGCTGGAGACGCTTGCGGCGCAGAAGGCGAGCCGGGAAGAGCTCGAGCGGGCCGCGATCGAGGAAGGCATGCGGACGCTCTGGGACGACGGCCTCTCGAAGGTCGCGGCGGGCCTGACCTCGTTGGAAGAGCTCGCCCGAGTCACCGTTTGAACCCATAAACGGTGACAGCCCGCCACGGCCGCGCGACGATCGTCACCCGTTCGCGAGGCAGGCAAACCTGCGGCGGCGTCGCAGTGCAGGCGGCTGCGAGCCGGCCGAGTCACTGTCCTGTCCGGCCCGGCCCTGTCCTTCCAAGTAACAGACTGTTACTAGCTGCCTCGAGGGCCGGCGCGGCTGCGGGATCGCCCGCAAAGCGTTCAAGTAACAGACTGTTACTTGCCCCGAGTGGGGCCTAGATCGGTGGCGTGGCCGGGCGTCGGTGGACCCGTTTCGTCGTCGTCGCGGGGGTCGTGGCGTCGGCGCGCGGCCTCCGCTGTGCGGTGCCGCACTTCAGTTGGAACAGCGACTTCTAGGCGGCCTGGACGTCGCAGCCGAGGTACATCAGGGCCTCGACTGCTTCCGTCACGAAGGCCGTCGCCTCGCGGGCGTCCGTGAAGGTGTAAGGCCCGGGCCGCAGCGGCTGCGCGCTGCCGGCGTGGAAGACCTCCGTCTCGACGACGCACGAATCACCGTTGTCGATCGCCCGCATGATCGCGACCGAGCGGCCGTCTTTGCGCGCGTGCCGCACGAACAGCTCGCGCACCGCGTCGGCCATCACCGTGAAAGCGTCGCCGCGTTCTCGGCGGCCTGTGCGACCGTGTCGCGGTCGGCGAAGCCGTTGAGGCGGACGAAGAGGCTGCTGGGCCGCTCGAAGACCAGCACCGCAGGCCCGTCGAGGACGCGGTCTGCCGGTGTCGGCGCGCCGGTCAGCAGCGCGCTGAGCGGCGAGACGGCCCTGTCGTCGGCGACGTTGAACGAGACGAACCCGGCACCCGCGAGAGCCGCTCCGCGCTTCGCCTCCTCGGTCGCCATCGCGTCGACGCTGGCCCCCGGGGTGTAGAGGGAGACGACGACGACGCGGTGCGAGCGCAGGGCCAGCGCGAGCGCCGCCGGCATGCCGTCGATGACCGCGGCCGCCTTGCGCCTGGGCTTCGCCTTGACCGCGATCGCGACCTTCTTCGCAGCCGGCGCGTTCGGCTTCGGCGTGGAAGCTGCGTGCTTCTCGACCGGGTGCAGCGGCTTGATCGTCTTTACCGCCGCGCTCGAGGAGCCGGCGCTTCCGCCGAGCACGAGGTAGCCGCCGACGAGCGCCAGCAGCGCAACCACAACGGCAGCAGCGAGGATGCGAGGTCGCAGGCTCACGGTCTTCCTATCGGCAGTCGCGCGCCAGGCCTTGATACACGAAGGGCGCGGTCTCCCGCGCCCTTCGTTTAAACCAGTCGGGGCGGCGACTAGCAGTGGCCCGACTTGATGTCGGCTCCGGGGCCGGACTTGTGGTAGAAGACCGTGCCCGGCGACGTGTTCACGATGCAGTAGGTCGTCGAGTTGGCGACCGAGATCTTGATGTTCTTGATCCCGGCGTCGTACGAGCCCTGCAGCTGTGTGAGCGTCACGCCCGTGTAACCGGTGGCGTGGTCGGCGTTGAACGCCTCCATGCCCGGCACGGCGGCGCGGACGTTCGCCTGCGCGGCGGACTTGTTGGCCCGCGTGCGGAAGCTGAGGTACGAGGGGATCGCGATTGCAAGCAGGATCCCGAGGATGATGATCACGACGAGGAGCTCGATCAGCGTGAAGCCGCGATCGTCTCTCGTCAAGCGCTGCCGCATAGTCGGCATTCGGTAGCTCCTTCGCTGGGGGAAGTGCGGTGGCTCTCGTTAGATCGGCATCCGATGCCCCGAGCCGACCCCCGAACGGGTGAGGCCGCCGGCGCCTAGCAGGCGCCGGACTTGATGTCGCCCGACGGGCCGGACTTGTGGTAGGTGACCGTCCCCGGCGAGGTGTTCTCGACGCAGTAGCCGCCCTGGGTGGCCGCGCGGACCGTCACGTTCTTGATGCCGGCGTCGTACGAGCCCTGCAGCTTCGCGAGGTTGACGCCCACGTAGCCGGTGGCGTGGTCGGCGTTGAACGCCTCCATGCCCGGCACGGCGGCGCGGACGTTCGCCTGCGCGGCGGACTTGTTGGCCCGCGTGCGGAAGCTGAGGTACGAGGGGATCGCGATCGCAAGCAGGATCCCGAGGATGATGATCACGACCAGGAGCTCGATCAGCGTGAAGCCGCGCTGCTCGTTCAAGGTGCGCCGCAAGGTGCCCATCGTTCGCGTTATCGGCTGCACCGGCCCTTCCCCTTAGCCCAAAAGAGAGAGGGCGCGGTCTCCCGCGCCCTCTCGGTACGAGCTCAGACCGGCTCTTAGCAGTGGCCCGACTTGATGTCGGCTCCGGGGCCGGACTTGTGGTAGAAGACCGTGCCCGGCGACGTGTTCACGATGCAGTAGGTCGTCGAGTTGGCGAACGAGATCTTGATGTTCTTGATCCCGGCGTCGTACGAGCCCTGCAGCTGTGTGAGCGTCACGCCCGTGTAACCGGTGGCGTGGTCGGCGTTGAACGCCTCCATGCCCGGCACGGCGGCGCGGACGTTTGCCTGCGCGGCGGACTTGTTGGCCCGCGTGCGGAAGCTGAGGTACGAGGGGATCGCGATTGCAAGCAGGATCCCGAGGATGATGATCACGACCAGAAGCTCGATGAGGGTGAAGCCCTTCTCATCGCGCCGCACCTGGCCGAGTCGGTGCGAAAGTGCAGACATGCGTGGTCCTCCTTGAGGGGGGTGCGCAGATGGCCTGCGGCCTCTATCGGCTGGCTTCCGCGGGTCGGCGCACCCCCCGAAGGGGTGAAGCTGAGCGGTCCGCCGGCGGTCGGCAAGCCGACCCTCAAGTCGGTGAATGACGCTGCCGATAGCGCACGCAGCGGCCATGGCGGACACCCCGTACTCGATCGACGACCTCTTGGAGCAGATGGTGGCGCGGAATGCCTCCGATCTGCACATCGCCGTTGCGGCGCACCCGGTCGTACGCGTGCGCGGGAAGCTGGTGCCGCTCCAGGACGTCCCGCCGCTGACGCCCGAGGTGACGCAGCAGCTGCTCTACCGGATCCTCTCGACCGAGCAGCAGAAGCACCTCGAGGTCAACCGCCAGATCGACCTCGCGCACTCGATCCCGGGCCTCGCGCGCTTCCGCGTGAACGTGTACTGGCAGCGCGAGGCGCTCGGTGCGGCCTTCCGCCTGATTCCGACCGAGATCAAGACGCTCGAGGAGCTCGGCATCCCGTCGGCGCTCCACTCGCTGAGCGACAAGCCGCGCGGCCTCGTCCTGGTCACCGGCCCGACCGGCTCCGGTAAGTCGACGACCCTCGCAGCGCTGATCGACGAGATCAACCGCAAGCGCGCCGAGCACATCCTCACGATCGAGGACCCGATCGAGTTCGTGCACCGCCACAAGCGCTGCGTGGTCAATCAGCGCGAGATCGGCGTCGACGCCATCAGCTTCGCCGAGGCGCTCCGCGCCGCGCTCCGCCAGGACCCCGACGTGATCCTCCTCGGCGAGATGCGCGACCTCGAGACGATCTCGACCGCGCTGACCGCGGCCGAGACCGGCCACCTTGTCTTCGCCACCCTGCACACCCAGAGCGCGCCAGGGACGATCGACCGCGTCATCGACGCCTTCCCGGCGGCGCAGCAGGACCAGATCCGGATCCAGCTTGCCGCCACGCTCGAGGGCGTCGTCACCCAGGCGCTGCTCCCGACCGCGGACGGCAAGGGCCGTGTGCCTTCCCTCGAGATCCTCTTTCCCGACGACGCCGTGCGGAACCTGATCCGCCAGGCCAAGGTCGAGCAGGTCTACTCGGTGATGCAGACCGGCACCACGCGCGGGATGCAGACGATGGAGCAGTCGCTCGCGGACCTGACGCTCCGCGGAGTCGTCACCTACGACGTCGCGCTGTCGCGCTCGAGCCGGCCCGAGCAGCTTGTCGGCATCCTCGAGCGCGCCGGCTTCGAAATCCCCGGCGAGCCGCTCGCGGCCTCCACGCTCCGACTGGCGGAGGGCTAGGCCGTGTCCGAGTTCAACGACGAGATGGGCTTCGGCCCGGAGGAGCCTGTCGTGCCCGAGCCCGAGGCGGAGGCCGTCGAGCCGGAGGAGAAGACGTCGCTGCTGAAGAAGGAGATCTCGTTTCGGCGCAAGCCGAGGGAGCCGAAGCAGCCCAAGGCGAAGCGGGAAACGCCGGCGAAAGCTGCGAGCGAGCCGAAGGCGAAGGGCTCCGGCCTGAAGAAGGAGATCTCGTTCCGGCGGAAGCCGAAGGCCGAGAAGCCGTCCGAGCCGAAGGAGAAGGCGCCGCGGCGCCAGAAGAGCGCAAGCCGCAAACGCGGGAAGCGCCTCGTCGGCCTGAAGATCGGCGGCTCGCAGCTGGCCGCCGCGCGCGTCGCCAACAACGGCGTCCCGGAGCTCGTCCAGGTCGCACGCGAGCCGCTCGAGAGCGGCATCATCGTCGGCGGCGAGCTGCGCGAGCCCGAGCTGCTCGCCGACTCGCTGCGCGCGTTCTTCCGCAAGCACAGGCTCCCTCGCCAGGGCGTGCGGCTCGGCATCGCCAACAACCGCATCGGCGTCCGCATCCTCGAGATCGCCGGCATCGACGACCCGAAGCAGCTCGAGAACGCTATCCGTTACCGCGCCCAGGAGGCCCTGCCGATCCCGATCGAGGAGGCGGTGCTCGACTACCACGTCCTCGGCGAGCGGGTCGACGACGAGGGCCAGCGCATCCGGCGCGTCCTGCTCGTCGTCGCCTACCGCGAGCTGATCGACCGGTATGTCGCCGCCTGCAAGAAGGCCGGCGTGCGGCTGGCGGGGATCGACCTCGAGGCGTTCGCGCTGCTGCGCGCCCTCGGCGAGCCGAAGGGCGGGGAGGATCCGCCGTCGGACGCGGCGCTCGTCGTCGTCTCGATCGGCCACGATCGCTCGACCTTCGCCGTCTCGGACGGGCGCGTGTGCGAGTTCACGCGCGTGCTCGATTGGGGTGGCCAGACCCTCGACGTCGCCATCGCGCGCGAGCTCGACTGCGCGCCCTCCGAAGCCGAGCCCGTGAAGCGGGAGCTCTCGCTCGTGGGCGCGGGCGTGCCCGATGGGCTGACGCAGGAACAGGCGGATCGCGCTCGCGAGGCGGTGAGGCGCCAGTTGCAGACCTTCGCGCGCGAGCTCGTCTCCTCGCTCCAGTTCTACCAGAACCAGCCCGGATCTCTGGGCATCGGCGAGATCGTGATCACCGGCGGCACCGCGCATCTCGGCGGCGTCGCGGACGAGCTTCAGCGGCTGATCGGCGTCCGCGTCGAGGTCGGCGACCCGCTGCTGCGCGTCAAGCTCGGCAAGAAGCTGCGCGAGACCGAGCAACTCGGCTCGCTTGCAGTGGCAATCGGCCTCGGAATCGAGGACTAGTGCCCCGCCCGGCAATGCATACTGGCTTCTGGCCCGCGATCACGCGGCGCCAGAGCCCACCCTTGCCCTTGACGAGGCAACCAGCCTCGTCCGCGGGCAAGTGCGACCTCTGGCTTGGTGCTCGCGACCCAGAAACTCGGCGGCATTACCGGACGGGGCACTGATGCGCGCGATCAACCTGCTCCCGAGGGACGACGCACGCCGTGGGCGGCCGCAGAGGCCCCAGTGGCTGGTGCTCGTCCCGGTCGTGCTCGCCGTTCTGCTCACGGCCCTGATGTCGGCGATGTTCCTCTCCGCGAGCGGCAAGGCCAAGGACAAGCAGTCCGCGTTGTCGTCGCTGCAGGCGGAATTGGCGGCAATTCCGACCCCGGACGCGGCCAAGGTCAAGACCCAGTCGGCCCTCGCGGCCGACAAGCAGGCGCGCGTCACGGCGCTCAGCAGCGCGCTCTCGCGCCGCGTCGCCTGGGACCGCGTCTTCCGCGAGCTCTCGCTCGTGCTGCCGGACGACGTCTGGCTCGCGACGATCTCGGCGAAGGCGCCGGTGCCGTCGTCGTCGGCGACTCCCCCGCCGGCCGCCACCGCCGGCGCAGCCCCGGCGGCGACGCAATTCACGCTCGACGGGTTCACGTACTCGCACGCGGCCGTGGCGCGGCTGCTGTCGCGGCTCGCAGTCGTGCCCGACCTCGTCAACGTCCAGCTCCAGCAGAGCACACGCACGAAGCTCGGCGCGGCGAACGCGGTGCACTTCACCATCGCCGCCGACGTGCGGCGGCCAGGAGGCAGCCCGTGAAGCGCTCGATCCCGCAGCCGCTCGTAATCGTCCTGATCGTGCTCGGCTTCGTCGTGGCCACGGCCGGGGGTTGGTTCCTCGTGATCGGCCCGCAGCGCTCGAAGGCGGCCGACCTCGACCGCCAGATCGCCGATACGCACAGCGCGATCGACGCCGCGCAGGCCCTCACGCTCGAGGCGAAGAAGGGCGCGAAGATCCGCGTCGCCGACCTCTACCGGCTGACGAAGGCGATGCCGGACCAGGTCGACATGGCCGGGATCCTGCTCGAGCTGAACCAGGTCGCCGCCGACAGCGGCATCACCTTCGAGCAAATCACGCCCTCGACCACCGCTACGCCGATCTCCGGCTACCTCGCGATCCCGATCACGGTCGAGTTCCAGGGCAACTTCTACGACCTCTCCGACTTCCTCTACCGGCTGCGCAACCTCGTGGACGTGCGCCAGGGGTCGCTGGACGCGACCGGCCGCCTCTTCGCGATCGACGAGGTCGACTTCGCGGAGGCGCCGCCGCCGCCCGGCTTCCCCCAGATCCGCGCGCATCTCGTAATCGACGCGTTCGTCTACGGGACCGGCACCGCGCCGACCGTCGCCCCCGCCAGCGGCGCAACGGGCGCAACGGGCGCGACGGGTGCCACCGGCGCGACCGGCGCAACGCCTGCCACTCCCCCGGCGCCGGCACCCGCCGACGCAACCGCTACCCCGGCGGGAACCTGATGGCGAAGAAGATCGACCCCAAGGCGAAGGCCAAGCGGCAGAAGATCTACGCGGCGATCGGCGGCGTGATCCTGCTCGGCCTGCTCGCCTTCCAGGTCCCGCGGACGATGAAGATGCTGCACCCCGCCGAGGAGAGCTCGTCGAGCTCGACGCCCGCAGCCACGACGGTGACAACCCCGACCTCGCCGATCGCCGCACCCTCGCTCGCCGGCGGGAATGCGACTTCCGTGGCCGCGCCCGGCGGTGACGGTCTCGTGGACGTCGATGCACCACCCGCCCCGCAGTCCGGCCAGCTGTTCGCCTTCGGGCTCTTCCGGACGAAGGATCCCTTCAAGCAGCAGCTCGAGGTCGACGACGGGACGGGCTCGGGCGGTTCGACGCCCTCGACCGGGACCACCGGCTCGACCGGCGCGAAGCCGGCCGCGGCGCCCACGAGCGGCGGCGCCGTGGTGAGCGGGAGCGGCGGCGGCAACGGTAACGGGAACGGCGGCACCGCTGCCACCATGCGTGTGACCTCGCCGGCGCCCGGTGCCGTTACCACGGCGGAGATCGCGGTCAACGGCGTCGCGCAGACCGTTCAGGTGGGCGGCGTGTTCCCCTCGTCGGATCCCTTCTTCAAGCTCGTCAAGCTGACGCGCAAGGGTGCGCAGATCTCGATCGCCGGCGGCTCGCTGGCGAACGGCGCGCCGACGGTGACGCTGACGAAGGCGAAGCCCCTGACGCTGCAGAACACCAGCGACGGCACGCGCTACGTCCTGCGCCTGCTGTCCGTCTCCTAGCCGGTCCCCTTACGCTCCCCCGGTGGAGCCGTCGGCAGCACAGGGCCTGGCCGACCGGCACGGCGACACCCGCTCGGCTACGAACGCGAAGACCGGCTTCATCGCCGGCGTCCTGCGGGCGGCGAGGGAGGTCTAGCCGGTCGACTGGTCGAACGTCGACGACAGCCGCGCGAGCGGCCGCGCCGAGAGCTTCGAGCCGTCACGGACGACGACCGTGACGACTTTGAGCGAGCGCCCGCCGCTCGGCGTCGTCGGCGAGATGTAGGTGTCGACGCGGTACGGCTTGCGGTCGGCGCCGGTCACGGTGCGGCTCGGCGTGCACTGGTTCGGGAGCGGGGAGCCGCTGCACGTCGTCGTCGTCTCGCCCGACGTCGAGTTCGGGCACGACGAGCCGAGCGCCGAGTCGCACTTGTACGTGTTGTCGACCGACGCGAGAGTGGTGCTGTCGAGCGCGATGGCGCTGTAGGTGATCGCGCGGTAGAGCTCCATCTGCTGGTCGGCGAGCGCGGACGCCGTCGAGATCTTGCTCGCGCGGTTGAGCGCGAACATCCCGGTCTGGTACGAGGCCACGATCGCGAGGATGCCGATGTTCAGCATCACCATCGCCATCAGGAGCTCGATCAGGCCGAACCCGTCCTGTGAGCGGAGCCGCGCGCACACCTGAGGGGTATCGGCAGCGGCCTCGCATCCCTCAAGCGGGCGAATCCCCCTGCCGATAGGCCGTGTGTATGGCGGCGTACTCCTACAGCGCGATCAACGCTGAGGGTCTTCAGCTGGACGGGGAGGTCCACGCACCCGACCTCGAGGCGGCACGCGAGCAGCTGCGCGTCCGCGGCCTCCTCGCCGAGTTCATCGAGGAGCTGCCCGCGAGCGGCGAGGAGGGCGTCCGCACCGTCTTCAAGAAGATCAAGCCGAAGACGCTGCAGATCTTCTCGCGCCAGTTCGCGACGATGATCGAGGCCGGCTTGAACGTCGTCAGCTCGCTCGTGATCCTGGAGGAGCAGACGGACGACCCGTACTTCGCGCTGGTGATCAAGGAGCTGCGCGCCGACGTCGAGGGCGGCCTTCTGCTCTCACAGGCGATGGCGCGCCACCCGAAGATCTTCAGCCGCCTCTACATCGCGATGGTCGAGGCCGGCGAGGCGGCCGGAATCCTCGACCAGGTGCTCGACCGCGTCGCGCTCCAGATCGAGAAGGAGACGCAGATCAAGCGCCGCGTGAAGAGCGCGATGATGTACCCGACGATGGTGCTGATCTTCGCCACCCTCGTCCTGATCGGCCTGCTGATGTTCCTCGTGCCGGTCTTCGTCAACATCTTCGCGCAGCTGAACGGCGAGCTGCCGACGCTGACGCAGTGGGTCGTGGCCGCCTCCGACCAGCTGCGCAGCCACTGGTACATCATCTTCCCGGCGATCGGCCTGATCATCTGGGGCATCCGGCGCTTCAAGAGGACGGAGCCGGGCCGCCAGCTCTGGGACCGGCTCAAGCTGCGCATCCCGATGAAGATCGGCGACGTCGTCCTGAAGGTGACGATGGCCCGCTTCTCGCGCACGCTCTCGACGCTGGTCGCGGCCGGCGTGGACATCATCAAGGCGCTCGAGATCACCGGCCAGACGGCCGGCAACTGGGTCGTGGAGGAAGCGCTCGCAGGCGTGCGCCAGAAGGTGCACCAGGGCGTGCCGATCGCGCAGCCGCTGATCGAGAACCCGGTCTTCCCGCCGATGGTCAGCCAGATGGTGAAGATCGGCGAGGAGACGGGTGAGCTCGAGAAGATGCTCGGGAAGATTGCGGACTTCTACGAGGACGAGGTCGACACCGCGATCTCGTCGCTCACCGCGATCATCGAGCCCCTGATGATGATCGGCGTGGGCGCGATGGTCGGCGTGATCATCATTTCGATGTACCTCCCGATGTTCAAGCTGCTCTCGCTGGTCAAGTAGCGGGCGGGTGGTTGACGTAACGATTGCAGTAGGCGCCTAGGGCGTCTTCCCTGCAAATCGCCACCTTTTGCGAGTCATCCCAAACGCAGTCGTTCTAGTTGCAGTAGCCATCCCAAACGGGGGCGTTTCAGTTGCAGTAGCCCACCGGACTCGGGCTCTTTGGTTGCAGTAGGAGGCGGCTTCAGCAGGCGTCGCAGCAACCGTCGCCGCGCCAGCTTTCGCGCCCTTCCTTGAGCGCGACAGCGGCAATCACAAGGGCGGCAGCGGGGTCGGCCCACCACAAGCCGGCGAGCGCGTTCGCGAGCAGGCCGACGAGAAGGGCGACCGAAAGGTAAGCGCAGACCATGTTCTGGGCACCCTCTTTTACCGTCGCCGACGAGTGCAGGCTGCTCCCGACACGCTGTTTTGCCCGTGCTAGGAGCGGCATTGTGATCGCTGCGACCGCGGCGACCCCGACCCCGACCCAGCTTGTCTCCGGGTGGTGGCCGCCGGCCAGCGAACGGATGGCTTCGACTCCAACATAGGCTGCGAGCACGAAGAAGCTCGCGGCGATCAATTGCTGCGCGCGGCGCTCGGCGGTAGTGGAGTGAAGGCGGCCGCCGGTGAACAGCCAGACGACGACGAAGCCAGCGAATGCCTCGATCAAGCTGTCCGCGCCGAAACCGATCAACGCGATCGACCCGGCGGCTATCCCGGCGCCCAGGGCGATCGCAAACTCGAGGAAGTGCCATGCGATCCCGCCCCAGGCCAAGAGTCGCGCGCGCCTCTGAAGGCGCAACCGCTCGCCGGGTTCAGCAATGGTCAGACGACCAAGCGTCTCTCCTTCAACCAGGTGCTGCGTCACGCTCACAGCGTATGCCCCGTCACCAATCAGGCTTCGTTTTCAGCCTGCAGCGGTGCTGCTGGCTGCCAGTCTTCCTTGCGTGTCGCCATCGCTTCGAGCCTAACCCTCCCACCGATCGCGGACGATCACGCCGGGCTCGCCCGCGTACGTGAGCACGGTGCAGTCTGTGTATTCCGGTCGCAGCCAGACGTTGACGGCGACTTCATCCTCGGCCAGACCGAGCAGGCGGTAGACCCCGCGGCCCTCGTTTCCGGATACGTCGTGCGCGAAGTGGCGTGCCTGGCTGGCATCGACGGCGCGGACTACGACGGCGTGCGTCTTCTCGTACGGCGGCAGCCACGGGTGCGCGGGCTGCGCGAGGATGTCCGCCCGCGGTTTGAGCAGCCAGAGTCGGGTCCTCACCGCGGCCCGACCTTGGTTCTTACCGACCGCGCGACCTGGGCGTAGGCAGCCGGCGCTGGTCTGAAGGGCGACGCCAGATGGGCGTGTACCTCATCGCCGTACATCCTGTGCGCGAGCAACATGATCAGGCTGCGCGTGCCGAAGGCGAGCCAATGCAGGGTCTCGACGGCCTCGCGGTCGAAAACGCGAGGTCGCTTGCTGTCACGGCCGCCCAGTCCGTAGCCAAGGACGAGGCTCGAGAAGGCCGCCTCCGACGCCGAGTTGCGGACGGCCTGGAGCGCCTGGCGGAGCGCGAAGAACTCCGGTCGTCCGGAAAGATGGTGGTGGGGGAGACGGACGAGCGCACTGGCGATCGCCGTTTCTCGGCCGCCGGGCGTACGCGTCGTGACTGCGACGCTCGCGCGAGCGCACGGGTCGGGCGCCGTGCACTTGAAGCGGTAACGCAAGCCCCGGGCGTCGGCAGTCTCGCCCGGCGCAAGGCCGGCGCGGTCCGGCCGCTCGAGCTGCTCCATCTTCATGGGTAGCCGGTGTTCACGGCAGTACGCGACTCCCCAGCCGTCCATCCAAGCGATCGTCTTGTGCTCGTCGGCCTGGAAGATGAGACCGCCCAGCTCCGCATGCCTCGACTGACGGATGAACACAGGCGTGAGCCCGAAATCGAGCTCGCACGTCAGGCAGGCCTCTCGAGTGTCGTAGAGCTTGTCGCCAATCACGCCCTCGAGCGGGATGTCCGGCCACATCCCGTAGAGCCGCAACAGCAGCGGGCGCAGGGTGGCCGGCTCGTACGTCGTCTTGGCGTTGGCGAGCAGCCCAACGAGCGGCAAGCCCGTGATTGTCTCGGTTACCAGTACTTGCAGGTAGCCGCGGACGTCCTTGATGTTGCGGACAGTGGCTCGCTCTGCGGGATCGCCGATGCCCTGCGCGTCGTAGCCGTACGCCCGATAGCCGGCTTCCGGGCAGCGTCGCGTCAGGTACGCCTCCCGTTCGGGATTCGGCTGGCCACGGACGTTGCCGCTGACCTGTTCCGTCCAGGCGGCGACCATCTGGGCATCGATCGAGACCCAACGTCCGATCGGCAGCTCCGGGAACATCTGCGCGAGCTCGCGCACGACGTCGACGCACATCTGCTGCAAAAAGAGAGGCGTCTCCTCGCCGATCAGCCCTTTGATGGCACGCGTAACGGCCGAGTACTCGCGCACCGCGAGCGGCCCTGAGCCCGGCAGCTTCGCGCCCCTGGTCGTCGCCCGCGAGAGCGCGCTGAAGGTCTCGCCCGCCAGCTGCGAGTCGCGCAGCCGCTGGCGACCCTTCTTCACCCAGGTGTCGCCCATGCTGGCGGTGACGGCCATCACCGCCTTCGCCGACTCGTAGGGGGTGGTGTCGTCGCGTGCATCGGCCGGCGGCGCCCAGCGCTCCCAGGCCGCCTGTCCTTCCGGCTGCGACCAGGCAGCACAGACAGCCTCCATCCGTTCGATGACCTCCGGCGCCATCAGCTGCTGGCGTGTGCGCTCGTAAGTGTCAGCGAAGAGTTTGCGGTCGACGACCAGGCCCTTGTGCTCAAGCAGGTCGAGCCACAGGTGCAGCTTCAGCTCATCGTCGAGGCCGCTCTTCCTCGTCGGTTTGATCGGCTGATCCTTCTCGTCAGCTGCGATCAGCTCCTTGAGCACACGCTGGTAGACGGGATCGAACCTGCGGTCAGGGCGCGGCGGGAACTCGAGGGGCTCCTTGAACCGCATCCTGAGCATCGGCTAGCTCAGTCCGTCCCCTGGGGCAGTCGGTATCGGCCGTGGCGGAGCCGCTCGAGCTCGCCGTCTCTTGCCATCCGCGCCATCGTGCGACTCACGTGGCCGGCGCTCGCCGCCACACCGAGTTCGGGCAAACGCCGCGTCACGTCGATCGGTGCGGTCCCGCCCTCGGCGTTGTCCACCAGTTGCAGGATCGGCGACCTGATGCCGACGCGACCGCGGGTTGAATGTGGTGTTCGCTCTGGCAGCGGAAGACCTGCCGCTTCGCTGTCGGCGCGTATCCCTTCGAGCATCGATTCGAGCCGCGGCCGGAGCCCCGCGAGTTTGTCGCGCTCGGCCGCCTCGTGGCTGCGTCGCTCTTGCAGCGACTGCACGCGCCCGTCGATCCTGGCGATGCGCTCGTCCTTGGTGGCTATCGCCTGCTCGAGGTCGTCCCGCACCTCCTCGAGCCGACGGATGTGGCGCAGTAGGTCCGCTCTCAAACGCTTGCGTTGGCTGGCGCTCGTCACGATGTTGCGGGCGAGAGTAGTGGCAATGTCCTTCGTTGGCAACCAAGACAATTTCTGGCATGGCGCCAAATTAGCCATCGAACGTACGTTCGCCTATCCCTCGAACGAGGGATCGCTCAGGTTTCGGTCAGCTCTTCTTCGTCGTGTGCAGTCAGGAGCGCCCGGAACGGACCGCGGTCGACGAACACAAGAGCTTCGTCGATGAGCGAGAAGGCAAAGTCCTTGCCCGATCTGAGGTTGTCGAGGAGCACACCCTGGGGCATCCCGTATCCGTGGAAGAGCCGCCCAGGCCCCTGCTCGCGGATATTGATCCTCCGCGGTAGGTAGGTGGCCTCGAAGTAGATGTCGATGTCGGAATCTTCCCGGTGTGTGTCTCGAGCGACGGAGCCGTAGACGACCAGGAAGTCGGCCTGGACAGGGTCGTCGATCATGGCGACGAGCCGGCCGAGTTCGCGCATCTGGTCAGGGGTCAGACGGGCTTGCAGCGTCTCACGGTCGTCGTTCAGTCGCGCGACCCAAGTGTGCTCATCGGACCACCGGCTCTCAGCCATGTTCAAAGGCTAAGGCGTGGCTGATGAGGCTCTAGGAAGCTTGCGCCTCTAGGTGACGTCCGACGTCTGCTGGCTCGCCTCAAGCCCGAGCGCGATCGTAGCCTCTTCGAGCTCGCGCTCTACCTTCGCGTACTCGGCAGTAAGCTCAGCGCGGCGCTCCCGCACGGTTGCGATCGCCTCGATCGTCTGCTGCCCCTGATGCAGACCGGCGAGCTCCCCGTGAAGCTCGTGAAGCTGCTCGCTGAGTCGGCGTGGAGCGTCCAGGTCGAGTGCATAGAAGCCGCGCTCGCCCGTGTGCTTGACGAGTGGCGAACGACCGACCTGGGTGAGGAATGTTGCCTGTGGATCACGTCCTCCGACCCCGTACCCGGCGCGAGTCAGGAGGCCGTACCACTCGCTGTAGTGGATGGGACTCGCTGGACTCTCAGTGCTCGCGAGGATGCGGACCGCGGCGACGCGGATGTCGGCACCGCGGAGGTATCCGCGTGGCGGTGCCTCGTACTCGGGGACAGCGTCCCCGATGGCGGGCTCGACCGCTCTCAAGCTGCGCTGAACCGGGAACGCGGAGTCCTGTTCCTCGTCATGTGCAAGCTGGGCAAGAAGGGCCAACTGGCGGCGAATGTCCCCGGCGTTCCGTTCCGCTTCCGCGAGTTCGTTGCGAAGGGCCGAGATGCGTTTGTCGGTCCGGTCGAGGTCACGCAGGAGTCGGTCGCGCTCTGCGAGCGCTGCGGTTCGAAGGCGCTTGGAGGGGGCGAGGGGCTCGGGAGTTGCCATCGGCTTGATCCTTCCTGTTAGGCCGGCGCTTGTCGAGTTGACCGGCTTGGACGCCCCAGAAAGAGCCACTCAACCTGGGGACGGCCCTGTCGAAAACCGTGGTCGTCGATCCACAATTTCACTCCACCCTGTCTACAACCTCGTGGGGACGGCGCTACACCCCTGTGGATTTGTGGATGACTTGGTAGCGCGAGCCACGAACTCCGAAGCTCGGCCTCCAAAGTGTTCGCAAGAAGCGGGATAAACGGTTCTACGGGATAGGTCGTAGCTGTGGATACACGCGGGCTTGCTGCCCTGTGAACTCCTACGCGGCGAGCTGTGCCGTCTGACGCTCTCTCTAAAGTCCGGCGCCGTGAGCGCAACGACGAACGAGGAGAGGACGATGATCGATCCAACGACGACCGCTGTGGCCGAGAGCAAGCCTCTCCCGGAACTCGAGCTTCCCGCGGCCGAAGCAGTACTCGGTCAGGTCGAGCCGCTCCGTCGACATGCACGCGACCTGGCCGAGTTCATCGTTTCGCTGCGGCCCCGGCTGCGAGAGGAGCTCGAGCCGGAGATCGCTACCTACCCTGAGCTCGCAATCGATCGATCCTTCTCGCTCGCCGGGGTGGACTCTGCTTCGCGGGTGAAGACCACCGCGGCTCTGACCACGCTCATGGTGGTCGCATTCAAGACGTCCTCAACCCGTTCAGAGGATGCACGAGCTGTCGTCGAGCAACTTGACGCCAGCTACGAGACGGAAGCAGTCGCTCGAATCGCTCGCGACCAGCTCGAAGCCGAACTGCTCTCGCTCCAGTCGCTCGGCAATGACCAGCTGGTGATCCTCGACAACTCGTACCTCTCGCTCGCGGAGAACGCCGCGCGGGCGTGGCTGGCCCTCGAACGCAGCGAGACTCCGATGACCCGCGCGGTGCTCCAGAGGTACTGCCGGCTCCATCTCGGCCCCGAGGGATCGCTGCTCCACGTCCTCTCGAACGCGGCTGTGATCGCGCTGCCGAAGGTCGCCGAGGCTCAGGCGTTCACCTTCGAGCTCTACCAGCGGATCGGCCTCACCTCGACCGAGCAACAAGCGATGGCAGCACGGGCCCAGCGCGACCGCGTCCTGCTTCGCGCCGTGCTTCGCCCGGGTGAGTACCTCCCGCCCCGCGACATCCTTGGACCCGGAGACCGGACCGACCGGAAGCAGCGCGAGCGCTTCTTCCATCGCGCCGGCTTCCCAGATCGGGAGCAACTGCTCGACCTGTTTGGCGTCGGCCGATCCGACGACGAGAGGTACGGGCTCGACGTCGTCTACTTCCGGCCGCGGCGCCCCGATGGCGCCGCGGAGGGGCCGGTGCTCCGAATGGAGCTGAACCGTCAGATCGCTCGCGATAAGGCGCTGCTCGAGCGGGTGCTCGGCACGGTCGAACTCGCCGGTGACGGCGAGCACGCGGAGCCGATGCCCCAGCTGCTCGCCGACCAGATCGCCAAGTCGGCGGTCGCCCATGTCCTCGACGCCCTGGTCGAGGCGTCCGTGATCGAACTCATAGGGGAGTTCTCGAGCCCCAGCGGCGAGAACGAGCCCCTGCTTGAAGTAGTCCGCTGGCTCCACGAGGAGGCGCGTTCATGACGCAGCCCGAACCACCCATTTCCAATGAGGCCACGCTGGCCCCTCGCGCGCTCCCCGCGTCGAACCAGTTCAGCGCCGGCATCGAGGCAATCGGGGCGATCGACTCGCCCACGAGCCTGGACGAGTACCGGGTCGTCCTGCGGGACGGCACCCAGGCCCTGCATCTCCAGCAGGCTCTTGTGACCATTGAGGCGGAGACGACTACTCCAGATGGCCAGCGACAGCGGCACATCGTCCTCGGCCAGGTGCGTGACCTCGAGCTGCGCAACCACCATCACGAACAGCCGCTCTTCAAGGCCTATCTGCGGCAGCACCTTGAGGTTCCCGGCCTCTCTGGCCGGGCTGACCACCGCATCGCCCGCGTCTTCCCCGTCGATGCGGTTGTTCTTGACGAGAACGGCGAGCTCATCGAGAAGACCAGTGCTCTCTCGGTGCTGCCCGCGACGGGGACGCATGTGCACATGGCCAACGACGCCATGATCCGGAAGTTCATCCAGGGCGGCCGTGGCCTTCTCGCAGTCGGCTACCTCGCCCGACCGACATTGTTCGCGCTTGCTCTTCCCCATAACGATGTCGGCGAGGACGGCGCTGGGGAAGCGCGTCACTACGGGATGTTCGGCCCTTCCGGCACGGGCAAGACCTCGCTGCTGGGGCACATGATGACGGGCTGGGCGCGCCACAAGGCGATGGGCCAGTTCGTCCTCGACCACGACGGCGACCTCTCGCGCATGGAGATCGGGCTGGACGAGAACGGCCGCCCGCACTTCTCGCTCGCGCGAGCCTTCGCTGCGGTCGGGCGCAACCCCGCAGACGTCGTTCGTGTCGCGCGCGGCGACCTACGGATCGAAGCGGCGAAGGACCTCGCCGCTGCCTTGAGGCTCGAACACTTCCTCGAGCGGCTCGGGGTCGGTGCGGGCGAGAAGCGTCACGCCTGCGAGCGTGCGATTGCGGACACGCTGGACGACCTGCTCAACGACGGCGCGTTCGCCGAGCTCACGTACGAGGATGCGATCGCCTCCATCTGTGAGGCATGCGCTTCCGCCTACGCCTCGAGCGGCCGGGACAAGAAGCAGGACGAGTTTCTCAACCTCGCCACGGGAGGCGGTCTGCCCGAACGCCGCCTGCGCTCGATCTGGCAGCGGGTCCAGGCGTACGCCTCTGCTCCCATGTCGATGCGCGAGCTCGTCGAGGCCGCTCTCTTTGACGGCAAGATCGTCATCGTCAACCTCGCCGGCGCCGACTCGAGCTTCGACGAGCTGGTGACGAAGCGGCTCGTGCAGACGCTGCTCGACGTCGCCCACCTTGCCTACGTCCTCAAGCAGGAGGGCAACGCGGCGGAGCAGTGGCGCGGGAGGTACCGGCGCTACAAGCCCTTTTTCGGCAAGTACCGGACGGCTCGCGTGAACGCGATCGCCGTCATCGACGAGGCGCACATGGTCGCCTCCGAGCACGAGGTCGGAGACGAAGACTCTGTCGCAGCGCAACTGGCGGTCGCGATCCGGCGCACGCGCAAGTTCGGGCTCGGCTTCTGCTTCGCGACGCAGGAGATCAGCACGATCGCGAAGTCGGTCTTCCGCGGCCTCGGGACGCGCATCTTCGCCTACGGCCTCAAGGCAGCGAGCGAGGCGGAGCGAGTCAAGGAAGTGCTCGCGGACGATTCGGCATTCCGCCTCTACCGTGGGTTTCCCGACCCGAAGTCCTCTGGGCGGTACATGTTCATGGTCACCGGCGCGGCCGTCCCGTTCGCGAACGGCGCGCCGGTCGTCTTGACGGCTTTCCGCACGCAGGAGGAGTTCTTCAACGCAAACCACAAGCTCGCCGACCCCGGGGCGACCGTCGTGCCGGCGCCGCCACCGCTTCGACCGGCGACTGCGCTGCCCGCGGCGGGGCTGGATCATCTGGCGAGTTGACGGCGACGGCTAGACGAGGGAGAAAAACGTCGCTCCAGACGCGCGATGGCGGGAGGAACGATGGACGACAATCAGCGAACAGCAATCGAAGACGAGCTAAGGCGGATCGAGGAGTCGGCGACCTTCAGCTCACAGTCGCAGTTCGCCCAGGCGAAGCTGTGGCAAAGCGTGAACCTCATAGTGGGCCTGCCGGCGGCCCTGCTCGCTGCTGTCTCGGGTGGTGCCGCGCTTGCTGGTTTGGTCGGCAAGGACGCGGCCGCGGGGATTGCGCTGGGCGCTGCCGCGTTTGCCGCGCTCGCGCTCACGCTGAACTCTTCGGAGCGGGCCCGGCAGTCCCACGCCGCCGCAAATGCCTATCTCGGGCTGCTCGGTGCAGCACGGCGCCTGCGCACTGTGGGCCTCTTCGAGCTGACGCATGAGGCGGCCCGGGCTCAGCTGGACGATCTGGGCCGACGCCAGGACGAGACCAACCAGTCGGCGCCGATCCCGTCGCGTTGGGCGTTCTGGCGCGGTCGCAAGAATGTCGAGCGCGGCGGCACCACCTACGAGGTGGACAAGGCGTAGTGGCGCTCTCCGTTACGCAGGCGTTCAGCGAGTTCGACGCGAAGATTCGCCCGACGACGGCTCAGATGCAGACGATCGCCGGCCGGCGCGAGAACGTGCACGGCTATCTCGCGCAGTCGTTCGGGGCTGGCTCGAACATGCCGTTGTTGCGGACGAAGGTGATCGGCTCGGCTAGCCGCAATACGATCATCCGCCCGATCGACGACGTCGACGTGATGGCGGTGTTCGATCATCGGCAGGTCTGGGCGGCGTACCAGTACGACTCGCGGAAGTTCCTCTACCGGGTTCGCGACGGGCTTGCCGGATACCTCGTGGAGGTGGTGGGCGCACGTGGCCAGGCCGTTCGGCTGTTCTACAAGCAGACGCCACACGTCGACATCGCACCGGTGTTCGTGCGCAGCGGCGGCGGCTATCTGCTGCCCGCCGGCGACGGCACCTGGATCGCGACTGATCCGGACGCCCACAACGATTTCCTGAACCGCAGGAACCAGGAGCTCGGCAGTCACCTCAAGGCGCTAACGCGAATGCTTAAGCGGTGGAACCGTGTGCACAGCAACCGGCTCCGAGCATTCCATCTCGAGATGATCGTGCAAGCCGCGTTTCGCAGCCTGAACGGCCAGATGGCCGAGGCGACCACGATCTTCTTCCAGTACGCGCCCCAGCACCTGCACGTGGGCGATCCGGCCGGACACAGCGGTGATCTCGCGGCCCGGCTGACTTGGTCGCAGGAACAAGCCGTCCTCCAGAGCTTCGCGATGGCGCTTGATCACTCTCGCCGCGCACTCGATGCGAACAACCGCCGAAACCCCGCCGAAGCCATGCGGCAGTGGCGGATCGTCTACGGGGACGAGTTCCCGACCTACGGCTAGACGGAGACGCGCAGGACCGCACTCAGCCGCTGGCGCCCTGTCGCTTACAGGTGCTCGTAGTCTGGATGCTGGTAGCCCTGTTCGAGGGCGAGCTGGCTTTCGTCGATCGTGGAGCGGGAGTAGAAGAAGGCCAACCGCCGCATCAGCGCGATCCACGCTGGCCCGCTGAGTGCGGCGACGCGCCTCGCCGGGTTGAGGTAGGCGGCGTCGACTGGAGTGGCTGAACGCACGTCGACGTACCAGTCGCTGTTGACGTCATCCGAGTCCCAGGCAGGTACCCAGATCGCGTGGTGCACGCGGCCGCTATTGACGTCCTTCCAGCCAAAGCGATTGCGGATCAGTTCGAGCCGCGCGACCTGGCGCACCGTGTGGGTTGCTCCCTTCTCACCTGCCGAGAAGTCGCACGGGTGTGGGAGCAGGATCGTGTAGGACCCACGGATCGCCGTCGATCCCCTGATGTCTTCCGGGCGGAGTGGGCGTTCGGCTGCGTCCGGCGTTGGCGCCGCCTCCATCGCGAATGCCGCCTCGCGGGCAGCCGGATGTCCGACGAAGACGGTGGGAACGCCGCGGAAGATGTCGCCCTGAAAGACGACACGCTCCGGCGTCAGGTCCGCGAAGTAGCTATCCCTGTTGGGGTACCACGATCCCATCGGCTACACCGGCTATTGCCGGCTCAGCCGACGCCGACTTCCTCGCGTGCTTCGACCGGCTCGTACGTGTCCTCGTAGAGCTCGCGGCGCTCGTCAGCCGTCTCGGCGTAGACGACCTGGTCGACGACAAGCGGGCTACCAGGCTCCATGCCTGCCGCGCGCATGTCCTTGATCAGCGCGACTGCTGCGGGCAGCTTCGCGAGCAGGGACTGACGCACCTGGTCGGTGAACCCCATGCCGGTCAGCTCCTCGAACTCCTGGGTCAGAGATGCTTCCGCGGGCGCAAGCGACACACCCCGTGTCCGGGCCTGGCGGCCTTCCTGTTCCTTGGTGTTGGGCTTGGGCAAGGTATCCTCCGTTGCTTACGGTATGCACAGTGTAGTCACGTGCCCTCCCGCACGTCAAGTTCTACGTACCGCATCCGCGGGCGAATGCTTCCGAGCCTGCGCCTCCCGCAGCTCTTGGTCGCTCAGGGCAGCCGCTGCAAGCACGCGCTTCCAGCGCATGCGCCCGCCGGGAAGGAAGTGCCTGTAGACCGCGCCGATGCTCGGGATGCGAACCGTCATGCCGCGCTCGCGCGCGAGTCGACGCTTGGTCGCTGACCAGTGCATGTACGTCGTCGAGCTCGGGCGGCAGCCAAGTTCGAGTCCGCACTGTCGCACTGACCGGAGTACTTCCTCGCGCGTATAACTAGAGACTCTCGGCTTGCCGCGGGCGGCAGACGGCCAGGCATGACCGGGACCGAGCCTGCGCCCGTCCGGCCTCAATCCGTACGCAGCCCTGCACGCGCGTCTCCAGCCGCCGAACTTCTGCGCAAGCATCGGCCCGGTCCTCGCGTGCCGCGGCCGGCGCCTGTCGTACTCGGCTTGCTTGATCGTCGGGTAGGTCCAGCCCGGGAGTGGGGCGAGCGTATTCAGCATCGAAGCGAGCGCGCCGAGCTCGGTGGCACGACCGTCGGCCGCGGTCATGTCGTCTGCCAAGTCGGCTTGGAGCCAGAGCTCGAGCTCGCGCATGCCGGCTGGCTCGAGCACATCGAGCATCGCCTCGATACCGCTCGCCGACTTGGATGACTTGTGCGCATCCTTCAACCCAGCGAATGACCTCTACAAATCGTCGCCGAGTGCATCAATGCAGGCGGCGTCCCAGGTGCCATAGCGCGACCAGATCGTGTGGTAGCTGGGGTATCGCTCGCGCTGCCAGCGGCCGAGGCCTTCGAGCTGCTCGGCCCGCCAGTGCCTATAGGCGTCGACGGTGAACGGATCGCCCTCAGCCGCATAGGCCTCGCGCAGCACACGCCGGATCACGTCCTTGGTCACGCGTGGGCTCTTCGGCCCCTTCGGCTCTCGCCGCCCTGTGGCGCGCCCGCCGAGCGGCTCGAGCCCGGCCCAGGTGAGGATCGAGTCCCACTCGCCGCCGAATCGCCGGTTGAGCGTGCCGTAGGAGGCGATCGTGCGTGGCCGGCCTTCGGCCAGCGTCTCTTCGTAGATCAGCCGGCGCTCGCGCAGGTACTCCTCGACCCGGGGCGAGCGGCCAAGCCGGCGGGCGACCTCGCAGATACCCGCCTTCAGCGAGTCGTCGGAGATGCGGTACTCGGCACGGCGCAGGCCGATCGAAGAGACGATCGCGTGCGAGGGATCGCCTGGCAGCAGGCCCGCGACTCGCAAGGCAACGAGGAAGCCTCCGCACAGGCGCGTGAAGACGCCCATGCTCGCCGGCCGCCGGCCAGCCCGGCGTCGCACGTCTGGGCGGTGAACCCAGGCGATGTACTCGGGATAGGTCGGCGGGTGCCCGAGGTCTTCGGCGCACCCGCGCAGCGCCGCCGCGAGCTCATCGACGGTGTAGAAGTGGCCGTGCTGGAAGACGACCACGTCGCCGTCAGGCTTCGGCTCGAGGTGGGCGCGCCGCAGTGCGTCGTTCCAGGAGCCGGCGCCCAGCCAGCGCCGGACGCAGCGATCATCCGGCCAGCCGGCCTCGCGCATCCCCTCGCGGTAGAGCCGACGGTATTCCTCGACCGACGGCGGGTGGCTGAGGTCGCGAGCCGCGTGGTTCAGGGCTGTCAGCGCGAGACCCACGCGCGTCGGTTGCGAGCCTTCGACGGCGACGTCCTCTGCGTGCAGCTTGACGTGAAGCGCCCGCAACATCTCGTGCTGGCTGGCGAGGTCGAGCGACTTGATCGCGGCGTAGACGGGCTCCGCGGCCGGATCGGAGAAACGCTCCCGGTCACCGGGCGGCAGTGGACGCGGGTCGGGGCTTGCGGGTGGCTGGACGTTCATGCGGCCGCGACCTCCACAGTCGTGCGTGATGCAGCGCCCGTGTTGTCATCGGAGGCGCGGTACGTTGCCGGGCAGAGCATCGGCGCGACAGAAGTCCATTCGCCACCTCGGAGAGGCACATGAGCGACCTGCAGCCTGAGCGCATCGAGTTGGAAGACTGTGTCGAGTACCGCCTCAACGGCAAGCTCCATCGCGAGGGGGGCCCGGCGGTCGAGTGGACTGACGGCCCGCGCCAGTGGTGGCTGAATGGTCAGCTTCACCGTGAGGACGGGCCGGCGGTCGAGTGGACTGACGGCTCGCGCCAGTGGCTCGTGAACGGGGAACCCCACCGTGAGGACGGGCCGGCGTTCGAGCAGGCGGACGGCTCGCGCACGTGGTGCCGGAAGGGCCAGCGCCACCGCGAGGACGGGCCCGCGATTGAGCTTGCGAACGGCACACGCGAGTGGTGGCTGGAAGGTCGCCGACACCGCGAGGACGGTCCGGCCGTCGAGTGGCCGGACGGCACGGGCGACTGGTGGCTGAACGACCAGCAAGTCACCGAGGCTGCAATCCGCGCCCTCTGGAGTCGACGTTTGCTTGGCAAGCGCGTGCAGAAGCGCAAGCAAACAGCGGGAGGTGTCCGCGTGCGTGATCTCCTGCGTGATGGGTCGGATACGGTCGCCGCCGGGAGGAAGCCTGTCATCGCGGACATCGACGCGCCCGCAGTCGCGGCCCTTGCGGACGAGGTGTCTGTCGATACGAATCTCGAGCTCGGCAGCTAGCGAAGCCACGCCCGGACGCTAGGTTGCCGCGTGCCCTGCTGCATTTACACCAGGCCCACCCCGTTCAACCCCTTGGGTGGCAGGCGCCGGCGTAAACCCGCATGGTTACGCGGCTCGCGCGGGTAGTTGCAGTAGACGTGGGTGCCAGGGCCCGGAAGTTTGGGTCAGCTCATGCAACTAGCGCCTGTGCCAGGTCGGCAAACCGTGATGGCGCGAGCAAATCCCGCTGATGCAACTAGCCGGCGGGCGGGCGGGCGGGCGGCGGCTTGTGCCGAAGGTGATTTCGACTTTCGGACAAAAAGTTTCAACTCGCACAAGCTGACATAACTGCGTCCGGGCTGTGTCATAGTCGCGACCTCAATAGGGGAGGTACCTATGCTGGCAAGACGGATAAGCACGGCCGTGTTCGGCGGTTTGACGATCCTGGCCGTTCTCGCCTTCGCGGTCTCGAGCGCGTCGGCGACCGGAGAGCAGATCAAGTACGCGGTTGTCGCGGAGGACGGGGTCAGCTCCGATGCCGCGGCCGCCGCGATCACTCGGGCCGGCGGGACGATCGTTTCCCGCAACGACGACGTCGGCATGTTCTCGGTGCGGGCGACGAGCGCCTTCGCCCAGGCCGCGATCGACGCGCCGGAACTGATCGGCGCGGCCGCTGACCGTGCCATCGGGCAGGTACCGGACGCCGCCGTTACTCGTGACGCGGTCGAGGAAGAGGGTGCCGCGGCGGCAGCCGGTGGAAACGGCACGCCCGCAGCGGCGGTCGGTGCCGAGCCGCTCGAAAGTCTGCAATGGAACATGGCCATGGTGCACGCCGACGCCGCTCACGCGAAACAGATGGGCAGCCCGGGCGTCACGGTCGGCATCATCGACAGCGGCATCGACGCGAGTCACCCGGACCTCGCCCCGAACCTCGATCTGGCGCTGTCCCGCAACTTCGCACCCGACAAACCGGACATCGACGGGCCGTGTGAGGTGCCGAGCTGTCTCGACCCGGTGGGTGAGGACGACAACGGCCACGGTTCGCACGTCGCGGGCATCGTCGCCGCGGCCGCGAACGGGCTCGGCGTGGAGGGTGTCGCCCCCAAGGTGACACTGGTCGAGATCAAGGGCGGCCAGGACTCCGGGTTCCTGTTCCTCGAGCCGGTCGTCAACTCGTTGACGTACGCCGCCGACAACGGAATCGACGTAGTCAACATGTCGTTCTACATCGACCCCTGGCTCTACAACTGCACGGCCAACCCGGCCGACTCACCAGCGGCCCAGGCCGAGCAGCGTGCCATCATCGCGGCGGTCAACCGGGCGCTGAACTACGCCCACGATCACCGAGTCACACTCGTCGGCTCGCTTGGCAACAACCACGAGGACCTCGGGCACCCGCGGACTGACCTCAGCAGCCCGGACTACCCACCCGGCACGACGTATCCCCGCCCGATCGACAACGCGACCTGCATTGACCTCCCGGTCGAGGGTCCGCATGTGATCGGCGTCTCGGCGCTCGGCCCCTCGACGACCAAGGCCGACTACTCCAACTACGGCGTGGAGCAGATCTCCGTGTCGGCTCCGGGCGGCTACTTCCGGGACTTCTTCGGCACGCCGCAGTTCCGCCAGAACGCCAACCAGGTCCTGTCCAGCTACCCCAAGACAGTCCTGCAGCAGCTGGGTCGAGTCGACGCGGCGGGCAACGTGACGCCGGCGGGCGTCGCGGCGGGCACGATCAGGGACTGCAACGCCGCCGGTGTATGCGGCTACTACCAGTACCTCCAGGGCACGTCGATGTCCTCGCCACACGCCGTGGGCGTCGCCGCGCTGATCGTGAGCCGGTTCGGCAAGCACGACCCGTCACACCCCGGCGTGCGACTGGAACCGGCGAAGGTCGAGAGCCTGCTCCTCCGCACGGCGGCCGAGCACGCGTGTCCCGAGCCAAGGTTGTTCAGCTACGCCAATGAAGGCAGGCCGCCGGAGTTCAACGCGTTCTGCGAGGGAGAACCCAACTTCAACGGCTTCTACGGATCCGGCATCGTCGATGCGCTCGCCGCCGTGACCGCGCCACCCGCGTGGGGCGAGCTCCCGTAACGCGCTCAACCACCTGACCGCGACCCAACAGAGTGATGGCCTCCCCGCGGGAGGCCATCACCCTTTCGTCCACGCACCGGAACCCTGGGATTAGTGGCCTTTCTCCACTTCCGCTCCTCGACCACGTCGGGGTCGGCCTGTTTGATCAGGGCGCGAAGGCTGGAGAGGGTCTCGCCCCGCCAGTCGCCCAGTTCTTCGATCCGTGCCTCAATCAGCTGAGCTGGAGACTCGTCCTGCTGCGCGGAACTCTTCGTCATGCCGCTCCTTTGCTCTTGTGCCGTCCCATTGCGCTGGCTTGCCTTACGCCGCGATCTTCTCCAGCAGCGCGTCGACGCGCGCGAAGCCCGCCTTCGCGCCCTCCTCGACGCCGTACTGCATCGTGGTGTCCCGCTGCTCGGTCGTCTCGAAGCGCATCGTCTGCGTCAGCTTCGTCTGCTCACCGAGATCCTCGAACTCGAGCGTCTGCAGGTGGTTCTGGAACGTCTGCACGAGGCGCTCGGGTGGCTCGACCTCGCGGAACTCGCCCTCGACGACGCCGAAGGCGGTTCGGAACCGGTAGGTGCCGCCGGGACGGACGTCCATCTCCTCGACGACGGTGCCGTCGCCCCACCATTCGGGGATCAGCTCCGGATTCGTCCAGACGGAGTAGACGTGTGTGCGCGGTGCGTCGAAGACCCGCTCGACGCGGATCTCGAGCTCGTTCGGGGTGGTGACGGTGGTGTTCATGGTGCTCCTTTCGTCCGTTCGACGACCTGCGCGAAGCGGTCGAGTCGCTGCAGCCACGTGCTGATGCCCTCGAAGGCGTAGGGCGCGAGCATGCACCTGCGGACACGGCCGACCTTCTCCGTCGTCACGAGCTCCGCCTCCTCGAGCAGCCGGATGTGCTTCTTCATCCCGGTCAGCGACATGCCGAAGGGCTGGGCGAGCTCGCTGATCGTCGCGCTGCCGGTGCCGAGCCGTTCGAGCACGGCGCGCCGTGTCGGGTCGCCCAGGGCCGCGAACGCACGGTCGACGGTCGTCGAATACTGAACCATTAAGTTCAGTATTGCAAGCCTACCGGGAAAGGGCAAGCTCGAGCCGCAGCAGGAGCCGCCTTCGCTCGGAGGCACGGGCACGTGAACGTACCCGTGCCCAGCTCGGCGACTCGCCCTCAATCATCCGATCGGGGTGGTGTGCGTGGCGTGAGCCCCGATCAGGCTCGCGCCGTGGGCAGCGCCGGCCGTTGGATCGCGCTTCTTGCTCTTGCCGCGATCGTGGGATTCGCCCTTGCGGCCTGCGGAGGGGGCGGCGGGGGCGCTCTCAGCACGCGGACCGGGATTACGCGCACCTTCACCACGGAGACTGCGACGACGACGGTCACGACGACCGCGCCTGCGCCGCCTCCACCTCCGGCCACGACCGCGGCCGAGTCCTCCTCGAGCAGCACTCCGTGGGGGTGGATCGCCCTCGGCATCGGGCTCGCCCTCGTCCTGCTGATCGCGTTGGTCGTATGGCGCCGGCGCCGGTCGAGTGCTCTCGACTGGGGCGCCAAGACCGCTGACCTCAACCGCCGCGTCCTCGTCGCGCTCGACGACGTCCTCGCCAAGGGCTCGCTCGTCACCGGCCAGATCGAGGCGCTCGCCGCCGAGGCGCGGTCGCTCGAGGGGCTCGCACCCGACGACATCTCGAAGGCTGCGTCGGCGAACGTCCGCTCGAGGCTCGACGAGCTCGCGTCGGCGCTCGAGGCCGACCGGGCGCTGCGGCTCGGCTCGCCGCCGCCGAGCTCCGAGCAGCTCACCTACTCGACCGCGCTCATCCGCCAGCAGGCCGAGCAGCTGCAGGGCGCGCTGCGACCGGCCGGTCCCTAATTGGTGATGGTGCTACGCTCCGTAGCACCATGATCGGAACCGTCGACCGCGACGACGCGCTCCCGCTGCATGAGCAGGTGGCGGCCGAGATCCGCCGCGCGATCGCAGAGGGCGAGGCCGGCCCCGGCGACAGGCTTCCGCCGGCGCGCGACCTGGCCGCGGTGCTGGGCGTGAACTCGAACACCGTCCTGCGCGCGCTGCGGATGCTGCGGGACGAGGGGCTGCTCGAGTTCCGGCGCGGCCGCGGCGTGACCGTCGCGGGCACCCCCGAGCACGGCGCGGTTCTCGCGCGCGCGCGTGAACTACTCCAATTCGCCCGCAGCCACGGCTACCGGGCCGACGAGCTGGCACGAATGATCGAGGAGCTCGCGTAGGCCGAGCGCTCTAGGGCGAGAGCAGCTCTCTCCGCCAGCCCTCGCGCGCGCGCGTGAACCTAATGCGATCGTGCAAGCGGTCGTCGCGGTGCTGCCAGAGCTCGATTGCCTCGGGCTCGAGCATGTAGCCGCCCCAGCGCTCGGGCCTCGGCGTCTCGCCCAGCGCGAGCTGCCGCTCGAACTCGGCCTCGAGCGCCTCGCGGCTCTCGATCGGCTCGCTCTGCCGCGAGGCCGCTGCCGCGGCGCGCGAGCGCAGTGGGCGTGTCGCCCAGTACGCGTCGGACTCTTCCTGCGAGAGCTTGCGCACCGGTCCCTCGACCCGCACCTGCCGACCCAGCGCGCGCCAGTAGAAGACGAGCGCGGCGCGCGGGTTCTCCGCGAGCTCACCGCCCTTGCGGCTCTCGTAGCCGGTGAAGAAGGCGAAGCCGCGCTCGTCCGCGCTCTTCAGCAGCAGCATGCGCGCCGAGGGCCTGCCCCCCGCATCGGCGGTCGCGAGCGTCATCACCTCGGGAACCTCGACCCCGGCGGCCTGCGCCTCCTCGAACCACTCGTGGAAGGTCGAGAGCGGGTCCGTCAAGGACGCCAGCCGTTCTCGAGCAGGTCGCGTACCTCCTCGACGCCGGCCTGCCACACGCGTGCGACCTGCTGGTCGGGGAGCTCGTAGTCGCCCTCGAAGACACCGTCACCGAGCAGGTCGCGCAGCCGCTTCGGGCCTGCTGCGCGGAAGGCGGCGAAGTCGAGCGGCGGCTTGCGCTCGCTCGGGAGCTCGACGCCGTCGAGCCGCGTCCAGGGGAAGTTCTCGGACCAGTTCGCGTGGCTCGGCTCGGCGCCCGTCTTGCGCGCGGCGGCCTCGACGCGCGGGCTCGACCACCAGCTGTGGAACAGCGCCTTCGCGTCCGGGTGAGAAGCGACCCACTCCCGCACGAGCGCGTTGCCGGGAAGGTTGCCGCCGTGGCCGTTGACCACCAGGAAGCGGCGGAAGCCCTGGTCGTGAAGCGAGTCGAGCAGGTCACGCAGAACGGCGGCGAACGTTTCGAGCCGCAGCGTCGGGCTGCCCGGATAGGCCGCAAAGTTCGGCGTGAGGCCATACGCGAGCACGGGCAGGACAAGCACGCCGAGCGGCTCCGCGGCCTCGGCCGAGACCCGCTCAGCGAGGATGTTGTCGGTCTCCAGCGACAGGTAGCCGTGCTGCTCGGTCGAGCCGACCGGCAGCACCACGCGATCGTCCTGCGAGAGGTACTCCTCGACCTGCATCCAGTTGAGGTCGCGGGCACGCATTGCTCAGGAGCGCTCCAGCGACGCGTGTCGGCGGCTGAGGACCTCGAACCAGCGCAGCAGCGCATACCCCGCGATCCCGTAGATCGCGCCCACGAGCAGCTCGGCGCCGAGCAGGTCTGCGACATCGCCGAGCGTCGAGCCCGCAGCCAGCTGCCGCGCGGCCTCGATCGCGTGCGTGAAGGGCATCCCCTGCGCTGCGGTGCTCATCCAGCCCGGAAGCGAGTCGAGCGGCACGTTCGCGCCCGTGAAGATCAGGAGGAAGCCGAAGATCACGTTGGAGAGCACCGCGTTCTCCCGGATCCGCAGGCTCAGGGCTGCGTTGACCAGCCCGAGGCCCGTGCAGGACATGGCCGCGATCAGGACGACGAGCAGGAGCGGCGCGAGCGAGCTCGTGGGCAGGTGCACACCGAGGATCAGCGAGCCTGCGAACAGCGCGAACGCGGCCACGAACGCGCCGTTCAGCACCACCGGCAGCGACCGCCCAAAGAAAAGCGGGATCCGCGGCGCCGGGCTGACCAGTATCGCGCTGAGCGTGTTCTGGTAGCGCTCGCCGCCGATCGCCTGCGCCATCGCGAACAGGCACGGGATCGAGGCGTACTGCAAGGCGTTTCCGATCAAGTAGAACTCGTCCGACTCCAGGCCCGCGGAGCGCCCGATGTAGGCGAACAACAGGATCTGGAAGAGCGGGGCGATCAGCATCGTCGGCACGTAGATCCACGGCGTCAGCCAGTAGAAGAGCGCCCGGAAGCTGGTCACGCCGCCGACGAAGAAGATGCGCGCCGCGACGATCACGTCAGCGAGAGGGAGCCGCGGGCGCGTGCGTCGTCGAGCACACGGTTCGTGACGAGCACCGCGAAGCCGACGTAGACCGCGCCGAGGCCGAGGCAGAGGAGCAGGTCGGGCAACGGGGTGCCGCCGAGAGCGGACTCGCGAATGGCGTTCATCCCCCAGGTCGGCGCAAGCACCCACGAGATCGGGCGAACCCACGCGGGCAGCAGGGCAAGCGGCACGAGGAAGCCGCAGATCAGCCACACCGGGTACTCGAAGAAGTTCCCCAGCACCCAGGCCGCACGGAAGCGGACGAACGAGACCGCGAAGAGCAGCCCCAGGCCTGCGAACGCGAGCACCGTCCCCACGATCGAGAGCCCGAACAGGGCCCAGTGCTCGATCGTCAGGGGGATGCCGAACGCGAAGCGGCCCCAGAGGAGCGTCGCGGCCAGGTTGTAGATCCCGACCGTCGCGAGGCCGAGCGTGGACGGGAACAAGGTGAGCGAGAAGTGGCGAGGCGCCACGACGAGCAGCTCCAGCGTCCCCCACCAGCGCTCGCGCTGCATCGCGGAGCCGGCGGACGTGCTGACGGACGACCACATCCCCATCACCGCCGCCCCGAGCGAGGCGTAGATGAGCGTTCGCGGGCTGGTCCCGGCGCGGAAGACGAAGAACGCGGTGGTCGCGAAGAACAGCGGGTAGATCACGTTCCCGATCCCGTCGAACGGCGAGCGCATGATCATCTTGAACTGGAGCTTCCAGCTCACGAACACGAAGCGGAGCGACTTCATTCCGCCACCAGCGCCACGTAGGCGTCCTCGAGTGTCGGCTCCCGGTGCGAGATGCGCCCGACATCGGAGCCGTCGAGGCAGCCGAGGATCGCCTGCGTGAGCTCGGCCCCCGGCCCCGTCTGCACGACGAGCACCTGCGCCTGCTCCCGCTCCTCGACCGCGACAGCGGTCACCCCGCCCAGCCCTCGCATCCGCTCGACGGTCTCGTCGTCGACGCCGAAGACCTCGATCTCGACCACGGTGCCTTCGGCGACGCCGCGCTTGAGGTCGGCGGGCGTTCCCTCGGCGACGATCTCCCCCTGCGTGATCACGGCGATACGGTCGCAGAGCGCATCCGCCTCGAACATGTAGTGGGTCGTCAGCAGGACCGTCTTGCCGGCCTCGGTCAGCGAGGCGATCGTCGCGCGCACGTCCCGGGCGCCGACGGGGTCGAGTCCGATCGTCGGCTCGTCGAGGAAGATCACCTCCGGATCGTTGAGGAGGCCGCGCGCGACGTGGAGCCGCTGCTTCATCCCGCGCGAGTAGCCCTCCGCGCGCTCGTGCTCGCGGCCCTTCAGCCCTACGAGCTCGAGCAGCCCCTCGATCCGCGGCCGCTGCTCGGCCGGCGGCACGCCGTAGAGCTCCGCGAAGTAGCGGAGGTTGTCGTACCCGGACAACCGCTCGTAGACGCCGCGCTCGCCCCCGAAGACGTAGCCGATGCGCTTCCGGACCTCGTTCGGGTTCTTCACGACGTCGATCCCGAGCACCCGCGCCGTCCCCGCCGTCGGGATCAGCAGCGTGATCAGCATCTTGATCGTCGTCGTCTTGCCGGCGCCGTTCGGCCCGAGCAGGCCGAAGAGCTCGCCCTCCTGGACCTCGAAGTCGATCCCACGCACAGCCTCGATCTCCTTCGCCCGCCGGCGAACGGTCCCCGTGTGCGTCTTGTAGGTGCGCCGCAGTCCCTCGGCCTCGATCGCAGCCACCGCGAGAGCCTAGCTTTCGACCAAGGCGTTGCTTGCAATGCCGTCTGGAGGCCGCGGCGGCTCCGCCGCCGGGGCCGGGCTAACCAACGCTGACGGCGCAGTTCCGGCCGAGCCCGCACAGAACGCCTGTGTAGCGCGCTGCTACACTCAGCCGCGCGCGGCGGCGTAGCTCAGTTGGTTAGAGCAGCGGAATCATAATCCGCGTGTCGGAGGTTCGAGTCCTCCCGCCGCTACCTCCTCGCAGAACTCGGAGCAGCAAGGAACAACTATGGCAACCGGAGTAAGAGTCGGAATCACGCTCGCGTGCACCGAGTGCAAGCGGCGCAACTACCAGACCGAGAAGTCGAAGCGGAACTCGCCGGACCGGATCGAGTTCAAGAAGTACTGCCGCTGGTGCGGCAGGCACACTGTGCACCGGGAGACTCGCTAGTGGCCCGACAGACCCGTTCGGAGCGCCGCGCCCGCCGCGCCGCGCAGGCGGAGAGCCGCGCCGCGCTCGAGCGCTCGCCGCAGCGCCAGCCGCAGCAGCAGCAGCAGGCGCGCCCAGCCCCTGCGCCCACACAGGCCGATGGCCGCCACGTCCCGGGCGAGGGAGGCAAGCGCTTCATCTCCGAGTCGTGGGCGGAGCTGAAGAAGGTCGACTGGCCCGGCCAGCACCAGCTGGTCCAGGGCACTGCCGTAGTGATCATCGCCTGTCTCGTGACGGGCGTCTATCTGTTCCTCGCGGACGAGGTGTTCCGGCGCCTCGTCCAGCACGTCCTGCTCGGAGGCTGAGTCGCATGTTCCGCTGGTACGCGATCAACACCTACTCCGGGCACGAGAACAAGGTCAAGACGAACCTCGAGCACCGGATCGACTCGATGGCGCAGCAGACACGCTTTCGCCGCGTCGTCGTCCCTACCGAGCAGGTCGTCGAGACGAAGGACGGCCAGAAGGTGCAGACCGAGAAGCGGATCCTGCCCGGCTACGTGCTGGTGAACATGGATCTGAACGACGAGGCCTGGACGGTCGTCAAGAACACCCCGGGCGTGACCGGCTTTGTCGGCGCGGGCTCGAAGCCTGTGCCGCTCTCGCAGGGCGAGGTCGACCGGATCCTGCGCACCGGCGCCGCCACCGGCGAGCGGCCGCGTGCCCAGGTCGAGTTCTCGCTCGGCGAGTCCGTGAAGGTAACCTCCGGCCCGCTCTCCGACTTCGACGGCGAGATCGTCGACGTCAACCCCGACCAGCAGAAGCTGAAGGTGCTGGTCGACATCTTCGAGCGGCAGGTCCCCGTCGAACTAGGCTTCGATCAGGTCAAGAAGATCGATTGACGGGGACTAAACGAAATCCGGTGCCTGACTTCAGTCTGGCTCCGGCGAACTTCGATTTAGACGACTGAGAAGACGACATGGCCAAGAAGGTCCTGACACTTATCAAGCTCCAGATCCCCGGCGGCCAGGCGAACCCGGCACCGCCGGTCGGCCCTGCGCTCGGCCAGCACGGCGTCAACATCATGGAGTTCTGCAAGGCCTTCAACGCCCAGACCGCGCAGGAGAACGGCCGCATCATCCCCGTCGAGATCACGGTCTACGAGGACCGCTCGTTCGACTTCATCACCAAGACGCCGCCGGCCGCCGTCCTGATCAAGGAGGCGCTGCGGCTGGAAAAGGGCTCCGGCGAGCCGAACCGGGAGAAGGTCGGCCGCCTGACGCGCGCCCAGCTGCAGTCGATTGCCGAGACGAAGATGCCCGACCTGAACGCGCGCGACGTCGAGCACGCGATGCTGATCGTCGCCGGGACCGCTCGCTCGATGGGCGTGGAGACCGATCTTTGATGTCGGCCCCCTTCCGCCCATCTCGCACTCTGCCGAAAGGTGACCGATGAGCCAGCACGGCAAGAACTACCGCAACGCCCGCGCGCAGGTCGACCGCGAGCGTCTCTACTCCCCGGCCGAGGCGGTGCGGCTGCTCAAGGACGCGCAGACGGCGAAGTTCGACGAGACCGTCGAGGCGCATTTCAACCTCGGCCTCAACGTCCGCCACGCGGAGCAGCAGCTGCGCGGGACCCTGATGCTCCCGCACGGCACCGGCCGCGAGATGCGCGTCGCCGTCTTCGCCGAGGGCGAGAAGGCGCGCGAGGCCGAGGAGGCCGGGGCGGACGTCGTCGGAACCAACGACCTCGCCTCCAAGATCGAGGAGGGCTTCGACGACTTCGACGTCGCCGTCGCCACGCCCGACCAGATGAGCGTCGTCGGAAAGCTCGGCCGCATCCTCGGGCCGCGCGGGAAGATGCCGAACCCGAAGACCGGCACCGTCACGATGGACGTCGGCAAGGCCGTTCGCGAGGCAAAGGCGGGCAAGCTCGAGTACCGCACAGACCGCGGCGCGAACGTCCACGTCACGATCGGCAAGAAGAGCTTCGACGAGAAGCAGCTGCTCGAGAACTACGCGGCGCTCGTCGAGGAGATCGTCCGCGCGAAGCCGGCCGCCGCGAAGGGCCGCTACATCAAGACTGTTACCCTGACCAGCACGATGGGCCCCGGGATCCACGTCGATCCGGCACGGACGAGGGGCATCGTCGAGGAGCTCGAAGGAGCAGAGGTACAAGAAGAAGTACTCGCGTAAAGAGTCCCACGCCGAAGACCGCTGGCAGCCGCGAGGCAGAAGACCAGCGCAGGTGAGCAGGGAAGGCATCGAGCCTCTCCGAGCCCGCCTGCGTGCGGGCTCGATGTCAAGTTGGCCGGAGCCAGACTGAAGTCAGGCACCGGATTGCGACAAGAAGGTGATCGATGCTGAGATCTGAGAAAGAGCGCGTGGTCGCGGAGCTGGCAAAGCGGCTCACCGACACCGACACACTGATGGTCGCGGACTACCGCGGCTTGACGATGCCCGAGATCGACGAGCTGCGCACGCGCCTGCTCGAGGCCGGCGCGCGCTTCACCGTCGTCAAGAACACGCTGACGAAGCGGGCCGCGGAGGAGGCGGGCACCACCGAGGTGCTCGAGTTGATCGACGGCCCGACCGCGATCGCGTTCCTCGAGGCCGACAGCGACCCGGTCGCCGTGGCGAAGGTGCTGAACGAGACCGCGCGGGCGAACCAGGTGCTCGTCATCCGCGGCGGCCTGCTCGAAGGCACCGTCGTCGGAGACGCCGAGATCAAGCGCCTTGCGACGCTGCCGCCGGCGGAGGTGCTGCGCGCTCAGCTCGCCGGTGCGGTGTTCGCGCCGCTGACGACCGTGGTGGGGCTCTTCGCGGCCCCGCTGCGCGACCTCGTCGGAGTCATCGACGCGCGCATCCGCCAGCTCGAGGAGCATGGCGACACGGAGTCAGAGCCGGAGCCCGAGACGGAGGCGACACAGGAGGAGCCGCAGGCGGAAGCGCCTGCGGAGGAAGCTACGGAAGAGCAGACCGAAGAGCCGTCGGCAGAGGCCGAGCAGGCGTCGGCCGACGAAGAGGAGGGCCAGCAGGATGGCTAAGACCGATACCGACAAGCTCGTCGAGACCCTCGGCGGGATGACCGTCCTTGACCTCGTTGAGCTGAAGACCAAGCTCGAGGAAGAGTGGGGCGTGAGTGCCGCCGCTCCGGTCGCCGTGGCGGCGCCGGGCGCGTCTCCGGCCGCGGGCGGCGACGGCGCGGTCGCGGCCGAGGAGAAGTCCTCGTTCGACGTCGTGCTCGCCGGCGCCGGCGACAAGAAGATCCAGGTGATCAAAGTTGTCCGCGCGATCACGGGCCTGGGCCTGAAGGAGGCGAAGGACCTCGTGGACGGGGCACCCAACCCCGTCAAGGAGGGCGTCGCCCAGGACGAGGCCGACCAGATCAAGGCGCAGCTCGAAGAAGCCGGCGCCACGGTCGAGGTCAAGTAGCGGCTACTTGCCTGACTTCAGTCTGGCTCCGGCGAACAATTCCGCGGGTGCCACCGTCGAGGTCAAGTAGCGCGACTTCCGCGCGAGCTCGAAGGGCCGCGAAAGCGGCCCTTCGGCGTTCTCAGGGGCCTTTTGTAAACCAGCGGTAAGGGTTCCTCCCCCGACTCAGGGATTTCCGCGACCGCGCCGCAGGAACCGGCCGAGAACACCGTCAGTTGGGGGCAACCCCGACCCCCACCCCCAGACGGAGGTAACCACATGCGGTTGAAGATTCTCGTGCTCGCACTGGTCTCGGCGCTCGTCGCGGTCTCCGCGGCGGTCGCGAAGGACCACCCGGGCAAGGGCCCGAAGCTCAAGACCGGCCCCGGCTGCAAGCCGGCGGTGACGGTCATGCTCGCGGGCACGCTCGCAGCCGACGTCGACCCGCAGGACGGCGACACCTCGTTCGTGCTGACCGTGAAGCACTCGAACCGTCACGGCCGCGCGTACAAGGCGGCCGGCACGGCGACGATCCTCGTCGACGCGAAGACCCGCGTGCGGCGGCAGGGCGTCAAGAGCCTCGGTGCGCTTGCCCCGAACGACCGCGTCCACGTGACGGCGAAGGCCTGCAAGGCCGACCTGAAGAACGGCGGCACCCCCGACCTGACGGCGCGGAAGATCGGCGCGCATCCGGCGGCTGCGCCGGCAGAGCCGAGCTCCTAGTTCTCGGCAAACGAAGCGGCCCAGAGGCGTCCAAAAGGGCGCCTCTGGCGCTTCTCCGACCGAGCCTCTATAGTTCGAACCCCAGCCGGCGATCAATCGGTCGCCGCGGCTTGCGCCGGGTACCCTTCATTCGCTATTCTTGGCGGTTCCGCGCCGACGTTCGCCTGTCCGCATCTCGAAGTTCATCTCATAGCCGTTAAGGGAGGCACCCAGACTTGACCACCCGGGTCGCTGCGCCTCGCGCGCGCAAGAGCTTTTCGCGTCTCAAGCACGTACTCGACCTTCCCAACCTGATCGACATCCAGAAGGCCTCGTTCCAGTGGTTCCTGGAGGAGGGCCTGCGGGAGACGATCGACGACATCTCCCCGATCGAGGACTACACCGGCACGCTCGCCGTCGAGTTCGGCGAGTACAAGTTCGGCGATCCTCCGGTCGGCATCCAGGAGTGCCGTGAGAAGGACCTGAGCTACCAGGCTCCGCTTTCGATGACGGTCCGCTTCGTCAACAAGGAGACGGGCGAGATCCGCGAGCAGACGGTCTTCATGGGGGACTTCCCGATGATGACCGAGTGGGGCACGTTCATCATCAACGGCACCGAGCGCGTCATCGTGACGCAGCTCGTGCGCAGCCCCGGCGCCTACCTGATGGAGCCGAAGGACGCGGCGAAGCAGGTCTTCACCGCGAACCTGATGCCGTCGCGCGGCTCGTGGCTCGAGCTCGAGATCGACAAGAAGGGCGTCGTCTACGCACGCATCGACCGGAAGCGGAAGCTCCCGATCACGACGCTGCTGCGGGCGCTCCCCGAGGAGGACCCGTCGACCGGGTGGCCCCTCGACACGAGCTCCAACGAGGCGATCATGAAGCTGTTCGGCGACTCGATCTACATCGCCAACACGCTCGAGAAGGATCCCTCGACCCGCGAGGACGAGGCGCTGATCGAGGTCTTCAAGAAGCAGCGGCCGGGTGAGCCGCCGACGCTCGACAACGCGCGCAACCTGCTGCGCTCGCTCTTCTTCGACCCCAAGCGCTACGACCTGACGAAGGTCGGCCGCTACAAGCTGAACCAGCGGCTCGGCGTCGACGTGCCGGATGACATCCGGGTGCTGACCACTCAGGACATCCTCGCGCTCGTCCGCAAGCTCGTCGAGCTCCCGGAGATGCTCGGCGTCGACCCGGAGTCGAAGGACTACGCCGCCGACGCGATCGTGCTCCCTCGGGACCCGGTCCGCGGCGAGCTCGACGAGTACGAGCACTTCGGCAATCGCCGGCTGCGCACGGTCGGCGAGCTGATCCAGGAGGCGTTCCGCGTCGGGCTCTACCGGATGGAGCGCGTCGTCCGCGAGCGGATGACCACGGAGGACGTGGACACGATCACGCCGCAGACGATCATCAACATCCGGCCCGTCGTGGCGGCGCTGAAGGAGTTCTTCGGCTCCTCGCAGCTGTCGCAGTTCATGGACCAGACAAACTCGCTCGCCGGGCTGACGCACCGGCGACGGCTCTCGGCGCTCGGCGCCGGCGGCCTTACGCGCGAGCGCGCACCGATCGAGGTGCGCGACGTGCACCCGACGCACTACGGCCGGATGTGCCCGATCGAGACGCCGGAAGGTCCGAACATCGGCCTGATCGGCTCGCTCGCGTCGTTCGCGACCGTCTCGGAGTTCGGCTTCGTCCAGACGCCGTACCGGAAGGTCGTCAACGGCAAGGTGACGGACGAGATCATCTACCTGGACGCGGCCGAGGAGGCGCAATACACGATCGCTCAGGCGAGCGCGCCGGTGGACGACAAGACCGGCCGCTTCCTCGACGAGCAGGTGCTTTGCCGCTCCCGCGAGGGCGAGGCGGTCACCGCGCGGCCGAAGGACGTCGACTTCATGGACGTCGCACCTGCGCAGATCGTCTCCGTGGGAACGGCGCTGATCCCGTTCCTCGAGCACAACGACGCGAACCGCGCGCTGATGGGCGCGAACATGCAGCGGCAGGCCGTGCCGCTGATGATCACGCAGGCGCCGCTCGTCGGCACCGGGCTCGAGTACCGCGCCGCGGTCGACACGGGCGACGTGGTCGTCGCCGAGGACTCTGGCACGGTCACCGACGTCGACGCGGAGCGGATCGTCGTCGACGCCAGGGACGGCAAGCACGAGTACCCGCTGACGAAGTTCATGCGCTCGAACCAGGGCACCCTGATCCACCAGAAGCCGATCGTGCGGCTGGGCGACAAGGTGCGGGCCGAGCAGGTGCTGGCCGACGGCAGCTCGACCGACCTGGGCGAGCTCGCGCTCGGCGCGAATCTGCTCGTCGCCTTCATGCCGTGGGAGGGCTACAACTTCGAGGACGCGATCGTGATCTCGGAGCGGCTCGTCAAGGAGGACGTGCTCTCCTCGATCCACATCCACGAGTACGAGATCGACGCGCGGTCGACGAAGCTCGGCGACGAGGAGATCACGCGCGACATTCCGAACCGCTCGGAGGAATCCCTCAAGGACCTCGATGAGCGCGGCGTCGTGCGCATCGGCGCCGAGGTCGGCTCCGGCGACCTGCTGGTCGGCAAGGTGACGCCGAAGGGCGAGACCGAGCTGACCGCCGAGGAGAAGCTGATCCGCGCGATCTTCAAGGAGAAGGCGCGCGAGGTCCGCGACACGAGCCTCAAGGTTCCGCACGGCGAGGGCGGCAAGGTGATCGACGTGAAGACGTTCTCGCGCGAGGCGGGCGACGACCTCTCGCCGGGCGTCAACGAGCTCGTTCGCGTGTACGTCGCAAAGAAGCGCAAGATCGCGGAGGGCGACAAGCTCGCCGGCCGCCACGGCAACAAGGGCGTGATCGCGAAGATCGTCCCCGACGAGGACATGCCGTTCCTGGAGGACGGGCGGCCCGTGGACGTCGTGCTCAACCCGCTCGGCGTGCCGAGCCGGATGAACATCGGCCAGATCCTCGAGACGCACCTCGGTTGGGCGGCCGCTCACGGCGTCTTCCACGAGAACGGCGACTCCGCCAACGGGGACGCGAGCCCGATCGCGACGCCGGTGTTCGACGGCGCGACCGAGACTGACGTCGACCAGGCGCTCGTCGAGTGGACGAAGCAGAACCCCGACTCGCCGATCCAGTTCGTGGTCGACGCGAAGCGGCCGGAGGGCCGGCACTGCTCCGGCAAGGTGCGGATGTTCGACGGCCGGACGGGCGAGAGCTTCTCGCAGAAGGTGACCGTCGGCTACATGTACATCCTGAAGCTGCTCCACCTCGTGGACGACAAGATCCACGCGCGGAGCACGGGCCCCTACTCGCTCGTGACGCAGCAGCCGCTGGGCGGGAAGGCCCAGTTCGGCGGCCAGCGCTTCGGCGAGATGGAGGTCTGGGCGCTGGAGGCCTACGGCGCGGCCTACACGCTGCAGGAGATGCTCACGATCAAGTCCGATGACACGGTCGGACGCGTGAAGGCCTACGAGGCGATCGTCAAGGGGGAGAACATCGCCGAGCCGTCGATCCCCGAGTCGTTCAAGGTGCTGCTGAAGGAGATGCAGTCCCTCGCGCTCGACGTGAACGTTCTCTCCGACGAGGGCGACAAGGTCGAGGTCCGCGAGGAGGACGACGAGCTGTTGCGTGCGGCGGAGGAGCTCGGGATCGACCTCTCGCCGGGCTCGCTGCGGGCGGCGGCGCGCCAGCCCACTGCCGAGGAGGCGGAGGAGGGCCAGGAGCGCGTCGACGAGACCGGCCAGGAAGTGACGCTGCCGGCCGACGAGCAGCTTGGCGACCTGGCGGACGTCGAGGTCGCGCCCGCCGACGGCGCCAAGGAAGAGGCCGAAGCACAGGCCGGGCCTTTGGCGGATGAGCTCGCAGACGTCGAGGTCGAGGAGTGACGGCCACGACACACGGAAGAACGGAGCGTGCAGCGGAGCGGCCGCAGGCCGCGCAGTCTGCGCGGGTTGGAATTAAGGGCGAAGGAGAGCTTTGATCGACATCAACGAGTTCGACGCGATTCGGATCGGTCTCGCGTCCAGCAAGCAGATCCGGGATTGGTCGTCCGGTGAGGTGACCAAGCCCGAGACCATCAACTACCGCACGCTCAAGCCCGAGCGCGACGGCCTCTTCTGCGAGCGCATCTTCGGTCCGACGAAGGACTGGGAGTGCTACTGCGGCAAGTACAAGCGCGTCCGCTACAAGGGCATCATCTGCGAGCGCTGCGGCGTCGAGGTGACGCGGCAGAAGGTGCGCCGCGAGCGCATGGGGCACATCGACCTCGCCGCTCCGGTCTCGCACATCTGGTTCTTCAAGGGCGTCCCGAGCCGCATCGGCTACCTGCTCGACATCGCCCCGCGCGAGCTCGAGAAGGTCCTTTACTTCGCCGCTTCGATCGTGACCTCGGTCGACGCCGAGGCGCGGCAGAAGGACCTGAACGACCTCGAGGACAAGGTCAAGGCGGAGTCGGAGCAGATCTACGTCGACCGCGACGAGAACCTCGCCGCGCTCGAGGACCGGCTGAAGCGGCGCCGCGAGTACTTCACCAAGGGCAAGGAGCGCAACTTCGACGAGGACGACGAGTTCTGGGCCCGCGGCCTGTCCAACTGGGCCGAGGAGCAGGGCATGCCGACCCTCGACGAGGCCCGCGAGCTCGTCGGGAAGATGTTCGTCGAGGTCGCCTCGAAGATCACCACCGAGGACTCGAAGAAGATCCGCGAGCTTGTCCGCAACGCGGCCATACGCGACGACCGGCGGCTCTCGCCCAAGGAGCTGGAGACCGTCGCCAACGTCGCGATCCAGATCCGCGAGTCGATCGCGCCGCTCCACAAGCAGCTCGGCAAGGCAACGGGCTCGAAGAAGGGCGCGATCACCAAGCACATCAACCGCATCCTCGACGCGCTGCTCGACCCGAAGGGCGAGGTGCACGAGGAGGACCAGGAGCTCGTCGCGAACGTCGACGCCAAGCAGCTCGAGAAGGCTCGCGAGCTCGGCAAGGGCCTCCTGCGCGAGGTGCTCGAGCAGGCCGACCAGGGTGCGAGCCCGGACGAGCTGCGCGAGCTCACGAACGACCTCTGCTTGCGCACCGACGGGAAGATCTCGAAGGAGGACCTCGACGCGATCGTGCAGTGGGCGATCAAGGTCCGCGAGGCCTACCAGGACATCGAGGCGCGCAAGGAGGACGCGAAGGAGGCCGCCGTCGACGCGGTCCGCCGGCTCGAGGAGACCTGGCAGCTCTTCCGCGAGCTCGAGCCGAAGATGATCGTCAACGACGAGCAGATCTTCCGCGAGCTCAAGGACCGCTTCGGGTCGCCGTACGGCTTCGGCGTCTACTTCCAGGGCGGCATGGGCGCAGAGTCGATCCGCGAGCTGCTGAAGGACCTCGACCTGGACGCGGAGGCCAAGTCGCTGCGCGAGACGATCAAGACATCGAAGGGCCAGAAGCAGCAGCGTGCGATCAAGCGCCTGAAGGTCGTCAACGCCTTCATTACCTCGGAGAACCGGCCGGAGTGGATGATCCTCGAGGCGATCCCGGTGATCCCGCCCGAGCTGCGCCCGATGGTGCAGCTGGACGGCGGCCGCTTCGCCACGAGCGACCTGAACGACCTCTACCGGCGCGTGATCAACCGGAACAACCGCCTCAAGCGGCTGCTCGACCTCGGCGCGCCCGAGATCATCGTCAACAACGAGAAGCGGATGCTGCAGGAGGCCGTCGACGCGCTGTTCGACAACGGCCGCCGCGGCCGCGCGGTGACGGGCCCGGGCAACCGGGCGCTGAAGTCGCTCTCCGACATGCTCAAGGGCAAGCAGGGCCGATTCCGCCAGAACCTGCTCGGCAAGCGCGTCGACTACTCCGGCCGCTCGGTGATCGTCGCCGGGCCGAACCTGAAGCTGCACCAGTGCGGTCTGCCGAAGCTGATGGCGCTGGAGCTCTTCAAGCCGTTCATCATGAGCCGGCTCGTCGAGCGCAAGTCCGTCCAGAACATCAAGGCGGCGAAGAAGCACGTGGACTCGATGGTTCCTGAGGTCTGGGACGTGCTCGAGGAGGTCATCGCGGAGCACCCGGTGCTGCTGAACCGCGCGCCGACGCTGCACCGCCTCGGCATCCAGGCATTCGAGCCGGTGCTCGTCGAGGGCAAGGCGATCCAGGTGCATCCGCTCGTCTGCCACGCGTTCAACGCCGACTTCGACGGCGACCAGATGGCCGTTCACCTGCCGCTCTCCTCTGAGGCGCAGGCCGAGGCGCGCATTTTGATGCTGTCGTCGAACAACATCCTCTCGCCGGCTCACGGCCGCCCGCTCACCACGCCGACGCAGGACATGGTCCTCGGCGGCTACTACCTCACCTACTGCGAGACCGACCTCACCGCGACCAGCTCCGAGGAGCTCGACCCGCGCCCGAAGCGGTTCGCCTCGGAGGAGGAGGTCGATTGGGCGGTCGAGGACGGCCAGATCGAGCTCCAGCAGCCGATCGAGTACCGCTGGAACGGCGAGATCGTCCTTACGACGGCCGGCCGCGTGATCCTCAACTCCGAGGTCGACCGCTCGCTCGAGGAGTCGATGGGCAGCGCACCCGAGAACCGGCCGTTCCTCAACCGGACGCTCTCGAAGAAGGAGATGGACGGCTTCATCTCCGAGCTCGCCGACCGCTTCGGCGCGCACGTGATCGCGGGCGTGCTCGACAAGATCAAGTCTCTCGGCTTCCACTACGCGACCAAGGCCGGGATCACGATCTCGAAGAACGACATCATCATTCCGCAGTCGAAGGAGGAGATCCTCGCCGGCTACGAGGAGCGGGTCTCCAACGTCGAGCAGCTCTACGAGCGCGGCCTCATCACCGAGGAGGAGCGCCACGAGCAGATCGTCAACCTCTGGACTGAGGCCACCGAAGACGTCGCCCAGGCGATGGAGGAAACGCTCTACGAGCTGAACCCGATCTTCATGATGGCCAACTCCGGAGCTCGCGGCTCCTTCAAGCAGATCCGCCAGCTCGCCGGCATGCGCGGCCTGATGGCGAATCCGAAGGGCGAGATCATCGAGCGCCCGATCAAGGCCAACTTCATGGAGGGCCTGTCGGTGCTCGAGTACTTCATCTCGACCCACGGCGCCCGCAAGGGCCTCGCCGACACGGCCCTGCGCACCGCCGACTCGGGCTACCTCACGCGGCGCCTGGTCGACGTCTCGCAGGACGTGATCATCCGCGAGGAGGACTGCAAGACGAAGGACCACATCGACCTGCCGCTGCACGGGCCGGACGGGTTGAACAAGAGCCTGCTCGGCCGCACGCTGGCCGAGGACGTGCACAAGCCACTCGCGAGCGGCAAGCCGGGGAAGACGGTCGTCGCCGAGAAGGGCACGATCGTCGTGAACGCAACCCTCAAGGACATCGAGGAGGCCTACACCGAGACCGAAGAGGAGGCGGCGGTGCCGGTCCGCTCGGTGCTCAAGTGCCGCAGCGAGTTCGGCGTGTGCCGCGCCTGCTACGGCATCTTCCTCGCGACGGGCGAAATGTGCGAGATCGGCGACGCGGTGGGCATCATCGCCGCGCAGTCGATCGGCGAGCCCGGCACGCAGCTGACGATGCGGACGTTCCACACCGGCGGCGTCGCCGGTGCCGACATCACGCACGGCCTCCCGCGTGTGGTCGAGATCTTCGAGGCCCGCAACCCCAAGGGCGCGGCCAAGCTCGCCGAGGTGGGCGGCAAGGTCGAGGTCGAGGACACCGAGCGCGGCCCGAAGATCACGATCCACACCGACGAGGTGGACGAGAACGGCGAGCCGGTGGAGCCGGTCTCGTACCAGCTCCCGCGTCGCACGCGGGTGTTGGTCGACGACGGGCAGATGGTCGAGCCGGGCGACGCTCTCCACGAGGGCTCGCTCAACCCGGCCGACCTGCTCCGCCTCAAGGGCGCGACGGCAACCGAGCTGTACCTCGTTCAGGAGGTGCAGAAGGTCTACCGCTCACAGGGCGTGGACATCCACGACAAGCACATCGAGCTGATCGTCCGGCAGATGCTGAAGAAGGTCCGCGTCGAGGAGGCCGGCGACACCGACCTCCTGCCCGGCCAGCTCGTCGACCGCGTCGTGCTCGAGCGCGAGAACGCGCGCGTGAAGAAGGAGAAGGGCAAGAAGGAGCAGGCCACGCACGAGCCACTGATCCTCGGGATCACGAAGGCGTCGCTCGCGACCGAGTCGTTCCTCTCGGCCGCCTCCTTCCAGGAGACGACGAAGGTGCTCACCGACGCCTCGATCGAGGGCAAGGTCGACCGCCTGCTGGGCCTGAAGGAGAACGTGATCATCGGGAAGCTGATCCCGGCCGCCACCGGGCTGAAGCGCTACCGCGCGATCGACATCGGGCCGAGCGAGAAGGTGCCGAAGGAGACTTACGAGCGCGAGGCCCTGCTGGCCGCGCTCCAGGAGATCGACTCCGACGGCGGCGAGGGCATCGACCTGGCGAGCCTCGGGCTCGACTTCGGCGGTGAGCCGGAGACGAACGGCGGCGAGAACGCGCCGCGCGAGTCGACCGAGGCAGAGGAAGTGCCGGAGGTCGACACGCCGCTCGACAACGAGTAGCGCCTCACGAGACGTAGCCACGAGGGCGGCCAAACGGCCGCCCTCGTCGTCCAAGCACACGTGAGGGCGGGCGAACGAGGGCCTCTGTTCGAGGCTGCTACCTTGGAGCAGGGTCGCATGAAGAGGTTGCTGGTCATCTTGCTCGCTGCCTGCGCGTGTTTCGCCGCTGCGCCTCACCGCGCCTCCGCGGCCGACACCTGCGGGATCCCGAACAAGGGGACGCTCTGGATCGACTTTGCCGACGGCTCGGTGCCGTTCTGGCAGGTCTTCGCGCGGCCGGGCGTGATCGCGGCCGCGGCGAACTTCATCTACCCGCCGCAGCTGCGGGCGATGGGCGCCAAGACGATCTACTGGGACATGAACTTCCGGCTCCGCGTCGGGACACCGCTCGCGCCGTTCGACCCGGACGTCGTGATCAACCGGGCGAACCGCCTCTACTCGACGGCCGCGATATCGAGCGGTTGCACGAAGCCGATGATCGCGGAGAACGAGATCAACGGCGCCAGCACGATCACCCCGTGGAGCATGTCCAACGCGCAGTACCGGCGGAACGTGATGATCTATATGCACACACTCTCCGACCTCGGGGCACGGCCCGCGATCCTCGTCCCGAGCGCGCCCTACATGGGCGGCGAGGCGGGCGACTGGTGGCGGCAGCTCTCGCAGTACGCGGACATCGTGCGCGAGTCGTACTTCGCCGCGCCGAAGATCGCGAAGCAAGGCGCGATCGCCGGCAGCCGGTCGCTGCGCGCGATGTTCCGCAAGCGCGTGGCGGAGTTCAGCGATGTCGGCATCCCGCCGCGCAGGCTCGGCCTGATGCTCGGCTTCCAGACGACGCGCGGCTCGGGCGGTCGCGAGGGCGCCTCGCGGAAGGCGTGGCTCCAGGTGACGAAGTTCCAGGCCCTCGCGGCGAAGCAGGTGGCCCGCGAGGTCGGGCTCCGCTCGCTCTGGTCGTGGGGCTGGGGCGTCTGGAGCAAGGGCGAGACCGACCCGGTCAAACCGACGGCGGCGTGCGTCTACCTCTGGGCGCGTGACGCGAAGCTGTGCAACGCGCCGCACGCTGCGGGCAAGGGGTTCAACGCCTCGCGCACCGAGGGCCAGCTGATCCTCCCGGCCGGCGCGCGCTGCACGCTCTACGGCAGGCGCATCACCGAGAGCACGATCAGGTCGCTGACGCCGATCACCGGCGATCCGGACGTCGCGTTCAGCGTTGCCTTCGCGCGTGCGATCACGACCGCTCAGGTGCCGCTGAAGGCGACGCAGATCGTGGACGCGGAGCGCGCGCTCGTCGGCGCCCGCTTCGGCGGCAGCTACGCCCGCTACGGCGCCGCGCTGGCCAAGGCCCGCGCGAGCCGTTCAGCCGCGCGCGGGATCATCGCCGACGAGCTGCGGAGGCTCGCGCTCGAGCGTGGGATGGGCGTCGCATCGCCGACATCCGCCGACGTCCGGGAGTTCTACGAGACCTACGGCGACACACGCGCGCGCCTGGTGACGACGAAGACGCGCGCGCCGTGGCTCGGCAACCGCACGCGCGGCTTCGCGCTCGAGTCGGGAGCGCCGCCGCAGGTCTTCGCGATCCCGCAGGGCAAGTGGCGCAAGATCAGGACGATGCGGGGCGTTTTCGAGGTGCGCGCGCTCGACGCGCCGGTCTCGTTGGGCGCGATCCCGTTCGGGCAGGCACGCCCGGCCGTCGTCTCGGCGCTGCAGGAGCTCGCCCGCGCCGACCGCTACGAGTCATGGCTGCTGGCGCGCGAGCGTGCGCTCGACGAGCAGGCGCTGTGCCGTCGCGACGGCCAGCCTCAGGCCGGCGTCGTCGACCTCACTGACTACTTGCCGTTCCTGGCTGCGGAGTAGCGTCGGACGGGGCGCTTCGCCCCGGCGCTCGGACGACCTGGCCCTTGCCGCGCCCCTTCGCGCGGTAGAGCGCTTCGTCCGCCCGCTCGAAGAACGTGTTCGGTTCGTCGTCGGCCTGCAGCTCGGCGATGCCGGCCGAGACGGACACGTCCCCCGCCTCCGCGACCGGCCTCGACGAGACCGCGCGGTGGAGCCGCCGGTAGAGCAGCTGTGCCTCCCGGCCGGATGCCTCGGGGAGAAGCACTGCAAACTCGTCGCCGCCGACGCGGCAAGCGATGTCCGCAGATCGCATGACGTCGCGCGCCCGCTCCGCGGTCTCGGCGAGGACCGCGTCGCCTGCGAGGTGCCCGATGCGGTCGTTGATGCTCTTGAAGTCGTCGAGGTCGAAGACCACGAGCGCGAGCTCCCGCCCGTAGCGCTGCGCACGGGCGACCTCCCGCGCCAGCATCTCGTGGAAGTAGCGCCGGTTGTGCAGGCCCGTGAGCCCGTCGAGGTCGGCGAGAAGCCGGTTCCTCCGCGCTTCGTCCCGCGCCTGCGCGAGCTGACGGGCGATGCCGTCCATGCGCCGCCGGTCGTCCCGGGCGCGGCGGTGCGAGCGCGCGAGCACGAGCACGAGGGCGAGCGCGAGCACCGCCGCTGCCGCGCCGACCGCGACGAGCGCAGTCGTAGCCGTGACCCCTAGCGCCATCCTCTCCCTCGGTTGGTTCTTCGTTCCGCCGACTCACTGTAGGCGCGGTCCGCGCCGCAAGCTACGGCTTGAAAGCCATAAAGCCTTGAGCCGATCCTCACGAGGCCGCCGCTCCGACGGGTCCGAACCCGCGGAGCCATGCGCATTCCGTCGTTTGACGCTGGAGGGTGCGCTTCGCTACCATGCTTGTCCGGTTGGCAGGGTCGCCAGGCCCCGCCAGCCTTTGTTGTGTCCGCACCCTCTACGCAAGGAGCACATGCCGACCGTCAATCAGCTGGTCCGAAAGGGCAGGGTGGCGCCGAAGGCGAAGGTGAAGACCCCTGCGCTTCGCGGCGCGCCGCAGAAGCGCGGCGTCTGCACGCGCGTATACACGACCACCCCGAAGAAGCCGAACTCGGCTCTGCGGAAGGTCGCGCGCGTCCGGCTGACCAACGGCATGGAGGTCGGCGCGTACATTCCGGGTGAGGGCCATAACCTCCAGGAGCACTCGGTCGTCCTCGTGAGGGGCGGTCGCGTGAAGGACCTCCCCGGGTTCCGCTACAAGGTCATCCGCGGCGGGCTCGACGCTGCCGGCGTCGGCGAGCGGCGCCAGGGGCGTTCGAAGTACGGCGCGAAGCGGGGTAGCTGATGCCGCGTCGCGCAACGATTCAGCCCCGGTCGCTGGAGCCGGATCCCGTGTACAGCTCGCGCCTGGTCGCGCAGGTGATCAACAAGGTGATGACGAGCGGCAAGAAGTCGACGGCCGAGAAGATCGTCTACCGCGCGCTGGACCGGATCGGCGAGCAGACCGGCAAGCCGCCGGTCGAGGTGCTGGAGCAGGCCATCAAGACCGTGACGCCGGTGCTCGAGGTGCGCTCGCGCCGCGTCGGCGGGGCGAACTACCAGGTGCCCGTCGAAGTGCCGCAGAACCGTGCCCGCACGCTGGCCGTGCGCTGGCTGGTCACGTTCGCGCGCGACCGCCGCGAGAAGCAGATGTCGGACAAGCTGGCCGCCGAGATCCTGGACGCCCTCAACCAGCAGGGCGGCGCCTTCAAGCGCAAGGACGACCTCTACCGGATGGCCCAGGCCAACAAGGCCTTCGCGCACTACAGGTGGTGAGCTCGATGGCGGCTACGAAGACCCAGATCGCACTCGAGAACGTGCGCAACATCGGGATCATGGCCCACATCGACGCGGGCAAGACCACGACGACCGAGCGGATCCTCTACTACACCGGCCGCACCCACAAGATGGGCGAGGTCCACGAGGGCGCTGCGGTCATGGACTGGATGGCGCAGGAGCAGGAGCGCGGCATCACGATCACCTCTGCTGCGACAACGGCCGAGTGGCGCGATTTTCGTATCAACATCATCGATACGCCCGGGCACGTGGACTTTACGGTCGAGGTCGAGCGCAGCCTGCGCGTGCTCGACGGCGCGATCGCCGTCTTCGACTCCGTGGCAGGCGTCGAGCCGCAGTCCGAGACGGTCTGGCGGCAGGCCGACCGCTACCGCGTCCCGCGCATCGCCTTCATCAACAAGATGGACCGCACCGGCGCGGACTTCTTCGCAGCCGTGCAGTCGATGGTCGACCGCCTCGGCGCCCGTCCGGTGCCGGTGCAGCTCCCGCTCGGCCAGGAGGAGCACTTCCGCGGCGTGATCGACCTCGTCGAGATGCGCGCGACGGTGTGGGAGGACGACCTCGGCACGAAGATGGAGGTCGTCGAGATCCCGACCGAGCTGCTCGAGCAGGCGCAGGAGTACAACCACCAGCTGATCGACGCGGTCGCCGACCACGACGACGAGCTGATGGAGACCTATCTCCTCGACGAGGAGGCGGTCACGCCCGAGATGCTGAAGCGCGCGCTCCGTGCCGCCACGCTCGACATCACAGTCACGCCCGTCTTCGCCGGCTCCGCCTTCAAGAACAAGGGCATCCAGCCGCTGCTCGACGGCGTCGTCGACTACCTGCCGAGCCCGCTCGACGTGCCGCCTGTGCACGGGATCGACCCACGTACCGAGCACGAGCTCTCGCGCCGCCCGGCGCTCGACGAGCCGTTCTCGGCGCTGGTCTTCAAGGTCATGTCCGACCCGTACGTCGGCAAGCTGACGTACTTCCGCGTCTACTCCGGCCAGCTGAAGGCCGGCCACCGCGTGCTCAATACGACCACCGGGAAGACCGAGCGGATCGGCCGCATCCTGCAGATGCACGCCAACCACCGCGAGGAGCGCGAGGAGATCGGCGCGGGCGAGATCGCGGCGGGGGTCGGCATCAAGAATTCGACCACCGGCGACACGCTGGCAATCGACACGGCGCCGATCCGGCTGGAGTCGATGGATTTCCCAGAGCCGGTGATCTCGGTCGCGATCGAGCCGAAGACAAAGGTCGACCAGGACAAGCTCTCCGGCGGCCTGCAGCGCCTCGCCGAGGAGGACCCGACCTTCCGCGTCCTGACGGACGAGGAGACCGGGCAGACGCTGATCTCAGGGATGGGCGAGCTCCACCTCGAGATCATCGTCGACCGCCTGATGCGCGAGTTCTCGGTCGACGCGAGCGTCGGCCGCCCGCAGGTCGCCTACCGCGAGACCTTCGGCCGCCCCGTCGCGAAGATCGAGGGTAAGTTCGTGCGCCAGACCGGCGGCCGCGGCCAGTACGGCCACGCCGTGATCAACGCCGAGCCGGCCGAGCCGGGCGAGGGCTACGAGTTCCTCGACAAGATCGTCGGCGGCAAGATCCCGCGCGAGTACATCCCGGCGGTCGACCTCGGCATCCAGGAGGCGATGGAGTCCGGGATCCTGGCCGGCTACCCGGTGGTCGACGTGCGCATCGAGCTCGTCGAGGGCTCCTACCACGACGTCGACTCGAGCGAGATGGCCTTCAAGGTCGCGGGTTCGATGGCGTTCAAGGAGGCCATGAAGCGCTCGAAGCCGAAGCTGCTCGAGCCGGTCATGGCCGTCGAGGTCGTCACCCCCGAGGACTACCTCGGCGACGTGATGGGCGACCTCAACTCGCGCCGTGGGCGTGTCGAGGGCCTGGAGCCGCGCGGCAACGCGCAGGCGATCCGGGCGCATGTCCCGCTGGCGACCATGTTCGGATACGCAACCGACCTGCGCTCGACGACGCAGGGCCGGGCAACGTTCACGATGCAGTTCGATCGTTACGAGGAAGTGCCTCAGTCGATCGCAGGCGAGCTCGTCGACTCGCAGCAGAGCTAACGGGAGGAAAGGAAGGAATGGGTAAGCAGAAGTTCGAGCGCAGCAAGCCGCATCTCAACGTCGGGACGATCGGTCACATCGACCACGGCAAGACGACGCTGACGGCTGCGATCACCAAGGTGCTCGCGGAGAAGGGCACCAACACCGCCGTGCGCGACTTCGACTCGATCGACAACGCTCCCGAAGAGCGGCAGCGCGGCATCACGATCAACACCTCGCACGTCGAGTACGAGACCGACAACCGGCATTACGCCCACGTCGACTGCCCCGGGCACGCCGACTACATCAAGAACATGATCACGGGCGCTGCCCAGATGGACGGCGCGATCCTCGTGGTCTCGGCGGCCGACGGCCCGATGCCGCAGACGCGGGAGCACATCCTGCTCGCGCGCCAGGTCGAGGTGCCGTACATCGTCGTCTTCCTGAACAAGGCCGACATGGTCGACGACCCCGAGCTGCTCGAGCTCGTCGAGCTGGAGGTCCGCGAGCTGCTCTCGAGATACGAGTTCCCGGGCGACGACATCCCGATCGTGACCGGCTCGGCGCTGAAGGCGCTCGAGGGCGACGAGGAGGCTCAGCAGAAGATCCTCGAGCTGATGCAGGCCGTGGACGACTACATTCCGGAGCCCACGCGCGACACGGAGAAGCCGTTCCTGATGCCGATCGAGGACGTCTTCACGATCACCGGCCGCGGCACCGTCGTGACCGGTCGCATCGAGCAGGGCCAGATCAAGTCGGGCGACGACGTCGAGATCGTCGGCATCCACCCGGAGACCGAGAAGACGGTCGTCACCGGGCTCGAGATGTTCAACAAGACGCTCGACTTCGCTCAGGCCGGCGACAACGCGGGCGCCCTCCTGCGCGGCACCAAGCGTGAAGAGGTCGAGCGCGGCCAGGTCCTCGCGAAGCCGGGCTCGATCACGCCGCACACGCAGTTCAAGGCGGAGGTCTACGTCCTCTCGAAGGACGAGGGTGGGCGGCACACGCCGTTCTTCAACAACTACCGCCCGCAGTTCTACTTCCGCACGACGGACGTGACCGGCGCGATCAAGCTCCCGGAGGGCCAGGAGATGGTCATGCCGGGCGACAACACGAACATGGAGATCGAGCTGATCCAGCCGATCGCCATGGATCAGGGCCTCCGGTTCGCCATCCGCGAGGGTGGCCGCACCGTGGGCGCGGGCGTCGTCACCGAAATCTCGAACTAAGCCCTACGGGCCCTGTGATGACGACGACACACCGGACAAAGGACAGGTAGACGCGAGATGCCGCAGAGCAAGATCCGCATCCGCCTCAAGGGCTACGACCACCAGCAGCTCGACAAGTCCGCGAGCCAGATCGTGGAGACGGCCCAGCGCACCGGCGCGACCATCACCGGGCCAGTGCCCCTGCCCACCGAGAAGAACGTCTACTGCGTGATCCGAAGCCCGTTCAAGGACAAGGACTCGCGCGAGCACTTCGAGGTGCGCACGCACAAGCGCCTGATCGACATCCACTCGCCGACCCCGAAGACGGTCGACTCGCTGATGCGGCTCGACCTCCCGGCCGGCGTCGACATCGAGATCAAGCTCTGAGGCCGGGATGAAGGGGATCGTGGGCAAGAAGCTGGGCATGACACAGGTCTTCGACCCGGAGACCGGCGAGGTGACGCCGGTGACGGTGATCGAGGCCGGCCCGTGCCCGATCGTCCGCGTCAAGACCGTCGACTCCGACGGCTACGAGGCCGTGCAGCTCGCGTTCGACCCCGTGAAGGAGCGCAAGGTGCCGAAGCCGCGCCTGGGCCAGCTCGGCCAGGCCGGCCCGCACCGCAAGCTCGTCGAGTTTCGGGGCACGACCGAGCTCACTCCCGGCGAGGCGGTCACCGTCGAGACCTTCGAGCCGGGCGACCGCGTCAAGGTCTCGGGGATCGGGATCGGCAAGGGCTTCGCCGGCACGATCAAGCGTCACAACTTCCACCGCGGCCCCGTTACGCACGGCTCGCACAACATCCGCAAGCCCGGCTCCATCGGCGCGTCCGCCACGCCCTCGCGCGTGTTCAAGGGCATGAAGATGGCCGGCCGCATGGGCGGCAAGCGCGTCACCCAGGTCGGGCTGACGGTGCACGAGATCGACCCGCAGCGGAACCTGCTGCTGGTCAAGGGCGCCGTGCCCGGCCCGAAGAACGGCTACGTCGAGGTGAGGGAGGACAGTGGTCGTGGCCGCGCCTAAGGCCTCGGTTCTCGGATCCTCGAAGACCGTCTCCCTCGAGGAAGGCGTCTTCGGCGCCGAGGTGAAGCCGCACCTCGTCCACGAGACGGTTCGCGCCGAGCAGAACGCGGCCAGAGCCAACACGCGCGGCGGGAAGAGCCGCGGCCTCGTGGCGGGTGGCCGCGGGAAGCCGTGGCGCCAGAAGGGGACGGGCCGCGCGCGTGCCGGGACGATCCGGGCGCCCCACTTCACCGGGGGAGGCATGGCGTTCCCGCCGAACAACCGCAACTTCGACTCGAAGGTGAACCGCAAGGCGCGAAAGGCCGCGCTGCGCAGCGCGCTCTCCGCGCACGCGCAGGGCGAGACGATCGGCGTGCTCGATGCCTCCGGCTTCGATGTGCCGTCGACGAAGGCCGCCGTCGAGCTGCTCGGCTCGTGGGGCAAGGACCTGCCCGTACTGCTCGTCGCGCGGCCCGAGGAGGAGGCGCTGATCAAGTCGTTCCGCAACCTCGAGCGCGTCGTCGTCACGGTGCCGGCCGAGCTCGAGGTGCAGCAGGTCGTCTGGGCGCGCTCGCTGCTCGTCAGCGAAGGCGCGCTCGAGCACGTCCAGGGAAGGGCAAGTTGACGGCCCCCTCCCGCATATCTCGCACGCTGCAGGGGGCTGCAAAGCTCCTTCAGCGCACGATCTGCACGGGAGGTGACCGTTCGTGAGCCTGCATCCGAACCAGGTCCTGCTCGCGCCCGTCGTCTCGGAGAAGAGCTACGAGCTGATCGAGCAGCGCAAGTACGCCTTCCGCGTCCATCCCGACGCGCACAAGACGCAGATCCGCCAGGCCGTGGAGGAGCTGTTCGAGGTGCGCGTGCAAGCCGTGAACGTGATCAAGGTGCAGCCGAAGCCGAAGCGCCGCGGTCTGATCCGCGGGCAGAAGCCGGGCTGGAAGAAGGCGATCGTGCAGCTGCGCGAAGGCGACTCGATCGAGATCTTCGAAGGAGCACAAGCCTGATGCCCGTTCGCAAGTACAAGCCGACCAGCCCGGGCCGCCGCTTCATGTCGGTCTCGACGTTCGACGAGATCACGAAGAGCGAGCCCGAGAAGAGCCTCGTCGAGCCGCTGAAGAAGAGCGGCGGTCGCAACGCGTACGGCCGCATCACCCGGCGCCACCAGGGCGGCGGGCACAAGCGCCGCTACCGCAAGATCGACTTCAAGCGCCTCAAGGACGGCGTGCCGGCCAAGGTCGCCGCGATCGAGTACGACCCGAACCGGTCGGCGCGGATTGCGCTGCTGCACTACGCCGACGGCGCGAAGGCCTACATCCTCGCGCCTGCACGGCTGCAGGTCGGTGCGACGGTCGAGTCCGGCCCGGGCGCCGACATCAAGCCGGGTAACGCGTTGCCGCTGGCGAACATCCCGACCGGCACGCTCGTGCACAACGTCGAGCTGAAGCCCGGCCGAGGGGGCCAGCTCGCGCGCAGCGCCGGCTCGGGGATCCAGCTCGTCGCGAAGGACGAGGGCGAGGGGGTGCTTCGACTACCATCGGGCGAGCTGCGGCGGGTCCCGCTCACGTGCCGGGCGACGGTCGGACAGGTCGGCAACGTCGACCACGAGAACGTCACCGGCGGCAAGGCGGGCCGCAGCCGCTGGCGGGGCAAGCGGCCGACGGTGCGGGGCTCGGCGATGAACCCTGTCGACCACCCGCACGGCGGCGGCGAGGGCAAGTCGAAGGGCGGCCGGCACCCGGTCACGCCGTGGGGCGTGCCGACACTCGGCAAGCGCACCCGGCGCAAGCACAAGGAATCCGACAAGTTGATCGTCCGCGGCCGCCGCCGCGGCAAGGAGAAGCGATGACACACAACCCGCGCAGACTCCGGCCTTCGGCCTCCGCTGCACGCTCCGAAACCCGGCGCGGGATGAGGGGGTGCAAATTTGAGTAGATCCAGCAAGAAGGGGCCGTTCGTGGAAGAGCGCCTGCTGGCGCGCATCAGCGCGATGAACGACTCCGGGTCGAAGCAGATGATCCGGACCTGGTCGCGCGCCTCGACGATCTTCCCGGAGATGGTCGGGCACACCATCGCCGTCCACGACGGCCGAAAGCACGTGCCCGTCTTTGTCACCGAGCAGATGGTCGGCCACAAGCTGGGCGAGTTCGCCCCGACCCGCACGTTCCGGGGCCACTCCGGCGACCGCAAGGCCGAGGTGAAGCGCTAGTGGAAACCGTCGAGCGCCAGGAGGTCCAGGCCGTGGCCAAGTGGGTGCGCATGTCGCCCCGCAAGGCGCGTCTCGTCGTGGACCACATCCGCGGTCGCTCGGTGCCGGAGGCCCGGACCGTGCTTGCCTTCACGCAGCGCGCAGCGGCGCGCGAGATCGAGAAGGTGCTGAGCTCCGCCGTCGCGAACGCCGAGGCGAACCACAACCTCGTCGGCGACGAGCTCGTCGTCTCGGCTGCGTTCGTGGACGAGGGACCGGTGATGAAGCGCTGGCGCGCCCGCGCCCGCGGCCGCGCCGCCCGGATCCGCAAGCCGACCTGCCACATCACGGTCCGGCTGACCCCGGGCGAGGGCGCGCCCGAGCCGGCGCCGAGGGCCGAGGAGCCCAAGGCCGAGGAGCCGAAGGCGGAGAAGTCCGAGAAGCCTGCGCCGAAGCGAAAGCCCGCGGCGCGCAAGAAGAAGACCGAGGAGGCGAGCTCCTAGTGGGGCAGAAGATCCATCCCGGCGGCCTGCGGGTCGGCGTCATCCACGACTGGAAGTCGAACTGGTACACGGGGACCAAGGAGTTCCCGGCGTTCCTGCTCGAGGACCTCAAGATCCGCGAGCACATCTACGGGAAGCTCGAGCACGCGGGGCTGTCCGACATCTTGATCCGCAAGGACGCCCAGCGCATCACGATCGACATCTACACCGCGCGCCCGGGCATCGTGATCGGCAAGTCCGGGGTCGAGGTCGACGCGCTGCGCAAGGAGATCCACGGCATGACCAACAAGGCCGTGCACATCAACATCAACGAGATCAAGCGGCCCGAGCTCGACGCGAAGCTCGTCGCGCAGTCGATCGCCGAGCAGCTCCAGAACCGCGTCAGCTTCCGGCGCGCGATGAAGCGCTCGCTCGCCTCCGCGATCCGCTCCGGCGCGCAGGGTGTGAAGGTGCAGTGCGGCGGTCGCCTGGCCGGCACCGAGATGAGCCGCTCGGAGAGCTACTCCGAGGGCCGCGTGCCGCTGCACACGATTCGCGCCGACATCGACTACGGCTTCGCCGAGGCGAAGACGACGTACGGCCGAATCGGCGTGAAGGTCTGGATCAACAAGGGCGAGATCATGCCCGAGGGCTACGAGGGCGTGACGCAGCGCGACTCGCGCCTCGGCGACCAGGATCAGGCGCGCCGCCGCGGCGGCACCGCCGAGGGCCTCGGCGCCTCGCGCGAGGGCGGCCGCGGCCGCGGCCCCGACCGCGAGGGCCTCGGCCCGGTGCGGCAGCGACGCAAGGGCCAGGGCGGACCGCGCAGGCCTGGCGGCGGTGGCCGCGGCAGGCCGCGAGCGCAGGACAACGTCGAGCGCCCGCGCACCGGCGAGACGGAAACCAAGCCGGAGGCGGTGCGCGAGCAGCCGGCGGTCGAGCCTGAGACGCAGGCTGTGCCGGCTCCCGAGGCCGACGCACCCGACGCGACGACGGCCAAGCAGCAGGGCGAGGACGCCACGAAGGCCGAGTCCTCGGCTGACGAGTCGAAGGAGAAGGGCGCGGGCTGATGCTGCTCCCGAAGAAGACCAAGTACCGCAAGTACCAGCGAGGCCGCCGGCGCGGGGTCTCGAAGGGCCAGACGACGGTGCAGGCCGGCGACTTCGGGCTGAAGGCGCTCGAGGCCGGCTGGGTGACGAACCGCCAGATCGAGGCCGCGCGAATCGCGATGACGCGCAAGATCCGCCGCGGCGGGAAGGTCTGGATCAACGTCTTTCCCGACAAGCCGGTGACGCAGAAGCCGGCCGAGACGCGCATGGGCTCCGGCAAGGGCGCGCCCGAGCACTGGGTCGCCGTCGTGAAGCCTGGCCGCGTGATGTTCGAGCTGGCCGGCGTCGACGAGCCGCTGGCCAAAGAGGCGCTGCGGCTCGCGGGCCGGAAGCTCCCTATCAAGACCAAAGTGGTCACCCGGGAGGCGGATCTGTTTGCGAGCTAGAGAGCTACGCGACCTCACCGACGAGGAACTGGACGACCGGCTCGCCGACACGCGCCAGGAGCTGTTCAACCTGCGCTTCCAGTCGGCGACCGGTGCGCTCGAGAACCCCGCGCGCCTGAAGCATGCGAAGCGCGAGATCGCACGCATCCTGACCGTCCGCTACGAGCGGGAGGCAGGGCTGACGAGAGAGACCAATGCCTGACGAAGAGAAGAACGAGACAACCGAAGAGACCGCGGAGGCCACTCCCGAGGTCGAGGAGACCGACGCGCCGGCCGAGGAAACCGCGGCTGAGGCGGAGGCCCCTACCGAGGTGGAGGAGGAGGCCGCTCCCGAGGCCGAGCCGGAGCAGGAGCCCGTGGCGGAGGCCGAGGAGCCTGCGGCCGAGGAGCCGGCGGCCGAGGAGCCTGCGGCTGAAGAGCCTGCGGCCGAGTCGCCCGCAGCCGAAGCCGCCGAGGAGGGTGAGTCGCAGGCCGAGCCTGCTCCCGCCCAGCCGACGGCCAAGCCGAAGCGCAAGCGCCTGCCGCGCTCGCAGCGGCACAAGCACGTCAAGCCGAAGCGCGAACGCCCGGCCGCGCGGAAGCCGATCGTCCGGCTGCCGAAGCCGGAGCACGAGCGCGGCCGCAGTCAGGAGCGCCGAGGCGTCGTCGTCTCGGACGCGATGGACAAGACGATCGTGGTCAAGGTCGACACGGTGAAGGCGCATCGGAAGTACAAGAAGGTCGTTCGCCGCTCGACGAAGTTCCACGCGCACGACGAGCAGAACGCGGCCAAGGTCGGCGACCTCGTCCGCATCGTCGAGACGCGCCCGTTGAGCAAGACGAAGAACTGGCGCCTCGCCGAGGTGCTGGAGGAGGCTAGGTGACGTGATCCAGCAGGAGAGCCGACTGCGCGTCGCTGACAACACGGGCGCGCGCGAGATCCTCTGCATCCGCGTGAAGGGCGGCTCGAAGCGCCGCTATGCGCGCGTGGGCGACGTGATCACCGCCACCGTCAAGACCGCGAGCCCGCAGGGCGCGGTCAAGAAGGGCGAGGTCGTGGAGGCCGTCGTGGTCCGGACGCGCAAGCCGTTCGGCCGTGACGACGGCACCTCGATCGCCTTCGACGAGAACGCCGCCGTACTGATCGATACCGCCCGCAACCCGCGCGGCACCCGCATTTTTGGTCCGGTCGCGCGTGAATTGCGCGAGAAGAACTTCATGAAGATCGTCTCCCTCGCCCCGGAGGTCTTGTGATGGCGCGCGCAATTCGCCCAGGCCAGTTCATCGCAACCCGGGTCAAGACGGCCACGGCGGCGAAGCCGCCACGGCCTCTGAACGGCATCGCAAGCGATGCCTCGGGGCCGGTCGCGCGTGAATTGCGCGAGAAGAACTTCATGAAAATCGTCTCCCTCGCCCCGGAGGTGCTCTAAATGGCTCACAAGATGCGCGTGCGCAAGGGCGACCTCGTCCACATGCTCTCGGGCAAGGATCGCGGCAAGCAGGGCCGCATCCTGGAGGCGCGCCCGCGCGAGGGCCGCGTCGTCGTCGAGAACCTGAACGTCGTCAAGCGGCACACGCGCCCGCGCCCGATGCGCGACGCGAACCGTATGGGCGGCGCGCAGATGATCCCGGGCGGTGTGATCGAGAAGTCGGCGCCGGTCCCGATCTCGAACGTCATGCTCGTCTGCCCGACGTGCAACCGCCCGACCCGCATCGGCATGCGGATGAAGGAAGTCAAGGGCCGCGAGATCCCGGTGCGCGTCTGCAAGCGCGCGGACTGCGGCGAGGAGATCGACAAGTGAGGCGTCGCTTGCGATGCCGCCCTCAGGACGCACGGGCTTGGCCCGGGCGTCCGTCTGAGATGACCAGCCGAAACGCTGTCCGTCAGGAGATCCACCGATGAGCACCAACGGCTACGCACCCCGGCTGAAGACGACCTACGAGCAGGAGGTCCGCCCGCGCCTGAAGGACGAGCTCGGGCTGAGCTCGACGATGCAGGTGCCGCGGCTCCAGAAGATCACGCTCAACATGGGCGTCGGCGAGGCCAAGACGGACGCGAAGTTGCTCGACAGCGCGATCGACGAGCTGACGACGATCGCGGGCCAGCGCGCGCAGCTACGCAAGGCACGGAAGTCGATCGCCGGGTTCAAGGTGCGCGAGGGGATGCCCGTCGGCGCGCGCGTGACGCTGCGCGGCGACCGCATGTGGGAGTTCCTCGACCGGCTCGTGTCGATCGCCCTCCCGCGCATCCGCGACTTTCGCGGCCTCAGCCCGCGCTCGATGGACGGCCGCGGCAACTTCTCGCTCGGGATCCGCGAGCAGATCATCTTCCCCGAGATCGACTACGACCAGATCGCGGGCATCCGCGGCCTGGACGTCGCGATCACGACCAGCGCTGCGGACGACGAGCAGGGCCTAGCGCTCCTGCGCGCCCTCGGGATGCCGTTCCAGCGAGACACCGAAGGGGAGCAGGAATAGTGCTCCTTCCAGCAATGCCCGCCCGCCTCTCGCCCGCTATCACACGGCGCCCGAGCCTTCCCGCGCCCTTGCGCAGGCAACCGGCCTGCGCCGCGGTCGCGTGGGGACTCTGGCTTGGTGCTAGCGAACGAGAGACTGAACAACATCACTGCGAGGAGCGCTAATGGCACGCAAAGCATTGATCGAGAAGTCGCGCAAGCCACAGCGGTTCAAGACGCGCGCGTACTCGCGTTGCAACCGCTGCGGCCGCCCGCGCGCGGTCTACAAGAAGTTCGGGCTCTGCCGGATCTGCCTGCGCGACCTCGCGCACCAGGGCGTGATCCCCGGAATGACCAAGTCGAGCTGGTAGCCATGCAAACTGACCCGATCGCAGACATGCTCACGAGGATCCGCAACGCCAACCGCGCGTTGCTCGAGAGCGCCGAGATGCCGACCTCGCGCCTGAAGAGCGAGATCGCGCGCATCCTCAAGGAGGAGGGCTACATCCAGGACTATAAGATCGAGCAGGCCGAGGACACGCCGTACGACACACTCGTGATCGAGCTGAAGTACGGCCGCAGCCGCGAGCGGGTGATCACGGACCTGAAGCGCGTTTCGAAGCCCGGCCGTCGTGTCTACGCGGGCAAGGACCGCCTGCCGCGGGTGCTCGGGGGGATGGGCACGGCCATCCTGTCCACGTCCAACGGCCTGATCACGGCCCGGAGCGCCGAGGAGCAGGGCGTCGGCGGCGAGGTCGTCTGTTTCGTCTGGTGAGCGATGAGTCGAATCGGTAGACAGCCCATCGAGCTCCCGTCCGGGGTGTCGGTCTCGATTTCGCCCGGCCGCGTGATGGTCAACGGCCCGCTCGGCGAGCTGAGCCAGCAGGTGCCTTCGCGTATGCAGGTCGAGCAGCAGGACGCGTCGGTCGTCGTGTCGCGCCCGACCGAGCGTGGCGAGGATCGTGCGCTGCACGGCCTTACGCGATCCCTGATCGCGAACATGGTCGAGGGTGTCACCAACGGCTTCCAGAAGCGCCTCGAGATCCAGGGTGTCGGCTACCGCGCCGCGCTACGCGGCACCGACCTCGAGCTCAATGTCGGCTTCTCGCACTCGGTCGTGCTCAAGGCGCCGCAGGGGATCACGTTCGAGGTGCCGACCCCGACTGAGGTGATCGTGAAGGGCATCGACAAGCAGCAGGTCGGCCAGACCGCCGCCGAGGTGCGCAAGGTGCGCCCGCCGGAGCCGTACAAGGGCAAGGGCATCCGCTACGAGGGCGAGTACGTCCGCCGGAAGGTCGGCAAGCGCGCATGAGCAGTACCGCGAAAATGCCGCGCTTCGCTCGGGAGACTGCGAATGAGCACGCTGACGGTTCGTAAAGCTAGAGAACGGCGGCACCGTCGGGTGCGCGGGAAGCTCTTCGGCACCGCCGAGCGGCCGCGCCTCGTCGTGTTCCGCTCGAACCGCGGGATCGAGGCGCAGCTGGTCGACGACCTCGAGGGGAAGACCCTCGCGGCTGCGACCTGGCTGAGCCTGAAATCGTTCAAGGGCAACAAGACGGAGCAGGCGGCCGAGGTGGGCAAGCTGCTCGCACAGAACGCGAAGAAGGCCAACGTCGAGACCGTCGTCTTCGACCGGGGCGGTTACCTCTACCACGGCCGCGTCAAGGCGCTGGCCGATGCGGCACGCGAAGGAGGCTTGAAGTTCTAAGTGGCTATTGACGTTCAGGAGTCGAGGGAGCTCAAGGAGCGGGTGGTCGAAATCAACCGCGTCGCCAAGGTGGTCAAGGGCGGTCGGCGGTTCTCGTTCACAGCGCTCGTCGTGATCGGCGACGAGGTCGACCGCGTCGGGCTCGGCTACGGCAAGGCCCGCGAGGTGCCGCTGGCGATCTCGAAGGCCGTCGACGACGCGAAGAAGAACCTGTTCACCGTGCCGCAGCACGGCACGACGATCACGCACGAGATCCTCGGCGCGTTCGGCGCGGCGAGAGTGTTGCTGCGGCCGGCGAGCGAGGGGACGGGCGTCATCGCCGGCGGCGGCGTGCGCGCGGTGCTCGAGCTGGCCGGGATCCGCGACATCCTCGCGAAGAGTCTCGGCACGACGAACCCGATCAACATGCTCAAGGCGACCGTGCAGGGTCTGCAGAGCCTGCGCCGGCCCGACGAGGTCGCCGCGACGCGCGGGCTGACGATCAGCCAGGTGCTGCCGGTCCCCGCGAAGAAGGACGAGGAGCCCGAGGCGGAGCCGGTCACGGCTGCGACCGCCGAGGCGACGGAGACGACGGACGATGGCGAAGCTGAAGATCACGCAGACGCGTAGCGCGATCGGCCAGAGCAAGAGGCACCGCGGCACCCTCCGCGCCCTCGGGCTCGGCAAGATCGGCCGCAGCGCGGAGCACGCGGAGAGCCCGCAGCTCGCCGGTATGCTGAGGAAGGTCCGTCACCTCGTGAGGGTGGACTCCGATGCCTGACGACCTGAACCTCTCGACCCTCAAGCCCGCCCAACCGCGCAAGGACAGCAAGCGCATCGGCCGCGGGCTCGGCTCGGGCAAGGGCCGGTACTCCGGGCGCGGGCTGAAGGGCCAGAAGTCGCGCTCGGGCTCGCACAAGATGCGGCCCGGCTTCGAAGGCGGCCAGAACCCGCTCTACATGCGGCTCGGCAAGCAGCGCGGCCCGTACTCGAGGGACGCGATGCCGATGGGCCCGCACCGCACCTCGTCGCAGCCGGTGAACGTGGCGGCGCTCGAGGAGCGCTTCGATGCGGGCGCCGAGGTGACGCTGGAGGCGCTGGTCGAGAAGGGCCTGATCCGCAACACGAGGATCGACGTCAAGCTGCTCGGCCAGGGCGAGCTGAAGAAGAGCCTCAGCATCACCGTGCACGCCGCCTCGGCGAGCGCGCGCGAGAAGGTCGAGGCTGCCGGCGGCTCGCTGACGCTTTTGCGCGAGCCGAAGGAGCGCAAGCCCAAGCGCCGGCCGCGGAGCGCCTCGCCCGCGGGCGAGGCCGAGCCCGAGGAGACGCAGGAGCAGGAGCCGAAGGCCGAAGCCCCGGAGGGGGAGGAGGCCAGCTAGGTGTTCTCCTGGCTCGGCAACGCCTGGCGCGTCCCGGAGCTGCGCCGCCGCGTCCTCTTCACGGCGCTCATCCTCGCGCTCTACCGGCTCGGGTCGTGGATCCCTGCCCCCGGCGTCGACTCCGACCAGATCAAGAACTACTTCAACAACCAGGGCGGCACGATCCTGGGGCTGCTGAACGTCTTCTCGGGAGGCGCGCTGTCGCAGTTCTCCCTATTCGCGCTCGGGATCATGCCGTACGTCACCGCCTCGATCATCCTGCAGCTCCTGACCGTCGTGATCCCGAAGCTGGAGCAGCTGCAGAAGGAAGGCGAGGCCGGCTACGCCAAGATCAACCAGTACACGCGCTACTCGACCGTCGGCCTGGCCGCCGCGCAGGCAGCCGGGTACGCGTACCTCTTCCAGCGCCAGGGCGCGCTGACGAACAACTCCGGCCGACTGGTGCTGATCGTGATCACGCTCACGGCCGGGACGACGCTACTGATGTACATGGGCGAGCTGATCACCAAGCGCGGGATCGGCAACGGCATCTCCCTGCTGATCTTCGCGTCGATCCTCGTCTCGGCGCCCGCGGGCGTGACCGCCTGGTACAACGGCGGCCCGATGGAGAAGCTGTTCTTCCCGCTGATCGCGCTCGCGATCATCGTCGCGGTCGTCTTCATCCAGGAGGGCCAGCGCCGCATCCCGATCCAGTACGCGAAGCGGATGGTGGGCCGCAAGATGACGAGCGGGGAGTCGACCTACATGCCGCTGCGCGTGAACATGGCGGGCGTCATCCCGATCATCTTCGCGGCCGCCGTGATGGCCTTCCCGCCGACGATCGGCCAGTACTTCCCGCAGACACAGGGCTTCGTCAACCGCCACTTCCAGCCATCGAGCATCACCTACCTCGCGCTCGAGGCGTTTCTGATCATCGTCTTCACCTACTTCTACACGGCGGTCCAGTTCAACCCCGTCGACCAGGCCGACAACCTGCGCAAGCACGGCGGCTACATCCCGGGCATCAGACCCGGCCCGCCGACGGCGCAGTACCTAGACCGCGTGCTCACGCGGCTGACGCTGCCCGGCTCGATCTACCTCGCGGCCGTCGCGGTGCTGCCGAGCCTGTTCATCCGCTACGGCGGCTTTTCGCAGGCGACCTCCCGCGCGCTCGGGGGCACCTCGGTGCTGATCGTGGTCGGCGTCGCCCTAGACACGATGCGCCAGATGGAGTCGCAGATGATGATGCGCTCCTACGAAGGCTTCTTAAAGTAGTGGCGAACATCCTGCTGCTCGGCCCGCAGGGGGCCGGGAAGGGAACCCAGGGGAAGCTGATCGCCGCGGAGTACGGGATCCCGCACGTGGCGACCGGCGACATGCTGCGCGAGGCCATGGCCGCGGGCACGGAGCTCGGCAGGCAAGTTAAGCCGATCTACGACTCAGGCCGGCTCGTCCCCGACGATCTGATGATCGCGCTCATCCGCGAGCGGTTCGGCGAGGAGGACGCGCGCGAGGGCTTCGTGCTCGACGGCTTCCCGCGCACGATGGCTCAGGCGGAGGCGCTCGAGGAGATGCTGCACGAGATCGGGCGCGACCTCGACGTCGTCTTCGAGCTTCAGATCCCGGACGACGTCGGACGCGAGCGCATGTTGAAGCGCGCCGCCGAGGAGGGCCGCACCGACGACACGCCCGAGGCGATCGACGAGCGGCTGCGCCTCTACCACGAGGAGACCAAGCCGCTGATCGAGTACTACCGCTCGCGCGGGAACCTGGTCGGCATCCACGGCGACCGGCCTGTGAGCCAGGTCTTCTCCGAGATCCAGCAGACGCTCGAGCAGGTGGCGGTCAGATGATTATCCGCAAGGCAACCAGCGAGATCGAGCGCATGGCGCGCGCCGGCGAAGTCGTCGCCGACACCCTCGCGCTGATCGGGGAGCACGCGCGAGCGGGCGTAACCACGTACGAGCTCGACGAGCTCGCGGACGAGTTCATCCGCTCGCGCGACGGGACTCCGACCTTCAAGGGCTACCGCGGCTACCCGGCCTCGATCTGCACCTCCCCGAACGAGATGGTCGTCCACGGGATCCCGGGGCACTACACGCTCAAGGACGGCGACATCCTTTCGGTCGACATCGGCGTGACGCTCGACGGCTTCGTGGCCGACTCGGCCTACACGTTCTCGATCGGCGACGTCTCGGCCGAGGCCGAGCGGCTGCTCGACGGCTGCCAGGCCGCGCTCGCCGCCGGGATCGAGCAGTGCCGCGTCGGCAACCGCCTCTCCGACATCTCGCACGCGATCCAGGTGAGGACCGAGGAGCAGGGCTTCTCCGTCGTCCGCAGTCTCGTCGGCCACGGCGTCGGCCGCTCGATGCACGAGGAGCCGCAGATCCCGAACTACGGCGAGCCGGGCCGCGGGCCGCAGCTCGCAGAGGGCATGACGTTCGCGATCGAGCCGATGATCACCGCCGGCAGCCCGGAGGTCGTTCTGCATGACGACGAGTGGTCGATCTCGAGCGCCGATGGCTCGCTGGCCGCGCACTTCGAGCACACCGTCGCGATCACCGCCGACGGGCCGCGCATCCTTACCGGCGCGACCTCGGCGGTTCGCTCGTGACGGTGACGGATCCACGCGTCGAGCAGTACGCGAAGCTGCTAGTCGAGACCTGCGTCGACGTCCAGCCGGGCTGGCAGGTGCTGGTGATGGGAGGAATTCTCGCGCGGCCCCTGCTCGAGGCGGTCAGCCGGGAGGTCGCGCGGCGCGGCGCCTACGTGATCCAGCGCGCCAGCCTCGCCGGCTCCGGCATCAACGTCCCCTGGGCGCTCGAGGCGCCGGACGAGCTGCTCGGCTCGCCGTCGGACATCGATGCCTACGCGCTGAAGCACGCCGACGGCCTGGTGGCCATCGAGGCGCCCGAGAACACGCGGGAGTTGACTGCGCTACCGCAGGAGCGGCTGGCGAAGATCCAGGCGGGGATGCGCCCGCACATGGAGCGGGTGTTGAGGATGGAGCTGAAGTGGGTCGGCTGCCAGTACCCGACGCCTGCGCTCGCGCAGGAGGCCGGCATGTCCCTCGCGGCGTTCGCGGACTTTCTCTACGGCGCCTGCTTGCTTGATTGGGACGCCGAACGAGAGCGGATGCGCCGCTTCGCCGAGCGCTTCGACGACGCCCAGGAGGTGCACATCGTCTCAGAGGGAACCGACCTGCGCCTCTCGATCGCCGGCCGGAAGATGTTCATCGACGCAGGCAGCGCCAACATGCCCGGCGGCGAGTTCTTCACCTCGCCGCTCGAGGACTCAGCGGAGGGCGAGATCGTCTTCGGCGAGTTCCCGGCCGTCTACACCGGCCGTGAGGTCCAGGGGATTCGCCTGCGCTTCGACGGCGGCAAGGTCGTGGACGCGTCAGCCGAGCTGAACGAGCAGTTCCTGCACGAGCTGCTCGACCGCGACGAGGGCGCGCGCCGCCTCGGCGAGCTCGGGATCGGCTGCAACCCCGGTATCACGCGCCACATGAAGAACACGCTCTTCGACGAGAAGATCGACGGCACCGTCCACCTGGCGCTCGGCAACGGCCTCCCCGAGGTGGGCGGCACGAACCAGAGTCAGATCCACTGGGACATCGTCAAGGACATGCGCCGCGGCGGCAGTCGCATCGAGCTCGACGGCGAAACGGTTCAAGAAGGCGGAAACTGGCAGCTCTGAGGCGTCGCTTGCGATGCCGCTTACAGGGCGGACGGGCTTTGCCCGTGCGTCCCTCTTATCCCGGGTGGAAACGACGCCGCGAGCAGAAGGGGCTGTTTCCGACGGCCTCAAGCCGTTTGCTACCATTGGCACCCGCGGCGGAAGCCGTGTTTTTTCGTGTCTACAGAGTGAGAGGGATTGGCCCAGAAGGAAGAGAAGATCGAGGTGGAAGGCGAGGTCGTCGAGGCCCTTCCCAGCACCATGTTCCGGGTGCAGGTGGATGGCATGGACGGCACCGTCCTCGCGACGATCGCCGGCAAGATGCGCAAGCACTACATCCGCATCCTCCCGGGCGACCGCGTGAAGGTGGAGCTCTCCCCCTACGACCTCACGCGAGGAAGGATCACGTACCGACACCGATGAAAGTCCGAGCCTCAGTCAAGCCCATGTGCGAGCGCTGCCGCGTGATCAAGCGGCACGGCAAGACCATGGTCATCTGCACGAACCCCCGCCACAAGCAGAGGCAGGGCTAGTTTGGCGACCCCCTCCGTCACGTCTCGCACTCTCCAGGGCGCTGCAACGCTCCGCCTCGCCACGTCCTCAGTCGCGCCCGTAGCCTCCGGCTACGAACGCTCCCTGCGTCCTTGCGAATCGGGCGTTTCGCGGCTGGGGAGCACAAACCGCGCCGGAGGTGATCGCTAGATGGCGCGCATCGCCGGAGTCAACCTCCCCAACCAGAAGCGGCTCGAGATCGGGCTGACCTACATCTACGGCATCGGCCGCTCGACCGCGCAGAAGATCTGCACCGACACCGGTCTCTCCGTCGACGAGAAGATCAAGGACCTCACGGACGAGGAGATCACGAAGCTCCGCGAGTACATCGACGGCAACCTCCAGGTCGAGGGCGACCTTCGCCGCGAGCGCACCCAGGCGATCAAGCGCCTGGGCGAGATCGGCGCCTACCGCGGGATCCGCCACCGGCGCGGCCTGCCGGTTCGCGGCCAGCGGACGAAGACCAACGCCCGCACGCGCAAGGGCCCGAAGAAGACCGTCGGCCGCGGTAAGAAGGCCGCCGCGAAGTAGCCATGGCACCTCCGAGACGACAGGCGACCAGAGGTCGCGCGCGCCGCCGCGTGAAGAAGAACATCGCGATCGGCCAGGCGCACATCAAGACCTCGTTCAACAACACGATCGTCTCCCTCACCGACAACGAGGGAAACGTGATCGCGTGGGAGTCGGCCGGCTCGGCCGGCTTCAAGGGCTCGCGCAAGTCGACGCCGTTCGCCGCGCAGGTGACCGCCGACGCGTGTGCGCGGAAGGGCATGGAGCACGGCCTGCAGAAGGTGGAGGTCTTCGTGAAGGGCCCGGGCTCCGGCCGCGAGACCGCGATCCGCTCGCTCCAGGCCGCCGGCCTCGAGATCCTGGGCGTCAAGGACGTCACACCGCAGGCGCACAACGGCGTTCGCCCCAAGAAGCGAAGGCGTGTCTGATGGCCCGCTCACTCGGCCCGAAGTGCCGCAACTGCCGCCGCGAGGGGATGAAGCTCTTCCTCAAGGGCGAGCGCTGCCTGACGGAGAAGTGCTCCGTCGAGCGCCGCAGCTACCCGCCGGGAGAGCACGGCCGCGGCCGCATCAAGCAGTCGGAATACCTGCTGCAGCTGCGCGAGAAGCAGAAGGCGCGGCGCTACTACGGCCTGCTCGAGAAGCAGTTCCGCACCTACTACACCAAGGCCGCCAAGGGCTCGGGCATCACCGGCGAGGAGCTGCTGCGGATGCTCGAGACCCGGCTCGACAACGTCATCTACCGGCTCGGCTTCGCCGCCTCGCGCGCGCAGGCCCGCCAGCTCGTGCGGCACGGCCACTTCCAGGTCAACGGCCGCCGGGTGAACATCCCCAGCTACCAGGTACGGCCGGACGACGTGATCAACCTGCGCCAGGGCAGCACCGCCGAGCAGGTCGTGCGCGACGCGACCGACCTGACTGCCTCGGTGACGCCGTGGCTGCAGGCCGACCACGACGGCCTCACCGGCAAGGTGCTGAAGTGGCCGGAGCGGGAGGAGATCGACACCCCCGTCCAGGAATCGCTCATCGTCGAGCTCTACTCGAAGTAACGGAAGAAGCACCGGAAGAAAGGAAGGAATGGCAGTCCGCACTAGCCTGATGGAGTTCCAGATCCCGCGGATCGTCCACGAGGAGATCGAGGACAACCGCGGCGTCTTCGTGATCGAGCCGCTCGACCGCGGCTTCGGCTACACGTTCGGCAACTCGCTGCGCCGCGTGCTGCTCTCCTCGCTGGAGGGCGCCGCAGTTACCTCGGTGAAGATCGAGGGCGTCGCGCACGAGTTCACGACGCTGCCGGGCGTTCGCGAGGACGTGACCGACATCCTCCTCAACTTCAAGAACCTGATCTGCCGCCTGCACGGCGAGTCGCCCGAGATCGAGGTGCGCCTCTCCAAGAGGGGCGCGGGCCCGGTCAAGGCCTCCGACATCGAGGCGCCGGCCGAGCTCGAGATCCTCAACCCCGACCTCGAGATCGCGAACCTCTCGGATAAGGGCAAGCTCGAGGTGACGCTGACGATCGGCCGCGGCCGCGGCTATGTCCCCGCCGAGCTGAACCGCGGGCCGGAGCACACCATCGGCGTGATCCCGATCGACTCGATCTTCTCGCCGGTGCGGCGCGTCTCGTACGACGTCGAGGCCGCCCGCGTCGGCCAGCGCACCGACTACGACAAGCTGCGCATCGACGTCACTACCGACGGCTCCATCGACCCGCGCGACTCGATCGGCCAGGCTGCCGAGATCCTGATCCGCCAGCTGGCGATCTTCACCGATCTCGACCGCATCGAGGGCTTCGGCGAGCAGGCCGCCGCCGAGGCGCAGGCCGAGCCGGCCCTCGCGCACGGGATGGAGAACTTCCCGATCGAGGAGCTCGAGCTGGGCGTCCGCTCGTACAACTGCCTCAAGCGCGTCGGCATCGAGACCATCGGCGACCTCGTCACGAAGACGGAGAACGAGCTCGCGGCGATCCCGAACTTCGGCAAGAAGTCGATCGAAGAGGTCAAGGAGACGCTCGCGACGCACGGGCTGACGCTGCGCGGCGAGGAGGGCCTCTCCGCGTAGATGTCGGCCCCCTTCCGCCCAGCTCGCACTCTCCGCGGCGCTGCAAAGCGGCGCCTCGCCGCGTCCTCAGTCGCGCCCGTAGCTTTCAGCTACGAGCGCTCCCTGCGTCCTTGCGAGGCTTGCTTTTCGCGGCCGGAGAGCACGATCTGGTCGAAAGGTGACCGATGAGGCACCAGCGGTCCGGACGCAAGCTGGGCCGCGACGCCTCGCACCGCAAGGCGCTCTACGCGAACCTCGCGGGCGCGCTAATCGAGCACGGCCGCATCAAGACCACCGCGGCGAAGGCCAAGGAGGTCAAGCCGGTCGCCGAGCAGATGATCACGCTCGGCAAGCGCGGCGGCGTACACGCGCGGCGGCAGGCGCTCGCGTTCCTGCGCTCGCAGGACATCGTGCACAAGCTCTTCAGCGACGTCGGGCCCCGCTTCGCCGACCGGCCGGGCGGTTACACCCGGATCATCCGCATCGGGCCGCGCCCTGGCGACGCGGCAGAGATGGTCTACCTCGAGCTCGTCGACTTCCTTCCCGAGCCGCCGCGGGAGCGGCCGGCCCGCCGCGCGCGCGAGGAAGAGCCTGTCGAGGCCGAGGCGGCCTCCTAAACGGCCGCACCGGCAAAGCCGGCACGGCCTCTCAGGCGGCATCGCAAGCGACGCTTGGGCGTCTAGCCCACGACTCCGAGCGTGGCGCTGACCGCGCCGATCACGATCCCGGCCAGGGTCACGTAGCCGAGCGAGCTTACGAAGCTCGTCCGGAAGAAGCGCCAGCGCAGCCACGCCAGCGCGATCAGCTCGAACACGACGACCACGCCCGCGCAGATCAGCGCCGCGCGGTAGTGCGGGATCAGGAACGGCAGGGTGTGCAGGATTCCGCCCGTGAACGTGCCGATTCCCGTGATCGCACCCCGGACGACCGGGTTCCCGCGGCCGGTGAGCTCGCCAGTGTCGGAAAGTCCCTCCGAGTACGCCATGCTGATCCCGGCGGCGATCGCGGTCGCCGTCCCCGCGATGAAGGCGGCGTGCGGCTCGTGAGTGTAGAGCGCGACCGAGAAGATCGGCGCGATCGTCGAGAGCGAGCCGTCGATCAGGCCCGTGAGCGCCGGTTGCACGCGCTGGAGGAGGAAGGTCTGCTCGCCGGTCATGTATAGAGTGTATCAAGCAAAGCGCAAGTCACTAGAGCATAAGGAACGCCTTACAAACATGGTCAGGGCCTCCTGACGTGCGGCTGAGGATGACACTCGAGTACGACGGCGGCGCCTTTCGCGGCTGGGCGGCGCAGCCGGGCGAACGTACGGTCGAGGGGTCGCTGCGGGGGGCGCTCGACACGGTGTACCCGCGCTGGTCGGAGCTCGCCGTCGCCGGCCGCACGGACACCGGCGTCCACGCCCTCGGCCAGGTCGCTTCTGTCGAGGTCGACGGAGGCGCGCCGCCGGAGCGGGCCGCGGCCGCGCTGAACGCGGCGCTCCCGGGCGACGCCTCCGTGATCGCCGCGGAGCAGGCGGCGCCTGACTTCCACGCGCGGCACTCCGCGAAGGCGCGCAGCTACCGCTACCGCGTGTACCGCCGCCGCGAGCGCTCGCCGTTCGAGTCGTGTCGCTCGTGGTGGTACCCGCATCCGCTCGACGAGGAGAAGCTCGCAGAAGCCGCCGACCTGCTGCTGGGCGAGCACGACTTCCGCGCGTTCACGCCCACGGAGACGCAGCACAAGGTCTTCGTTCGCGTCGTCGAGTCGGCGGTGTGGCACCGCCGCGGCGACGCGCTCGAGCTCGAGATCACGGCGGACTCCTACCTGCGGCACATGGTGCGCACGCTCGTCGGCACGATGCTCGAGCGCTCGCCGCAAGAACTGGCGCAGCTGCTCGAGGGGCGCGAGCGCAGCGAGGCCGGGACGACGGCACCTCCGTGGGGCCTGTACCTGGTCTCGGTGCGCTACTAACCCGGGGTCAGATCTTGCATTGCGGCATCGCAGAAACGCTTCCGTGGCAGCTTCGTGCCGAATCTGGGCCAACCGGCGAAATGTGGCAGCGCAAGACCTGACCCCGAAGGGCGCGCGCCTAGAAGCGGTAGGAGTAGGCGCGGCTGAGGAAGAAGCCGTGCCCGCTGCGGTTGCGGCAGCGCAGGCCGGTTTTCTTCGACGTACAGGTGAAGCCGCCGCGCGACCACTTCGAGCCGTAGCGCAGCGCCCGAGCGTGCTTGGACGACGGTCGCCTCGGCAGGAGCGGCGAGCGCGAGGGCCAGGACGGCGACGAGGACGGCGCGCACGGCTGCATGCTAGGGCCCGGGTAGGATCGGCTCAATGGCGACGCGGACGCAGAAAGACGCCCAGCAGCGGCTCGACGAGCTGCGCGAACACGTCGACCACCACCTCTACCGCTACCACGTTCTCGACGACCCGGAGATCGCGGACGCCGAGTACGACCAGCTCTTCGACGAGCTGAAGGCCCTCGAGGAGGAGCACCCTGACCTGATCACGCCCGACTCGCCCACCCAGCGGGTCGGCGCCCCGCCGAGCGAGCGCTTCCTGAAGGTGCAACACATGACGCCGATGGGCTCGCTCGAGAAGGTGAGCGACGACGAAAGCCTGTTCAAGTGGGCCGAGGACGTGCGCAAGCGCCTCGACTCGGACGATCCGGTGGCATACGTGATCGAGCCCAAGATCGATGGGCTCGCGATCAACCTCACCTACGAGGACGGCGTGCTCACGCGCGGGGCGACGCGCGGCGACGGCTACCAGGGTGAGGACGTGACGGTGAACCTGCGCACGATCCCGTCGGTGCCGCTGAAGATGCGCGGCGACGGGCTGCCGACGGTGGCCGAAGTGCGGGGCGAGGTCTACATGCCGCTCTCGGGCTTCCGGGAGCTGAACGCCCGCATCGCCGAGCTCGGCCAGAAGCTCGCGCCGAACCCGCGTAATGCCGCGGCCGGCTCGCTGCGCCAGAAGGACTCGTCGATCACGGCGTCGCGGCCGCTCGCGGTCTGGGTCTACGGCCTCGGTGCGCTCGAGGGCGTGCAGCTTGCTTCGCACTGGGAGGAGCTCGAGTGGCTCCGCGAACACGGCTTCCGCACGAACCCGTTCGCGGAGCGGTTCGACTCCATCGAGGATGTCGCGAAGCGGTGTGCGGAGTGGGAACGCAAGCGCGCCGACCTCGACTACGAGATCGACGGGATCGTGATCAAGGTGGACTCGCTCGAGCAGCAGGCGGTGCTCGGCGCGCTGCACTCGCGGCCGCGCTGGGCGCGCGCATTCAAGTGGGCGCCGATGACCGCGGAGACGACGCTGCTGAAGATCGCGATCCGCGTCGGCCGTACGGGCGCGCTCAACCCGTGGGCGATGCTCGAGCCGGTGCAGGTCGGCGGCGTCACCGTCTCGCGCGCGACGCTGCACAACGAAGAGGACATCAACCGCAAAGACATCCGCGAGGGCGACCGCGTGATCGTCCAGCGGGCCGGCGACGTGATCCCGCAGATCGTCGGTCCGGCCGGGGAACACGAGCCGGGGACGAAGCGGTTCAAGATGCCGAAGAAGTGCCCACTTTGCGGGGAAAACGTGGTGAAGCCCGAGGGCGAGGCGATGCACCGCTGCCCGAACCGAGCCTGCCCCTCGCGCGGTCTCGAGACGCTGATCAACTGGGTGCAGGGCCCGGCCGATATCGACGGCGTCGGGGAGCAGCTCATGCGTCGGCTCTGGGAGCTCGGGCTCGTTCGGTCGCTGCCGGACCTCTACCGGCTGACGAAGGAGCAGCTGCTCGAGCTCGACGGCTTCGCCGAGAGGAGCGCCTCGAGCGCGATCGACGCGATCCAGGGCTCGACGCGGACCCCGTTCTCGCGCGTCCTGCTCGGGCTCAACATCCCGGACGTCGGCTGGGTGACCGCGCAACACCTTGCGCGGCACTTCGGCGACGTCGAGAAGCTCGCGGCCGCGACGCAGGAGGAGATCCAGGAGGTCGAGGGGATCGGGCCCGAGCGTGCCGAGGCGATCGCCGAGTGGTTCGCCGACAAGGAGAACCTCCGGCTTGTCGGCGAGCTGAAGGAGCTCGACCTGCGCTTCGAGGCCGGGCCCGAGGAGCGCCCGGTCGCGGGGCCGCTGACGGGCTCGACGTACGTGGTCACGGGAACGCTCGAGGGGTACAGCCGGGACGAGGCCCGCAAGGCGCTCGAGGCGAAGGGCGCCAAGGTCGCGGACTCGGTCTCGAAGAAGACAACCGGCGTGATCGCCGGCGAGAGCGCCGGGTCGAAGCTCGCCAAGGCCGAGCAGCTCGGGGTGCCGGTGCTCGACGAGGCCGCGCTCGAGCAGCTACTGCGCGGCTAGCGCCGTCGCGAACCGGTCCTGTGCCTTTCGGGCCCAGTAGGTCGAGACCGGCCTGCCGTTCTGGAGCACCGAGAAGACGTAGCGGCGCTTGACGTAGCCGGAGAGCGCCGAGGCGAGGCTCGTCGTGCCGGTCTTCGCCTGGACGTTGCCGCGCGCGGGCGGGCGGCGCATGCGGTCGGAGAGCGTGCCGCTGATTCCCGCCACCGGAAGGGCGGCGAGGAGATACGGGCGTACCACGGGATCGGCCCAGGCGGCTCGCAGGAGCGCGGCCAGCGAGCGGGCGGTCAGGCGGTCGAGCGAAGAGAGGCCGGAGCCGTCCACGAGGCGCAGGCCGGCCAGCGGCACGCCCGCATCGGCGAGCGCGGTGCGCACGACCGCGACCCCGCGAGCGCTCGTGCCGACCGCACCGTCCGAGGTGCCGAGCTGCTTCAGCAGGATCTCGGCGGTGAAGTTGTCGCTGACTCGGCCCATCCAGGCGACGACCTGCGAGAGCGGCGCCGACTCGACGGCGGCCAGCGGCACGTCGTCGTCGCGCTGCTTCCCGACGCCCGCGCCCCCGACCGCCACCCCGGCGCGGCGAAGGGCGTTGCGGAAGAGCAGCGCGGCTGCGGCCGCGGGATCGCGAGAGGTGCGGCCGTAGTAGCGGCCGCGGTCGACCGTGAGCGCCGAGAGCGGCGGGCACTCGTTGACGTAGAACCACGACTTCCAGCCCGTTCCGGTGCGGTGCGCGTCGAAAAACGACTCGTCGCCGAAGACGCCGCGCGTGATGCGGCGGATGCCCGCCGCCCGCACCTGCCGCGCCAGCGTCGCGAGGTCCGCGCTGGAGAGCGTTGGGTCGCCTTGGCCGACCAGGACGAGGCTCCCGCGCCAGATCGCTCCGTCCTGCTCGCCGCGGCCGAGCACGTCCGTCTCGAAGCGGAACGTCGGCCCGAGCGTGACGAGGGCCGCGTAGGCGACCGCGAGCTTCTCGTTCGAGGCGGGCACGAGCGGGAGGTTCCCGTGCTCCGAGAAGATCGTCTCGCCGGTCTCGAGGTCGATCGCGACCGCCCCCGTGCGCGCCTGCGAGACCTGCGGCACGATGAGCGCTCGGGCCAGCCGCTTCGCGAGCGGCGAGTCGCCCGCGCCGGCCGGAGCTGCGAGCACCAGCGCCACGAGTACGACGACCGGCAGGCGGCGGCGGGTCATCCGGACCATTGTTCGGAGAGCTGTGAGCGGCGTCAAGCCTGGGCCTAGGCGTCCGCGCGGATAGGCCGCGCGGCCCTTGTAGTTGCACGAGCGGCCGATTGATAATCGATCGCGAGACCCCGTGGCACCCGAAGCGATCCCAGCACTGCTCGAGCAGATCGACGAGCTCCTCGCTGAACCGGCTCAGAAAGAGGAGCGGGCGACGCTCGCCCGCCTGGAGCGGACGCTCACCGACGGCTATGCCTACGCGCTTGCGCTCGAGGCCGAGCGTTACCGGCTCGAGCGGAGGATGTCGGAGCTCGCGGGTGAGCTGCACGACGGGAACCAGGAGCTGAAGACGAAGGAGCTCGCGCAGGTCTCTGACCGGCTCTCGAGCAACGCCTGCATCCTCAGCGCCCTACGCGGCACCCTCACGCAGCTGCGCGCCCGCGCGACCGCTGTCCGCTCGCGCGCCTAGGAGGGTTTGACGAAACACCGTCAATGCCCTCGGGCCGCGCTGCTCGCCCCGATGCGGCGTCCTCAGTCGCACCGATAGCTACGGCTATCGGCGCTCCCTGCGTCCTTGCCTCGGAACGAGCATCGCACCCCGAGAGCGAGCAGCGTTCCGCCAAACCTCCTAGACGATTCCGCTGCGAACCGCGTAGACCGCCGCCTGGATGCGGTTCTCGATCTGCAGCTTCATCAGGATGTTCGAGATGTGGTTCTTGACGGTCTTCGGGCTGATGTGCAGCTGCGCCGCGATCATCGCGTTGTCGTTGCCGGCCGCGATCAGCTTGAGGACGTCTAGCTCGCGCTCCGAGAGCTCGGTCCGGATGGTGTCCGCCGCCTCGGGCGAGATCGCGGTCGCCCGTACCTGCTGCAGCACTTTCCCAGCAATTGCAGGGGAAACGAGCGACTCGCCGACGGCCGCGGCGACGATCCCGCGGATCAGCTCGTCGACCGACGCGTCCTTCAGGAGGTAGCCGCACGCGCCAGCGAGGATCGCGTCCAGCACGTCGTCGTCCTGGTCGGAGATGGTCAGGACGAGCACACGCGTGAGGGGCGCGAAGCCGTGGATCTGACGGATCGCCTCGATCCCGCTCATGCCGGGCATGTGCAGGTCCATCACGACCACGTCGGGGGCGAGCTCGCGCACCAGCCGCACCGCGTCGGCACCCTGACCGGCCTCGCCCGCAACCTGGACGCCGCGCTCCTCGAGCAGGTTGCGCAGGCCGGTGCGGAAGAGGTCGTGGTCGTCGACAAGCAGAACGCGGACGCTGGTCACCCTGCGCTCGTCCTCGATCTGCACGGTCTCGCTCTCGCTCAGGTCCACCCCCTTGGAACAGGGGAAGTCTAGTCAGTGCAGCGTGATCGTGACAGTCCGGCGGCCCCAGGCGCGTGCCTGCGCGACCGTCGGGAACCAGAGGTCGATCGTCGCCCCCTGGATGGCCGAGCCCGTGTCCGCCGCGACGCCGGAGCCGTAGCCGGGGATCGTCATGCGCGTGCCGAGCGGGATAACTCCGGGATCGACTGCGACGACGCCCCAACCCGTCGGCGCGCCGGTCGCGGTCCGGCCGGAAATCGAGTAGCCGGTCGCGACAATGGTCATCCTGCCGCCGCCGGGGCCGACCTGCGTGGGTGCCGCGGGGGCCGTCGAGGCGGCGAGCGCGAGCTCGCGTGCCTTTGCCTCGACCGCCAGCGCCTGCTGTTGGAGGGACGCGATCGTCGCGGCGTTGAGCTGCTGCAGCCCGGTGAGCCGTGCGAGGTAGTCGGCCCGCTGCGAGCGTGACTGCTCGAGCACGAGCGTCGACTGCGCCGCCTCGTCGGTCAACGCCTGCAGATCGTGCTCCTTCGCGGTGAGCGTTCGCGTCAGGCGAGTCGCTCTCCGCTTCGCTTTGCGCGTCTGCTCGATCACGGCGCGGTCCTGGTCGGCGATGCGGTTCATCGAGTCGAGGTTGGCGAGCGCGTCCGCGACCGATGAGGCGCCGAGGACGACCGCAAGCGGGTCGGAGTCGCCCTGCTCGTAGAGCAGCGCGAGCCGTCGGGCTAGCGATCGCTCGACGCGCGTGAGCGAGCGCCGCGCGACCTTGGACTGCGCGCGCGCGACGGCGAGATCGGCCTTCACGGCGGCCGTTCGCATACGCAGCTCGACCAGGCGGGCCCGCTCGCGCGCGAGCCGCGAGTCGAGTGAGTACAGCTCGAGCACGACACCGCGCGACTGTGCGGCGAGGTCTTGGTTCTGCTGCGCGAGCTCGGCTGCGCGGCCGCCAAGATTCGACGAGGAGTCTGCGCCGACAGGCCCGGGGAGGAGCACGACGAGCGCCAGGAGGACACCGAGGATCGCCGGCCAATACCGGAGCATGCGTCTGTGCCCGGGCACGACGCGGCACCCTAACAAAGGCGCTTGTGCCGGCCGCGACGAGATTCGGACGATTGATCCATCTGGGTCAGCAAAACCATTTGCGGTCGTCCGATCGGTTCGTTAGGGTGCCGTGCTTGTGACGTACCGGCCCCTCTCACGAGGGCGCCTGTCGAGTTCCTCGCCCCCCTCCCGCTCGACCAGACGAAAGGCGCCGGCACTAGTCATCGCTCTGGCTTTGGCCTTTGCGATGACCGCTGCTTCCGCGACCGCGGACCCGGGCACGATCTCCTCGAAAGAGGCCGAAGCGCAGAGCGTCCTCGGGCAGATCCAGCAGCTCGACTCGAGCCTCGAGCGAGCGATCGAGGCGTACAACCTGGCGAACGTCAAGCTCAACCGGATCAAGCACGACCTCTCCGAGAACACGGTTGCGCTGGTGGCGGCGAGGAAGAGCCTCAAGCACGCGAAGGTGCAGCTTGCCGACCGCCTCGTCGAGATCTACACATCCGGCGACCAGAACGCAGGGCTCGCCGTGCTCCTCGGAGCTTCGAGCCTCGACGACATGCTGGGCCGCATCGACGCCTCCGAGCGCGTGTCGCAGCAGGACACGATCGTGCTCCATCAGGTCTCGCGCTTCCGGCGCGAGGTGCAGCACCGGCAGAAGTTCCTCGAACACGCCCACGCCGAGCAGGTCCAGGTCGTGGCGGAGCGGAACGCGGCGAAGGCCTCGATCGAGAGCCAGCTCGGCCAGCGCCGGGAGCTGCTGAACTCGATTCACGGCGAGATCGCCCACTTGAAGGCGGTCGAGGCGGCGCGGCAGGCCCAGCTCCAGCGCGAGGCCGAAGCACAGCTGGCGCAGCAACAGGCCGACCAGCGGCAGGCGTCGCTTGCGCCGACGGTGCCGGTGACCGCCCCCTCTGCCCCGCCGAGCTCCGCACCCCCGGCGCGCTACGGCGGGGTCGTCGGGATCGCGATGCGCTACCTCGGCACGCCGTATGTCTGGGGCGGCGCGTCCCCGGCCGGGTTCGACTGCTCCGGCTTCGTGATGTACGTCTTCTCGCAAATCGGGGTCTCGCTTCCGCACAGCTCGTACGCCCAGTACGGCTACGGCAGTCCCGTCTCGCTCGCCGACCTCCAGCCCGGCGACCTCGTCTTCTTCGACGGGCTCGGTCACGTCGGGATCTACGTCGGTGGAGGGAGCTTCATCCACTCGCCGCACACGGGCGACGTGGTCAAGATCTCGAGCATCTCGGGCTGGTACGCGTCGACGTTCGTCGGCGGCCGCCGCCTCTAGAGATCAGCCGCCGGTTTTCGGCCGGGCCGCCGGTTTTCGGCCGCGGGCGCATCTGATTGGTACGAGCTGGACGGCCATCCCTTTCGTCGTGCGTGTCACGTGGGGCGGTACGCATGGCCGTCTGGCTCTTCTATGTGTAGAGCGCTTCGATCTCGGCCGCGAAATGCTCCTCGCAGACGCGGCGCTTCAGCTTCAGCGTCGGCGTCACCTCGCCCTCCTCGGCGCCGAAGTCGCGCGGTAGCACGCGGAAGCGCTTGATCTGCTCGAAGCGGGACAGCTCGGCGTTGACGTCGTCGACGATGGCCTGCACCCGCTCCTGTACCTGCTCGGGCGGCAGGCCGTCGGCCACGGCTGGATCGAGGGTGATCAGCGCGGTCACGTACGGCCGCCGGTCGCCGAGGACGAGGGCCTGGGAGACGAGCGGCGCCGTCTTGAGCGCGTTCTCGAGGTTCGCGGGCGCGACGTTCTTGCCCCCGGCCGTGATCAGGATGTCCTTCTTGCGGTCCGTGATGTGGATGAAGCCGTCCTCGTCGATCGAACCGACGTCGCCGGAGCGGAGCCAGCCGTCGTCGCCGAGCACCGCGCGCGTCCCCTCCTCGTCCTTGTAGTAGCCGGCGAAGACGGTCTCGCTGCGAATCAAGAGCTCTCCGTCCTCGTCCGTGCGCACCTCGAAGTCCGGGAGCGCCGGGCCAACGGTTCCGAAGCGGAACCGGCCCGGGCGGTTGACCGAGGCGGCGGTCGTGCACTCGGTCAGGCCCCAGCCCTCGACGATCAGGATGTCGAGCGAGTGGAAGAATGCGGCGATCTCCTTCGCCAGCGGCGCGCCGCCGGAGACGCCGAGCCGCAGCCTCCCACCGAGCCGCTTCTTGATCTTCGAGTAGACGAGCCGGTCGGCGACGCGGTGCTTCCGGCCCAGGCCCGGCGGGACGGCCTCGCCGCGCTGCTGCAGCTCGCTGACCTCGCGTCCGACGCGCAGCGCCCAGTCGAGCAGGCGCTTGCGCGGCCCGCGCACCAGCTCGAACTGCGCGAGTACCGCCGTGTGCACCTTCTCGTACAGCCGCGGGACGCTTGGCAGCAGCGTCGGCCGCACGGCGGGAATCGCCTCGGCAACGCGGAGCGGGTCGGAGACGAACGCGGTTGTGTAGCCGATGTGCGCGCCGAGGAGGTGCATCAGCCGGCCGAAGTTGTGCGCCATCGGCAGGTAGAGCAGCATCGTGTCGTCCGAGATCGCGAACTCGGGCACGCGATCGACGCACGCGGCCATCTCGTAGTAGTTGCGGTGCCGGATCATGCAGGCCTTCGGCGGCCCGGTCGTGCCTGAGGTGTAAATGAAGGTGAAGAGGTCGTCCTCGCCGACCTGCGCCTCGGCCTCCGCCAGCGCGCCGGGGTCCGCCGCGGCGTGCCGGCGCCCGCGCTCGCGCAGTTCGTCGAGCTCCGCGAACGAGATCACATGCCTGAGGCCAAGGTCGGCGACCTTCGCGCGCTGGCCCTCGTCCTCGACCAGGACGCCGACCGCGTCCGAGTGCTCGAGCACGTAGCAGCAGTCGCGCGGCGCACTGTTGGCGTAGATCGCTGCCCCGACCGCGCCGATCCGCCCTAGCGCGTAGTCGAACAGCGCCCACTCGAGGCTCGTCTGCGCGAGGATCCCGAACGCGTCGCCTTTACGCACACCGAGCGCGAGCAGCCCGTTCGCGATCTGCTCGACCGCCGCGGCCGCCTCGTCCCAGGAAACCTCCTGCCAGCCGTCCTCGCGCTCGACCAGGTACGCGGCGTTATCGCGTCCCGCCGAGGTCGCATCGCGCCACAACCGCCCGATCGTCCGCACGACTTCAGCTTACGCCGGGAAGGGAAGCGCGGCACAGCGGCGAAACTGCCCGGTCCCACTAGACTTATCCACAGCGGCCCCATGCGAACAACCTGGAACGGATCCCTCAGTTTCGGCCTGGTCACGATCCCCGTCGGCCTGGCGCCCGCGACGGCGCCGAAGGCCCGCGCCTCGGACGTGACCTTCCGCACGCTGCACCGCGAGTGTCAGACGCCGATCAAGCAGAAGCGCTGGTGCCCGGTGCACGAGCGCGAGGTGCCGAACGACGAGCTCGTGAAGGGCTGGGAGGTCTCGAAGGGTCAGTTCGTGATCGTGGAGGACGCCGACCTCGAGGCCATCGCCCAGCGCGACACGTCGCGCGCGATCGAGATCTCGCGCTTCGTTCCGCTCGCCGAGGTCGACCCGATGTTCTTCGACCGGACGTATTTCCTCGCGCCGTCGAACGCCGAGGCTCAGCGCAAGCCGTACGCGCTGCTGCTGAACGCCATGAAGGAGACCGGCATGGCCGCCGTCGGCCGCATGGTCATCCGCGGCAACGAGAACTTCGTCCTCGTGCGCCCGAAAGGAGAGGCGCTCGTGCTCGAGACGCTCTTCCTCGCCGAGGATGTCCGCTCGCAGGCCGAGATCGACGAGGCGGTCGAGGGCATCGACGTGAGCGATCCGGAGCTCGATCTCGCGCGGCAGCTAATCGACAGCCTCGTCGGCGAGTGGGAGCCGGGCGAGCTGCACAGCGAGTACCGGGAGAACCTGCGCGAGATGCTCGAGGCGAAGCTGGCCGGCGAGGAGATCGCGATGCCGGAGCCGGTGGCCGAGGCGCCGGTGGTCGACCTGATGGAGGCGCTGAAGCAGAGCGTCGCCGCCTCGAAGTCAGGGTCGGGTGACGGAGCGAAGCAGAAGAGCTCCCGCGCTAAGAAACCTGCCGCGCGCAAGCGCGCCGCCACGCGCTAGCACTACGTCCGCTCGCCGTACTCCTCGGCGACCTCTTCGAAGACGCGCGCGATCCGAGTGACCGTCGAGATCGCGCTCAGCCCGACGACACCGGCCTGGTCCCGCGTGATGGGAAGCCGATCGAGCAGCTCGTCGAGCTCGTCGCTGTGGCCTGGATCGAGTTCAGAGTGCGCGATCAGCGTCCGGAACGCGCTGCGGTCGTACCCGGTGCGCGCCGCGAGGCCGTCGATCATCGCCATCGAGGGCGGATAGCCCTCCAGGACGGCGATGTATCCGAGCAGCGCGACCGGGTGGTAATGGAAGATCCAGTAGTACTGCGCGCCGACGAGCGCGGCGACCGACGGGCCTGGGGGCCGCGAGAGCACGGCCGAGCGGTCTATCCCAACCGCCTCGAGGTCGTCGAGCAGCCAATCGTCGTGGTGGAGCTCCTCGGGGATGTGGTGCTCCAGATACGAGGCCACCCCCGCGGCAACGAAGTCGTCCTCGGCGAGGGTCAGGGCACGGTCGCGAGCGGTCTCCATCAAGGGGACGCTTCCGCGGAGGATGCCGTGCGAGACGCGAAGGTACTCCGGATAGACCTCGCGCACGCGCGGGTGGGAGCAGATCCGGTCGCTTGCCTCCACCAGCTCCGGAAGGAACGGCTCGATCTTGCGCCGGAGCGCCTCGCTCCGTCCCGATCGAGTAGGGGGTGCCTGCGCGACGTCCACCTAGAGCTTCGCGAGGGTCGCGACGCCGTGGTCGGTGGACACGTCCTCGAAGAGGCCATCCACGCCTTTCATGGTCTTCTGCAGCTGAGCGAGCACCCGCAGCTCTTCGTAGGTGAGCTCGCTGAAGAAGGCGCGCACTTTCGGCGGGAGGTCGTTCTTCGCATCACCCAGCTCCGCGTCGAGCGTTCCCGCCGGATCGTCCGCGAACGCTCTTCGCTTCTCCGGGTCCGAAAGCACCTGCGCGAGAAGCGCGAGCGCCCTCTTTCGTGCGTCGGCGGCGGAGCCTCGTGCTCTGGCCACTGATGGCCCCCTTTCTGTCGGGACGGCCCTACGTACTCCCTTGCCAGACGGTTGTCAAGGCGGCACCCAAACTTGCCGTGCTCCGAACGGGAGGCACACAATGGCCTGAGCCCATGGACGGGCTCGATGTGTCCTCAGGGTTGCCTTGGCGCAGAAGGGTGGCCGCGTAGATGAGCGTGAGCCTGACTTGCTCGCAGTGCGGTTCCGAGAACGAGCCGGACGCCCGCTTCTGCCGGTGGTGCGCCGCAGGGTTATCTCCTTCGCCGCCGCTCGACCCGGAGGTGCGCAAGGTCGTGACCGTCCTCTTCTCCGACGTCGCCGACTCGACGCGCCTGGGGCACGAGCTGGACCCGGAAGCGGTCCGGCGACTCGTCTCCCGCTACTTCGACGAGATGAAGGTGGTGCTCGAGCGCCACGGTGGGGTGGTCGAGAAGTTCATCGGCGATGCGGTGATGGCGGTCTTCGGGGTCCCGCAGGTGCACGAGGACGACGCCCTGCGGGCGGTACGTGCGGCCCAGGAGATGCGCGACGAGCTTCAGCGCTTGAACGAGGAGTTCCAGGCCTCCTGGGGAGTCACGCTCGTCGCGCGGACCGGCCTGAACACCGGCGAGGTGATCGCCGGTGACCCGGGGCGCGGCCAGTCGTTCGTCTCAGGGGACACCGTGAACACAGCGTCCCGGCTCGAGAGCGCAGCGCAGCCCGGCGAGATCCTGATCGGCGAGTCGACGTACCGGCTCGTCGGGGAAGCGGTCTCGGCCGAGGACATCGGCCCCTTGACCCTGAAGGGGAAGCCGGAGCCCGTTCGGGCGTTCAGGGTGATCGAGATCGATCCTGCTGCGCCGGGTTGGACGCGCCGTCTCGACTCGCCGCTGGTCGGGCGGGAGCACGAGCTCGAGCACCTCGAGCAGACGTTGGGGGAACGGGCCGGCGGAGGGGAGGCTGCGCTCGTGACGCTGTTGGGGGCCGCCGGCGTCGGGAAGTCGAGGCTGAGCAGAGAGTTCCTCGAGCGGGCCGGAGGGCGCGCCAACATCGTCAGGGGGCGCTGCCTGCCCTACGGCGAGGGCATCACGTTCTGGCCGATCGCCGCCGTGGTGAGAGAGGCGACGGGCATCGATGACCGCGATCCGCCGGAGCAGGCACAGAGCAGAATTGCCGAGCTCCTCGGCGGCGACGAAGACGCGGCGCTCGTGGCCGAGCGGCTCGCGACGCTCGTCGGCGGCGGTGTCGCCAACCCCGGCATCCAGGAGACCTTCTGGGCGGTCAGGAAGCTCTTCGAGCACCTCGGTCGGGAGCGGCCGCTCGTCGTGGTCTTCGACGACATCCACTGGGGCGAGGCCACCTTCCTCGACCTGCTCGAGTATCTGGCCGACCGGATCAGGACTGCGCCCGTTCTGATCCTGTGCCTCGCCCGGCCCGAGCTCCTCGAGACCCGTCCGGGCTGGATGAGCGCGCAGCCGAACGCGACGCTCATCGCTCTCGACCCGTTGACCCTGGACGAGATCGACGGCCTCATTCGGAACCTGACCGGCGGAGCCGAGCTCGCGGACGAGGCCCGAGTGAGGATCGCGGAGCTCGGCGAGGGCAACCCGCTCTTCGTCGAGGAGACGCTGCGGATGCTCGTCGACGACGGCATCCTTCGCCGTCGAGACGGCGAGTGGGCCGTCGTCGGAGATCTCTCCGGCATTGCGATTCCGGCGACGATCCACGCGCTCTTGACAGCCCGGCTCGACAGGCTCGACCGGGAAGAGCGCGCGGTGATCGAGCGGGCGGCGATCGTCGGTCGCGTGTTCTCGTGGGAGGCGGTGGCCTGGCTCTCTCCGGCAGACGTCAGGCCGCAGGTGATCCTTCGGCTGCAGTCGCTCTCACGCAAGGAGCTCGTGCGGCCCGACTACACCGAGATCGGCGAGTCGTTCCGCTTCGCCCACATCCTGATCCGGGATGCAGCCTACGGCGCCATTCCCAAGGCTGACCGAGCCGAGCTGCACGAGCGGTTCGCCGACTTCATCGAGCTGGAGGCCAAGGAGCTCTCCGGCGAGTACGAGGAGATCGTCGGCTATCACCTCGACCAGGCGAGGCGGTTGCTCCTCGAGCTCGGGCCCGCGAGCGAGCGCACCGCGCAGCTCGGCGCCCGTGCCGCCGCCGTCCTCGGCTCAGCGGGCCGAAGAGCATTCGGCCGCGGTGACATGTCCGCCGCGGTCAAGCTCCTGTATCGGGCCGCTGCCCTGCTGCCCGAGCAGAACCCGGAGCGCGCCGAGCTCCTGCCCCAGGTCGCGTTCGCGCTCTTAGAGACCGGCGACTTCGCCAGGTTGCAGGACGTCGTCGCCGAGACGCGCAAGACCGCGGCCGCCTCCGGCGACCCCAGCCTCGAGGCATACGCGGTGATCCTCGGTCTGTGGATCGACGCCACGTGGGCGCCCGAGGGCTGGGCGGACGCGGCCCAGCAGGAGGCCGCGACGGCAATCTTCGCCTTCGAGGGCGCGCGTGACGACCGAGGGCTTGCCAAGGCGTGGGCACTCCTTGGGCTCGTCTACCTCGTCCGCGCCCAGTTCGCAGGCGCAGAGCAGGCCTGGGAGAAGGCCGCCGAGCACGCACAGCGGGCGGGTGACCGTCGCGACGAGCTGGAAAGCCTGTCCTGGGTCCCGCTGGTGGTCTGGGCGGGCCCGACCCAAACCGAGCGAGGGCTCAAGCGGTGCGCGGGTATCGCCGAGCGCGCGCGCGGCGACAAGAAAGTCACGGCGAGCGCGCTGCTCGCCGAGGCGGCGTTCGGGGCCTGCCAGGGCCGGTTCGACGAGGCGCGGACGCTGGTCGGCCGCGCCAGGGCGCTGCTGGAGGAGGTTGCGCTCACCGTCTGGCTGGCCGGCCCGCTCGCGCAGTTTGCGGGCTGGATCGAGCTCATGGCAGGCGATCCGACGGCGGCCGAACGCGAGCTTCGCTGGGGCTACGACAAGCTGAAGGAGATCGGGGAGCTGTCGTGGCTCTCGACGACCGCGGCGCTCCTGGCGGAGGCGGTGTACCTGGTCGGCCGGGCCGACGAGGCCGAAGAGCTCACACGTGCCAGCGAGGATTCGGCGAGCGCCGAGGACCGGTATTCACACGCGCTCCTGCGCGTCGTCAGGGCGAGAGTTCTTGCCGGGCGCGGCGACACTCCCGCCGCCGAGCGGCTGGCACGAGAGTCCGTCGCACTTGCGGACGAGACCGACTTCCTCGACCTTCGTTGGCATACCCGGATCGGCCTCGCAGACGTCCTGCAGTCGAGCGGCGAGCAGACTGAGGCGGCCAGAGGCGTGCTTGCCGAAGCCGTCGAGATTGCTGAGCGGAAGGGGAATCTGGTTGCCGCACGGCGGACCCGCGACCTACTCGAGCACGCGGGCCCTTCGGCGCCGTAGCGGCCGGCTCGGAACGTCAGTGGCTCAGTGGCTCTGCGGCATGGCACCGAGCGCCTGCAGCTGCGCCTGGAAGAGCGTTTTGTCGATCTTGCCCTGGTAGATCGGGACGCCCTCCTGCATGCACACGCGGATGACCTCCGTGCGGTCGATGCCAAGCTCCTTCGACAGCTCCTCGGGCGTCAGGTGGTTCGCCATTTCGTAGCTCCTCTCGTGGGCAACAAAAAACCCGCCGCGCTCTCAGCGCCGGCGGGTCAGCCGACCAATCCTCTCTGGTGTGTGGCAGGAATCAGGGGACCTGCCTCCCCGAACGATCCATCATCCGAAAGAGTAATCGCCCTCGGTGACGGACGCAAAAGTTGAGCTCCCGGGCTTCGAGGAGCGGTTCGCGGAGGTTCGCGGAACGCGGTTGCGGTACCTCGTCGCGGGGGACGGGGAGCCGTTGATGCTCGTCCACGGCCTCGGCGGCGCGGCCGCGAACTGGCTCGCGCTCGCGCCGCTGCTGCTCGCCACGAGGCGGTTGCTGGTGCCCGAGTTGCCGGGCCACGGCGGCTCCTCGGCTCTGCCGGCGGCGCCGTCGCTGAACGCCTACGCCGACCGCCTCGGGCTGTTGCTGGAGCAGGAGGGCCTCGCCTCGGCCGGGGTCGTCGGCCACTCGTTGGGCGGCGCGATCGCCCTGCGGCTCTCGATCAGGCGGCCCGACGCGGTGAGCGCGCTCGTGCTCGCGGGCGCGGCCGGGATCTCCTCGGGGACGCGAAACGCGCGCTACGCGCTGACGATCACCGGCATCCTCAAGCCCGGCCGCAGGCTGGCGCCGCACCGCCGGCACATTGCGCGCTCGAACACGCTCAAGCGGGTCGTGTTCGGCCGCTGGGGCGCGTCCGACCCGCCGGCCTTGCGAGAGGAGCTCGCCGAGGCGTTCCTGTCCGGGCCCGCGCGCCACACCGACACCGTCAGCGCCGCGAAGGCGCTGGTGCGCGACGACCCGCGCCCGGACCTCGACCGCGTGCGCTGCCCGAGCCTCGTGCTCTGGGGCGCGCGCGACAACCAGCTTCCGGTCGAGGACGCGTTCGACTACGCCCGCCGCCTGCGCGCACGGCTGCGGGTGATCGCCGACTGCGGCCACCTGTTGATCGGGGAGCGGCCCGACGCGTGTGCCGAAGCGATCGAGGAGTTCCTCGCAGACAGCCGCTAACCTGTGCGTGCTCGGGGTGTGGCGCAGCCTGGTAGCGCGCTCCGTTCGGGTCGGAGAGGTCCCCAGTTCAAATCTGGGCACCCCGATCAGAAGCACGGGGGAACCCCTGGTTCCCCCGTGAGCCCCCTCCTTGCGGTCCGGTTGCGCCGTTCAAGCGTGGCTGGGGCCGGTGGCTCGCATAGGAGCTCGGTCCGGACATCACTCGATGCCGCTGTGGCCGATCCGGGCAAAGCCCGAATCGGCGCGTAGGTGAGAAACCGCGTTCGTGGCGATTGAGGAGGTCGACCGCTACCTGGCAGCGCTGGACGAGCCCAGGCGTGCCACGCTGGAGGCGCCGAGGTCAATCGAGCGCCAGCACGCGGGCCGGGACGGGCGGGTAGTGCTCGTAGCGTTCGGTGATCGGCACCGAGCCGTCGGGCGGGATCTCAAGGTGCGCAACGGCCGCTTCGGTGATCAGCGCATAGGCGGAGCGGCCGATCAGCTCGGCGGCGTGGTTCTTGAGGAGCAGGTGGGCGACGGTGACGTCAGGGCCGAGGAGCTCCGGCCGGCCCGCGACGGGCTGGACCACGTAGTTGCCGTGATGGAGGACGAACTTGAGCTCGAGCTCGCCGATCGAGCGGCACGCGTTGCAGTCGCAGATCATCAGCTCTTTCGCTTCGTCCACCCGTGCGCGATAGGCCGCGTAACAGCCGTTCAGGCAGTCCAGGAGCTCCTGACCTTGCGGATGTTGCTCGTCGTCGGCCGCAAACGCGAAGACGGCATCGCCCTCGAGCTTCGAGAGCGTGAAGGGCGGAGCGATCTTCTCGACGATCCCGTCGAGCAGGCTCGTCAACAGCGGGTACGCGTGTGGGACGAACCTGCCGGCCGCCATGTCCGCCGCGTGAGCCTCGCCGACGGCCTGGAGGAAGGCGGTGTACCCGGAGATGTCCGCGAGGACGAAGGTCCCGTGCTCGATCGACTGCTCACCCGCTGACACCATTGTCCGGCCATCGTAGACCGGTCCGCCGTAGAGGCTCAGCCGCGCCGCAGGAACCGCCGCAGCCGCTCGCGCAGGGGCAGGCGCCGGCGGGCCGCTGCTTCCCGCTTCGCGTCCTGCCTCGCCCACGCGCGGTGGCGCGACGAGCGCGTGCCGTACTTCGGCTTCCAGTAGACCGGGCTCATCAGTCGATCGTCCTGATCTGCCTCGAGAAGAGGCCGCAGGCGATGATGCAGATCGAGATCGCCGCGCCCACCGCGATGATCGTGCCGGGCTCGGCGAGGCCGGAGATCGCGCCGACCAGCAGCAGGCCGAACGGCGTCAGGCCGAGCGAGCCGAACCAGTCGAGGCTGACCACGCGCGAGAGCATGTGCTGGGGCACGAGCTGCATCAGCATCGTCTCCCACACGGTCACGCCGAAGCCGATGCAGATCCCGCGCAGGAAGGATGCGACGACGGCCAGCGGGTACCAGGGCGAGAGCGCGAACACGATCACGAGCAGGCTGTTCACCATCCAGATCAGGTACGAGAGCAGCCCGCGCCGACGGGTCGGGTTGAGCTGGCCGAACAGGACCGTGCCGAGAATCATCCCCGCACCGATGGCCGAGAACACGAAGCCGTAGGCGCCGACGCCCAGGTCGTAGTGCTCGCGGACGAGCTTAGGCGTCAGCACCTGGATCGGCGCCCACTGGAGCATCAGCACGAAGGCGAAGAGGCTGATGGTCAGCCACAGCCACGGGATCTGCGCGACGTAACGGATGCCCGCGCCGATCTCGCGCAGCGTCCCCTCGGCGGCCGCGCGCTCGGACGTCCGCGGCCGCGTCGCGTACACGAACGCGAATGACACGAGGTATGACACGGCGTTGAAGGCGAACACGACCGTCGAGCCGGCGAAGCCGTACAAGAGCGACGCGACCGAAGGCCCGATCAGGAAGCTGCTCTGCCGCGCGAGCCCGATCAGCGCGTTGGCCGACCCGAGCCTGGGCTCCTCGACGACGAGCGGGATGAGTCCGCCCAGCGCGGGCGTGAAGAAGCCGGTTGCGAGGCCCTCGACCAGCGCGATCGCCGCCAGCGAGGCGATGCTGAGGTGGCCGGTCGCGTCGACGGCGGCGAGCGTGCCGATCACGACGAAGCGGGCCGCGTCGGAGATGAGCATCAGCGTGCGGCGGTCGGCCCGGTCCGCCAGCGCGCCGCCGACGAGGACGGTTGCGAGGACGCCGACGCCCTGGAAGGTCAGCACGAGGCCCAGCGAGCGGGCCGAGCCGGTCAGCGTGAACGTGCGCCAGCCGAGGGCGACGACGAAGGCCGCATCGCCGAGCAGCGAGATCGCCTGGCCGGTCCAGAGCAGGCGGAAGTCGCGGCTCTGGAACGCCTGCAGGACACGGGCGCGCGAGGGCGCAGCGGCGCTTGCCTCCATCGGTCGAACGCTATCCTCACCGCGTGACCGACCTCCTCCGCGTGGCCTGCGTGCAGATGACGAGCCGCGCCGACAAGGCGGCGAACCTGGAGAAGGCGGAGCGCCTCGTCGCTCGGGCCGCCGCCACGGGCGCAGACGTGGTCGCGCTCCCGGAGAAGTGGAACGCGATCGGCTCCGCCGAGGAGCTGCACGGCGCCGCGGAGCCACTCGAGGGCGGTGTTTCGGTTGCCGCCATGGCCGAGTGGTCGCGGTCGCACGGGATCACGCTCGTCGGCGGCTCGATCTCGGAGAAGCGCGAGGGACGCGAGAAGCTCTCGAACACGTCGGTGGCGTTCGGGCCCGACGGCGAGCTACTCGGGGTCTACCGCAAGATCCACCTCTTCGACGTCGAGGTCGGCGGCCGGGTCTACCGCGAGTCGGAGGCCGAGGAGCCGGGCGCGGAGCCGGTCGTGGTACAGGGCGAGGGGTGGCCGGTCGGGCTGACCGTCTGCTACGACGTCCGCTTCCCCGAGCTCTACCGGATCCTCGCGCTCGAGGGTGCGGAGCTTGTCACCGTGCCGGCGCACTTCACGACGCCCACCGGCAAGGACCACTGGCACGTGCTGCTGCGGGCGCGCGCGATCGAGAACCAGTACTACGTCGCGGCGCCGGCGCAGGTCGGGGAGACGCTCCCGGGGAGGCCGTCGTACGGCCGCTCGCTGATCGTCGACCCGTGGGGGATCGTGCTCGCGCAGGCACCGGACGAGGAGACGGTGATCACGGCCGAGCTCGACCGCGCGCGGCTGCGCGAGGTGCGCGACAAGCTCCCGTCGCTCAAGAACCGCCAGGCAGACGCGTACCGCTGGCCAGCTCCCGCCTGATCCAGAGGAACGGACTCGTCCTCGGCGAGCCCTTCGAGGACGGGGTCGCATCGATCCTGGTTGCGCCTGCGGTGACCGCAGACGGGCAGGAAGTCGTGCTGAAGGTGCAGGACCCGCACCGCGAGAGCGAGCACGAGGCGGCGGCGCTGCAGCTCTGGGACGGCGACGGGGCCGTGCGGCTACTCGATCACGAGCCGGAGGAGTACGCGCTGCTGCTCGAGCGCTGCGTGCCGGGGACGCCGCTCTCGGCCGCGGGCCCGGAGGCCGCGTTCGACGTCTTCGTCGAGCTGCTGCCGCGGCTCTGGAAACCGGCCGGGTCGCCCTTCGGCTCGCTCGCGGCCGAGGCCGTGTGGTGGGCCGACTCGCTCGAGGAGACCTGGGAGCGCTTCGGCCGTCCGTTCGAGCGGAAGCTGCTCGACGCGGCGCTGGACGCGCTGCAGGAGCTGCCGCGCACGCAGGGCGAGCAGGTGCTCCTCCACCAGGACCTGCACGGCGACAACGTCCTCGCGGCGCAGCGTGAGCCCTGGCTGGCGATCGACCCCAAGCCGCTCGCCGGCGAGCGTGAGTTCGGCATCGCACCGATCGTCCGTTCGAGCGAGCTCGGCCACTCCCGGGGCGAGGTGCTCGGGCGCTTCGACCGGCTCACCTCGGAGCTCGACCTCGACCGCGATCGTGCCCGCGGGTGGACGATCGCCCAGACGATCGCCTGGGCGTTCAACGGCCGGCACCACCGCGGTCACGCAGAGGTTGCGCGCTGGCTGCTAGAAGCTGCGTGACTGAGACGTCGCTTGCGATGCCGCTATCAGGACGCGCGGGCTTTGCCCGTGCGTCCGTCTGAAATGACCGGTCAGAAACGCCTTTCGGCAGGATGCTCACGATGAAGGTACGGGCCGTCCTCTTCGACGTGGACTTCACGATCGCGCGACCAGGCCCGGAGCTGGGGCCGGAGGGCTACCGGCGTCTGGGTGCCCGCTTCGGCCTCGACCTCGATCCCTCGCGCTACGCAGAGGCGCGCGAGAAGGCGGTCGAGGGCATCCGCCGTCACCCCGAGCTCGAGCATGACGAGGAGATCTGGGTCGCGTTCACGGAGCGGATCATCCGCGGCATGGGCGGCAACGCGGACTCCGCCTACGAGTGCGCCGTTGCGATGACGCAGGCCTGGGAGCACGCGGAGCACTTCGAGCTGTACGAGGACGCGCTGCCGGTCCTGGAGGAGCTGCGCAGGAACGGGCTCAAGATCGGCTTCGTCTCGAACACCGGCCGGAACCTCGACGAGTTCGTCGCACACCACGGGCTGCAGGTCGATGCAGCGCTGGCGTCGGGCGCGTTCGGCCGGACGAAGCCGCACCCGACGATCTTCCGCGCGGCCCTCGAGCTGCTCGACATCGAGCCGGCGGCCTCGGCGATGGTGGGCGACTCGATCGAGGACGACATCGAAGGCGCCCGCGCCTCGGGGATCCCGCGCGCATTCCTGCTCGACCGCGAGGGCCGCTACCCGGAGGTGCCGGACCGGCTGCCCGACTTGCTGGCGCTGCCGGCGGCGCTCGGGCTCAGCCGGAGCTGAGCCGCCGCCTCCTCCAACGTCGCGACCGGCCCGACGCTGACGTCCTCGCCGTCGAAGAGCTCGAGCCAGGTCTCCAAGGGGTGCGCAGCGAAGATCTCGGCGAGCTCAGCCTCCAGGAGCTCCTGCTCGGCGTCCCACTGGCGAGCGGCCAGCTCGGGCCGGCCGATCAGCTCGCAGAGGCGGCGGAAGAACCTGGGCTCGAGTGCGGCGACGGTGAGGTGTCGGCCGTCGGCGGTCGCGTAGATGCCGTAGCAGGCGAGGCCGCCGCTGAGCAGGCGCGGGAACGGCTCGCCACCGAGCTTGTGCGAGGCGAGCTCGTGCGCGCTGTGCGTGAGCGAGATCTGGACGTGACCGCCGCGGCCGGTGCGCTCGCGCTCGAGCAGCGCCGCGAGCACCTCTGCGACGGCCCGTAGCGCCGCGCCGAGGTCGGCGACCTGCACCGGCGGCATCGCGGGCGCTGTGTCGGCGAGCAGGCCGGCCCAGCCCTGGTAGTTGAGGTCGTGGCCGGCGGTCTGGTCGCCCGGCCCGAAGCCGCTGAAAGAGCAGAAGACGACACGCTCCGGCAGCTGCTCCGGCCCGATCCCGAGGCGCTCGACGACTCCGGGCCGGAAGCTCTCCAGCACGACGTCCGCCTCGGCGCACAGCGCCTGCCCGCGCTCGGGCTCCGCCTTCAGGTCGACCTCGACCGTCTCCTTACCGTCGTTCAGCGCCTCGTGCCAGGCCGGGGCGAGCTCCTGCAGCGGGTCGCCGCCGGGCGGCAGGAGCCGCGTCACGCGGGCGCCGAGCCGCATCAGCTCGCGGCTGGCAAACGGGCCCGGGAGGTAGCGCGTGAGGTCGACGACCAGCAGGCCCGCGAGCGGTTGCACCGATCCGAGGCTATCGCGGCAGCAAGGGTCTCTGCTCGCCGGTCCAGGGACGTCCGTTAGGCGGCCGCACGGGCGGAGCCCGCACGCCTCTTGGCGGCGTCGCCCAGTCGACGCCTTGGCTACTACACTCAGCCGGGGTGCCGAACCGCACGAACGCGCAAGCGCAGGAGGAAAAGCGCCGCCTGCTTCTGGACGCGGCGGTGCGGGTCTTCGCGCGCAAGGGGTACCACGCGAGCCGGGTCGGCGACATCGCCGAGGAGGCAGGCGTCGCGTACGGGCTCCTCTATCACTACTTCGGTTCGAAGGAGGACGTGCTGCGCAGCGTCTTCCGCGAGACCTGGCGCGCGCTGATCGAGACGATCAAGAGCGTCGAAGAGGCGGGCGACCCGCCCCGCGAGCAGCTGCGGAAGGTCGCGGAGATCCTGCTGCGCTCCTGGCGGCGCGATCCCGACCTCGTGCGCGTGCTCGTGCTCGAGGTGACGCGCAGCCAGCACCTCCCGGGTGAGATGGACGAGATCGTCGAGTCGTTCGCCGCGATCCAGGAGATCGTCGAGCGCGGGCAGGCCGACGGCTCGATCCGCTCCGATCTCGACGCCCGCCTCGCGAGCTACGTCTTCTACGGCGCGGTGGAGGAGCTGCTGACCGGGTGGGTCCTCGGGCGGCTGCCGGACGGCGACGAGGACGTCGCGCGTGCAGAGCGAACCCTCGTCGAGATCGTCACCGGAGGACTGGCCCCGGACCTGGCTACGGCCGAAGCGTAGATGGCGACCACCTCGAGCTCGCAGGCGCTCGTCGCCGTGCCCGAGACGAGGCGGCGCCTCATGTGGTCGCTCGGCCTCGGCGCGTTCGGTCTCGCGTTCTCGATCACGACCACCGCCGCCTACCTACCGCCGCTGCTGAACAGGTTCACGAGCTCCGGCGGCCTGATCGGCGTCATTCTCGGCGCGGAGGGCGTGTTCGCGCTGATGCTGTCGCCCGTGATCGGCCCGTGGAGCGACACGTTCCACACACCACTGGGCCGTCGGCGGCCGTTCATGCTCGTCGCGCTGCCACCGATCGGCTTCTGCCTCCTGCTGATGCCGTTCATGCCGAACCTCTGGACGACGGTCGTGATCGTGCTGACGTTCTTCTTCGCGTACTACATCTACGAGCCGCCGTACCGCGGGCTGTACCCCGACGTGCTGCCCTCCGAGCTCTTCGGGCGTTCCCAGAGCGTCCAGCACATCCTCCGTGGGATCGCGATCGGGATCGCGCTCGTCGGGGGCGGCCTCCTGTTCAAGCTCTGGCGGCCGTCGCCGTTCCTGCTGGCGGCGATCCTGACGACGGCGGCGTGCGGCGCCACGATCTACCTCGTACGCGAGGACGGCGGCCACGGCCGCGTCTTCGAGGGGTTCGCCGCCTACATCAGGCGGAGCTGGCACATCTTCTGGGAGGACGGCGACGTCCGTCGCTTCCTGATCGCCAACTCGGCGTGGGAGGGGACCTTTGCTGCGGCGCGCACCTTCGTCGTGCTCTACATCATCGACGGGCTGAACCAGTCGAAGGTGATGTCGTCGGCGGTGCTGGGCGCAGTGGCCGTGGGGTACGTGATCGCGGCGATCTTCGCCGGGCGGCTGGGCGATCGCTTCGGGCTCGCGCGCGTGATCTTCTTCGCGTCCTGGATCTACGGAGGCGGCTACCTGGTGGGCGGGTTCGCCCAGACGTGGCACGACTGGTACTTCGCGCTGATCATCGTCGTCGCGATTGCCGGCGGCACCGTGATGACGCTGGCCTGGGGGCTGCTTTACAAGATCGTGCCGATGCAGCACCGCGGCGCGGCAGCGGGGCTGGCGACGACGACGAAGGGAATCGGGCTGCTGATTGGCGCTCCGCTGGCGGGGCTCGCGATCGACCTCTCGCGGCCGTACCTGAGCGCGACCGACGGCTACCAGGTGCTGTGGCCGATCTGCGCGATCCCGATCCTGGCGGCGATTCCGCTGCTCGTGCGGCTGATGGAGATCGAGCCGAGGACGAAGGTCGAGCCGGACGTCCCCGGCGTCGTGTGAGGTCGCAGGTGGACGCGGGCGAGGTCGTACGGCGGGCCGAGGAAGCGGATCTCCGCCTCGTCCGGTTCCTCTGGTGCGGCAACGACGGCACCGTCCGGGCGAAGGCGAGCTCCGTTCGAGGGCTCGAGGACCGGATTCGGACGGGGATCGGCCTGACGGTCGCGATGCAGGCGATGAACAACCTCGACCAGCTCCAGCCGGTGGAGGGCATGGGACCGGTCGGCGAGATCCGGCTCGTCCCGGACGCGTCGACGTTCCGGGTGCTGCCGTACGCGCCGCAGGTCGGGGCGATGCTGGCCGACCACGTTCGGCTGGACGGGGAGGCGGCCCCGGTGTGCCAGCGGTCGTTCCTGAAGCGGATGGAGGGTCGACTGGCCGAGCGCGGGGCGCGGCTCGAGGTTGCGTTCGAAAACGAGTTCTCGCTGGCGACGGTGGTGGACGGTGTCTTCGTGCCGATCGACTCCGGCCTCTGCTTCTCGACGATCAGCGCGACTGCGGCGCAGGACTACGTCGACGAGCTCGCGTCCGCCCTGGACGAGCAGGGGATCGGGCTCGAGCAGTACTACTCCGAGCTCGGGCACGGACAGCACGAGATCTCGACGCCTCACGCGCCGGCGCTGCGGGCTGCGGACGAGCAGCTGCTCGTCCGCGAGACGATTCGCGGCGTGGCGACGCGGCACGGGCTCGTTGCGTCGCTCGCGCCGAAGCCGTGGCCGGACAACGCCGGGAACGGCGGGCACATCCACTTCTCGTTGTGGGAGGCGGACGGCTCGCGGAACCGGTTCCATGACGGCTCGGCGGCGGACCGGCTCTCGGCGGAGGCGCGCTCCTTCATCGCCGGGGTGCTCGAGCATCTCCCCGGGCTCTGCGGGCTGACGGCGCCGAGCTTCAACTCGTACCGGCGGATCGTGCCGCAGTACTGGGCGGGCGCCTTCGTCTGCTGGGGCCACGACAACCGCGAGGCGCCGGTGCGGGTGCCGTCGGTGTTCTGGGGGATGGAGGAGGCGTCGACAAACGTCGAGCTGAAGTCGGCGGACGCGAGCTCGAACCCCTGGCTCGCGGTCGGCGGGTTGATCGCTGCGGGGTTGGACGGGCTCGCGCGCGGGCTCGAGCCGCCTGAGCCGGTCGAGGTCGATCCGGCGACGCTCTCGGAGGAGGATCGGGGCCGGCTAGGGATTGCCGCGCTGCCGTCGACACAGGAGGAGGCGCTCAGCGCGCTCGCCGCCGACGACGTGCTTTGTGGGGCGCTGGGCCCGGTGCTGACGGACTCGTACCTGGCCGTCCGCCGCTCTGAGTGGGCCGCCTACTCGGAGGGAGACGAGGCATTCGAGCAGCAGGGCCACTTCTCGAAGTACTGAACGGCGTCGCGGTCGTCGACCACCACGCGCACGGCGTGCTGCTCGACCGCCCGTCGCTCGACGAGTTCCGAGGGCGGTTTTCCGAGAGCACCGACCCGCGGCAGTGGCCGCATGTTCCCGGCGGGGTGATGTACCGGCGCGCGCTGGGCGAGCTGGCCCTGTTCTTCGGGTGCGAGCCGGTCGAGGCGGCGGTCTACGAGTACCGGCTGGCTGCGGAGCCGGCGGAGTACGCGACCGCGCTGCTGCGCGCGACGAACACGGAGCTGCTACTCGTGGACGACGGCTTCCCGCCGCCCGGGCAAGGGACGTCGTGGCGGGAGCTGGGGGAGCTCGCCGGCTGCGAAGCGCGGCCCGTGCTGCGGATCGAGCGGATCGCAGAGGAGGCCGGGGCGGACGCTGTTCGGGAGGCGGTGGCGTCGGCGCGCGCGAACGGCTTCGCCGGCATGAAGACGATTGCCGCATACCGAGGCGGGCTGGAGTTGGAGCGGATCGACCCCTTCGTCGTGGCGGCGCTCGAGGCGAACGCCGAGACGGGTGCGCCGTTGCCGGTGCAGGTGCACTGCGGCTTCGGCGACTCCGACTTGTCGCTGCCGAGCGCCGACCCCGGTCACCTGAAGCCATTGCTGGAGCGCTTCCGCGAGACGCCGTTCGTGCTGCTCCACTGCTACCCCTTCGTGCGCGAGGCGGGTTGGCTCGCCCACGTGTACGGCAACGTCTGGTTCGACCTGTCGCTGACGATCCCGCACGTCTCGCGGCCCGGCGAGATGCTCCGCCAGGCGCTCGAGCTCGCCCCGGTCTCGAAGCTGCTGTACGCGTCGGACGCAGCGCGAGCGCCGGAGCTCTACTACCTCGCAGCGAAGTGGTGGCGAGAAACGCTGGCCGAAGTCCTCCCAGACCTGTTCGGCAGCGAAGCAGAGTGGGCAGCGAAGCGGATCCTTCGCGAAAACGCCCTCGACCTGTACCTCTGAGGGACAGACGCAGGGACAGACACAGGGACTGTCACTGTTCGCTGTTCGGTGACGGACGTGTGACTAAAGGCGCGCGGTCAGATCGGCGCGCGCCGTCGCCCGTTACCGTCGACTCTGGTGCCGAGGTCTCCGCGTAGTCAACTCGAGGACGGATACTTCCACGTGACCTCACGGGGTGCCGGCGGGGCGCACATCTTCGTCGTCGATCTCGACCGCGTGGACTTCCTCGCGCTCCTCGAGGCGACCCGTCGGCACTGCGGCTGGAACATCCATGCGCACTGCTTGATGGGGACGCACTACCACCTCGTCGTCGAATCGACACGAACTCAGCTGTCCGCGGGGATGCAGCGACTCAACGGGGTCTACGCGCTGCGCTTCAACCGGCGCCACGCACGTAAAGGACACCTTTTCGCCGAGCGCTTCTCCTCATACGCATTACGCGACGAGCGTCATCTAGAGGCCGCAATCGACTACATCCTCCAGAACCCCGTCAAGGCTGGAGTCTGCACTGACACGCGCGACTGGCCTTGGGCGGCGGCCGCCGCAGCGATGCCGGGCTAGCGCGCCTGCGCGAGGGCCGGGGCCCACGCGGCCATCGGCGAGACGTCGCCCTCGCCGTTCAGGTGCCGGTAGCCGAGCGCGTGCTCGGCCTGCATCAGCTTGTGGATCTGCGTCGTGCCCTCGTAGATGATCGGCGCCCGCGCATTGCGGAAGTACCGCTCGATCCCGTACTCCGCCGAGTACCCGTACGCACCGTGCACCTGGATCGCGAGATGCGCCGCCCGGAACGCCGACTCCGTCGCGTGCCACTTCGCCAGCGACGTCTCGCGCGTGTTCCGTACGCCCTGGTTCTTCAGCCACGCCGCCTGCATCACGAGCAGCTTCGACGTCTCGTAGCCGAGCACCATCTCCGCGATCATGTCCTGGACGAACTGGTACTTGCCGATCGGCTGCCCGAACGTCTCACGCTCGCGCGCGTACTCGACCGACCGCTCGAGACACGCCCGCACGACCCCGCACGCTCCCGCGGCAACCGTGAACCGCCCCTGGTCGAGGCCGTACATCGCGATCTCGAAGCCCTGGCCCTCCTCGCCGACGAGGTTCTCCGCGGGCACCTCGACGTTCTCGAAGAAGAGCTCGCCCGTGGAGCCGGCCCAGACGCCGAGCTTGTGCTCGGTCTCGCGGGTCGTCACGCCGGGCCACTCGCGCTCGACCACAAACGCCGAGATGCCCTTGTGCTTCGCGGATGGGTCGGTCTTCGCGAACACCAGCTGATGGTCGGCGACCGTCGCGTACGAGATCCAGTTCTTCTGGCCGTTCAAGACGTACGAGTCGCCGTCGCGGCGCGCGGTCGTCTTCATCGACGCCACGTCGGAGCCCGCTGCAGGCTCCGTCAGCCCGAAGCACGCGAGCTTCTCACCGCGGGCCTGGGGCGCCAGGTAGCGCTGTTTTTGCTCCTCTGAGCCGTACCGCAGCAGCGACAGCGAGTTCAGCCCCACGTGCACCGAGATCAGCGTCCGGAACGCGGCCTCGCCGCGCTCGACCTCCTCGCACGCGAGCGCCTCTGCGACGAAGTCGAGCCCGGCCCCGCCGTACTCCTCCGGGATGACGATCCCGAGCAGCCCCAGCTCGGCCATCCCCTCGATCACGCCCATGTCGAGGTGGTGGTTGATGTCGTTCTCGATCGCGTTCGGGAGCACGCGCTCGTCGACGAACGCGCGCACCGTGTCCTGTATCAGCCGCTGCTCAGGGGTAAGTTCGAAGTCCACCGCGCGCAAGTGTACGGACGCGAGCCCTCCAACACCCTGCTCCAGCCCCCCGAGCTCCTCCCGGGGCTGGTGGCAGCGCTGGCCGTGGCCGCCCTCGCGTTCGACTCCGGCGGCTACGGGCCGACGAGCTGGGGCTGGAGCGCCGTCGTGCTCCTGCTCGTCAGCGCCGCGGCGCTCCTCTTCGGCGCGCGGCGACTCGTGCCGCTCGAGCTCGCGCTGCCGGTGTCGCTCGCGGCGCTCGCGGCGTGGGTGTGGCTCTCGCTCGCGTGGACGTCTGACGTCTCCCAGACCGTCCGCGAGGGGGAGCGCGCGCTCGTCTACGTCGCGGCGACGACCGCGCTCCTACTACTCGGCCGGCGCACGCGGGCCTTCGGGCTCGTCGCTGGCCTCGCGGCCGCGATCAGCGCGGTCTGCGCGTACGCGCTGGCGACGCGCCTGTTCGATCCCGGCGGGGGCGTCTACCAGGTCGTCTCCTCCGACCCGCAGGCCGGCTTCCGGCTCGCGCGTCCGCTGGGCTACGCGAACGCGCTCGCGATCTTCGCCGTGATCGGGATCCTGCTCGCGCTGGCGCTCGCCCTTCGTGCCCGGGCGGCCGCCGTCCGCGCGCTCGCCTCGTCGGCGCTCGTCGTGCTGGCGCCCACGCTCTTCTTCACCTACGGCCGCGGGGCGTGGATCGGGCTCGCAGCCGGGCTCGTCGCGCTACTCGCGGTCGAGCGAGAGCGGCTGGAGGTGCTCGCGCGCGCCCTGCCACTCGCGGTGGCGCCTGCAGTTGCCGTTGCTCTCGCCTCTCGCACCGCGGCACTGACAGCTGATCCCCGATCCGTCGCGGCGGCGACGCACGACGGGCACCGCCTCGCCGTGGCCATCGCGGTGCTCGCGCTCGCGGCGATCTTCGTGCCGGGGGCGGTCGACCGGCTCAGCGCGCGGTTCCACCTCACCAAGGCAGCACGACGCCGCCTCGTCCTGGTCGCCGCGCTGCTCCTCGTCGCCGCTGCCGTGGCCGCGCTCGTGCGTGTCGGCGGGCCGCAGGGCGCGGCGCGGCGCGCGTACCACGCCTTCAACGCGCCGGCGCCGCTCGTCGGCCAGGACTCGAGCAGGCGACTCTTCAGCCTGTCCGGCAGCAACCGCTCCGAGTACTGGCGCGTGGCCTGGCGGGAGTGGACCAACCACCCCGTGCTCGGCGGCGGGGCCGGCAGTTTCCAGCGCTTCTGGCTCCGGCAGCGGAGCAACGACCTTCCGGTTCGCGACGCCCACAGCCTCTACCTCGAGACACTCGCCGAGCTTGGACCGCTCGGCCTCGCGTTCCTGCTCTGCGCGCTCGCCGTCCCGCTCGTCGCCGTTGGCGCGGCGCGCGGCCACCCGCTGGCAGCCGGCGCGCTCGGGGCGTACGTCGCGTACCTCGTCGACGCCGGCATCGACTGGGACTGGGAGATGCCCGCCGTGACGGTGGCGGCGCTCGCGTGCGGCATCGCCCTGCTGCTCGCCGCGCGAGGGGCGGAGCCCCGCCCGCTCGGCCGCGCTTCGAGAATTGCCGGTGCCGCCGCCGCCGGCGTTCTCGCCTGCGTAGCCCTCTTCGGGCTCGTGGGCAACCGCGCCGAGCTCGCATCGGCCGACGCGCTGGATGCGGCGCAGCTCGCCTCGGCGGCCGACGAGGCGCGGCAGGCGCGCCGCTGGGAGCCGTGGTCGGGGACGCCGTGGCGGTTGCTGGGGGAGTCCCAGCTCCAGGCAGGCGAGGTGGACCCCGCGCGCCGCAGCTTCCTCGAGGGCCTCGAGCACGACCGCGGGGACTGGGAGCTCTGGCTCGACCTCGCCCTCGTCAGCCGCGGCCAGGAGCGCAAGGCAGCGCTTGCACACGTGGCCGAGCTCAACCCGCAAAGCGCCGAGCTACGCCAGCTGACGGCGTCTTCGTAGCCGCGCGACGCGCACCGCAAGGTTGCCGCGCCAGAGGGATCAACTTCGGTAACTCACGTGAGACTCCGACCCTCGGGGGCAGCCCATGAAGAAATCGAGCACGACCGGACGCGCGCGCATTGTCGCGGCGGCACTCGTCGTCGCGGCGGCTGGGGTGTTCGCGTCCGTCGGCATGGCCGGGTTCGGCGCGAAGCTCGTCGGCATGTCGCACAAGACGACGCCGACGACCGACCAGTACCCGGCAGGGAAGGTGACGATCTGTCACCACACCCATTCCCAGAAGAACCCGTTCGTGACGATCACCGTCTCCCAGAACGCGGTTCCTGCGCATGTGAGGAACCACGGGGACACGATCGGCCCGTGCACGGAGCAGCCTCCGTCGGTGCCGGTCGTCCCCGGCCAGGCGAAGAAGGCCGTGAAGGTGCATAAGGCCCACAAGGCAAAGCACAAAGCGAACAAGGGCCAGCTCCGTCGCGAGAGCAAATCCGAGACGAAGCAGAGCACCCAGGCCAAGGATCACGCCAACAAGGGCGTCGGCCACAAGCCCACCACCGGCCCGAGCACCGTCCATGGCAAGAGCCAGGGCAAGGGCCAGGCGAAGGGCCACAACAAGACACACGGCCCGCCCGCCGATCGCGGAAGCGGCAACGGCAACGGCAACGGGAACGGCCATGACAAGGGCCAGAAGGATCACGGCCAGGGTCACCGACAGGAGAACGGTCACAGCAACAACCCCGGTAGCGGCGGCAACGGGAAGGGCAAAGGCCACTAACCCGAACGCCCGCCGTTCTTCGGACCGCACGAGTAGGGCCCCGCTTGTCGGGGCTCTCTCGTTAAGGTCGTGTGGATGTCCTCGGCCGGCCTGCAAGAGCGACTCACGGCCTTGCCGCTCGAGATCGAGTCGTACGAGCTCGAGCGGCTCGAGCAGCCGGTGACCCGAGGCTTCACGCGCGTCACGACCGTCGTGCACCTTCACGGCGGCGGCCTCGAAGGCGTGGGCGAGGACGTCACCTGGTATGCGGAGCACCACGACCGCGAGCAGGCCGCCGGCCCCGTGCTCCCGCTCGCGGGCGACTGGACGCTGACGTCCTTCTCCGACGGCCTCGAGATTCCCGATCCCCACCGCCGCTGGGCGTACGAGAGCGCAGCGCTCGACCTCGCGCTGCGCCAGGCGCAAACGAGCCTCGCCGAGGCAGCCGGGCGCGAGCCGCAGCCGGTCGCGTTCGTCATCTCGCCCGGCCTCGGCGACCCCCCGACGGGCCGCGTGGTACGCCGCTGGCTCGAGCTCGAGCCCAGCCACCGCTTCAAGCTCGACCCGGCGGGCGACTGGAGCGACGAGCTGATCGCGGAGCTCGCCGCGACGAACGCGGTCGTCACCGCGGACTACAAGGCGTACTACCGCCACGAGGACGCGCCGCCGCCGGATCCCGAGCTCTATCGACGCATCGCCGAGGGCTTCCCGCAGGCCTATCTCGAGGACCCTGCGCTCACCGACGAGACCGACGCCGTGCTCGCGCCGCACCGCGACCGTGTGACGTGGGACGCGCCAATCCACTCGGTTGCCGATGTCGAAGGGCTCATGTTCCCGCCGCGCGTGCTCAACTCGAAACCGTCGCGCTTCGGCCGGCTGCAGGAGCTGCTCGCCTTCTACGAGTACTGCGAGGGCAACGGCATCGCGCTCTACGGCGGCGGCATGTTCGAGCTCGGCCCTGGGCGCGGGCAGGTGCAGTACCTCGCCTCCCTCTTCCATCCCGACGGGCCGAACGACGTCGCTCCACGCGAGTACAACGCGCCGGAGCCGAGCCCGGGATTGCCGCGGAGCCCGCTGCGGCCCGCGCCCGAGCCGACCGGGTTCCGGTGGAGCGAAGCCCCGGCTATCGTTTGACTGACTAGTCAATCAATGTAGGCGGGGTGCATGGCCACGACGACGGAGGCAACCGGCACCGGTGTCTCGTTCGCACTGACCGACGAGCAGAAGGCGCTGCGCGAGCTGGCGCATGAGTTCGCGGAGAAGGAGATCCGCCCGAAGGCGGCCGAGTACGACGAGCACCAGACCCACCCGGCCGACGTGATCGCGAAGGCGCACGAGGTCGGGCTGATGAACCCGCACGTTCCCGAGGAGCTTGGCGGCGCAGGCCTCGGCTCGATGGATGGCGCGATCCTCGGGGAGGAGCTCTGCTGGGGCTGTTCAGGGATCGGGACGGCGATCGTCGCCAACATCCTCGGCGCGCTCCCGATGCTGATCGCCGGCACGGAGGAGCAGCAGCGCGTGTGGCTGCCGCCGCTGCTCGAGGAGCCGATCCTCTGCTCGTTCGCGCTGACCGAGCCGAACGCGGGCTCGGACGTCTCCGGAATCCAGACGACGGCCACGCGCCACGGCGACGACTACGTCATCAACGGCTCGAAGATGTTCATCACCAACGCAGGCCACGCCTCGTGGGTGATCGTGTTCGCCTCGACCGACAGGGATGCCGGCCACCGTGGGCTCACCGCCTTCATCGTCCCGACCGACACCGACGGCGTCGTCGTCGAGAAGCACCTCGACAAGATGGGCCAGCGCGCGACGGACACGTCGGCGCTCGCTTTCCAGGACGTCAAGGTGCCGGCCTCCAACCGGCTCGGCGAGGAGGGGCAGGGCTTCAAGATCGCGATGCAGACGCTCGACCACACGCGGCCGGGCACGGCCGCAGGGGCGGTCGGCGTCGCGCGGGCGGCATTCGAGCACGCGGTCGAGTACTCGAAGGAGCGCGTCCAGTTCGGCCAGCCGGTGGCGATGAACCAGGGCGTCAACTTCCTCGTCGCCGACATGGCGGCCGAGATCGAGGCGGCGCGGCTGCTCGTCTGGCAGGCGGCGTGGCTGCTCGACCAGGGCGAGCGCGCGACGCTGCAGTCGTCCTATGCGAAGCGCTTCGCCGCGGACACGGCGATGAAGGTCACGACCGACGCGGTGCAGATCTTCGGCGGCTACGGCTACATCAAGGAGTACCCGGTCGAAAAGCTGATGCGCGACGCGAAGCTGTTCCAGATCTACGAGGGCACGTCCCAGATTCAGCGCCTCGTCATCGCGCGGGAGATCTATCTTCCGCGCGATGACGCAACGTAGTCCGGTGCCTGACTTCAGTCTCGCTCCGGCGAACCTGGACCGGCTCTATCTCCCGCGTGGCGATTGAAATAGATCTCTCGGGACGGGTCGCCCTCGTCACCGGGAGCTCGCGAGGGATCGGCCGCGCCGACGCGCTGGCGCTGGCGCGGGCGGGCGCCGACGTGGTGCTCGCCGACATCCAGGTCGAGTCGGGCGAAGGCGCCGACGAGTACGGCCCGCTCGCCCAGGCGGCACGCCGGCAGGGGCTCGTCTACACCGAGCAGACCGCCGAGGAGATCCGCGCGCTGGGCCGCCGCGCCGTCGCGGTCCGCTGCGACGTCACCGACCGCGCGCAGGTCGACGCCGCGGTCGCGACGGAGCTCGGCCCGCCGGACATGCTCGTCGCGAACGCCGGCACGCTCGACCATGTGGCGCGGCTGGAGGACCAGTCGCCCGAGCTCTGGGAGCGCGACCTGCGCGTCAACCTGACCGGCGCCTTCAACTGCGCCCAGGCGGTGTGGCCCGCCATGGTCGAGCGCGGCTGGGGGCGGATCGTGACCATGTCGTCGGTGGCCGGAACGCTCGGCGGGTTCGGCCAGGCGAGCTACGCGGCGACGAAGGCAGGCGTGATCGGCCTGACGAAGACGCTCGCGCTCGAGGGCGCGCGGCACGGCATCACGGCCAACGCGATCGTGGCCGGGATCATCGGCACGGAGGCCTTCGGGTTCGGCAATCCCGAGATGAACGAACGGATGGTCAGGCGCACCGCGCTGAGGCGGACCGGCGAGCCCGAGGAGGTCGCGAACGTGATCGCGTTCCTCTGCTCCGACCTCGCCTCATACGTCACCGGCGCGGCGATCCCCGTGACGGGTGGGATCGACCTCTTCACCTTTTGAGCGAGGCCTCGGCGACATAACGGCTGTGCCGAGCGAAATTTCGCCAAGACCTCCTTCTGACGTCGATCGCTAGACTGCCGAGGCGTTGCGCGTCGAGGCAGGGACTGGAGCGGTCCGGGTCCGCGACCGGCGCCGCAGCCGTTCCAGGAAGCTGCTTTTGCAGCGGCTGGCCGTGCTGGGGGTTGTCTCGGTCGTGGGCGGCGCCGTGCTCGGATTTGTCTTCGCCGGCTCGCCGAGCCGAATCGCCGCGGGCGTCAGCATCGACGGCGTCAACGTCGGGGGCCTGACGGCCGCGGAGGCGCGCGCGAAGCTCGAGGCGCGGTCGGCGGAGCTCGCACAGGTCCCGATCACCTTCACCGCCGGCGGCCACGAATGGCGACTGCGCCCGGTGAGCCTCGGCATCGAGACCGACTGGAACGCGGCCGTGAAGCTCGCCCTCGACCAGGGCGACGGGCTCCCACCGATTCGCGGGTTCCGCCGGCTCGGCGTCCGGGTCTTCGGCGCCGACGTCTCACCGCCGACGCGTGTGCTCGAGAAGGCGCTCGCCTACGAGGTCGGCCGCATTGGCATAGTCATCGACCGCCCGCACCGGGACGCCGCGCTCGTGGTGCGGCGCCTGCGGCCGGTCGTCCTGCCCGCGCGGGCAGGACACGTGCTCGACCGCCAGGCGGCGAGCGACGTGATCGTCCACTCGCTTGCCGGTTTCCAGCGCGGCAGCGTCGCGCTGCCGGTGCACACCGACGAGCCGCAGGTCCGGGCTGCCGACCTCGCCCCCGTCGCGGCGAAGGTGCGGACGGCGCTCGCGCGCCCGGTGCGGATGAAGCTCGGCGTTGCGTCGTGGTGGCTGCCGAAGCGGCAGCTCGCCGCGATGCTCGCGCTGCCGCACGACGGCACGCGCACCCTGCGCGTGGGCGGCCCAGGAGCGACCCGCTACTTCGCCAAGCTCGGCCGCGGGATCGACCAGCCCGCCCGCGACGCGACCTTCCGCCCGCTTCAGAGCGGCCGCGTGGTCGTCGTCCCGGCGCGGCATGGCCGGGTCGTGCACGAGGTCGCCACCGGGCGCAACGTCCTGGCCGCCGCGCTCGAGCCGGCCGACCGCACCGCACGCGTCGTCGTCACGCACGTCAAGCCGAACCGAACGACTGCGCAGGCGCGAGCGCTCGGGATCACGACCAGGATCGGCCGCTACGAGACGATCTACGGCGGCGACCCGAACCGCATCCACAACGTCCAGCTGGTCGCGCACCTCGTCGACGGGAAGCTGATCGCGCCCGGAGCCACCTTCTCCTTCAACCACGCGACAGGAGCACGCACGGCCGACAAGGGCTTCCGCGAGGCGCCGGTGATCATCAACGGCGAGCTCACGACCGGCCTCGGCGGCGGCGTGTGCCAGGTCTCGACCACCGTCTTCAACGCTGCGTACGAGGCCGGCCTGAACATCACCCAGCGCACGAACCACGCGCTCTACATCAGCCACTACCCGCAGGGCCGCGATGCGACCGTCAACTACCCCGACGTCGACCTGAAGTTCGTCAACGACACCGATCACTGGATCCTGCTGCGCACGTACGTCGGCTCGTACTCGCTGGACGTCGAGCTCTACGGTGCGCCGCTGCACCGCCGCGTCGTCAGCGCGACCCGACCGCTGGAGGAGACGGGTGGGGCGCCGCTGGAGCGCGTCCCCGACCCGACGATGTACATCGGCTCTACGGTGGTCGAGGAGAGCGGCGAGCCGTCGCGCTCGACCAGCGTCCGCCGTCGCGTCTACACGGAGAACGGGGAGCTGCTCTACGACAACACGTGGTACTCGTCCTACCGCGGCGAGCCGCGTGTCGTGCGCGTCGGGACGAAGCACAGGCCCAAGCCGAAGCCCCCGCCCCCGCCGCCGCACAAGGGCCCGTCGGGGCCGAGCGGGCCGACCGGCCCGACCGGCGTCACGACTCTGCCGTAGCGATGTCGTCGGCGAGCCAGGCCGGCACGCGCGTCGGCCGGTGCGTTCTCGCGTCGACGCATGCGTGGCGCGTCCAGCCGTCGGCTACGGCCTCGCCGTCGCGGTCGACTGCGTAGTCGAAGCGGAAGCGCGCACCGCGCAGATCGCCGCAGCGGGCGCGGATCGCGAGCTGGTCGTCGAAGCGCGCCGGGGCGAGGTAGCGGACGTGCGACTCGATCGTCAGCGCTTCGATCCCGTCCGCGCGCAGGCCCGGGTAGCCGCCGCGGAACCGCGCCAAGTAGTCGATCCGCGCGAGCTCGAACCAGACGAGGTAGACGGAGTTGTGGGCGATCCCCTGCGCGTCGGTCTCGGCGAAGCGCACGCGCACCTCGGTCTCGAAGCGGAATTCCACGGCGGCTACCTTTCCACGATCGCGCAGTTGAAGATGCACGAGGACGAGCTCGAGACCGATGCGACGCTCGTGCGGAGCCTGTTGGCCGCGCAGTTCCCGCACTGGGCCGGCCTGCCGATCGAGCCGGTCCCGTCGAGCGGCGAGGGGTTCCCGTGGGCGTGGGGGATCTACACGTGGCTCGAGGGCGAGCACCCGAGCGCGGACGGCGAAGCGCACTCGGACGCGCTCGCGGCGGATCTCGCCGGGCTCGTCCAGGCGCTGCGGCGAATCGACCTCCCCGACGGGCGGCCGTCCCGCCGCGGGGCGCCGCTGGGCGAGGTGCAGGACGAGCAGGTGCGCGACGCACTGCGCCGGCTCGAGGGCCGCATCGACGTCGACGCGGCCACGGCGGCCTGGGACGCCGCGCTCGCTGCGCCGCCCTGGGCAGGCCCGCCCGTCTGGGTCCACGGAGACCTCCTGCCGGGCAACCTGCTCGTGCGGGACGGTCGGCTGGCCGGCGTGCTCGACTGGGGCAGCGTCGGCGTCGGCGACCCGGCGTGCGACCTGGTCGCCGCCTGGGGCGCGCTGCCGACGCGAGCGCGGGAGACCTTCCGCGAACGGCTGGACGTGGACGACGCGACCTGGGCGCGCGGCCGCGGCTGGGCGCTCTCGATCGGCCTGATCGCGCTGCCGTACTACGAGGAGACGAACCCGACGTTCGCCGCGACCGCCCGCCTGCTGATCCGCGAAGTGCTGGCCAACCACGCGAGGGCGCGATGAGCGCCGTGAGGCTGGCCGAGCTGATCCGGGAGCGGCAGCCGTGCGTGGTGCTCACCGGCGCCGGCGTGTCGACCGAGAGCGGCATCCCGGACTTCCGCTCCGCGACCGGGCTCTGGGCGCAGTTCGACCCGCTCGAGTTCGGCTCGATCGAGGCCTTCCGCCGCGACCCGCACAAGGTCTGGAGCTTCTACAAGCCGCGCGTGTCGATGCTCACCGACGCCGAGCCGAACCCGGCGCACCTCGCGCTCGCGGAGCTGGAGCAGCACGGACTCGTCCAGGCGGTCGTGACGCAGAACATCGATCTGTTGCACGAACGGGCCGGCAGCAGCGAGGTGGTCGAGGTGCACGGCTCGATCCGCACCGCGACCTGTCCCGGCTGCGGCGCCCGCCACGAGCTCGAGCAGGTGCTCGAGCTGCTCGCCGAGGCCGACGCGCCGGCGTGTCCTGTGTGCGGCGAGATCGTCAAGCCCGACGTGGTCTTCTTCGGCGAGCTGCTGCCGCCGGAGGCGATCGACCGTGCGTACCAGCTGGCGCGCGCCGCTGCGCTCATGCTCGTCGTCGGGTCGGCGCTCGAGGTCTACCCCATCGCGGGTCTGCCGGAAGAGACGCTCGCCGCGGGCGGGAAGCTCGCGATCGTCAACCGCGGCCCGACGCCGTACGACGCGAGGGCGAATCTGAGGATCGACGGGAGTGCGGGCGAGGTTCTGCCCGCTGTGGTCGCGGCGCTCTAGGCTGCCGCGCGCTTCACCGGGCGCTCGTCGAGCACGCGCCTGCACTCGGAGCAGATCGTGCGCTCGACCTCGTACGGCACGCCCAGGCGCTGGAGCAGCACGTACGTCCGCACGCCTGTGTGCCGGTGAAGTCGCTTGAGATTGGGAAAGACCTGACTCATCGTCCTGGTTTGAGCGTACCTCCGCTCTCGGAAGATACGACGCACAAATAGGTGAACAAGTTGTGACGTTCCGGTTGCGACTATCGGCGGTTAGGGTCGTGGGCGTGAGAGCCCGCTCCTTGCTCGCGCTCCCGCTCGCGGCGGTGCTCGCCGGTTGCGGTGCGACCGCCCACCAGGCCGCGAGCCAGCGCCCGCCGGCCGATGCGCCGCGCTGCAAGAGCGGTCCGGCGCCACTCGGAAGCTCCCGCGTGACCGTCGCGGCCGTCGTCCGCTCGCATGCGGTCGCCTACCGACTTCCCGGCACGCGTCCGTTCGCCCGCTTCGGCCGGCTGAACGTGAACCGCTTCCCGAACGTCTTCCGCGTCCTCTCGGTGCTGCGAGCGAGCGACTGCCATACACGCTGGTACCGCGTGCAGCTACCGATCAAGCCGAACGGCGTCACCGGGTACGTCCGCGCGGAGGCCGTGGACACCGGCCGCGTGCGCTCGCGCGTGCTCATCGACCTGTCGGCGAAACGACTGACGCTCTTCCGCAACGGGAGGCGCGTGCTGCGTACGACGGCCGCCGTCGGCTCGCCGGCGACACCGACGCCCACCGGCCGATACTACGTCAACCAGCGGCTGATCCCCGCGGACGCGTCGGGCCCGTTCGGCCCCGCCGCGATCGGGATCTCGGCGTACTCGAACGTGCTGACCGGCTGGACGCAGGGCGGGCCGATCGCCATCCACGGGACGAACGAGCCGTGGTCGATCGGCCGCGCCGTCTCGAACGGCTGCATCCGCGTCCGCAACGACGTCCTTCGCCGCCTGTTCAAGGTGACGCCGGCCGGGACGCCGGTGCTGATCCGCCGGTGAAGCGGCGCGCGCCTTCGTCGGCGCGGTGGCCGCGTTGTGCGCAGGGCTGGCCGCGACGCTCGGCGCAACCGCGCGGCAGCCTGCGCTGGTCGACCCCGGGACGGACGCCCGTCCCGACGGCTGCGGGCGCGACTACATCGAGCAGACCCAGCGCAACATCCCGACCTGGGTCTACGTCCGCGACCGGAACGCGCCGGCGACCGGTCCGCCTCCGCCGGTGCGGCGGCTCGAGGGCACGCCGTTCGTATGGCCCGAAGCGGGCGACCGCGTCGTAATCGTCGGGTCGTGGGTCTGGGACTGCGGCCACTGGACGCCGCGCGGTGAGCGAACCGAGATCCACCCGTTCCGCGCGCTGTGGGTCGAGCGCAACGGCGGCGCGCCGTCGCCGTCGACGCGGCGGGCGTCTGGAAGACGTGGGGCCGTGGCCTGCTGCGCGCGCGGGACGGCCGGGTCTTCCGCGGCGCCGCGACGTTCGACCTTCGGCTCGTGCCGGCCTGCCGTGGCGGTGTTCGTCTTCACGCGCGAGTGCGACTTCGGCCTGCTCGGCAACGCGGAAGGCCCTACTCGCGCGCTCCGCCGTGCCCCACTTCGAAGGAGTTCGGCACGTTCGACGGCGACGACGTTCCTGGGATTGCGGTGGCGCGGTTCGCCTCGCCGGCGGCATCGCTCGGCCCGCACCGCCTGCGACCGCGACGCCAGGTATCGACGTGTCCGGTCGTGAACCGGCTTGGCTGCTACGAGGTCGCGCTCCGGGTCGAGCGGGTTGGGGTATAACAGCGTCGTGGCCCAAGACCGTGGACCGGACATCATCAGCCAGCTGGCCGACCGAGGCCAGGAGGCGCTCGGCAAGATCGGCGACCTGAACATCCCCGGCGGGCAGAAGCTGCTCCAGAGCGCGAACCAGCTCAAGGAGCGTGCGGACGAGCTGCAGCGCCGGCTGCGCGGCCTCGACGCGCTCGAGCAGCGCGTGGACGCGCTGGAGGAGAAGGTCGACCAGCTCTCGAAGGCGAAGTCGTCGTCGCGGAAGACGACGACGCGGCGCACTTCGGCCCCCAAGGCCAAGCCGAAGCCGAAGAGCTCAGGCGGGAACGCGTAGCCGCAGCGCCCGCGGCACGACCTCGAAGCTGACCGGCGTCGTACCCGGCTGCTCGCCGTCGAGCTCGACCGGCAGCGGCTCAGGAGCGTCGACCTCGACGCGCGCGCCGTGGAGCAGCGTCGCCTTCGGGTGCGGCAGGTGCGTTCCGCGATAGATCTTCGGGAGCGTCACGATCAGGTCGCGCTTCGTCACGTCGCCGATCAAGAGGACGTCGAAGCGGCCGTCGTCGGGCTCCGCTTCGGGCGTCATCTTCATGCCGCCGCCCAGGTAGCGGCCGTTCGCCACGATGACGTCGAGCATGCGGCCGGCGTGCTCCTCGCCGTCGACGCGGACGATCACCTCGTCGTTGCGCCAACGCGCGAAGACGGCCAGCGTCGCCCAGGCGTACGAGGCCTTGCCGCCGAGCGCCTTCGACGTCTCGTTGGCGCGCTTCGCGACCGCGCCGCTCATGCCCGCGCTGGCGACGTTGGCGAAGACGGCCTCGCCGTCGCGGCCGTCCCAGCCGCGGTAGCGAACGCGCCCGAGGTCGATCTCGCGGGTTCGCCCCGCGAGCGCGACCTCGACCGCGCCCTCGAGCTTGCGCGGGATGCCGTAGGTGCGGACGAAGTCCCAGCCGGTGCCTCGCGCGATCACCGCAAGCTCGACGTCGAGGCCGGCGATCCCGTTGACGACCTCGTGCACGGTTCCGTCCCCGCCGACCGCGACGAGGAGGTCGGCGTCCGCCGCTGCCTCGCGCGCGAGCTCGGTCAGGTGCCCCGGGCGCTCCGAGAGCAGCGCGTCGCCGCGCAGCCCGAGCGCCGCGGCTCGGTGTGCGAGCTCGGGCCAGTGACGTCCCGCGGCGCCGTTCTCGGCGGCCGGGTTGACCAGGAAGACGGTTCTAGGCACCGCTTGCGGTGCCGCCCTCAGGCCGGGCGAGCTTTGCTCGCGCTGCCGTCTGAGATGACCAGCCGAACCCAACCGATTGGTCTTGAGCACGCACTAGTGGCGGGATCCGGTGACGGTTGCGAGCGCGACGCGCGTCATGCGGTCGACGGCCGCGCGCAGCTCGTCGTCGGAGATCCGCGTGAACTCCTCGCCGATGACGATGTCGCTCACCGTCAGCAGGCAGCCGGCCTTGACGCCGCGTAGCGCGCCGATCGTGAACAGCACCGCCGCCTCCATCTCGACGCCGAGGACACCGCGTGCTGACCAGCGCTTGTGCCGCTCCGGGTCAGGGTCGTAGAAGGTGTCGCTCGAGGCGATCGCTCCCACACGCAGCGGCTGGTCGAGCTCCTTGGCCGCGTGGACGGCCGCGTGGACGAGCTCCCAGTCCGCCGTCGGCACGTGCGGCTCCTGTCCGACGTAGTGGCGGGCGGTGCCGTCGGCCGGGACGGCCGAGACCGCGACGATCAGGTCACCCAGCTCGAGGTCGTGCTGTAGGCCGCCGCAGGTGCCGACGCGCAGGAAACGCTCGACGCCGAGCTGCACGAGCTCCTCCATCACGATCGCCGCCGACGGGCAGCCCATCCCGGTCGCCTGCACCGAGACCGGCTTGCCCTCCCACTCGCCGCTGTAGCCGAGCATCCCGCGCTCGCCGTTGCGCTGCACCGGGTTGTCGAAGTAGGTCTCGGCGATGTACTCGGCGCGGAGCGGGTCGCCCGGAAGCAGGCAGGCCTCTCCGTATTCCCCCGGCTCGGCACGGACGTGGATGGGCACGGGCAGAGCCTAAAGTTGCGGTCCATGCCCGCGCTGAACGAACCGGCGCTGGACGAGATCCTCGCCTTCTGCGCAGAGGACCCGATCGAACGCGTCTTCCTCGAAGACGTTGCGCGGCGCGGGCTCGGCCGTTTCACCGGGCTCCGCGACGGCGAGCGACTGGTCGCGCTCTGCCACGTCGGCACGAATCTCGTTCCCTCCGGGAGCGGCTGCGGCGCCTTCGCGGGAGTCGACGGCGCGAGTCGAGCCAGGCTCGTGATCGGCGAGGAGACCGCGGTCGGCGACTTCTGGGCAGCCGCGCACGACCGGCTGCCGTCTCCGCGCGAGGACCGGCCCGGCCAGCCGGTCTACGTGCTCGAGGCTCCGCCGGAGCCGGGGGAGACCCCGCTGCGCGCGGCCACGCACGACGACTTCGAGCTACTCGTGCCGGCCTGCGCCGAGGCGCACCGCGAGGAGCTCGGCACGAACCCACTCGAGCGCGATCGCGAGAGCTTCCGCTGGCGGACGCGAGCCCAGATCGAGGACGGGCGCTCGTGGCTCTGGGTTGAGGGCGGCACGATCTTCTTCAAGGCGGAGGCCTCCGCGTGGACGCCGTCGGCCGTGCAGCTGCAGCAAGTCTGGGTAGACCCGCGTGTCCGGGGCCGCGGCTACGCGCAGCGCGGGATGCGTGACCTCTGCCGGCTGCTGCTCGAGCGGGTGCCGGCGGTCTGCTTGTTCGTGCGTGCGGAGAACGCCGCGGCAATCCACGTCTACGAGAGGGTCGGCATGCGCCAGACGATCTCGTACCGCAGCCTCGTGTTCTTCTAAATCCCCGAACGGGGGAGGAACGGGCTACCCCGCTCGCCGAGAATCCGCGCGTGCGGATTGGGCTCACTACGGCCGGCCTTGTCGCCGTGCTTACGCTCGCGCTCGTCCTGGCGGCGAGCGGCCGCGCACGCTCGAGCACGGTGCACACCTGCTCGGCGACCGACCGGCAGTTCATCGGGACCGCACGGACGAACATGACCGCGCTGGAGCTCTGGAGCGAGCAGTACCAGAGCGGCGATGCGTCGGGGGAGGACGTCGAGGGACAGGCCCGCTCGGCGGCGAAGATCATGCGCGGCACGGGGCCGACGGACTCCTCGCTACTGCAGACGCGGCGCCTCGTGACCGGGATGCTGACCGAGTACGCGAAGGCGGTGCAGCAGCAGGAACGCCACCGCGACGCCGGGCCGCACGTGTACCGGGCCTACCGACTCGCCAACTTCGCTCACACCGTCCTGGTGCGGGCCCAGGCACCGCTCGCTGCAGCTCGGCTGCGATATCCGTCCGTTGCTCTGACCCGGACGTCCTCTTGACAACGGTTGTGGTCATCGGCACGATGGTTGTGCTCATCGGCACGATTGAGCACAGGGGGGACCGGGTGAATCGTTTTCTGCGACTGCGGCACAGTCGAGGCGGTTCTCCGTTGTTCACGGCGGCGCTTGCTGCCGTTGCCTTGGCAGTCGTGCTAGTCAACAACTCGGCATCCGCAGTGGGGCCAACGTACAGCAACGGTTTCGAGTCCAACACGGATGGGTGGCTCGACGCTTTCGGCGGCACGATCACCCGGCAGGCGTCCGGCTTCACCAACCCGGGGGACTATGCCAGCACCGTCCCCTCCGCGACCGGCGGCTTTCACGCCAGGTTGGACCGAACAGAGTGCTTTGAGGAGACCGGAGGCGGAGGCGAAACCGCGCACTGCTACGGCCCGCTCACGCGGTGGGGCGGCTACAACAGCACGTGGCCCGCCGGCGGCTACACGACGCGGCTTGACATCTATCTTGACGCTGCGTACGCCACGGCGAATCCCGACACCTACGGCGGAAACATGGCCTGCCTCCTGCCGACGGGAGGTGCCGCGGAACCTACCTGCAAGGGCACGCGCTTCGACTACACGTCGGCCATCAACAACAACAGCGGCACTCACCTGCGCGACTTCGGGTTCAACGTCAGCACGGGGCTGGCTGGCGACAACTGCACGGGCTTCACCGTCATCGGCACAACGAATGTCGACCGGATCGGAGCGGATCCGAACGGCCCTGGTCACCAGTGCATTCCCACTTCCGGCTGGTACACGTTCAAGCACACGTTTTCCGAGGACGCTGGCTCCCTCAAGGTGCTGATGGAAGTCATTCCGGCCGGCGGCGGACCCGCGACGGCGAGCTTCACCATCTCGGGGCTTGATCCCATCGTGACCGTGGGCTGCAACCGGTACGGCTGGTTCTCGAACCAGGAGATCTGGGGCTTGCCGATCGACAACGCGTCGATGACGGGATGCGGCACGCCTCTCCCGGTCGAGCCTCCCCCGGTCATCGTGGATCCTCCGCCCGTGATCGTGCTGCCGCCGGCGGGGACAGGGCCCCCGACGCCGGGTGGGCCGCCCGCCGAGAAGGTGGCGGACGAGATCATCACGCGGATGAAGCAGAAGCAGCTCCGCTCCTGCGTGATCGAGGTGCGATCGCTCGGGTCGAGGCGGATCCTCGTCGCGCGCGGCGCCGCACGCGCGCCTGCGACGGGCACCGGCCGCCTGGTCATCCGGATTCGGATCAAGCCCAAGGGCACGAAGCTGCTCACGAAGAACTTCGGCGGAGTCAGAGTCAACGTGCGCGCGCTTTGCCGCTTGACCTCCGGAGTCACGCGCGTCGGCGTCAAGGGCGCCCGCGCGGTCCTCTGGATCGAGCACGCGCTCACTCCGCCCGGCTCGTGGGTGCCCGACCAGCCGATCCTGACGGACATCGGCCTGCGCTTCATGCAACGCCTGCGCAGCCACATGAGGTTCGCGAGGCTGATCAGGTGCGAGGGTTACACGGCCACGTACCCGCCCAGCCCGGCCTTCCCGCCGACGCTGTCGCTGAACAGGGCGAAACGGGTCTGCGTCGGAGCTGAAGCGCACTGCCGGCAGCACCTCCGCACGCGTCAAGCTTGTTCCGCACGGCCTCACCAACCCGATCGCGACCAACAGCAACGAGAGCCGGCCGTCGCGTCAACCGCCGCGTGTTCGTCACCGTCGTTCACTTCCGGGTCCTACGCGGCTGAGAAACGGCACGGCGCTGCGAGACTGTGCGCATGCATGGTCCCGAAACCGACCCGGCCGAGCTTCGCAGGCGCGTCGAAGAGCACATCCGCGGGCACGACCTGATCCCGCCTGACGGGGAAGTCGTCGCGCTCGTCTCCGGCGGCGCCGACTCGACCTGCCTCTGGCACGCGCTGCGCGGGCTCGGCTACCGCGTCTCCGCCCTCCACGTGAACCACGGCCTCCGCGGAGCCGAGTCCGACGAGGACGCGCGCTTCTGCCGCGACGTGCTCGGCGCCGAGGTCGTGGACGGCCGCGGCGGCACGACCGAGGACGACCTGCGGCAGATCAGGTACTCGTTCGCCGCCGATCGCCTCCGCGCCACCGGGCACACCGCCTCGGACCAGGTCGAGACCGTCCTCTACCGCCTCGTCTCGAGCGGCGCGTCCAGCGGGATCAAGCCGAAGCGCGAGGACGGTGTCGTCCGCCCGCTGCTCCCGCTCTGGCGCGAGGAAACCCACGCCTACTGCCACGCCGAGGGGCTCGCCTACCGCACGGACAGCTCGAACCCGCAGACGCGCCGCGGCCTGATCCGCGATGAGATCCTCCCGCTCCTGCGCCGCCTTCACCCTGGCGCGGAGAAGAACCTGCTGAGGCTCGCCGGGCAACGCCCGTCGAAGCTCGACGACCTGCTCGCCGCGACGACCGGCTCCCGCCGCGTCGACCTCGGCGGCGGCCTCACCGCCGTGCGCGAGTATGACCGCGTCTGGCTCGAACAGACCCCGGTCGCGCTCGAGGGCCAGGTGCGCTGGGGCGAGTGGACGATCGAATCGGAGCTCGCAGGGCTTAAGGTACGTAGCTGGCGCCCCGGCGACAGGCTCGTCGGTCGCAGCAAGAAGGTGCAGGACGTGTTCGTCGACGCGAAGATCCCCCGGTCGGAGCGAGAGGCGTGGCCCCTCGTCGTCAAAGGGCGCGAGGTCGTCGCCGTGCCCGGCCTCGTCAGCGCACCGGGAATCCGCGCTCGGAGAGGCCGCGTGTGACTAGTACGCGTAGCGTTGACGCCGCGATCGGCGAGATCCTGATCGACGAGGAGACGCTTGCCGCGCGGGTGGCCGAGCTCGGAGCCGACGTCTCGGCCGACTACGAGGGCCGCGACCTGCTGCTGATCGGCGTCCTCAAGGGCGCCGTCTTCTTCATGGCCGACCTGATGCGCCACCTCACCGTCGCCTGCGAGGTCGACTTCATGGCAATCTCGAGCTACGGCGATGCCACCGATTCCTCGGGGATCGTGCGCATCCTCAAGGACCTCGACATCAACATCGAAGGCCGGGACGTGCTCGTGGTCGAGGACATCATCGACTCCGGCCTGACGCTCTCCTACCTGATGCGGAATCTCGAGTCGCGTGAACCCGCGAGCCTCGAGGTTTGCGCGCTCCTGACCAAGCCCTCGCGACGCGAGATCGACGTTCCGGTGCGGTACGTCGGCTTCGAGATCCCGAACAAGTTCGTCGTCGGCTACGGGCTCGACTTCGCCGAGCGCTACAGGAACCTGCCCTACGTCGGCGTATTGGACGAGCACCTGCTGCCGACTACGCTTTGAAAAACGACCAATCCGGGGCACCGGTAAGGCTCATACTCACTGGTACCCTGTGCCGATAGAGGGCCTGTGAACCGATTCTTCCGCTCAGCGCTTTTCCCGCTCGTCGTGATCGTCCTGCTCGTCTGGCTGGCGAGCCAGACGCTGATCCCCCACGGGAAGAGCGAGACGAAGTTCACGTACTCGGAGTTCATCCAGCGCGCGGAGAACAGCGACGTCGCGAACGTCGAGTTCAACCCGAGCAAGCGCTCGATTACCGGCACGATCCCGAGCGACGGCGACAAGAAGTTCACGGTTCACTACCCGGCCGACCAGTCGATCCCGCAGCTGACGAACATCCTCGAGTCGCAGCACATCAAGTTCGACTCCAAGGGCACGGGCGGCTTCTCGTGGGTGAGCGCGTTCTTCTCGCTGCTCCCCTTCATCATCCTGATCGCGTTCTGGATCTTCCTCATGAACCAGGTCCAGGGCGGCGGCTCGAAGGTCATGTCGTTCGGCAAGAGCCGCGCAAAGCGGATGGCGCCGGACTCGCCGAAGATCGGCTTCAAGGACGTCGCCGGCGTCGACGAGGCCGTCGAGGAGCTCCAGGAGATCAAGGAGTTCCTCGAGAACCCCAAGAAGTTCCAGGCGCTGGGCGCGCGGATCCCGAAGGGCGTCCTGCTCTACGGCCCGCCCGGAACCGGTAAGACGCTGCTCGCGCGGGCTGTTGCGGGCGAGGCGGGCGTCCCGTTCTTCTCGATTTCCGGCTCCGACTTCGTCGAGATGTTCGTCGGCGTCGGCGCCTCGCGCGTGCGCGACCTCTTCGAGCAGGCCAAGCAGGCGGCGCCGTGCATCGTCTTCATGGACGAGATCGACGCCGTCGGCCGGCACCGCGGCGCGGGCCTCGGCGGCGGCCACGACGAGCGCGAGCAGACCCTCAACCAGCTGCTCGTCGAGATGGACGGCTTCGAGCTGAAGGACAACATCATCCTGATCGCCGCCACGAACCGGCCCGACATCCTCGACCCCGCGCTGCTGCGCCCGGGCCGCTTCGATCGCCAGATCGTCGTCGATCGGCCCGACCGCATCGGCCGCCGCAAGATCCTCGAGGTGCACGCGAAGGGCAAGCCGATCGCGCCCGAGATCGACCTCGACACCCTCGCCGCCGGCACGCCCGGCTTCACCGGCGCCGACCTCGCGAACCTCGTCAACGAGGCCGCGCTGCTGGCCGCGCGCCGCGGCAAGAAGACGATCGAGCAGGAGGAGCTCGAGGAGGGGATCATGCGCGTGATCGCCGGCCCGGAGAAGAAGACGCGCCTGCTCTCCGAGGAGGAGCGCAAGATCACGGCCTACCACGAGCTCGGCCACGCGATCGTCGGCCACTTCCTCGAGCACACGGACGACGTCCACAAGATCTCGGTGATCAGCCGTGGCCAGGCGCTCGGCTACACGATCTCGCTGCCGCGCGAGGACCGGTACCTGACGACGAAGACCGCGCTGATGGAGCAGCTCGCGATGACCCTCGGCGGCCGCGCGGCTGAGGAGCTCGTCTTCCACGAGGTCACCACCGGCGCCGCGAACGACCTCGAGAAGGTCACCTCGATCGCGAAGCAGATGATCATGCGCTTCGGCATGAGCGAGAAGCTCGGCCCGCGCGTGCTCGGCCGGAACCACGACATGCCGTTTCTCGGCCGCGAGATGGGCGCCGAGCCCGACTACTCCGAGGAGATCGCGCGCGAGATCGACGACGAGATCCGGCGTGTGATCGAGGAGGCGCACGAGCTTGCCGTGAACACGCTCAAGGCGCACATGGATGAGCTGCACCGGGTCTCCGGGATCCTCATCGAGCGCGAGACGATTGACAAGGATCAGTTCGAGCGGCTGCTCGCCGGCGAGGACGAGTCGAGTGTCTTCCCGGACGAGGGCACTCCCGAGGCCGAGGCCGAGCCGCCGGCCGAAGAGCGCCGGCGCCGCCCGCAGCCTAAGCCGGTGCCGCGCCCATTCCCGGGCGCGACGATGCAGCCGCCGCCCGAAGGTTCAACGACCTAAGTCCGGCTCGCGCTTCGCGCGAGCCATGATGACTTACGTCGTGGGTCCGCTATCGACGCGCGTTCGTGAGCGGTAGCGGGCAAGCCCGCCACCGCGGCGGCGCCGAGCCGGGGTCAGGTCTTGCGTTGCCACATTCCCGTATCGAAGCCGCAACATCTCGTCCATCGGTCGTGCGCCGGGACGAACTCGTACGAATTCGTTACTCGGAGTCGACTGGGTTGACCAGCTGGTCCGTCAATGCAAGACCTGACCCCGGGTTGGGCGTGCGGCATCCTGTTGACGTGGATTCGAAGACGCGCGACATCTGGGCTGAGTGGCTCGCGGTCCACCGGTACGGCGGCGACGTGGACGTGCGCCGGCGGATGCTCGAGGAGACCGCCGTCTTTCGGCGGAAGGTACTCGACCGCGCCGGCCTTTCCGAAGGCGAGACGCTGCTTGACGTCGGCTGTGGCGAAGGACTGATCGGGTTCGGCGCCCTCGAGCGCGGCGCAGGACACGTCGTCTTCTCCGACATCTCGGACGACTGCCTCGACTTCTGCCGCGAGGCTGCGGCGGCTCTCGGCGTCTCGGACCGCTGCAGCTTCGTCGAGGCAGAGGCCGGGGACTCGGCCGGGTCGACGATGCGAGCATCGATGTCGTCACCACGCGCTCGGTGCTGATCTACGTCAGCGACAAGGCCGGTGCGTTCGCGGAGTTCTTCCGGGTGTTGCGGCCGGGCGGGCGCATCTCGCTCTTCGAGCCGGTCAACCGCTTCGGGATGGAGGGCCGTCGCGCGGGGTTCTGGGGCTATCCGGCCGATGGACTCGCCGACCTGGCGGCGCGAATGGAGCGTGTCTACGAGGAGATCCAGCCGCCCGACGACCCGATGCTCGACTTCGACGAGCGCGACCTCATCAGGCTCGCCGAGGACGCGGGCTTTTTCCCGGTGGAGCTCGACCTGCACGCGTTCGTGCGCCCAAGCGAACCCCGGCCGTGGGACGCCTTCCTCAACAGCTCCGGAAACCCGAAGATCCCCACGATCGGCGAGGCGATGGATCAGGCGCTGACGCCCGAGGAGCGCGAGCGCTTCACCGAGCACCTTCGCCCGCTCGTGGAGGAAGGCAAGGGCGTCTGGCGCATGGCCCAGGCCTACCTGAGGGCGGTAAAGCCCGCTCGCTAGCGGCCGTTCCGCGCTTCGGGCTCGTCCTCGGCAGCGACGGCCTGTGTGATGCGGTCGACGATCTCCTCGACCGGCACTTCGTGTACGTGGGCGAGCTCGACCGCGGCATCCTGCAGCCGCTCCCAGCAGTCGTCCACCCGCCGCTCGAGCGCGGCGCAGATTGCTTCTAGGTCTGACTCCGCGTAGTCACGCGATGCGCGTTTCGGCACTGCTGCCCGACTCCTGCTCGGGATGCATGACGTAGTTGCGTCCGTTCAGCTCCAGCCGCGCCGGGCCGCGCGCCCGCTGGGTGACGTACGCCTCGAGCGCGCTCAGCACTGCCACGATCTCGCGGTCGCCTCTTCCGAGATTGACGACGACCTCGCAGCGTCCGTCTACGGTCTCGATCAGCTCTGCTTGGAACTCGGACAGCGCGGCAAGCATCGCCCGCGCCGACTCGCGACTCGCCGCCTGGATCGTCAAGGTCTCCACAGTCCGATTTTCCACGCCGCGGCGCGGGCATCACGCAAGTGTTCTGTGGGCATTTGGCCACGGAGGGGCGGCGTGCCCGAGACGTCGGCCGTGTCCCGGACTAGACCGTGCCGGCCGCGACGCCAGCCTGCCACGATGCCCACAGGCGAGCGTAGCGCTCGCCCTGGGCGACCAGCTCGTCGTGCGGCGCGGTCTCCACGACGCGGCCGTTGTCCATCACCACGACCCGGTCGGCTCGCTCTGCCGTGGAGAGACGGTGGGCGATGATGATCACCGTCCGGCCCTCTACGACCGCGGCCAGCGCACGTTCGACCGCAGCCTCTGTGGCGGGATCCAGGCTGGACGTCGCCTCGTCGAGGACGATCACCGCGGGGTTGGCGAGCGCCACGCGGGCGATGCCTACGAGCTGGCGCTCTCCCGCCGAGAGGCGGACGCCGCGCGTCTGGACGTCGGTCGCGAGCCCGTCCGGCAGCGCGGCGAACCGCCCCAGTGCGCCGATCTGCGCCAACGCGAGCCGGACCGCATCGTCCGACGCGTCAGGGTCGGCGAGGCGCACGTTGTCCGCGATCGTGCCGCTGAAGAGGTGGCCTTCCTGCGGCAGCATCACGATCCGGTGCCGCAGCGTTTCGAGCGTGCCGTCGCGCAGGTCGACGCCGCCGAGCCGAATCGCCCCGTGCTGCGGGTCGTACTGGCGCGTCAGCAGCTTCGCGAGCGTCGACTTGCCCGCGCCGGTGACGCCCACGAGCGCCACGTGCTCGCCGGCGTCGAGCCGGAGCGAGACGCCCTTCACCACGGGCGTGCCGCCCGCGTAGCCGAAGGTCACGTCGTCGAGCTCGAGCACGCCGTCCGCGGGCATCCCGACCGGGCGCGGCCGCTCGCTGACCGCATTCTCGGCCTGCAGGAGCCCGACCACCTTGCCGAGCGCCGCCACCCCCTGCCTGAACTCGCCCAGCCACTCGCTGAAGCGAGCGATCGGGTCGAACAGCTGCACCAGGTAGAGGACGTACGCGACGATCGTCCCCTGCGAGATCGAGCCGCTGCGGTACATGGAGGCCGCGACGAGCAGCACGGCGACGAGCGCCACCGTCTGTGCGAGCGGGATCATCGTGAAGAGCCGGATGTTCACGAACGACGCCCGCCGCCACGCGCCGATCTGCGCGTGGCTGCGCGGCCGGTAGGTCTCCATCGTCCGCCCTTCCCGCCGGAACGCCTGCACCACACGCACGCCCGATAGCCCCTCCTGCAGCGCGGTCAGCGTCTCGGCGACGCGGTCGCGGATCGCGTGGTAAGCGCCGCCGGCGCTGTGGTGGAAGGCCCAGCTCGCACAGGAGCAGCACCGGCAGCGCGACGAGCGAGACCGCCGCCAGTGCCGGCGAGAGGATGATCAGCACCGCCACGGTGAGCGCGATCTGCAGCCCGCTGCCGACTACCTCGACCAGCGCCTCGCGCAGGAACTCGTCGAGCGCCTGGACATCGGAGGTCAGCCGCGACACGAGCACGCCCGTCCGCTCCTGCTCGAAGAACCCGAGCGGCAGCGCCTGCAGCTTGGCGAACGCGCGTTTACGCAGCGACGTCAGGAAGCGCTCCGACGCCGTCGCGGCCGCCAGCGTCTGCACGCGGACGACGAGCGGCTTCACGAGCGCGAGAGCGAGGATCGCGAGCGCTGCCACATCGACGGGGTGCTGCTCCTGCTTCACGATGCCGTTGTCGACCGCGTACCGAACGAGCGCCGGCCCCGCGAGTGTGATCAGCGTCGAGACGATCACCGCGGCGGCAGCCACGAGGTAGAGCCGCTGGACCGGCCGGGCCAGTGGCCGCGTCTCGCGCCACACCTCGCGTGCCGAAGCTCGCTCGTTCATGCCGCCTCGATCTCGAGTGCCAGCAGCCCTCGGTAGCGCGCCGAGCTCGCGAGCAGCTCGTCGTGCGTGCCCTCCTCGACGATGCCGCCGCCCTCGAGTACAGCCACGCGGTCGGCGAGCGCGATCGTCGCGGGCCGGTGCGCGATCACCAGGGTCGTTCGGCCGCGCATCACCTCCGTGAGCGCTGCACGGATCTCGTGCTCCTTCGTCGCGTCGACCGCCGAGGTGGCGTCGTCGAGCACGAGCAGCGCAGGGTCGGCCAGGATCGCGCGCGCGATCGCGATGCGCTGCCGCTGGCCGCCGGAGAGCGAGAAGCCGCGCTCGCCGAGGATCGTCTCGTAGCCGTCGGGCAGGTCCGCGACGAAGTCGGCCGCACCGGCGAGCTCGGCCGCGCGCTGCACGTCTTCGTCGCCTGCGTCCGGCCGCCCGACGCGGATGTTCTCGCGCACGCTCTCGCTGAAGAGGAACGTCTCTTCGAAGACGAGCGCGACAACGCGACGAACGTCGTCGAGCCGCAGTTCGCGCAGGTCGTGGCCGTCGAGCAGCACACGTCCGTCCTCGGGGTCGTAGAGCCGCGCCAGCAGGCCGGCGACCGTGCTCTTGCCCGAGCCGGTCGCGCCGACGAGCGCCAGGGACTCACCCGGTGCGACGTGCAGGTCGAGCCCGTCGAGCACCGCGTGGTCGCCCTCGTGGCCGAAGCGGACTCTCTCGAGCCGCACGTCGCCGCGCACGGGCCGATTCAGCTCCTGCGGATGACGTGGCTCCACCAGCCGCGGCTCCGCCTCCAGCACCTCGGTGATGCGGCCGCTCGCGCCGAGGGCCTTCTGCAGGGTCGTCACGCGCTGGCCGAGCACGCGCAACGGCCAGACGAGCATCACGACGTACGCGTTGAAGGCGACGAACGAGCCGACCGAGAGCTCGCCGGAGATCACGCTGCGGCCGCCGAACCAGAGCACGGTCGCGATCCCGAGCAGCGGCAGCATCTCCAGGAACGGCACGAAGACGGCGTCGAGCCGCGCCAGGTGGAGTGCGCGGTCCATGATCTCGTCGCTGCGGCGGCGGAACCGGCCCTCGAGCGCATCGCCGGCGCCGAGGCCCTTGACGACCCGGATCCCGCTCACGGTCTCCTCGACCAGCGTCGAGGCCTGCGCCCACGACTCCTGCAGCTCCCGCGTCCCTGCGTCGTAGCGGCGCGAGTAGAACCACGCGCCGAGGCTGACGAGCGGCACCGGGATCAGCACGATCAGCGCGAGCGTGGGATCGAGGAAGAGCATCACGATCGCGACCGCGACGACCGTGAGCACGTAGCCGATGGTGTGCCCGATCGCATCCATCATCCGCGCCACGTGTTGCGAGTCCGACGACGCGCGGCTGAGCAGCTCGCCCGGGCCTACGCGGTCGTGGTACGAGGCGTCGAGCCGGAGCGAGTGCGCGAAGATCGCATCGCGAACGCGCGCGTCGGAGTGCGAGCGGTTCCGGATCGCGTAGAGATGGCGGAAGGCCCCGGCGACGACCTCGAGCATCCCGACCGCGAGCAGCACGAGTAGCCAGATGACAAGCGTCTGGTGGTCCTCGCCGACGATCCCGTGGTCGATCGCGTACTTGACGACCAGCGGTGCGGCCACCGCGCCCGCCTGCCAGAGCAGGCCGGAGACGACCGCCCCGCTGACGCCGTAGGCCTGCGAGCCCACGACCGCGCGGACGAAACGCCATGCTGCGCCCCGGCGTGCCTCTGCGTCGCCCATGGCCCTAACCTACCGACGCATGAGCCCGCCAATCGAGCAGCGCTTCCCGCGGCCGTCCGTGATGGGCGTGGTCAACGTCACGCCCGACTCGTTCTCGGACGGGGGCGTGAACTTCGATCCGGGCGACGCCGCCGCCTCCGCGCGTCGGATGCTCGTGGAGGGTGCGGCGATCGTCGACATCGGCGGCGAGTCGACCCGGCCGGGTGCGGAAGCCGTCAGCGCCGACGAGGAGCTGCTGCGCGTCGTTCCTGTGCTGGAGGCGCTGGAGGGCGAGGTGCCCGCTTCGATCGACACGTCGAAGGCGGAGGTCGCGCGGCGGGCGCTCGAGCTCGGCGCGGAGCTGGTGAACGACGTGACCGCGCTGCGCGGCGACCCCGAGCTGGCCGGCGTCGTCGCCGAGTCCGGCGCCTACCTCTGCCTGATGCATATGCAGGGCGAGCCGCGCACGATGCAACTCGACCCAAGCTACGACGACGTCGTCTCCGAAGTCGCCGCCTTCCTCGAGGAGCGGCTGGGCACCGCCGTAGCGGCGGGGATCGCCGAGGACCGCGTGTGCCTGGACCCGGGGATCGGCTTCGGCAAGACCGTCGAGCACAACTTCGAGCTGATCCGCCGCCTCGGCGAGCTGACGGCGCTCGGCCGGCCGGTGCTGGTCGGGATCTCGCGCAAGAGCTCGCTGGGCAAGCTGCTCGGCGACCCGGAGGCGAAGACCGGCTCGGTCGCAGCGAGCGTCGGAGCCGCGGTTGCCGCCTACGAGCGCGGCGCGACGATCCTCCGCGTCCACGACGTGCGCGAGCACGTCGAAGCGCTCACCGCGGCGCGCGCGGTGTACGCATGACCGTCGTCGTCGAGATCGCGGCCCTCGAGCTTGCCGGCCGCCACGGGGCGCTCGAGGCGGAGCGCGAAGGGCTCCAGCCGTTCCTGTACGACGTCGAGCTCGAGCTGGACGAGCCGGCCTCCGACGCGCTCGTGCAGACGGCCGACTACCGCGAGGTGGTCGCGTTGATCCGCGAGGTCTCGCAGGGCCGCGAGTTCCACCTGCTGGAGTCCCTCGCCGCGACACTCGCGGACACGCTGCTCGAGCGGTTTCCGGCCCGCAGCGTGTCCGTGCGCGTACGCAAGCCGCACGTGCAGCTCGGCCTGCCGGTCGACTACACGGCCGCTAGCGTGCGGCGGGAGCGACGCTGACGGTGTAACTCGCCTGCACGACGTTCTTCGGCAGGAACACGTCGACGTAGATGAACTGGCCGACGCCGCGGCCCTTCACCGTCACCCGCTCGAACCGCTTGCCCCCGTGCGCCGAGACGCCAATCAGATCGCGGCGCGCCGCGGCGCGCCGCTCGAACACCGTCCGCGTCTTCTGGCCCCAGATCTCGAGCGAGACGTTGGCGGTCGGCCGCACCGTCACGACGAGCTTCCCGCGCGCAGGGAGCCAGGCGCGGTAGACGTCCTCTGGGTCCTCGCGCCGCTCGAGTTCCGCCTTCAGCGCCGCGCGGAGGCTCCCCGGTCGGGTAAGCGGGAGCTTGCCCGCGCGGGTAAGGCCGTTGGGCCTGACGAGGTAGACGTCCTCGTTCGGCTCCTGCGGGTCGGCCGCCGGTGGCTTGCGCGTCAGCGCGGCGGGAACATTCAGGATCCCGTAGCCGGTGTCGGCGTCCCAGCCGCGCTTGCCGACGTCCCGCGCGGACCGGCGCATGACCTCGAAGAGCTGAGTGTTCGTCAGCGTGGGGCGCAGCGTCCAGACCGCGGCGGTGGCTCCTGCGACGAGCGGTGCGGAGAAGCTCGTGCCGTCGACGGAGCTGTAGCCGATGGGGTCCCAGAACGTCGGGATCGCGGCGGTCATGTCCTGGCCGGGCGCTGAGATGTCGATCGCCGGCGACGAGCTCGAGAAGACCGTGACGCGGTCGCTCTCGTTCGTCGCCCCGACCGTGAGCACGTGCGCGAAGGTCGCCGGGTACGAGAGCGAGCTGCCTTCCTGGCGATCGTTCCCGGCGGAGGCGACGACCACTAGGCCGGCGCCGAAGGCGTTCAGGATCGCGTGCTCCTCGATCGGTAGCCGGTCGAAGCCCCCGAGGCTGAGGTTGATCACGCCTCGGCCGCGGCTCCGCGCAGCGGCGAGGCCGGCGATCTCGTCCCCGACCGTCAGCTGGCCGCCGGGGCTGGCGTCCCAGAGCTGTAGCTTCGCCTGCGGGTAGATCCCGACGATCCCCTTGGCGTTCACCGGCGCGGCGGCGACCGAGGCGGTCGCGGTCCCGTGCGCCTCGTCCTCGATCGCGTCGAACGTCTGCGTGTTCAACGCGAAGGTGTTGGGCCGGCCGGCGAACTCTTCGTGCGAGAGGTCGACGCCCGAGTCGATCATCGTCAGCGGCACGCCGGGGCCGGGGGCGGTCCAGCTCGCGACGCCAACGTGCGCCGGCCACCATTCCGTGTTCGAGAGCGGATCGCTGAACTGGCCGAAGAACCCGCTCGCGTTGCCGGGGTCGGTGCCGACCGGGACGTCGGGTGTCACGGAGCGCACGAGCCCCCGGCGTTCCAGCTTCGGGAGCAGCCGCTGCGCCTCCCAGCTCGGCAGGCGCCAGAGCCCGAGCGAGGGGTCCAGCTCGTCGCCACCGACGCGTCGGAGCAGCGGCGCAGTCTCGGCGACGCGCGAGCGGTCGAGCTCGACCAGCGTCCGCGGGTATGCCTGCAACCGAGCGACGGACCTCGAGCCCGCGAGCACGGGCTCCCCGGAATGGGTCAACACGCCTGCGGCGGCGGGCGAAGAGCAGCACAAGAGAAAGACCCCGATCAGCGCGGCGCGGCGCATGGCTCCGAACGGTAGCTGTGACCGACCGGCCTTGACGGACAATCCGGACATGACGAAAAGCTTCGTCGGTCTGGGCGCCAACCTTGAGGACCCGCGGGCGCAGATCGAGCGGGCGCTCGAGCTCCTGGCCGAGGAGGACGGCGTCGAAGTGCTGGCGGTCTCGACTCTGCGCTGGACCGATCCGGTCGGCTTCGAGGACCAGCCGCGCTTCCTGAACGGCGCCGCGGAGCTCAGGACGACCCTCGGCGCCAGCGAGCTGCTCGAGCGCCTGCTCGGGATCGAGCGCCGTCTGGGGCGCGTCCGGGGAGAGGGCGCGCCGTTCGGCCCGCGCACCATCGACCTCGATCTGCTTCTCCATGGCGACGAGGTGATCGACGAGCCTGGGCTCGAACTCCCGCATCCCAGGCTGCACGAGCGGAGGTTCGCGCTGGAGCCGCTCGCTGAGCTCGATCCGGCCCTCGAGATCCCCGGCCTGGGCCCGGTCCAGACCCTGCTGGCAGGGCTATGATGGCCGCATGTCGCACCTCGACGAGCTCGACGAGTTCGAGGCCGAGCTCGAGCTCGCGCTCAAGAAGGAATACTCGGCCGTGTTCGCGCTCTTCCGCTACTGCGTGCTGACGCAGGACGCGACGTACCTCTGCAACAAGCTCGACCTCCAGTACGTGCCCCAGCCGAGCTACCCGTTCTTCCACCTGAGGATGGAGGACGTCTGGGTCTGGGACAAGAACCGCCCGACCCGGATCATCCCGCGCGCCGAGGTCTACACCTCGAGTGACGTCACGGTCGAGGAGCTGCGCGGCGAGGGCGACGAGCCCAGTCTCAGCGCCGAGGCGCTGGCCGAGCGCATCGGCGAGTCGCTCGGCTCGGACGACGAGCTCTAGCCCCGCCTAGTCGCCGCTGTCGGGCTCGCCGTCGGCGCCGACGAAGCGCTCCGCGTGCGGGAGCTTGTCGACGATCAGGTAGCCCTCTTGACGCTCGACGACACGCTCGATCTGCTCGTCCTCGTGGCCCGGGACGACGGCGAAGCGGTCGTTGTCCTCCCGGACGTGCTCGTACTCGCCAACCGACATCGAGACGAGGGCCTCGCACTCGGGACGGCCGCACTCGCAGCGAAAGTCGAGCGAATGGTCGTCGGGGAGGACCTGGAGCCGCTTGCCGACCTCTTCGATCCGATCGTTGACCTCGCGGAGCAGAGCCTCGTTCCGTGCGGCGCGCTCTTCCCGGGCGTCCACGGTGGCATCCTAGACCCCCTAACCCCGCCTGCGGGGCGACGTCTCAATCCGCACATGCGGCGCTCTTGGTACTCGCTCGGACTGCTGGCGGTTGGCGTCGCGATGCTCGCCGCTGCGCAGCTCGCGAGCGCCGAGTTCGGCTTCAGGCAGGGCGGGATCTTCCGCGTGGGGTTCAGCGGCGCCTCGGTGCAGGTCGACCCGCAGCTCGCGTACGTCTCGACGGCGTGGTGGCTGGAGTACGCGACGGCGGCGAAGCTCTTCAACTACCAGGACCGGGCCGGCCAGCCGGGCACGCGGCTCGTGCCTGAGGTCGCATCGCGATACACCGTCTCACGTGACGGGCGGACGTGGACGTTCTTCATCCGCAAGGGCTTCCGCTTCAGCGACGGCCTGCCGGTCACGGCGACCAGCTTCAAGCACGCGATCGACCGCGTGGCGAACCACGACCTCGCCTCGCCGGCCGCGCAGTTCATCACGGACGCGAGCGGCGCGAACATCGTCGGCGCGCGCGACGTGACCGACGGCCGCTCGCAGCACGTGCGCGGCGTCGCGGCGAAGGGCAACCGGCTGATCATCCACCTGACACGTCGCGATCCTGCCTTCCTCAGCAAGCTGGCGATGCCGTTCTTCCAGGCGACCTCGGGACGGCTCCGGCTGAGCCGCGAGGTCACCGGCGCGTATCCGTCGGCGGGCCCGTACTTCGTCAGCCGTAGCGACCCGAACGTCGTCACGCAGCTGCGCCGCAATCCGTACTACCGCGGCGCGCGCACGCACAACCTCCGGGGCGTCGACGTGCGGTGGAACCTCGGCGAGGAGTCGGCCTACCAGCAGGTGCGGTCAGGCGGCCTCGACGAAGGCCCACTGCCCACCGCCCACGTCCGCGAGGTCGCGAAGGCCTACGGCGTGAACAGGACGCGGTTCTGGAGGAAGCCGACGTCCTGTCTCTCGTTCCTGGCAATCAACGACGACCGGCCGCTGTTCCGGAACAACTTCGCGCTGCGGCGCGCACTGAGCTGGGTGGTCAACCGAAAGGCGTACGCGGCGGTGCGCCGGGGCCGTACGCGCTGACGCCGTGGTCGCACCTGCTGCCGCCGACGTCCGCGGGGTCGATCACGGCGCCGAAGCTGCAGCCTTATCGCGGAGCGCCCAATCTGCAGCAAGGCGCGCCGCCTTGCAGCCGGCCACCTGCGTCGCGGTCGGATCAACGTCGGCTACCGCAGTTCCGGGACGATCGGCACCCCCCAGGCGCGGCTGCTGCGCGCCGACCTGGTGAAGCTCGGCGTGGACCCGGCGAGGATCAGGCTGAAGTCCTACAGCGGAGCGGACCTCTACGACGCGATGGGCAAGCACAACACCAACCTCGACCTGGGAATCGGCATGGGCTGGTGCGCGGACTCCGCTCCGGGCGACCCAGCGGCACTCGTCCGTCAGGCGCTCGAGTCGTCGAGCCTGCTCGGGATCGACAGCGTCAAGTACACGCGCAGGCTCCAAGCGGCCCGGAGGCTCAAGGGCCAGGCCCAGTACCGGGCGCTCGGGAAGCTCGACGTCGACCTGATCAAGGACCTCGCCCCGACGGTCGTGCTCGGCGTCTACAACAACCGGTACTTCTTCTCGTCACGGGTCGACCCGAGGAGCCTCGTCTACCAGAACGTCTACGCCGACTGGAGCATCCCGGCGCTGGCCCTGAAGTAGGCTCGGCCGCATGGCCCTCCTGGCGATCGACGTCGGGAACACGCAGACCGTCTTCGGGCTCTTCGAGGGGGACGAGCTGCGGGAGCACTGGCGCATCGCGACCGAGCGGAACCGCAGCGGCGACGAGCTCGGCGCGCTCTACGGCAGCTTCCTCGACCTCGCGTCCGTCGACGGCGTTGGACTCGCCTCCACCGTGCCGCAGCTCCACCGCTCGTACGAGGACTTCGCCAAGGAGTACGCGCGGGCGGAGCTGCTGGAACTTGGCCCTGGGGTGCGGATGGGCGTGCCGATCCGCTACGACGACCCGCGCGAGGTCGGGCCGGATCGGATCGCTAACGCGGTGGCCGCGGTCGAGCGGTACGGACCTCCGGCGATCGTCGTGGACTTCGGCACCTCGACGAACTTCGACGTCGTCTCGCCGGCCGGGGAGTACGTGGGGGGCGTTCTCGCGCCGGGGATCGAGGTCTCGATGGACGCGTTGTTCGCTCGAGCGGCGCGGCTGTTCAAGATCGACTTCGCCGAGCCGGAGACGGTGATCGCGAAGAACACCGCCTCGAGCCTGCAGTCGGGGCTGGTCTACGGCTTCGCGGGCCAGGTGGACGGCATCGTCGACCGCATCCGTGACGAGCTCGGCGTGGAAGCGCAGACGGTGGCGACGGGCGGGCTCGCGGACCTGATCGTCCCGCACGCGCGGACGCTCGAGACAATCGACCCGTTCCTGACGCTCGAGGGCGTGCGACTGGTGTGGGAGCGGAACCGCGACTGAGGCCAAGTAACAGTCTGTTACAAGACTCGGAACGGCCCGAACCGTGGCCGTTCTTCACTTCGAGCCCACCAAGTAACAGTCTGTTACTAGGAAGGACGCGGCTGGTTCAGCCGCCGCCGTAGATCGAGATCGGGAGGTCGAGCACGACGTCGTCCTCGCCCTCCGGTAGCTCGGCTTCCAGGCGCCGCAGCACCTCGGCGGCTCCGGGGGCGGCCGCGAGCAGCCGCGTCTCGACCTCGTCCAGCGTCTCGAGCTGCACGAGCTCCTGCTTGAACGGGCGCGGGAAGCGGCCGCGGCCCAGATACCAGCCGTAGAACTTCTTCAGGAAGCCCGTGGCGCGGTGCTCGCCCAGCTCCCGCACCGTCGCGCGCATGAAGAGGATCAGCTCCGCGACGACCTCCTCCCGCGTTGGCTCACCAACATCCCCGTCGATGATCTCCCGCAGCGCCCACGGGTTCCCCTGGGCAGCCCGGCCCACCATTACCGCGGCCGCGCCGGCCGTCGCCAGGATCGCCTGCGCGCGGGCCCGAGACGTCACGTCGCCGGAGGCGACCACCGGCACGCCGACCCGCTCTGCCAGCTCCCCCGTCAGCGAATGGTCTGCCTCGCCGGTGTACATCTGCCGGGCCGAGCGCGGATGCAGCGTCAGCGACGACGCGCCCGCTTCCACCAGCTGCGGCCCGAGCGAAAGGCACGCGCGCGAGCCGTCCGCGAGCCCGCGGCGCATCTTCACGGTCACCGGAACCGACACGGCACGCGCGACCGCCTCCACCACGGCACATGCACGCGCCGGGTCCTCCAGGAGCGTCGCGCCCGCGCCCGTCTTGGTCACCTTCTTCACCGGGCAGCCGAAGTTGATGTCGACGAGATCGGCCCCCGCGTCCTCGACCATCCGCGCCGCCTCGGCCATCACGTCGGGCTCGGAGCCGAAGATCTGCACCGCAAGCGGCCTTTCGTCGGCGGAGATCCGCAGGTAGCCGAGCGTGCGCTCGTTGCCGTGGTGCAACCCCGCGCAGCTGACCATCTCCGAGCACACGAGCCCGGCGCCGTAGCGGCGACCCTGGCGGCGGAAGGCCTGAACGCTCACCCCGGCCATCGGCGCGAGCACGAGCCGCGTCGGGATCTCGACGTCGCGGATCCACCAGGAGCTGCGGAGATCTACCTGCACAGAGCGAAAAATGGTAGCCGCAGACCGGGTTGACGTCCGTCCACCGTCGCAGGTAACATCCCCGCCCGCGATGGCGCCCCTGCGCCGCGCGTTTTTCTTTCAGGAGGCCCCTTGAAGGACGTTCCGCTCACTCCCGAAGGCTACGAAAAGCTCAAGCAGGAGATCGAGTACCTCTCCACCGAGAGACGCCGCGAGGTCGCGGACCGAATCCGCACCGCGCGTGAGTTCGGCGATATCGCCGAGAACGCCGAGTACGACGACGCGAAGAACGAGCAGGCGCTGCTCGAGCACCGCATCGCCACGCTCGAAGAGCGGCTGCGCAACGCGCGTGTGATCACGAAGAAGGACGTCGCCAAGGACGTCGTCTCGCTCGGCTCGAAGGTGAAGCTGCGCGACATCGCTGCGAAGCAGACCTTCGAGTACCGGATCGTCGGCTCGGCGGAGGCGAACCCGGCCGAGAACAAGCTCTCGCATGAGTCGCCGGTGGGCAAGGCGATCATCGGCAAGAAGAAGGGCGAGACGGTCGAGGTCGCCGCCCCGCGCGGCTCGATGAAGTTCAAGATCCTCGAGATCAAAGCTGCGTGAAGTCCGCCGCGCTTCGCGCGGCATGACGACCTTACGCAGGGTGCGTTAGCGGTAAGCGCCTGCGAGCGGAGGCGAGCAAAGCCCGCCTCCGCGCCAGTCCCGCGCGGGGTCAGGTCTTGCATTAGCGCATTGGCGTGCGGACATCGAGCGATTTCGTCCACAGGCGGTGGACGGATCGTTGTGCTCTCGACGTACCACGCCGCGGGCAGATGTGGCACTGCAAGACCTGACCCCGGGGTCCGTCGCGCGCTCCGCGCGCCATGACGACGTGCTTCGGATCGGTGCAACCCGGAGCGTCACGAGTGGAGGCGAGCAAAGTCCGCCTCCGAGTCGAGGTGACTTGGGTACATCCAACGGCGGATAGGCTCCCGGGTCACATGCCGTCGCCGAAGCGATTTCCGCCGCGAGAGGCAGAAGTGCCGCGCTCGTCGATCGCAGAGGTACATCGGGTGATCGAGTCCATGCGGGACGAGGACTTTCTTGAAGATCCGCAAGGAGTCGCGACCGAAGTCGTCATCGCGGGACGCGTAATGGCGCGCCGAGATATGGGCGGCGTCTTGTTCGTCGATCTCGTTGATCGGACCGGGCGGATTCAAGTCTTGTGTCCGGTGAAGGACGTCGCGCGCGAGCTCGACATCTACGTCGGCGACATCCTCGGCGTGAAAGGTGTGCCTTTCCGCTCGAGGAGAGGCGAGCCGTCGGTTTTCATCTTTGCCGTCTCCGATGCAACCGTCCTTGCGCGCCCCGGCAGGCCGCTGCCGGACACCTTCCACGGCGTCACCGACACCGAGACGCGCTACCGGCAGCGTTACCTCGACCTGCTGATGAACCCGGAATCGCGCGAGCTTGCGTTGACCCGGACGAAGATCGTCGCGGCCGTCCGTGGGTACCTCGACAGCGAGAGCTTCATCGAGGTCGAGACGCCGATTCTGCAGCCGCGCTACGGCGGCGGTTTCGCCCAACCGTTCGTGACCAATTCGAACGAGCTCGACGCCGACCTCTACCTCCGCATCGCCGACGAGCTCTACCTCAAGCGCTTGATCGTCGGCGGGCTCGAGAAGGTCTACGAGCTCTCGAAGGACTTCCGCAACGAGAGCATCTCGTACAAGCACTCGCCGGAGTTCACGCAGGTCGAGTGGTATGAGGCATACGCCGACTACCGCGACACGATGGAGCGCACCGAGGCGCTCGTCGCAGCGGCCGCCGACGCCGTGGGCACGCGCAAGGTGACCTTCCGCGGCCACGAGATCGACCTCTCGCCGCCGTGGCAGCGCGTTCGCTTCGTCGAGGCGCTCGAGGCGAAGGGCGTGTGGTCGCGCGACGAGGCGGAGCTGCGCGCGAAGCTGCAGGAGGCCGGCGTCGACACGGACCGCGACCGCTCGTGGGCGCAGCTGGTCGACCACGCCTACTCGCACTTCGTCGAGCCCGAGCTGATCCAGCCGACGATCGTCTCCGACTGGCCGATCGAGCTCTCGCCGTTCGCGCGCACGACGGACGAGGACGAGACGCTTGTCGAGCGCTTCGAGGCCGTGGTCGCCGGGATGGAGTTCGCCAACGCCTTCAGCGAGCTGAACGACGCGGAGGAGCAGGCGCAGCGCTTCGGGATGCAGGAGGCCGAGCGCGAGGCGGGGGCGGAGGAGTCGGAGCCCGGCGACCCGGACTTCGTCGAGGCGCTCTCGTACGGGATGCCGCCGACGGGCGGCTGCGGGGTTGGGATCGACCGGCTGACGATGGTGCTCACCGGCAGCGACGCGATCCGCGACGTGATCCTGTTTCCCGCGCTGCGCTCGAGGTGACGCCGGAACGGCGGTACGCGCTCGACGCGCTGCTGGACGCGCTCGGGCTGCCCTTCGACGAATCCGTTCGCGTCGACGACGCGCTGCTGGACGAGGTCTTCGCGCTACTCACCCTTGCGCGCGAGCGCAACGCGGAGCTCGACTCGCACGGGCGGCCGCTTCCGCCGCCGGAGCCGCCCGGCCCGCGGGTTGCGGAGATCGCGGCGGGCCTCGGGCTCGAGCGGCGCGCCTACCCCGGCGGCGAACGGTTCCTCGTCGCCCTTACGCACGACGTCGACCTGCTCGGCGGCGGCGGCTTCAAGACTGCCGCGCGAAAACTCGCCGGATCGGTCGCCCACCGGTCGCGGCGCCGCCTCCACGAAGGCACGACGTTCGCGGTCGACGCCCTGCACGGCCGCGACCCTGACTTCCCGCTTCAGGCGATGCTCGAGGCCGAGGGCGGCCGGGGCTCGACCTGTTTCTTCCTCACGCGACAGGAGGCGCCGCAGGACGGCTACCCGGAGCGGTACGGGCCGGCGTTCGAGGCCGCGGTCGAGCGAACGCGCGCGGCCGGGCTCGAGGTCGCGCTGCACGCGTCGTACCGGGCGCGCGAGCGGCCGGGCGCGGTTGCCGAGGAGGCACGGGCACTCGACCGGCCGCAGGGGCTGCGCCACCACTATCTCCGCAGCGACCCGCCGCGGCTCGCGGCCGAGCTGCGGGAGGCGGGCCTGCGCTACGACTCGAGCATCGGCTGGCCGTCGCTGCCGGGCCTGCGGGCGGGCACACCATATCCGTACCGGCTCTGGGACGGCGAGCGGCGCGAGCCCGGCGGCTGGGAGCTGCCGCTCGCGGTCATGGACGCCACGCTCTCGGAGGAGCGCTACCTCGGACTCTCCGCCGACGCTGCGTACGAATCCGCGGTCGAGGCGCTCGAGCCGGTCGTCGAGCACGGCGGGGCGGTCGCCATCCTCTGGCACCCGCCGCAGCACCACCCCCGGCTCTCGAACGGCTTCGACGGCGTCCACCGGCGCCTGCTCGCCTGGATCGATGAGCAGGGCGGCTGGGCAGGTTCCGCCGCCGAGACGCTCGACCGCTGGGAGGGGCGGCGGGGCTAGTCGAAGAGGGCTGCGGCCAGCTCCGAGACCTGGTCTTCCACCGCCCGCGCGACCGCCCGCTGCTCCGGCGCTGGTAGGCCGAGCGGGTCGCGGATCTCCGGCAGCGGCCGGTTGCGGAAGTCCGGCGGACGTGCGGCGTGGGCCTCGGCGATCCGCTCGCGCGCATCCGCGGGCGGAGCCGAAAGCCCGCGCAGCAGCTCGACCAACTCGGGGAGCGTGAACGTCCGCTCGACGGCCGCGCCGCCGTCCACGACCGCCGCCGTCACGTGCTTGCGCTCGAAGCCGAGCACGAGGTCGTGATCGCGCAGGCCGCCGAGCTGTCGCGCGCGGTGGCTCGCCAGGTCGAGGCCGAGCTCCTCGGCGAGCGTCACGGCCTCGGGCAAGGCGGGCACCGGCCCGAGGTCGAGCGTCCCCAGCGACGAGACGTCTACGGAGAGCCCCTCCGTCTCGGCAGAGAACAGGCCCGCCGCCAGCGGGCTGCGGAAGCGGTTTCCGGTGCAGACGAAGGCGACGCGGAGCGGGTCGCTCAGCGGACGTGCCTCTCGTCGAAGCCGACCGCGTCCTCGATCTTGAGTTGCCGCGCACGCACTAGGGGGCCTGTCAACCACGGCGCGGCCCGCAGCACGCGTGCCTTCCAGACCAGCCGCGGCTCGACGGGAACGAGCTCCGCGGCGCGCCGGTAGCTCGCGGCGGCCTCGCGGTACCGGCCGGCCCGGAGCGCCTCGTCGCCGGCGCGTCCGAGCTGCGCCGGGCTCGGCCCGGAGAGACGGCGGTCGAGATAGGCGCGCTCCTCCGCGGTCAGGTCGTCTCGCGCGGCCGCACGCCGCAGCACCGCCTCCGCGTGCTCGTCCATCCGCGCCGGCTGGGCCGAGAGGCTCTCGGAGCCCCAGCGGTAGAGCGCGAGCGGCCTCGGCTGGAGCGAGACCCGCGCGCCTGCGTAGACCGCGCGCAGCCAGAAGTCCCAGTCCTCTGCGACCTCGAGGTCGGTCGCGAACCCGCCGAGCTCGTCCGCGAGCCGCTTCGGGAAGAGCGACATCGTCGAGACGAAGTTCTGCTGCAGGATCGCGAGCCGCTGGCGCTCGGGCCGCGGAAGGCGTCCCTTGTAGCGCACGCGTGACGGGTGGATCCCGTTCGGGAACAGCCAGTAGCAGTTGGAGGTCGCGATGCCGCCGCCGTTTCGGTCGAAGGTCGCGACGAGCTCCTCGAGGTGGTGCGGCAGGAGGATGTCGTCGGCGTCGCAGAAGGCGATCAGCTCGCCGCGGGCCACGGCGATCCCGCGATTGCGCGCGGCCGCGACGCCCGCGTTCTCCTGGCTTACGACGCGGACCGGGTCGGGGAACGACGCGGCAATCGCCCCGGTGGCGTCGCCTGAGCCGTCATCCACCACCACTACCTCGAAGTCGGAGTAGGACTGCCAGAGCGCCGAGGAGATCGCACCGCCCACGGTGCCCTGCGCGTCGTAGGCCGGGATCACGACCGAAACCCTCATGCCGCCAGCCTCTCGTACAGCTCGAGGAAGCGCTCGATCAGGCGCTCGTCGTCGCCGGCGCCGTCGACCTGCCTCCCCGCCGCAGCGAGCCTGGGCCCGAGCTCCGGATCGTCGAGGACACGCTGCAGCGCGGCCGCGAGCGCGTGCGGATCCCCCGGCACGACCAGCGCGTTCTCGCCGTCGCACAGAAGCTCGCGCAGCCCGCGCACGTCGGTTGCGACCAGCGGCGTGCCTGAGGCGAGCGCCTCGAGCCCCGCGAGCGGCAGTCCCTCCCACCGCGACGGCATGACGACGACGTCGGCGGCGCCCATCAGCGCACGCGCGTCCGGCCGCATGCCGAGAAAGCGGACGCGGTCGGCGACGCCCGTCTCCTCGGCGAGCCGCTCGAGAGCGCCGCGCAGCGCGCCGTCGCCGGCGATCACCAAGACCGCGTCAGGCACCTCCGCGATCGCCCGGATCGCGAGCGCGTGGTTCTTCTGCTCGACGAGCCGCCCGACCGCGAGCACGACCCGCTGGCCCTCCGCGAAGCCCAGTTCGGCTCGGTCGGCGGGCCGCGGCGCGGGGCCCACCGCGTTGGGCACCGTCGCGACCGGGGCGAGGCCGCGCGCCTCCATCGCGGCAGCGACTCCCGGGCCGCAGGCGACCGGAGCGAGGCCGGAGAGCCGCACCAGGCGCACCGCCGCCGGCCAGTCCTCCTCGGCGCCGCCCTGGAGGTTGACCAGGCCCGGAGGCCGCCGGCCGCGACGCGTCGCGAGACCGGCGGCGAAGCCCATCATCGGGTTGTACGCGTGGACGACGTCCGGCCGTGTCCCCCGCACGGCCTTCCGAATCGCATGCACCGCGGCCGGGATCCGCCACGGGCGCCGCTGCACGAGCGGCAGGGGCAGCGGCTCCCCCTCGAGCTCGGCCGCGAGCATCCCCGGGGCGGCGGCGACGAACACGTCGTGCCCCGCCTCGCGCGCGCCGCGGTACACCGAGACGAGGATCCGCTCCGCGCCTCCCGGCCGGAGCTCCTGGATCACGTGGAGGATCCGCACAGCTCCTCGTACAGCGCCACGGTCCGGCGCGCGACGCCTTCGGCCGAGAAATGCTCTGCGGCGCGCTCGCGGCCCCGCTGCCCCAGTTCGCGGCGCCGCGCAGGGCTCCGCGCGAGTGCGCCGAGCGCCGCTGCAAGAGCGGGTGGGCTCTCGGGCTCGACGACGATTCCCGTCTCGCCGTCGACGACGAGCTCCGGGATGCCGCCGACCCGCGTCCCGATCACGGGGATCCCGCTCGCCATCGCCTCGAGGATCGCGAGCGGCAGGTTGTCGGCCCGCGACGGCTGGACCAGGACGTCGACCTGCGCCAACCGGGCCCGCATGTCGCGGACGAACCCGTGGAAGTGGGCGTCGATGCCGCCAGTCCGCGCCTGGCGCTCGAGCTCGTCCCCGAGCGCACCCACGCCGTAGATCTCCAGCCGCAGCGGCGGCTCTACGAGCTGGGCCGCCTCGAGCAGGACGTCGATCCCCTTCCAGTATTCGAGGTTCGCGGCGACCCCGGCGACCAGAGCGTCGTGCTCCTTTGCTCCCGCGACGCCGTCCAGCTCGATGCCGTACGGGATCACGTGCAGGAGCTGCGGCGCGAAGCCGTGCGCGAGCATGAAGTCGGCCATTGCCTGCGACGGCGCCACGACGTGCCCGAGCCGGGTCAGCGCGGCCTCGATCGGGAGGTAGCCGTGCTCTAGCCAGGCGAGCCGGCCGCGTGAGACGCCGGGCGGGTCCGGGGCGTCCGGACGCCCGACGCGCGCCGCGATCTCCTCGGGCATCCCGTGCAGCGTGTGGAGCACCTGCGCGCCGCGTAGGCGGCCGGCGAGCCGCCCGAACAGGCCGGCCCGGCGGTCGTGCGTGTGGACGACGTCCGCGCCGTCGAGCTCGCGCCAGAGGTCACGGCCACCGAGCACGTCCAGCTTGTGCGAGACCGACACGGCCTCGGCCGAGAGGCCGAGCTCGCGGAACGTCTCGGCAAGCGACTCGCTCCCGCAGAGCACATGCACGGCGACGCCCTGCGCGGCGACACGCGGTGCGAGCTGCCTCAGGTGGGTGAGCGGGCCGCCTCGCTCGATGGTCGAGACGTAGACGACCCTCATGTCGCCGTGCGGGCGGCCGCGGCCTCCGTCTCGCGCCGCTGCCCGTTCACCCAGATCGCCGCCGCGAGGCCGCCGATCAGCCAGAACGGCAGGAAGTACTGCTCCGACAGGAACATCGCGCTGACGATCGCGATCGTGAGCGAGATCCGGAGCGTTTGTACGAAGCCGGGATCGCCGTAACCGCGTTTCAGCGTGCTCGTCAGCCGCGTGAAGGTGAGCAGGAGGTACAGCGCGAGCAGGCACATCGCGACGAGGCCGAGCTCTGCGCCGACGTCGAGCAGTGCGTTGTGCGCCACCGTCAGCGTGAACGTCCCCAGCGGCTGCCCGGTCAGGGCGTTGTAGTGGAACTGGAAGTTGCCGGGGCCGACGCCGAGCAGTGGGTGGTCGCTGGCCAGCCGCGCGGCCGCGTCCCAGGCGCCGAAGCGGGTCGAGACGTTCTCCTGTGCGACGTTCTGCTTCAGGGTGAGCGCCTGGTGGAAGCGCTGGGGGTTGCTGTGGATCACGAGCAGCGTCCCCACGGTGGCAAGAACGCCCGCGGTGATCGTCACCTGGAGCCGCCGCCGGTCGGTCAGGACGAACAGGACGAAGCCGGCCGCGAGCCCGAGGAAGGCCCCTCGCGAGAGGCTGAGGAGGAGCGCCGCGGACACGAGCGCGATCGCCACCAGCACGACCGGCCGCAACGCGCGCGTCCCGCCGAGCAGGAAGAACATGAAGGGAAGCGAGGTCGCGAGGATGAAGGCGAAGTCGTTCTGCTGCGCATGGGGCAGCGTCGCGAGCTGCGCATTGCCGTAGAGGTAGTAGTAGAGACCGAGTACCGCGGCGATCGTGCACGTGACCGCGAGCGTCCAGGCGACCCGCCGCTGCAGCACGCGGTCGTGCCCGAACTGCGTGATGATCACGTAGATCGCGGCGAAGCTCGCGTAGCGCGTCGTCGTGGTGATCGCGGCCGAGGCGTCGTCCGCCCAGGCCGTCGACAGCAGCGCGATGCCGAGGATCCCGAGCACGATCGCCTGGCCGGGCTCGAACACGAGCCGCCGCCGCTCCTTCACGAAGGCGTAGACGAAGGCGGCGATGCAGACGTAGCCGGCCAGCTTCGTCACGCTGACGCCGGCCGGCCCGGACGCGAACGCACCTTCCAGCGGCGCCGTCGCGACGACGAAGAGGATCGCCAGGTCGATCCGGGTGACGAGCAAGACGAGGGCGACCGCCGCGATCGCGAGCAGCAACGTCGTCCGCGGCATCGCCACGGAGCCGGCGACGAGCACCGCGGCCGCAGCGGCGAGGCCGAGGAGCGTGAGCGCCTGGAGCCCGTCGAAGCGGCGGGCGGCTGCCTCTAGGCGGTAGGTGGACAGCACGGTGCCCCGTCAGCTGCGAGCGCGCTGCTTGCGCGCGAGGCGCCGGGAGCTTCGCGTCCGGGTGTCGGCCTCGATGGCCTCGACGTCCTCCGGCTCGGTCGGCCGCACGTAGTAGCTCGACGTGCTCACCTCGCCGGAGTGGTTGAGCACCGCGGCCGTCGGGTGCACCGAGATCAGCGCGAGCCGTTCCACCGCCTGGCGCACGTGCCGGCGCGAGGCGGTCCCCGCTCGAGCGACGAGCACGGTCGCGTCGGCGTAGCGCGCGAGGATGCGCGCGTCGCTGATCGGGATTACAGGCGTGGCGTCGATGATGACCGCGTCGTACTCGCGTTCCAGCTCGGCCAGCACCGCCGGGAACTCTTGCGTGAGCAGCTCGCCCGGGTCGCCCGACCGGCGACCGCCGACGAGCACGTCGAGGCCGTCACCTGTCGGCTGGATGACGCGCTCCAGCTGGGCCTCCCCGATGAGGACGTCCATGAGGCCGGGCGTGCGCGGGAGCTCGAGCAGCTCGGCGACGCGGCCGCGGCGAAGGTCGCAGTCGACGAGGATCGTGCGAGCGCCGGCGCGGCTGAGCGTCGCGGCGAGCCCGAAGGCGACGGTCGTCTTGCCGTGGCTGCCGTCGGGGCTCGTGATCACCACGGAGCGGATGCTGTCGTCGGTGAAGAGCAGGTTCGTGCGCAGGTCGCGCAGTGCCTCGGCTACGACATGGAGCCGCGGCTGCGTGGCGAGATCGTCGGCGGAGCGGAGCTTCAGGATCGCGGTCTCGGCCGGAACCTCGGCGAACACCGGCAGGCCGCTGGCGACAGCCAGGTCCTCGGCGGTCTCCACCTTCGTCGCGAAGTTCTCGCGGAGAAGCGCCGCCGCCAGGCCGAGGCCGAGGCCGAGCAGCGCGGCGACGAGGAGGGTCAGCCGGGTGCGCGGGAACACCGCCGACGTCGGCAGCGCGGGCGCGTCGATCTCGTTCAGCTTGAACGACGGCGTCCCGATCTCGCCCAGCTCGGCGCGGCCCAGCACGACGTCGGCGACCGAGGCCGCGCTCGCCTGCGCGAGCCGCGGTTTGGAGCTCCGCGCCTTGATCTTCATCAGACCGGTGCCTTTGAAGGTCTGAACCGTGATGTCGCCGAGGCTCCGCCCGAGCCGGTTGGCCGCGCGCTCGCGGGTGGTGCGGGACCCGGCCGCGTCCGCGTAGAACGGCACGACCTGGTCGAGGATGCCGTAGAGGATCAGGTCATTGCCGCCGGAGCCCTTCGGCGTCAGCGCCAGCGTCGCCGTCGACTCGTACTTGGGCGTGACCAGCTTCGTCGCCGCGAAGGCCGCGGCGATCACGACGCCGACGATGGCGATGATGAGCAGCTTTCGCTGCCAGAGAACCCGCAGAAGATCGTTGAGAGCCACGTGTCCTTTCTCGGCACCCGCGCAGGCCAACGGCAGACCGAATTCGGGGGCTTCCAACAATACCCTTCGGCAAATGAAGCGTCCGCTGCGGCTCCTGCTCGCTGCACAGCCGCTCGACGGCGGTGTCTCGCGCCACGTGGTCGAGCTGGCGCAGGCGCTCCAGGCCGACGGGCTCGCGGTCGAGGTCGCGTGCCCGCGTGAGTCCCTGACGTGGTCGACCCTCGACGGCTCGGGGGTGCGACTGCACGCGATCGAGGCGCACCGCAAGGCCCGTCCGGGTGACGCGCGCTCGCTGGCCACGCTGGTGAGGCTCGCCGGTGACGCCGACGTCGTGCACGTCCACTCCGCGAAGGCCGGCTTCGTCGGCAGGCTGGCGGCTTCGCTGCGCGGCAAGCGCACGGCCTGCGCCTTCACGCCACACGGCTGGTCGTGGTGGGCGGCCGACGGCACCGAGGCACAGCTCTACCTCCGCCTCGAGCGGCTGGCGGCCCACTGGTGCCGGACGATCGTCGCGCTTTCGGACGACGAGCGCGCCGCCGGGCTCGAGGCGCACGTGGGCCGCGCGGAGCAGTACCGCGTGATCCCGAACGGCGTGCCGCTCGAGCGGTTCCTGCTGCCGCGCGCGCCCGTGCGCGGACGGATCCTGACGGTCGGTCGGCTTGCACCGCCGAAGCGGCCGGACCTCGCCCTGCGCGCGTTCGCGAAGGCGCGTGAGCGGGTCCCGGAGGCAGAGCTGCACGTGGTCGGCGACGGGCCGCTGCGGGCCGAGGCGGAGGCGCTCACGGCCGAGCTAGGCGTGGCCGACGCCGTCCACTTCTTCGGCAACCGCGACGACGTGCCGGAGCTCCTCGCCCGTGCCGAGTGCGCGCTGCTGGCGAGCGACTACGAGGGCTGCCCGCTCGCGGTCGTCGAGGCGATGGCCGCCTCGGTCCCGGTGGCGGCGACGGCGTCCGGCGGCACCGGTGAGCTCGTTCGCCCGGGCGCCACGGGCGCGCTCGCCGCGAAGGGCGACGCCGAGGGCCTTGCGGAGGCGCTGGTTGAGGTTCTGGCCGACCCGGCGAAGGCCCGCGAGCTCGGCGCCGAGGGCCGCCGCGACGCCGAGCGGAACCTCTCTCTCGACCGGATGGTCGGGCGCCTGGTAGCCCTCTACGACGAGTTAGCTAGAACGAGGGAGTAGCCAGGGCGGCCGTTCGACGATTTCTGGGGCGTGACCGCTCGTCGTCTCGCCCTCGCCGCGGCCGTTCTCTCGCTCTTCGCCTTCCCGGGGCTCGCGCATGCCGCCGGCGCTCCGACCGGGATCGGCGCGCTGCGCATCTGCACCGGCTGCGCCGCGTCCGGCGGCGACCTCTCGCGCTACCGCTACGTCGTCCTCAACTCCTGGGACGCGCCGCTGCTGCCGGCGCTGAAGGCGGCGAACCCCGGGCTGAAGGCGCTCGTCTACAAGGACCTCAGCTTCACCATGTCGTACAGCTGCTCGGGCGGCGCCGACAACCGTTACCTCTCCGCGGGCGTGGGCTACTGCGACGCCGACCAGAACCACCCGGAGTGGTTCCTCACCGACCCGGGTGGCTCGAGGCTCAACTCGCACTACTTCCAGCAGGCCTGGATGATGGATGTCGGCAACCCCGGCTACCAGGCGCGCTGGCTCTCGAACGTGCTCACCGACCTCCGCTCCGGCGGTTGGGACGGCGTGATGCTCGACGACACGAACGCCGACATGGGCTGGCACCTGAACGGCCGGACGATCGCGCGCTACCCGACCTCGGCTGCGTGGCGCGGCGCCACCCGTTCGATGCTTGCGAGCGTCGGCCCCGCCCTCCGCAACTCGGGCTTCCTCGCGATCCCGAACCTCTCGACTCCGTGGGCCTCCGACTACGACGCGCAGGCGACCTGGAGCGACTGGCTCCAGTTCACCTCCGGCGCGCTGCAGGAGTACTACTCGAAGTGGGGCCCGACGAGCTCCGGCTGGTTCGCCGGGAACGACTGGACGTTCCGGCAGCGGTTCCAGACCCTCACGGAGCGGGCCGGGAAGATCTTTCTTGGACTGACCTACGCGCCGAAGGACGACGAGCGCTCGATGGCGTGGGCGCGGGCGAACTTCCTGCTCTTCGACGAGCCCGCGAACGGCGGGGCGCTGATCTTCGAGGCGACCGATCCCGAGGCCCAGGACCCGTACGGCGCGAGCTGGACCGCCGACGTCGGCTCGCCGGTCGGCGCGCGGTTCCAGGTCGGCTCCGCGTGGCGGCGCAACTTCACGGGCGGCACGGTCGTCGTCAACCCGACGTCCTCGACCGTGACGGTCGACCTCGGGGCGCGGTACACGACAACCGGCGGCTCGACGACGAGGTCCGTGACGCTCGGGCCGACGAGCGGCGCGATCCTGCGCACCGCCGCCGGCGCGGCTCCTCCGGCTCCACCGCCGCCGGCGCCTTCGTCGGCCGCGTCGAGCGTGAAGCTACGCCGGGCGCACCGCGCAGGCCGCACGGTCCGCGCGACCCTCAGGCGGCACGTCCGGCGACACCGTCACGCCATCCTTCGATAGAGCTCGACCAGCGGCTCCGTGGCGGGCCCGGGCGAGTAGCGGCGCACGAAGTCCGCACGTGCCGCCGCGCCGCGCTCCCGCCGTGCCTGGGCGTCGTCGAGCAGCTCGGCGGCCGCGGCGGCGAGTCCTTCCGGCTCCTCGTGCACGATCACGCCGTCGGACGGCTCGATCCCCTCGGCGCCGGCCGCAGTGGTGACGACGGGCACGCCGCTGGCCATCGCCTCGAGGGTCTTGACCTTCATGCCGCTCCCGCGCGCGAGCGGGAAGAGCAGGAGCGAGAGCTGCTGGAAGAGGTCGCGGGCGGAGTCGACCTCGCCCATGAGCTCGACTCCCGGTGCCCGAGGGAGGCCAAGCTCCGAGGTCCGGCGCCCGGCCACGACGAGCCTCGCCACGGGCGCGGCGCGCGCGACCAGCGGCCAGACGTCGCGGACGAGCGTACGCATGGCTTCGGCGGTCGGCGCCCAGCGCGCGGTGCCGATCAGCCCGGCGAGCGGTGGCCCGTCGAGCGGCGCGGGATCGTAGAGGGCGGGATCGAGCGACAGCGGTGCGAGCACGACCTCGGCCCGGGGGGCTGCGGCGCGCAAGGCTTCGGCGACGAGCGGCGAGCTCGCGACGAGGTAGCGGTGCCGCCGCGCGGCGGCACGCTCGGCGCGGGAGGCGTCGAGCACCTCCCGGAACTGCCTGCGCCAGGGGACGCCCAGCCCGCGGTCGCGTCGGGCGAGGAAGTGGACGTGCACGAGCGACGGGAGTCGGATCCCCTCGCCGGCCCACGCGGTCTCGGTCTCTTCGAGGTGCAGGACGTCGGCCTCGCTCGCCGCCTCGTGGACGCGTGCCGCGAACGAGCCGCCCGCAAGCTCCCCCAGCGGCCGCCGCAGCCTCCCGAGCCGCGCCTCCCATGGCCCCGGCGGCTCGACGTCGACGAGCTCCACGGGCAGGTCGGCCGGCACCTCGCCTGCGACCGAGAACCCGCGGCGCGCCGCGACTGCGGTCACGTCGACCCCGTGCTCGCGCAGCCCGCGCAGAAGCCCGACCGCGGTCTTCCCGGGGGCGCCGCCCTCCGGGAGCGGCGGCTGGGTCAGGACGACGAGCGCGCGCATGCGACGCCGATCGTGACGGATCGCGCGGCTAAGGTCTCCCACGTGCAGGATCCGGAGCTCTCGGTCGTGATCTGCACCCTTGGGCGCGAGGAGGTGGCGGAGACCGCCGCCTCCGTGGAGGCATCGGCCGCCGCCGCGGGCCGCGCGGTCGAGGTGCTCGTCGTGTGGCAGGGAGGCGAGCCCGCGCCGCCGCTCGACTCGGCGACCGTGGTCACGGGCTTCCCCGGCGGCCTGTCGTACGCGCGCAACCGCGGTCTGAGGGCGGCGGGCGCGCCGTACGTCGCGTTCGTCGACGACGACGAAGTGGTCGACGCGGGTTGGGTCGCGGGCCTGTTCGAGACGTTCGATCTCCCGGGCGTCGCCGCCGTCTTCGGCCCGATCGCGCCTCGGGACGACCGCGGCCTCCCGTACTGCCGCTACGACGGACGGGGCGAGCTGCGCGTCGTCGGCGGGCCGCGCACCCTGCCCTGGACGATCGGCACTGGGGGCAACATGGCCTTCCGCCGCGACGACCTCGTCGCGGTCGGCGGCTTCGACGTGCTGTTCGGCCTCGGCGCCGTCGCGCGGTCGGCAGAGGACACGGAGGTGATCTACCGCCTCGTCCGCGGGGGCCGCTGCGTCGCCTGGTCGCCGGACGTCGTCGTCTACCACCCGACGAAGACCCGCGAGGAACGGCTCGCCTCGCGCTTTCCGTACGCCTACGGGATCGGCAAGCTCGCGCGACGTCACCGCGACCCGGTGCTCGCGGCGCGGTACGCGAAGTCGATCGTCGACGTGACCGCAAGCGCCGTCCGCTCGCGGGACTCGAGGCGGCTGCGCGAGACCCGTGAGACGCTGCTCGGCTTCGTCGCGGGCGTCGGCCTCCGCGCGCGGCCGGTCTCCCCGGAGCGGCTGCTCGCGAGCGTGCCGGACGAGGTCGCGGAGGCGCTCGACGGCGCCCGGCCGCAGGCGCTCGAGCCGCTCTACCGCCCGGACCCGCACTACATGTACGGGGTCACGGGCGAGCGGCTCTTGCACGTCTACGCCGACCCGAGTGACCGGCTGCGCGAAGGGCTCGAGGCGCGGGAGCGGATTCGCGCGGAGTCGCAGCTGCGGGGCGTTCCCCGCCTGCTCGCCTGCGGCGAGGCCCGCAGCGCGCTCTGGGTCCTCGAGGACCGCCTCCCGGGGACGTCCCCGCGGGCGCGCGATCCGAAGCGGTGGTTCGCGGAGGCGGCGCGGTGGGCGCTCGAGCTCGGCGGCGCGCCCGGCCCGCAAGTGCGCGAAGGATCGTGGTGGGCCGACGAGGCCGCGGCCGCCGTCGAGGTGGCGCCGCCGGAGCTCTGCGACGCCGTGTCGGCCGCCCTCGACGCGCTCGGCGCGCTCCCGTCGCGCCGGCTTCACGGCGACTTCCAGCGCAAGAACATCCTCGTCGGCCCTGCCGGCGGCATCGGCGTCGTCGACTGGGAGCGGTCGTACGAGGACGGGCCACCCGGGCTCGACGTGCTCTTCCTCGCGCTGATGGCGCGGGGAGACCGTCCCGACGCCGGGCTCGTGCGCACGGTGGCGGCCGGCCGCAACCCTGAGTGGGCACTCTTGCAGCGTCTACTCGGCGATGCGGGCGTGGAGGACCTCGATCTCCGCGCCTACCTCCTCGCCGCGCTCGCGGTCTGGGCGGCGGACGAGCGGATGCGCGCCGGGGCGCTGGGCCTGCCGCGGGCGCACAGCGAGCAGTACCGCGACCTCCTGCGCGATGTCGGGCCCGAGTTGGCGTGAGCGACTTCGAGCACGCATTCCTCGCGCCCGCGCCTGCGGCTCCCGTCGAGCCCGGCCCGGTGCCGACCTTCTCGATCATCATCGCGGCCTACCAGGCCGAGCGGTACATCGGCGCGGCGATCGAGTCCGCGCTCGCGCAGACCCTCGCGCCGCAGGAGGTCGTCGTCTGCGACGACGGCTCGACCGACGGCACGGCACAAGCGGTGGCGCCTTACCGCGACCGCGGCGTCGTGTACCTGCACCAGGAGAACAAGGGCGAGCCGACTGCGAAAAACGCTGCCGCCCGTGCGGCGACCGGCGACTTCGTGGTCATCCTCGACTCCGACGACGAGTTCCTTCCCCGGCGCCTCGAGGCGCTCGGCGCCCTCGCGGCCGCGCGGCCTGACCTGGACGTGATGACGACCGACGCGTTCGTCGAGTTGGACGGGAAGATCGTCCGCCGCGTCTATGACCTGGCGTCTCGGTTCGACGTCGACGACCAGCGCAAGGCCATTCTGCGCGCCAACTTCATCGTCGGCCACTGCGCGATCCGCCGCGACCTCTACCTCTCGGCTGGCGGCTTCGACCCGGCGGTCTACACCGCGGACTGGGACTGCTGGATCCGCCTGATTCTCGGTGGCGCCCGCGCCGGCCTCGTGCACGAGCCGCTCGCGCTCTACCGCGTGTGGGAGGGGAGCCAAAGCTCCTCGCGCGTCGCCTACGCGCGCGGCCATGTCGTGACGCTCGAGAAGACGGCGCTCCGCGACGACCTCGACTCCGAGGAGCGCAAGGTGCTGGAGGAGTCGCTTGACTATCGCCGCCGTGTGGCGGAGTTGACGGCTGCCGAGGCGGCGCTTGCCGACGGGAAGGCCGGTGCGCGGCGACAGTTCCTCCGGATCGCCCTCAGCGGCCGGTACGAGCTCCGCACCCGCGCGAAGGCCGCTGCCGCCGCCCTCGCAGCCTCGACGGCGCGGCGAAGGCTCCAGCAGCGGACCGACGCCGGCGAGTCGCGGCTGAGCCGCCCCCCTTACTGACGCCGCCCGGCAAGCGCCAGGACGACGGCGGCGGAGAACCGGCCCGCGCGCGTCCCGATGACGCCCTGCAGCCACTCTGCGTCCTCGCGCGGCAGAAAGCCGACGAGAAGTGCGAGCGCCAGAAACACCCCGGTCCCGACGAGCAGGCCGACGACGACTCCGGCCGCACCGCCGAGCGCCTCCACGAGCCCGTACGCGACGGCCCCGCCCGCGGCCGCGATCAGCACCCCGCGGACGAGCGCGCCTAGCTCCCAGCGGATCGGCCCGGTGAGCCGGGCCGCGTACACGAGCAGCGGCGCACCCGCGACGAGAAGCCCGCACGAGCTGGCGATCGCCGCACCGAGCGCTCCGTGGCCCGGCACGAGGGCAAACGCGACCCCGACGTCGACCGCCGCCGCGGCCGCGTCCGCGACCAGCGGCACCCCCACGCGGCCGATCCCGGCGAGCAGCGCGGAGCTGAGGATCGTCAGCGGCGTCAGGAGCGACGCCGCGACCATCACGAGGAACGGCTTGTCGGCCGGGCCGAACTCCTGCCCCCAGATCACCCGGATCGCCTCCGGCCCGACCGCCGCGGCCGCTGCCGTCACGGGGAGGGTCGCGAGCAGGAGCAGCCGCAGCGCGCGGCCGAACCCGGTCCGAATGCGATCGTGGGCTCCCGCGCCGAACAACGTCGCGATCGCTGGGGCGAGCACCTCGCCCATCGCCGAGGGAAGCCGCACGACCCCCGTTGCGATCGCGAAGGCGATCGAGTAGTAGGCGATCTCGCTGTCGCTCGAGTAGTGGTTGAGGAAGAAGAACTCGGAGCGCCGCCAGACGATCAGATACAGCAGCGTCCCGCCGAAGGAGAACGCTGCGAAGCGCAGGGCACCCCTGCGGAGCTCGAGCTCGCGGGTCGGCTCCGCGTCCAGCTCCGACATGGCGCCGCGCGCCAGGGCGGCCGTCCACGCGAGGGCAACGGTGGTCGTGACGGCCTCGACCGCGAACATGCCCGTGATCCCGCCGCCGAGCGCCAGCACCGCGACCGTCGCGCCGACCCCCACGCCCCCGGTGGTGAGGCCGGCGATGATCGCCTGGCGCCAGCGCTGGAGCCCGGTGAGCATCGCGCTCGGGACACTTACGACGATGCCGTTGAACGCCGCGAGCGCGGCCAGGTACCACGCGGCAGCGGGCGTTCCCCCGAAGGCGCCGACCAGCGCGAGCGTCGCGCCGCCGACGACGGCCGCGATCAGCACGATCCGGGCGATGCTGCCGGCCAGCCAGCGGGCGGCGCCCGGTCGTCCCGCGCCCACCGCCTCGCCGACGTAGCGCATCAGCGCGACCGAGAAGCTCGCCGAGAGGAGCGTGATCGTCGAGGCCTCGACGAAGGCGATGAAGCTCTGACGGCCCATCCCGCTCGAGCCGAGGTAGCGCGCGGCCGCGATCGACATCACCAGCGTGTAGAGCTGCGGAAGCGCGTTCGCGAGCATCTTCCAGAGGCCCCCGCGGACGACTCGCGCGCCGGTCGTCGCGCCGGCTCCGGTGGCCGTCTCGCCGCCGCCGGTCATTGCTCTAGTCTCACAGGCGATGAGAGCCGTTCGGGGCAGGCGGGCGGCAGCGGCGCTGCGGCTGCCCCTCTGGATTTCGCTCCGTACCACCCGGCCGCGCAGCGCGAACTTCGGCTATGACCGCGGCACGCCGATCGACCGCTTCTACCTGGAGGATTTCCTGCGCGAGTGGAGCCCCGACGTGCGTGGCGACGTCCTCGAGGTAAAGGGCTCCCGCTACGCCGACCGCTTCGGCTCGGGTGTCGCGAGGGTCGACGTCCTCGACGTGGATCGCGACAACTCCAACGCGACCGTCGTAGCCGACCTCGGCGAGCCGGGCAGCCTGCCGGCCTCGGCGTACGACTGTTTCCTCTTGATGCAGACCCTGCAGTACATAGCCCGGCCCGAGGTCGGTCTCGCCAACGCGTGGCAGGCGCTGCGACCCGGCGGCGTGCTGCTGCTGACGGTCCCCTCGACGCAGATGATCGACACGTGGCTGCCGGACCTCTGGCGCTTCACGCCGGCCGGGGTCGCGAAGCTCGTCGAGCACGCTTGCGCCGGGGCGGAGGCCGAGGTCCGTGTGTACGGCAACGCCCTCACCTGCTCGGCGTTCCTGCTCGGCCTCGCGGCACAGGAGCTTCGACGGGACCACCTGCGCGAGCTGGACCCCGCCTTCCCCGTCGTCACCTGCGCCAGAGTGCGTAAGCCCGCCTAGTCCCATCGCACGGACTCGCCGCCGCGGCCCGCCTCGTAGCGCGTCAGGCGCCACAGGCTCCGAGCCTCGGGCGCCATCAGCGGAAGCTGCGTCCGGTAACGACGGCAGGCGCGGAGCTTCGCCAACCGGTGCACCCCGGCCGCCCCGAGAACGGCCCAGTCGCCAGAGGCGTGGCTCCAGGCGGCCGTGTACGGCTGCTCGACGTAGCGGCCTACCCGCCTGCCGAGGAGCCCGCGGCTGCGCACGAGCCCCTCGAGCCACGCGTGGTCCGGGTGCATCAGCGGGTGCCCGGGCACGAGCACCGTCTCCGCTCCCGCGAGCGCATCCTCGAGCGCCGCCCAGATCGTGTCGTCGTCTCCATCGCGCGGGTACTGGTGGTCGTTGAAGGGCAGCCACACCGGCCGCGCGCCCAAGTCGCGGCAGGCGAGCTCGTCCTCGACCCGGCGCACCCTCGCGGCCTCGCCCGCGGTGCGGAAGCCGGCGCCGGCGTCCCACTCGCCGGCCGGGTGGTCGGACGCCGGGTCGCCGGCGAGCACCGTCACCACGTGCACATTGCCGCGTGCGGCCGCGAGCGCCGCGCCCAGGGACAGCGCGGCGTCGTCGAGATGCGGAGAGAGGACGGCGACCGTGCCCTGCAGGCGCTTGCCGCCGAGAAGCCCGAGCCACCGGGCGACGTTCGCGCTACTGGCGGCCGATGGGCTCCGTTCGCGCCGGGGGCGTTCTGCCGCGCGTGTGCTCGATGACGTCCGCGATGATCCGGTCGAGGTCGAGGGTCGTCTGCCACCCGATCGCGTCGCGGATCTTCGTCGTGGCCGGCTCGCGGTGAAGCGTGTCCTCGATGCCCTGGCCGTAGACCTCGTCGTACGGAACGAACTCGACCGGCGAGTCGCTGCCGGTCGCGGCCCTCACGCGCTCAGCCAGCTCGAGGATGCTGACGCGCTCGGAGGAGCCGACGTTGAAGATCTCGCCGCCGATCTCGGTCGCGTCCATGAGGGCGCAGAGCGCGCGGACGGTGTCGGAGACGTGGCAGAAGGAGCGCGTCTGGTTCCCCTCGCCGTGGATCTCCAGCGGCGACCCAGCGAGGGCGCGCTCGACGAAGCGGGGGACGACCATCCCGTAGCGCCCGCTCTGTCTGGGGCCGACGGTGTTGAACAGTCGCACGACGACGGCGTCGAGGCCGCGCTCGAGGTGGTACGAGAGCGCGAGGTGCTCGTCCATGGCCTTCGAGTCGGCGTAGAGCCAGCGCTTCTCGGTGGTAGGCCCGTACACACGGCGGTCGGTCTCCGTGAGCGGCCGCTCCTCGCGGTGGTCGCCGTAGACCTCGGAGCTCGACGCGACCAGCACGCGCTTGCCGAACTTGCTGCAGTAGCCGAGCACGGTCTCGGTGCCCTGGACATTTGTGACCATCGTGTGGACGGGCTGCTCGACGATCAGGCGCACGCCGACGGCCGCGGCCAGGTGAAAGACGACGTCGCACTTGTGTACGACCTCGCTCACTACCGCGGGGGAGAGGACGGAGTCCACCACGAGGTGGAAGTCCGGTCGGTCGCGCAGATGCGCGATGTTGTCGAGCGACCCCGTGGAGACGTCGTCGAGTGCGAAGACCTCCCACCCGTCGGCCAGCAGCCGGTCGGCGAGGTGGGAGCCGATGAAGCCCGCCCCGCCCGTAACGAGAGCCTTCTTGCTCATGGGCGAAGCGTACTAACGCTCCATGACGCGTCTGAGCGCGTCCTGAATCTCCACCGCGCGCGGGCTGAGCGCGAGTGCGACGCGCAGCTCGGCGCGCGCTTCTGCGGGCCGTCCCGCCCGTGTGTAGGCGAGCCCCAGCTCGTACCGCGCCTCCGCTGAGCGCGGCTGCTTGTCGACGGCCTTGCGCAGCGGCGCGATCGCCGCCGCGGGCGTTGGCGCGGTCTGCGCCTCCACGAAGTACGGCTGCACCGACAGCGGGTCGAGCCGGCGAGCCCACCGCAGGTCCGATGCGCGCGAGGCCGAGCTCTCGAGTGCCTGGTCGGAGAGGCGCGCGGAGAGCCACGGCGGCGCGAATGCGAGCACCGCCGCCGCGACGGCCACTCCCGCGCCGGTCCACGCGACCACCGGCCGCAGCGCACCCGCGCGTCCGGCAGCACCGGCCCCGAGCAGGACGAAGAACGGCACGCCGAGTGCCGGGATCGTCCAGTTCCAGTCGCCCGAGGCGTGCACGAGCCAGTACGCGCTCGCCGCGAAGGCCGCGGTGGCCGTGGGCTCGCGTAAGCGCAGCCGACGGAAGCAGACAAGCAGCGGCCCGCCGAGCCCGACCACCAGTAGCAGCAGCCCTGGGACGCCTAGCTCGCTGAGCGCGTCCAGCTCGACCGAGTGCGCGCGCGCCGGGGTCTCGCTGCTCCGCCCCTCGACGAGGTACGCGGGCCCGAAGCCGCGGTCGCCGATCCCGGCGAGCGGGTGGTCGGCGAACTCGTGCAGGGCGACGCGCCAGAAGTCGTAGCGGTTCGAGCCGAGGCTGACGAAGTGCGTCTGCGCCTGCTCGTTCGTGGGCAGGTGCTTGAACGCGTCCCACTTGTCGGCGGCGAAACGGCGCGGGTGGTCGACCGACGCGAAGAAGGCGGCGACCGCCCCGACCGCGGCGGCTACCGCGAGCGCGGCCACGACGATCCCCGCGACCCGCCGGACACGCGCCGAGACCTCGATCCGCCGGTCGAGCAGCGCGTAGACGGTCCCGGCCGCGATCGCCGCCGCAACGAGCCAGAAGAGCGTGAACGCGCCGTGCCGTGCCGCGGACGTGAACTCGGGCCCCGCGTTGAACGGGTCCGTCAGCGGCCGGAACTGCGGCCCGACGAGCACGGCCGCGATCGCCGCGGGACGAGCAGCCGCAGCCGCTGCGGGCTGACCGCGAATACGACGACCGCGGAGGCCAGGAGCCCGACTCCTCCACCCTTGCTCTGCGTCAGGAGCCAGCCGGCAAGCGCCGCGACCCCGGCTCCGAGCGCGAGCCCGCGAAGGAGGCTCGGCAGCCGGCGCTCCGCAGCCAGCACGAGGGCAGGCCACAGCCCGACGAGGAAGATTGCCGCGTCGCCGTTCGGGTACGTCACCGGCCAGGCGAGCCGCCCGTCGCCGACGAAGTAGGGCGCGGGGTCGGAGCCGTAGCGCACCGCGAATGCCGTGGCCACGGCAAGCCCGCCGCCGAGCGCCGCCACCCCGGCGGTCACGATCAACCCCTCGGCCTGGCCTCGAACCGTCAGCAGCGCGACCGCGAAGGCAGCGGCGTAGAACAGCGTCAGCAGCGCGTCGTCGCGCGCGAGCGAAGGCAGCGGCGACCAGGCCGCGGAGATCGCCTGCCAGATCGCGAACAGCAGCAGCGCGCCGAGTCCGACGAGGGCGGCACGAGGCGGCACCGCCGCGACGCCGACCGCCAGCACGAGCGCCAGCAGCAGCAACGCGAGGATTGCGTAGAGCAGCCAGTCGCGCGCCTCGATGCTCCCGGTCTCGGTCCACGCGAGCACTCCCGTGAGCGCGAGGAGGGCGATCGCAGGAAGAGAACGAGCTGCCGATCCGTCTGTCACGAAAGGAATGTTCGGGTTTTGCGAGGAATGCCCCGTTTTAGGCTTGTCAGATAGCGTGAGTACAACTACGTTGTGTTCGCAGTTCGTTCGGACGGGATTCGAAAATCCCGAGAGGGGCAATTCTGCGGCAAGACCGGGCTGGGGAAGGCCCGGCAGGCGTATCGGAAACCTGATCGGAAGATCAGGAGGAGGAGGGACACGAGATGTGGCGTCGTGTGTTGGTACTGGGGCTGCTCGCCTGCGCGGTGGGCATGGTGGTCGCCGCTCCTGCGGCCGTGGCCGCCACCCCACAGCAGATTTACCGTGATTACGCCGACAACGGGCGGCTCGATCACTCGTACTCGAAGGCGGACCTGAAGGCCGCCCTCAAGTACGCGGCGGTGCAGGGCTACCCGCGTGTGGGCGTGCAGGGCGCGGTCCAGCAGGCGCTGGGCGCGCAGGCCGTGAAGACGTCCGGCGGGCTCCCCTTCACGGGCCTCGACCTGGTGCTCATGGCCGTCGGCGGCGTGCTGCTCGTCGGTGCCGGGACGACCCTGCGCAAGCTCGGTCACTCGCGGCAGCAGTAGACGGGTAAGCGGAGCAAGCGGCAACACCTGCCTGCGGCATGGCCACGCGCCCCCTGAACGCTGAGGCGCTTCCCGCGCTCGAGCCCCTTGCGCTCGAACGCGTCGCACCTGCACGGCGCGCTCGAGGCTTCGGCTCCTGGGCGCGGGGAGCCCTCCTCCTCGACGGCTTGATGCTGCTCATGGCGGCGCTCATCTCCGAGCTGACCGCCGGGAGCGCGGGCGTTCCCCAGACGCAACCGCTCTGGCTGCTCGCGTATGCGGCGCTGGTTGTCGGCCTCCTCGCGCGCCGTGGTCTCTACGACTGGCGGCTGCGCCTATCGATGCTGGACAACCTCAAGCGGGTCGTCACCGCCGTGGTGATCGCCTCGATGACGCTGCTCACCCTCCGGATCCTCCTGCCGGGGGACGTGGACGACCTCGCCGGCCAGTCTCTGCGGCTGCTGGCCTTCACCACCGTCTACCTCGCCGCGGGCCGCGTCGCGTTCGACTGGACGCAGCTGATGGCACGGCGCCACGGCGAGCTGGCCAGGCCGACCCTGATCGTGGGTGCCGGCCGCGTCGGCGCGCTGACCGCGACGCGGCTGCTCGACAATCCGGAGCTCGGCCTCAAGCCGGTCGGCTTCCTCGACAAGGAGCCGCTCGACGAGGCGCGCCTGCCCGTGCCCGTGCTCGGGGCCAGCTGGGATCTCGAGCGGCTGATCGAGCAGCACGGGATCGAGCACGTGGTCATCACCTTCTCGACCGCGCCGAACGAGGTGCTCCTGCGCGAGGTCGAGCGCTGCGAGGAGCTCGGCGTCCCGGTCTCGCTCGTACCGCGCCTTTTCGAGCGTGTGACCGAGCGCGTGAACATCGAGCACATCGGCGGCCTGCCGCTGCTCTCGGCGCGCCGGACGAACCCAAAGGGTTGGCAGTTCGCGCTCAAGTACATCGTCGACCGCATCGTCGCAGCGGCGGTGCTCGTGCTGAGCTCGCCGCTCCTGCTCGCGCTCGCGCTGGGCACGCTGATCTCGGTGGGGCGGCCGGTCTTCTTCCGCCAGCCCCGGTCGGGTCGCGACGGGCGCGAGTTCGAGATGCTCAAGTTCCGCTCGATGCGGGCGCCCTCCGAGCCGCTCGTGGTCCCCGACCTTCCGCCCGACACCGCGCCCGGAGGCGTGGAGGGCGACGACCGCCGCTCCCGCTTCGGCACGCTGCTGCGCCGGACCTCGCTCGACGAGCTGCCGCAGCTGCTGAACGTGCTCAAGGGCGACATGAGCCTGATCGGCCCGCGCCCCGAGCGGCCCGACTTCGCGCGCCTGTTCGGGGAGAGCATCTACCGCTACGGCGAGCGCCACCGCGTCAAGGCCGGAATCACCGGCTGGGCGCAGGTGCACGGACTGCGCGGCAAGACCTCGCTCCGCGACCGCGTCGAGTGGGACAACTTCTACATCGAGAACTGGTCGCTCTGGCTCGACGTGAAGATCCTGCTGATGACCTGCTGGGCGGTCGTCGGCTACTTTGCCAAGGGCGAGTAGCGCCGCCTCAGTCCGGGCGCGTAAAGATCACGAGCAGGCTGAGGCCCTCGTAGCCGGTGAAGCGGTGCTCGGCGCCGGCCGGGACGAAGACCGCCTTCCCCTCCTCGACCGGGATCTGCTCGTCCTCGACGGTGAGCACGCCGCGTCCTTCGAGCACGACGTAGACCTCGTCGTCCTCGTGCGGCGACTGGCGGTCGGGCTCGGGCGCCACGAGCACGTAGACGCCGATCTCGAGGCCCGGCGAGCGGTGCACGATCTCGTAGCCGCCGGTCCCGGCCGCCAGGCGCTTCTGCACCTCCGCCACCTCGAAGAGCGCCACGCAAGCGAGCCTATCCCTCGAATGGGGTGGCTCGGCGGAGTGATTGTCCGCGAGGCCGAGTAACCGCAGGCCGATGCACCTCTCGAGCAGGAGTGCGGTGGCCGCCCGACCGCCGACGGATCACGCGGTTGAGCGTGCCGCCCCGCCGCCCGGGGCGGCCGCTCGCTTCCTTAGATGCGAGCGGGCTCCGATTCCCGCGCGAGAACCAGGGTCGCGGCGAGGAAGCTCGTCAGCGCCGGCCCGGCCGCGACGATCGGCTCGACGGTCGCCAGCATCACGTAGCCCGCCACGAACAGAAGCAGCGAGAGCGCCCTCCGACCCATCCCCATAGCGCTGATTCAACGCGACTCGGAGCTGCGAAGATACTCCCCGGATGACCCGTCCGGGGGTACCGTCACCCCCCGACCCGTTCGCTACGATGGGCTCCTCAGCGAATCCGCGGCACTTTAGCGGGGGAAGGAAGAAGCGACTTGTTCGAACGCTTCACCGAGAGAGCCCGGCAGGTCGTCGTTCTCGCCCAGGACGAGGCCCGCGCCCTCAAGCACAACTACATCGGGACCGAGCACATTCTCCTCGGCCTCCTTCGCGAGGAGGAGGGCCTGGCGGCCCGCGTGCTCGAGTCGCTCGACATCACGGTCGAGGAGGTGCGCGCGCAGGTTGCCCGCATCGTCGGCCAGGGCGACGAGGTGACGACCGGGCAGATCCCGTTCACGCCGCGCGCGAAGAAGGTTTTGGAGCTCGCGCTGCGCGAGGCGCTCTCGCTGGGGCACAACTACATCGGCACCGAGCACATCCTGCTCGGCCTCGTGCGCGAGAACGAGGGCGTCGCCGCGCGCATCCTGCTCGACTTCGACGCCGACGCCGAGAAGATCCGCAACGAGATCATCCGCATGCTCTCCGGCCCCGGCCGGCGGCAGCAGGGCGCGAGCGGCGCGCCGGGCGAGAAGTCGAAGAGCTCGAAGCTCCTCGACCAGTTCGGCCGCAACCTGACGAAGCTCGCCGCCGAGTCGAAGCTCGACCCCGTCGTCGGGCGCCAGACCGAGATCGAGCGCGTGATGCAGATCCTGTCGCGGCGCACGAAGAACAACCCGGTGCTGATCGGCGAGCCGGGCGTCGGCAAGACTGCCGTCGTCGAGGGCCTCGCCGCCCGCATCTCCGGCAACCAGGTTCCCGAGCTGCTGAAGGGCAAGCAGATCTACACGCTCGACCTCGCGGCGCTGGTCGCCGGGTCGAAGTACCGCGGTGAGTTCGAGGAGCGCCTGAAGAAGGTGATGAAGGAGATCACCCAGCGCGGCGACATCATCCTGTTCATCGACGAGCTGCACAACCTCGTCGGCGCGGGCGCGGCCGAGGGCGCGATCGACGCGGCCTCGATCCTGAAGCCGGCCCTGGCGCGCGGCGAGCTGCAGACGATCGGCGCGACGACGCTAGACGAGTACCGCAAGTACCTCGAGCGCGACGCGGCGCTCGAGCGGCGCTTCCAGCAGATCCGCGTCGAGGAGCCGTCGGTCGACGACACCGTCCAGATCCTGCGCGGCTTGCGTGACCGCTACGAGGCGCACCATCGCTGCAAGATCTCCGAGGAGGCGCTCGGCGCGGCCGCGGTGCTGTCCGACCGCTACATTCAGGACCGCCACCTGCCCGACAAGGCGATCGACCTGATCGACGAGGCGGCCTCGCGCATGCGCATCAAGACCATGAGCGCGCCGCCGCGCTACCGCGAGCTCGAGGACGAGATCGAGAAGGTGCGCAAGGACAAGGAAGGCTCGATCGAGGCCCAGGAGTTCGAGAAGGCCGCGTCGCTGCGTGACAAGGAGCGCAAGCTGACGCAGAAGAAGCGCGAGCTCGAGGAGAACTGGCGCGCCGAGGAAGGCACGGGCGAGCAGCCCGAGATCGGCGAGGAGGAGATCGCCGACATCGTCTCGATGTGGACGGGCATCCCGGTTTTCAAGCTGACCGAGGCCGAGTCGCAGAAGCTGATCCGCATGGAGGACGAGCTGCACAAGCGCGTGATCGGCCAGGAGGAGGCGATCGTCGCCGTCTCCAAGTCGATCCGCCGTGCGCGCGCGGGCATCAAGGACCCGAAGCGCCCGACCGGCTCGTTCATCTTCCTCGGGCCGTCAGGCGTCGGGAAGACGGAGCTGGCGCGCACGCTCGCCGAGTTCCTGTTCGGCGACGAGGACGCGATGATCCAGGTCGACATGTCGGAGTACATGGAGAAGCACTCCGTGTCCCGGCTCGTCGGCTCGCCCCCGGGCTACATCGGCTACGACGAGGGCGGCCAGCTCACCGAGGCCGTGCGCCGCAAGCCGTACTCGGTCGTGCTGCTCGACGAGGTCGAGAAGGCCCACCCGGACGTCTTCAACATCCTGCTCCAGATCCTGGAGGACGGGAAGCTGACCGACGCCCAGGGCCGCAAGGTCGACTTCCGCAACACGATCGTGATCATGACCTCGAACATCGGCGCCGCCACGATCTCGAAGAACCAGACGCTCGGCTTCTCGGTCGGCGACGACTCCGGCCTCTCCTACGAGGAGATGAAGGACCGGATCATGGGCGAGCTGAAGAAGGTCTTCCGGCCCGAGCTGCTGAACCGGATCGACGAGGTGATCGTCTTCCACAAGCTGACGAAGGACGAGATCATGACGATCGTCGACCTGATGATGAAGCGGCTGCGCGAGCAGATGGGCGAGCACGAGGCCGCGATCGAGCTCACCGAGGGCGCGAAGGAGCTGCTGGTCGAGAAGGGCTACGATCCGACGATGGGCGCCCGCCCGCTCCGCCGCGCGATCCAGCGCCACATCGAGGACCCGCTGGCCGACTTCGTGCTCGGGCGCGAGCTCGGGCCCGGCTCGACGATCCTGGTCGACCGCAAGAACGACGACGAGGTGGACATCACGGTCATCCCGGGCGAGATCACGCCCGAGAAGGTCACGGTTCCCCCGGACGAGCCGGTCGACTCGGCCGACGACGAGCCGAACGAGCCCACCGAGTAGCGCGATCCGGCGCTGAAGGCCGGAGAGGTTCTTCGTCGGCCGGCCGCCGTAGCTCGTCGTGCGCTAGAACCTCGCCTGTGAGGCTCGGTCTCGTCGCGTTCCTGGTCGGAGGCGCCACCCTCTCGACGGAGATCTCGGCCTCGCGCCTGCTCGCGCCCTACTTCGGCGCCTCGACGGTGGTCTGGGCGAACATCATCGGGCTGACGCTCGCGTACCTCGCGCTCGGCTACTGGCTCGGGGGCCGGCTGGCCGACCGGCGGCCGGAGCCGCGGGTGCTGGCGGCGATCCTGCTCGTCGCGGCAGCGGCGCTCGCGGTGACGCCGTTCGCCGCGCGTCCGCTGCTGCGCTGGGCGGTCGAGGGCGTGGACTCGGTCGCGGTCGGGTCGGTCGTCGGGTCTTTCTTCGCCGCGCTCGCGCTGTTCGCGGTGCCGGTGACCGCGCTCGGCGCGGCGGCGCCGTTCCTCGTGCGGCTCGGGCTGCAGACCGTGGAGGAGGCCGGGCGCGTCGCGGGGCGGCTGTATGCCCTGTCGACCGCCGGCAGCCTCGCCGGGACCTTTCTCGCGGCGCTCGTCCTGATCCCGTGGATCGGCACGCAGCGGACGATCGTCGCCACCGCGGCGTGCGTCGCCCTCGGCTCCGCGCTGCTTGCCGGCCGCGCGTGGGTGCTGGCACCGGTGGCGGCCGCCGCCCTGCTGGCGATTCCGCCCGCAGCGGTCAAGAGCGCGCTCTTCGAGACGGAGTCCGAGTATCAGTACATCCGCGTGGTCTCCGACGGCAACGGCGGCCGCGACCTCGAGCTGAACGAGGGTGTCGTCAGCCACTCGACCTGGCGCCCCCATACCGTGCTCACCGGCCGCTACTGGGACCTCTTCCTGATGCTGCCGCCGCTGCTCGAACGGCCGACGCAGGAAATGCTCGTGATCGGCAACGCGGGCGGGACGATCGGCCGCGCGTACGGGCGGTACTACCCGGGGACGGCGATCGACGGGGTCGAGCTCGACCCCGAGCTGAACACCGTCGCGCGCCGCTGGTTCGGCGCCGGCGACAACCCGAGGATGCGTCTGATCGCCGCGGATGGCCGGCCGTTCCTGGAGCGGACGCACAAGCGCTACGACCTGATCGTCGTCGACGCCTATCGCCAGCCGTACGTCCCGTTCTACCTCGCGACGAGCGAGTTCTTCCGGCTCGCGCGCGAGCATCTGCGGCGGGGCGGAATGGTCGCGCTGAACGTCGCCGCCACCCCCGGCGACCGCAAGCTCTCCGACGCCGTCGGGACGACGCTGCTGACGGCGTTCCCGCAGGCCTGGCGCTGGCGCGCGCTGCGCTACAACGACGTCCTCTTCGCGCTGCGCGAGCCGGTGACGAGGGCGGAGCTGGAACAGCGCGCCGGCCGCGCGCGCGGGAAGCTCCGGCTCCTGCTGCCGCTCTTCCGCGACCGCCTCGCGCCGGTGCGCCCCCACGGGAGCCCGCTGACCGACGACCGCGCGCCAGTCGAGTGGTTGACCGACCGCATGATCATCCAGGAGGTCGAGCGCGGCGGCACCCACGACGAGCCCGCGTTACCGACAGCGCCGGGTCGCTAGCCTCGCGGCGTGATCGACCCGCTGCACGATCGGCCGATCGTGGTCGCGCTCGCAGGCGCGCTCGCGATCTCGTTCTCCGGGATCCTCTTCCGCGTCGCGCACGTCTCGCCCTCCACCGGCGCCGTCCTCCGCTGCCTCTATGCGCTGCCGATCCTCTGGCCGCTCGCGTGGCTCGAGCGGCGCCGCTACGGCGCGCGGCCGCTGAAGCAGCGGGCGCTCGCGTGGCTCGCCGGCGTCTTCTTCGCCATCGACCTGATCGCGTGGCACGAGGGGATCGAGCAAGTGGGCGCCGGGCTCGCGACCGTGCTCGGGAACCTGCAGGTCGTGCTCGTCGGCGTGCTCGCGTGGCTGATCCTGCGCGAGCGGCCCTCGAACCGCTCGCTGGTTGCGATTCCCGTAGCCCTCGTCGGCGTCGTGCTGATCTCGGGCGCCTTCGAGCACGGCGCGTACGGCCGCAATCCGGGCCTCGGGGTCGCGTACGGGATCGTCACCGCGCTCGCGTACTCCGCGTTCCTGCTGGCGCTGCGCGAGGGGAACCGCGATGTGCGGCGCCCGGCGGGCCCGCTCTTCGACGCGACCCTCGTCTCCGGCCTCGTGTCCATCCCGATCGGCCTGGTGATCGGCGACCTCGACCTGACGCCGGACCTGCGGGCGCAGGGTTACCTGTTCGTGCTCGCGTGGACCTCACAGGCACTCGGCTGGCTGTTGATCTCGATCACGCTCCCGCGGCTCCCGGCCGCGCTCACCTCGGTGCTGCTGACCTTCCAGCCGGTGCTGTCGGTGCTCTTCGCGTGGGCGATCCTCGACGAGTCGCCGTCGGCGCTGCAACTCGGCGGCGTCGCGCTCGTGCTGTGCGGCCTGCTGGTCGTCTCGGCGGGAGCGGGCAGGCGGCGCCGTCCGGCCCCCGAGCCCGGCTACGTCCCCGCTGCGGGACCTCGCGAGTCGCCGACGTCGTAATCGGTGCGGATGGACCGACGAGCCTTCATCGCGTCCGCGGCCTCCCTGGTGGCCGCGCCGAGCGCGCTGGCGCGGCTGGCGGGCGTCGAGGCCGCGCTGGTCACCGCGGACGAGGAGGCACGGTTGGTCGCGGTCGAGCTCCCGAGCGGCCGCGTCCGGCGCTATGTCCGGACACTGCCGAAGCCGCGCAGCATCGAGGCCGTCGGGACGATGGCCGTCGTTGCCCACTCCGAGCTCGGGGCGGTCTCGCTCGTTCGCTCCGGGACGCTGGAGGTGGAGCACGTGCTCCACGGCTTCGGCGAGCCGCGCTACACGGCCGGGCACCCGGACGGGCGCCATGCGTACGTAAGCGACGCGACGCGCGGCGAGGTCGCGGTGCTCGACGTTCTCCGGGGAGTCGTCGTCGGCCGCGCCGCGGTCGGCGCGCTCGCCCGGCACGTCACGATCGACCCCGCCGGACGGACGCTCTGGGTTTCGCTCGGCGCGAAGGCCGAGCGGGTCGCGGTGGTCGACGTCTCGATGCGCACGCGGCCTCGCCTCGTGCGGCGGTTCGAGCCGCCCTTCCTCGCGCACGACGTCGGCTGGGCGCCCGGCGGAAAGCGGGTCTGGGTCAGCTCCGGGGACCGGGAGCAGGTCGCGATCTACGCCGCCTGCAGCGGCAGGCTGCTGAGGGGGCTGGCCGCCGACGAGCCGCCGCAGCACTTCACGTTCCGGGGCGAGCTCGTTTACGTGGCCAGCGGAGAAAGCGGGAAGCTGCGCGTCCACCGCGTCGACGGCCGGCGCCTGCGGACGACGACGATCCCGGCCGAGTCGTACAACGTGCAGCAGGCTCACGGCTGGGTCGTCACGCCGGGCCTGGGCACCGGCACGCTCTGCCTGCTCGACCGCGGCGGCCGCGTGCGCTGGCGCAGGACGATCGCGCGCTCCTCGCACGATGCCTGCATCGTCACGCTTTCGTGACAGTCCCCGTCCGCGGGCGCTCCTACGATGTAGTCCCCCTCCGAGCAATGGAAGCCTGCCTCTTGCCCGCTATCACGCTGCGCCACGAGCCACCCTCGCCCTTGCGCAGGTTGCCAGCCTGCGCCGCGGCCGAGCGCGGCCCGTGGCCTGGTGCTAGCGACCGAGAGCCGGGGCACCATCACTCGAAGGGGCGCTAGGTGGCGAAGCCTGCGATCAAGTTTGCGTGCACCGACTGCGGCTACTCGGCCGGGCGTTGGTTCGGCAAATGTCCGCAGTGTGGTGAGTTCGGGACGCTCGTCGAGGAGGCACCCGCGGCCGCCGCGGCAACCTGCGCGAAGCCGACGCTGCGCCTCGTCGACGTCAAGGCCGAGGAGGCCGAGCGCATCCCGACCGGGGTCGCAGAGCTCGATCGCGTTCTCGGTGGCGGGCTCGTCCCGGCCTCGCTCGTGCTCGTCGGCGGCGAGCCTGGAGTCGGCAAGTCGACGCTGCTGCTGAGCGCCCTCGCAGCCATCTCGAAGGAACGCCGCGCGGTGCTCGTCACGGGCGAGGAGTCGTCGGCGCAGGTGAAGCTGCGGGCCGCGCGGCTCGGCGGCGCGGAGCAGGTCGAGATCCTCGCGGAGACCGAGCTCGCGGTGGTCTGCGCGACCCTCGAGCAGGAGCGGCCGGAGGTCTGCGTGATCGACTCGGTGCAGACGCTCTACTCGTCGGAGCTCGGCTCCGCGCCCGGGTCGGTCGGCCAGGTGCGCGAGTCTGCGGCGCGGCTGCTGCGCGTGGCGAAGGAGGCCGGCGTCGCGACGATCCTCGTCGGGCACGTGACGAAGGACGGCGCGGTCGCCGGGCCGCGCGTGCTCGAGCACCTCGTCGACTGCGTGCTCCAGTTCGAGGGCGACCGCTACCACGAGCACCGCGTCCTGCGCGCGTCGAAGAACCGCTTCGGTTCGACTAACGAGCTCGCCGTCTTCGAGATGACCGGCACCGGCCTCGTCGGCGTGCCCGAGCCGTCGGAGCTCTTCGGCCGCACGGTCGAGGGCGAGATCGGCGCCGCGGTCGGGTGCGTACTCGAGGGCTCGCGGCCGCTGCTGCTCGAGATCCAGGCGCTCGTCGCGCCAACCGACCTGGCGATGCCGCGGCGTGTCGGCACCGGGGTCGACCCCAAGCGCCTCGCGATGATCGTCGCCGTCCTCTCCCGGCACGCGCGGATCGCTCTCGGGCAGGCAGACGTGTTCGTCAATGTGGCCGGCGGCGTCCGCATCGACGAGCCGGGAGCCGACCTCGCGATCGCTTTGGCAATCGTTTCCGCGGCCAAGGGCGCTCCGGTCAAGGCGGGCACGGCCGCCTTCGGCGAGGTGGGCCTCACCGGCCGCCTTCGGCCCGCGACGCAGTCGGAGCGGCGCCTCCAGGAGTGCGCGAAACTCGGCCTCGCAGCCGCAGTCGCTCCGGCGGGAACTCCGGCTCGTGGCAAACTGCGCGTAATCGAGGCGGAGACGCTGAAGCAGGCAGCGAAGGCGGGAATCGATGCAGAGCGAGCCGAGGGAGGATAGGACCAGCCCGCGGATCCCGCCGCCGCTCGGCATCGTCCGCCAGCCGACGCAGCACGATCCGCGCCTCGACCCCAAGATCCTCGCCGCCGTAGCGCGGATCGCCCCCGGCACCGACCTGCGCTCGGCGATCGATGACATCATCCGCTCGCGCGAGGGCGCGCTGATCGTGATCGGCGACCCGAAGGAGCTCGCGTTCCTCTTCAGCGGCGGGATTCAGCTCGACGCCCAGTTCAGGCCGCAGCTGCTCTACGAAGTGGCGAAGATGGACGGCGCGATCATCGTCAACGAGTCGGTGTCAAGGCTCGCGCACGCGAACGTGCAGCTGATGCCGGACCCGACGATCCCGTCCAACGAGACCGGAACGCGCCACCGCACGGCCGAGCGCGTCGCGAAGCAGACGGAGGCGCTCGTGATCTCGATCTCGCAGCAGCGCGAGACGGTGACCGTCTTCGTCGGGCACAGCCGCTACCAGCTGGAGCCGATCGCGGACGTGCTCGCGAAGACGAACCAGGCGCTGGCGACACTGGAGACCTACCGCGCCCGGCTCGAGCAGGTGCTGACGCGCCTGACTGCGCTCGAGTTCCAGAACGCGGTCATGCTCGACGACGTGCTCGTCACGGTGCAGCGCGCGGAGCTGACGACGCGAATGGCCGAGGAGATCGAGCGGGCGTGCGTCGAGCTCGGCGAGGAGGCCCGGCTGATCCGGATGCAGCTCGAGGAGCTCGTCGCCGACGTGCCGGACGAGAAGGCCGCACTCGTCTACGACTACCACGCCGAGGGCGGCGCCGAGCGCACGCAGGAGGGCCTCGAGGCGCTGGCCGGCCTGCCCTACAACCAGCTGCTCGAGTTCGAGCTGCTCGCGGTGCTCGGCTACCCCGCCACGGTGAATCCGCTCGACCACTCGGTCGCGCCGCGCGGCTACCGCGTGCTCTCGCACATCCCCCGCCTGCCCGACGGCGTGGTGAAACGAGTAGTGGCAACGCTGGACGGATTGGACGGCGTCGTGCGGGCCTCGCAGCGGGAGCTCGAGGCGGTGGAGGGCGTCGGCAGCGTCCGCGCGCGCGAGATCAGGGAGGGCCTGAGGCGGCTCCAGGAGCACAACCTGGTCGACCGCTACCTGCAGATCTAGCTCTGAGCAGGACTTTTCCGCAAAAAGTGGCCGTTTCCAGCGATTTTTGCTACCCTTCCAGGGTTCGCCGGCGGAAGCAGAACCCGCCGGCGTCGCTACGGAAAGCCACGACGACACGGGAGGCTAGGCGTTGTACAAGGTCGGTGACAAGGTGGTGTATCCACACCACGGGGCAGGAACGGTGGTCAAGAAGGAGTCGCGCGAGGTGCTCGGGGAGAAGCGCGAATACTTGACGATCAAGATCCTGCACAACGACATGACGGTGAACGTCCCAACCGACAACGCCGACCGTTGCGGACTGCGGAAGGTCATCGACGAGCAGATGGTCTCGAAGGTGCTCAAGGCCCTGACGGGCAACGGCACGACGATGCCCAAGAACTGGAACCGCCGCTTCAAGCACAACCGCGACAAGATGAAGACCGGCGATATCTTCGAGCTCGCCGAGGTGGTGCGGAACCTCTCGCTCCGCGACCACGAGAAGGGGCTCTCGACCGGCGAGAAGCAGATGTTCGTGAAGGCGAAGAAGATCCTCGCCAGCGAGCTCATGTACGCCAAGGACATGGACGAGGAAGAGGCCGCCGAGTGGCTCGACGGCGTACTCGCCCGGGGCGGCAAGAAGACCACCGCCAAGGTTCCGGCAACGGCCTAGCTCATGAGCGTTTGGGCCGTTCTGGCCGCGGCAGGACGCGGCGAGCGGCTCGGCTCCGATCGGCCGAAGGCGTTCGCGCGTCTCGGCGGTCGGCCGCTGCTCGCGGAGAGCCTCGAGCGGCTGGAGAACTCGGACTGGATCGACCGGATCGTGATCGCGGCTCCTCCTGACTGGGAGGAGCCCTCGATCCTGGTAGCGGAGGAGATCGTGGCGACGAAGGTGCACTCGGTGGTGACCGGGGGCGCGTCGCGATCGGAGTCGGTGCGCTTCGCGCTGGAGGATGTGCCCGACGATGCTGCGGCGGTGCTCGTTCACGACGCGGCCCGGCCGCTGCTGCCCGAGGAGGTGACCGAGCGAGTGCTCGCGCCCCTCTCCGAGGGCTGGGACGCGGTGGTTCCGGCCGTTCCGCTCGCGGACACGGTCAAGCGCGTGGAGGGCGACCGCGTCCTGGAGACCGTGCCGCGGGAGGATCTCGTCGCGGTGCAGACCCCGCAGGCGTTCGTGGCAGAGGTACTGCGGCGGGCGGTTGTGGGCGACGTCGCGTCGGCGACGGACTGCGCCTCGCTCGTGGAAGCGCAGGGCGGCCGCGTGAAATGGGTCGAGGGCGATCCACGGCTGCTCAAGGTGACCGACACCGACGACCTCGCGCTCGTCGAGAGCTGGGTGGCGGAGGAGTGAGCCCCGGCGACGTCGTCCTGCTGGCCGTCGGCGCTGCGTTCGCGGTCGGCGGGATCGCGTGGCTCGTGCGGATGGCGCGGCGGCTCCGCCGGCAGGACGAGGAGGCGTCACGTGCGTTGTGGCTGCTGGTTGTCGAGCGCGCTGTCGCGTGGATCGTGGTCGGCCTCGCGCTCGCCTTCGCCGCCTTCGGCTCGCCGTCCGTCGGGCACTGGCTGTTCCTCGCCGCTTTCGTGCTGCTCGTGGTCGAGAGCGTCGTCTGGCAGGCGCTCCTGCCGAAGCTCGCCCGCGATTTCGACAAGGTCATGCGATGAGGGTGGGCCTGGGCGTCGATGCGCATGCGCTGGTCGAGGGCGTGCCGCTCGTGCTCGGCGGCGTCGAGCTCGAGTCCGACCGCGGGCTCGCCGGCCACTCCGACGGCGATGTGATCGCGCACGCGCTGATCGATGCCCTCCTGGGCGCGGCCGGGATGGGTGACATCGGCTCGCTCTTCCCGCCGGGTGAGCCGAAGTGGGAGGGCGCGTCGTCGCTTGACCTGCTCTCGCGCGCCTACGCGCAGGTTCGCGAGGCCGGCTTCGAGCTCGCGAACGCCGACTGCGTGCTCGTCGGCGAGGATCCGCGGATCGCGCCCGTCCGCGGAGCGATGCGGGCGCGCCTTGCCGAGGCGATGGGCGTCGAGGCCGGCCTGATCGCCGTCCGCGCGACCACGACCGACCGCCTCGGCTTCACCGGCCGTCGTGAAGGCCTCGCCGCGGTCGCTGTCGCTCTGCTGACGTGAAGATCGTCCCGGTCTCGCCGGAGATCCGCGGGAGCGAGGCCTTCCAGCAGCTGCGTCGTGCCTGGCCGGAGATCGTCTTCCACGACGCGATCTCGAACGCCTACTGGGGGCGGCTCTACGAGGAGCGCCCGGACTTCCAGTTCGCGCTCGTCGACGACGACGGCCGCGTCCTGGCGGAGGGAAACTCGATCCCGGTCTCGGGGCTCCCGCCGGGTTGGCGCGACGCCTTCACGAACGGGTTCGGAGACGGCGAGCCCGACCGCCTTTGCGCGCTCGCGATCCTGATCGACCCCGACCACCAGGGTGGCGGGCTGTCGAAGGTGATGCTCGAGCACATGCGCGGCCTCGCGGGCTCGCGCGGTTGGGATCTGTTCGCGCCCGTGCGGCCGACGCTCAAGGACCGCTACCCGCTGACGCCGATCGAGCGCTACATCGAGTGGCGGCGCGACGACGGGCTGCTGTTCGACCCGTGGCTGCGCGCACACGAGCGCGCGGGGGCGGAGATCGTGGGCCTCGCGCCCGACTCGCTGGTCTCCGAAGGCACGGTCGCAGAGCTGGAGGAGTGGTGCGGCCTCGAGTTCCCCGAGAGCGGTAGCTACGTGGTCGAAGGCGCGTTGGTTCCGGTCGAGATCGACCGCGAGCGGGACCGCGGCAGCTACCGCGAGCCGAACGTGTGGATGCGTCACCCCGCGGCGAGCTAGGGCACGAGCCCGTCGGCGGCCAGCGCTGCGACGGCTTCCTCGTCGCCGGGATCGACGCCGTTCAGCAGCGCGCGTAGGGCTGCGCCGCGGCGCTGGCGGAACGACCCCTCGAAGGGGCCCTGCTTGCGCTCGGGCTCGAAGCGCTTGCCGCGAGACGGGCACGCGTCGGCGAGGGGGCACTCGACACAGCGCGGTACCCGCGCGATGCACACCGTCGCGCCGAGGTCCATCAGCGCCTGCGCGCACGTGTGGTCGAAGGTCCCGCCGCTGCGCTCCTGCACCCGCTGCACGTTCACGTCCACCGGCAGCACGTCGCGGCCGAAGGCGAAGCAGGCAACGGCGTCGGCGGTGTAGCGCCCGACGCCCGGCAGCTCAGTCAGGTCGTCGGGCCAGCCGCGCTCCGCCACGACCTCCGCCGCCCGCTGCAGGCTGACCGCGCGCCGGTTGTAGCCGAGCCCCTGCCACTCGCGGATCACGTCGGCCGTAGGCGCCGCCGCCAGTGACTCCACCGATGGCCAGCGCTCGAGCCAGGCGAGCCAGCGCGGCACGATCCGTGAGGCCTGCGTCTGCTGCAGCATCACCTCCGAGACGAGAATCGCGTAGGGGTCGCGCGTCCGTCGCCAGGGCAGGTCGCGGCCGTGCTCGCCGTACCAGCGCAGGAGCGCCTCCCTCACGCGCGAGACCCTAGACTCCGCCCCGGCCGTGTGCTTCGAGTCCGACTCCTCGCCGCCCATTCCGGTCATCTCGGGCGCCGCCGTCTCGCACGACGACCTCGTGCTGAAGGCGTCCGACGGCAACCGCTTCGCCGCGTTCCTCGCGACTCCCGAGGAGCCGTCCGAGACCGGTGTGGTGATCCTCCCCGATGTGCGGGGGCTGTACCGCTTCTACGAGGAGCTGGCCCTGCGCTTCGCCGAGCGCGGCTACACGGCGCTCGCGTTCGACTACTTCGGCCGCACCGCCGGCGCCGAGAAGCGGGGCGACGACTTCGACCGCGGGCCGCACGTCGAGGCCGTGACGCCCGAGGAGATCCAGCAGGACGTACGCGCCGCGGTCGAGCATCTGCGCTCGCTCGGCGTCCGCTCTCTCTTCACCGTCGGCTTCTGCATGGGCGGGCGCCATTCGTGGCTCGCCGCGGCCTCCGGTCACGGCCTCACCGGCGCGATCGGCTTCTACGGCCGTCCGGGCAGGTCGGCCGACGGCAAGCCCGGGCCCGAGCAGCTCGCCGGGCAGATCGAGGCGCCGATCCTCGCCTTGCAGGCAGGCGCCGACCAGAACATCACGGCCGACCAGAACGAGGCGTTCGAGCGGGCGCTTGCGGACGCCGGTGTCGAGCACGAGCTCGTGGTGTACGAGGGCGCGCCGCACAGCTTTTTCGACCGCAAGCAGGAAGAGTTCGCCGCGGCCTCGGAGGACGCGTGGGGGCGGGTGCTCGACTTCATCGAGCGCCACGGCCGTTGATCAGGGAGGCGTGGCCGGACGAGGCCGAGACGTTCGCGGCGATCCAGCGCGACGCGTCACTCACCGCAAACGCGCACATCTTCCCGCCCGAGCTCTACCCGTTCCCAATGGGCGAGATCATCCAGCGCTGGCAGAGCTTCCTGGACGACCCCTCGGTCTCCGTGCTCGTTTGCGAGGAGGACGGGACGGCCGTCGGGGTTGCCGGCGCACGCGCCGAGTGGCTGGACGGGCTCTACGTCGTGCCAGAGTGGTGGAGCCGCGGCGTCGGCCGCAGCCTCCACGACGAGGTGCTTGCGCGACAGCGCGCCGCCGGCGGGACGCGCTGCCACCTCTGGGTGCTCGAGCGCAACGATCGCGCGCGGCGCTTCTACGAGCGGCTCGGCTGGCAGGAGAACGGAGAGACGCGGGTCGTGCCGTTCCCTCCGAACCCGATCGACGTCGGTTACTCGATCGAGCTCTAGGAGGGATTGGCGGAACTCCGCTCGTCGCCGGGGCGCGATGGTCGTTCCGAGGCAAGGACGCAGGGAGTGCCCGTAGCCGGAGGCTACGGGTGCGACTGAGGACGCAGCATCGGGGCGAGCAGCGCGTTCCGGCGGCACAGCCGTCGTTTCGCCAAGCCCTCCTGGTCAGGCCGCGTACGGGTTAGGGAGCGCGGTCCACAGGACGACTGCCTCGTCCGTGCCGGACGGGTTGCGCCAGGTGTGCGGGTCGCGCGGCGAGTAGCTGAAGGTGTCGCCTTCCTCGAGCACATGCGTCTCGTCGCCGACCCGCAGCTCTAGCGACCCACGCAGCACGTAGACGAGCTCGACGTCGGCCGGGAGGGTGTAGAGCTCCTCGCCGGCGCTGCCACCCGGCGGGATGTGCGACTCGGTCACGTGGAAGCGCCGCTCGTCGCGCGAGCTCAACAGCAGATGCTCGGCGTCGCCCATCGCGAGCGAGCGCCGTGCCTGCTCCTCGCGCCGGATCAGCCGGCCCGAGGGAACGTCGTCGACGAGGTTCCCGACCCGGATCCCGAGCACCGCGCAGATGCGGTACAGCGACGACAGCGAGGCGGAGGTGAGGTCGCGCTCGAGCTGGCTGATGAACCCCGCCGTGAGCCCGGCCCGTTCGGCGACCTCGGCGATTGTGAGCCCGAGTTCGAGCCGCCGTGCCCGCAGCCGCGAGCCGATTCTGAGTTCGGTCTGGGGAGCTGTCGTCACGATGTAAGTCTAGGCAAACGGATTTTAGTATTGGTAAAGTCTGCCTCGTGCACCGGATCTTGCTCGCGATTCTCGCAGCGGCTGTGGCCGTCGCAGCCGGCGCGGCCCAGCGCGCGAACCCCGCCGCCACGACGGCGGCCGACGACGTCCGGATGTTGATGCAGCGCATCCAGGAGATCCACCCGAGCCCGTTCCACGCGACCCCGGGGCCCGCCTTCCAGGCGGCTGCCGACAACCTGGCCGCCCGCGCGCCGATGCTTTCGCCCGACCAGTTGCTCGTCGAGCTGATGCGCTTTACGTGCCTGCTGGGCGAGCGCGACGGGCACTCCGGGATCTTCCCGCTCGACTCGTCGCACCGGCGCGTGCTGCACCTCTTCCCGCTCTACCTCTACAAGTTCAGCGACGGTCTCTTTGTGGTCGCGGCGCCGGGCCACAGCTCGCTCGTCGGCTCGAAGCTGCTCGCGATCGACGGCCTCTCCGCGGACGCGCTCGAGCAGCAGGTACGGCCGCTCGTCCCTCGCGACAACGAGGCGACGCGGACCGACCGCTTCATGAGCTTCATGCTCACCACCGAGGTGCTGCACGGCCTCGGCCTGCGCGGCGGCACGGGCCCCGCGCGGTTCACCTTGCAGAAGCCGGGTGCCGCTGCGACCGACGTCACGCTCGCACCGGTCACGGCGGCGCGGTACCTGCGCCTGATGGAGCCGGCGTTCCCGGGGTTCGTCTACGCGCTCCCGCGGCGACCGGCGCCGTTGTACCTGCGCCGCCGTGGCCAGGACCACTACGTGACCACGATCGCCAGTGGCCGCGCGGTGTTCGTCGGCTACAACTTCACCCTCGGGTCGACCTTCGCCGAGGGTCGCCAGGTCCTGCGGCTGGCGAAGCGCAAGAAGGTTCGCCGGGTGATCGTGGACGTGCGGCTCAACCCCGGCGGCGACAACCACACCTACGTCGACCTCCTGCGCGCACTGCGCTCGAAGTCGGTCAACCGGCGCGGCCGGCTCGTCGTCCTGATTTCGCGCAGCACGTTTTCGGCGGCGCAGAACTTCATCACCGAGCTCGAGCGCAAGACGAGGGCGGTCTTTATCGGCGAGACCTCCGGCGGCAGCCCGAACCTCTACGGCGACGCGGCCGGGGTCGACCTCCCGACCGCAGGCCTCAACGTCGAGGTCGCCGGGAGGTACTGGCAGAAGAGCTTCGCCACCGACCAGCGCGTCGCGATCGAACCGAAGCTCACGGTGCCGCTCGGCTCCCGCGCCTTCTTCCGCGGCAAGGATCCCGTGCTCGCGGCCGCGCTCGCCTATCGCCCAGGGCGCTAGATTCCGCGTCATGAGGCGCACCCGCTTCGCACCCAGCCCGACGGGCTCGCTGCACGTCGGCAACGCGCTCAGCGCGGTCGCCAACCGCTCGCTGGGCGGCTGGATGCTGCTGCGGATCGACGACACCGACCCTGCGCGCAACATCCCCGGCGGCGAGGATGAGCTGCTGCGCGACCTCGAATGGCTCGGGATCGAGTGGGACGAGGGCCCGGTGCGGCAGAGCGAGCGGCGCGAACGGCACCTCGAGGCTGCCGCACGGCTCGGCGAGCGGTTTGACGGCACGACGCTCGTCCGCGACGACGGCACGCCCACGTACCACCTCGCGAGCGTGGTCGACGACGTGGACTTCGGCATCACGCACGTCGTCCGCGGGAACGACCACCGGCCGAACGAGGAGCTGCACCGGCGGCTGTTCGAGGCGCTCGGGGCGACGCCGCCCGAGTTCGACCACCACGGGCTGATCCTCGGCGAGGACGGCAAGAAGCTGTCCAAGCGTGCGGAGGGCGCGACCGTTGCGTCCCTGCGCGAGGGCGGAATCCCCGCGGAGGCGGTGCGCGCGTACCTGGAGGAGCTCGGCGTGCCGAGGCACGACGTGCACTACGACCTGCCGCGCATCCGGCGCCTGGCGATCGAGGCGATCGGCGCGCTGGACGACGAGGAGCTGGCGGCGCGCGTAGGCGCACCGGTCGAGCTCGCTCCGGCGCTGCGAGGCGCGCGCGACCTGAACGAGGCGCGCGACTACGCGGCCGTGATCCTGGGGCCGGCCACGCTACGCGTTCCAGGATCAGAGGCGACAATTCGACGGTTTCGGGAGCTGCTCGAGCGCGCGAACGGCAACGCCGACCCGAAGGAGCTCTTGCGCGAGCTCAAGGCCGTCGGCGGCGACCTGCGCGCGCTGCGCCTGGCGCTGACCGGACGCGAGCGCGGCCCCGAGCTCTGGACAGTCATCGCGGCCCTGCCCAAGGAGGAGACCCTGCGGAGGCTCGATGCAGCTCTATGACACCGCGACGCGGCGGCTACAGAAGCTGCCACCACCACCCGGCCCGGTCCGGATGTACTTCTGCGGCCCGACCGTCTACCAGCGCATCCACATCGGGAACGCACGGCCGTTCGTGATCTCGCTCTGGCTGAAGCGCTGGCTCGAGCGAAGCGGCTACGACGTGACGCTCGTCGAGAACATCACCGACATCAACGACAAGATCTACGCGGCCGCGCCCGGCGAGAGCGCCCGTCTCGCCGCGGCCGCGAGCGGGTGGTACGTCGACGACACGAGCGGCCTCGGTCTCGGCCGGCCGGACGTCGAGCCGAAGGCGACCGAGACGATCCCAGAGATCGTGGCGATGATCGAGCAGCTGATCGAAGGCGGCCACGCCTACCCCGCCGGCGGCGACGTCTACTTCCGTGTCGCGACGTTCCCCGACTACGGCAAGCTCTCCGGCCGCCACGGGGACGAGGAGGCGACGAGGAATCCCTCGGAGGAGGCCGAGGCGGACGAGCTGAAGGAGGACCCGCGCGACTTCGCCCTCTGGAAGGCGCACAAGGAGGGCGAGGACACGTGGTGGGAGTCGCCGTGGGGCCGAGGACGGCCCGGCTGGCACATCGAGTGCTCGGCGATGGCGGAGGCGCACCTCGGGCCGGTCTTCGAGATCCACGGCGGCGGGATCGACCTCGTCTTCCCGCACCACGAGAACGAGATCGCCCAGTCGCGCTCGCTCGGCCACGAGTTCGCGCAACTCTGGATGCACAACGGGATGCTGCGGCTCGCCGGCGAGAAGATGTCGAAGTCGCTGGGCAACATCGTCTCGCTGCTGGAGGCGCTCGACACCTGGGGACGCGAGACGCTGCTCGTCTACTTCCTGGGCGGACACTGGCGCAAGCCGATCGACTACTCGGACGAAGTGCTGCAGCAGGCGGCGGCGCAGGCGGAGAGCTTCCGCAACGTGTTCCGGGGCCCCTCCGAGTCGGGGGGCGACTGGGAGGCGTTCGCCGCGGCGCTCGACGACGACTTCAACACGCCAGACGCGCTCGCCGTGATGCACGGGTGGCGCGACCACGCCCTGCTTCGGCGCGGGCTCGAACTGTTCGGGCTCGAGTCGCTCGCGGAAGCCGAGTCGGCTCCGACGGAGCTCGAGGAGCTCGCCCGCGCCCGACTCGAGGCGCGGGCGCAGAAGGACTTCGCGACGAGCGACCGCCTGCGCGACGAGATCGCCGAGGCCGGCTGGGAGGTCCGCGACGTGGACGCCGAGCCGGGGTACCAGCTCGTGCCAAGGCGCTGACTTGGCAGCGCCGACCACAGAGGCCGTGCAGGCTTTGCCTGTGCGGCCGTCCAACGCACGTTCTTGTGTCGCAAGCGCCGTGATCTGTCGGCGCGGATGGTCAGCAGGGTGACCTCTGAGCTCGTCTACGGACGGCGCCCCGTTCGCGAGGCGCTGCGCGGGCAGCGCGAGGTGCTCGAGCTGCTGGCGACGCAACGGGCGCTGAAAGCGGAGCCGTGGCTCGGCGAAGACGGGCCGCGCGTCCAGATCAAGCTCGAACGCGAGCTCACGGCGGAAGCCGGCACGCAGGATCACCAGGGCGTCGTCGCGCGTGTCGAGCCCTACCGCTACGCGGACGCCCACGAGCTCGCGGTCGGGCCCGCGCCGCTGCTCACCGTCCTCGACTCCGTGACCGACCCACGGAACCTGGGCGCGGTGATCCGCAGCGTCGAGGGCGCGGGCGCCGACGGCGTCGTTCTCCCGGCGCACAACTCGGCGCGGATCACGCCTGCGGTCGTGCGCGCCTCGGCCGGCGCCGTCGAGCACGTTCGTGTCGCCGTAGTGAAGAACCTCGCGCGTTACCTTGGCGAGATCAAAGGCCCCCACCTGTGGATCTGGGGGGCAGCAGGCGAGGCGGAGACCTCGCTGTGGCAGGCCGACCTCTCCGGCGGCGCGGTGTTCGTCCTCGGCGCCGAGGGCAAAGGCCTGCGCCCGCTCGTGCGCCGCACCTGCGACGACGCGATCTCGATCCCGCTCTACGGCGGCGTCGAATCGCTGAACGTCAGCGTCGCAGCCGCGCTGCTGCTCTACGAGGCGAGGCGGCAACGCCGTGGCTGAGCCCACCCTCTACCTCTTCGACGGCTACAACCTGCTGCACGCGGGCGAATTCGAGGATCCGCGCGAGCTGGTCGACGCGCTCGCCAGCTTCGTCGCCGTCCAGGGCGCGCGCGGCGTGATCGTCTTCGACGGCGTCGGCGAGGAGCGCACCCACGGGCCGCTCGAGGTTCGCTACGCCGACCACGCCGACGCGCTGCTCGAGCGCCTCGCAGCCGAGCACCGACGCACGGAGACGGTCTGCCTCGTCTCCTCCGACTCGGCGATTCGCGGCACCTCCGGGCAAGAGGTGCAGAAGCGCACCTCGCGAACCTTCCTGCACGATCTCGAGTCGCCGAAACACGAGGACCCGGGCCGATCGCAGCTCCGGGATCGCGTGGACGAAGAGACGCGAAAACGCTTGGAGAAGCTGCGCAGAGGGCAAAGGTCCGGTTAAGCTCACAAACACGCAAGGTCTTGTAAACGTGTTGGGACCTTGCTATCTTGACCGTCAACCTCAGGGTGAGGCTTGAGCAGCTCACTCGTCCTCGACAGGAGAGTGCCGTGCCAGCCCGCACCGCGCAGACCGCTCACTCGCCGCAGAAGCTCCAGCGAGAGCTCGCCGACCTGCAGCTCGTCATGCGCGCGCGCAACGGCGACCAGAAGGCGCTCGACGAGCTCATCCGCCGCTACGCCGGCTTCGTCCGCCTCAAGGCGAGCTCGTACTTCCTCGCCGGCGGCGACGCCGAAGATCTCATCCAGGAAGGCCTGATCGGGCTCTACAAGGCGGTTCGCGACTTCAGCCCCGACAAGTCGTCGTTCCGCAGCTTTGCGGAGCTCTGTGTGACGCGGCAAATCATCACCGCGATCAAGACGGCGACGCGCTTCAAGCACGCGCCGCTCAACACGTACGTCTCATTCAGCCACACGCCCGCGGGCCAGGAGTCCGACGGCGACTGCACCCTCGGCGACGCGCTCCCCGGCCCATCCGTCGACGACCCCTCCGTCTGCGTGATCTCGACCGAAGAGCTGCAGAGCCTCGTCTTCACGCTCGGCACCGGCCTCTCGAAGCTCGAGGCCGACGCGCTCAAGCTCTACCTCGAGGGCGAGTCGTACGAGACGATGGCCGACCAGCTCGGCTGCGACACGAAGACGATCGACAATGCGCTCCAGCGCGTGAAGCGCAAGGTGCTCGCGCACCAGCAGTCGCGGCAAGTCCTGCAGTAGTAGGAGGGCTTGACGAAACAGTGACGAGGCTCGGGCCGCCAAGCCCTTTCGCTTGCGCTGCGGATATCTTTTTGATATCTAGATATCCGTGATGGCAAGACCGCGGCGAGAGACCGACTACACCGCGCTGTACGTGCGGATCCCAACGGCCGAGGCGGAGAAGCTCCACCGAGCAGCCGACGTCCTGGGTAGGCCGAAGCGCGAGCTGATCACGAAGCTCGTCGCTCAGTTCGACCCGGACGACCCGGTCTGGACGCGCGAGGTCGCCGGTCCGATGGAGGTCGCGCACGCGGAGTGGTCGGTCGGGCAGCACTCGTTCCGGCCGGCCGCGGAGCTCGAGATCCTCACACCGGGGCAGCTCGCGGAGCTGCTGCAGGTCGAGGAGGAGGCGGTCGTCGAGCTCGCCGAGCAAGGCGAGCTGCCGGGCCGCAAGGTAGGGGAGGAGTGGCGCTTCTCGCGCGAGGCGATTCTCGCGTGGCTCGCCGCGGAATGAGGACCGAGCGCATCGAGCGGGCGTGGGGCGCGGACGCGCTCAGGCCGGCGGTCGGCTGGAAGGTCTGGCGCGTGGAGGACGGCGTGCTGCTCAGCGTCCTCTACGGCGACCCGTGGCCGTTCGACGAGCCGGTTCAGGCCACGTGCCGCAGGCACGTCCACGTCGCGCACGCGGCGCCGTCGCCCGCGTGCGAGTGCGGCATCCACGCCGGCCGCGAGCTAGGCGCCTGGAACCACTACCTCGCCGTCGGCGCGGAGGAGCGTGTCTTCGGCCGCGTGCTGCTCTGGGGCGCGGTGCTCGAGGGCGCATCGGCCTGGCGCGGCGAGCTCGCTCGGCCGGTCGAGATCTTCGTGCCGCCCGCGGTCGAGAACGCAGACGAGGTCGCGGACGCGCTGCGCGCCTACGGCGTGCCGGTTCACGTGCTCGAGCCCGTCGAGGCGGCGGTGCCGGCGTGAACGTGCTCGTGCCGATGGTGATCGAGCAAACCTCGCGCGGCGAGCGTTCGTTCGACATCTACTCGCGACTACTCAACGACCGGATCGTGATGGTCGGATCGGCGATCGACGACGAGGTCGCCAACGTCGTCGTCGCCCAGCTCCTGCACCTCGAGTCGGACGACCCCGACAAGGACATCAGCCTCTACGTGAACTCGCCCGGCGGCGACGTCTACGCCGGCCTCGCGATCTACGACACGATGACCTTCGTGAAGCCCGACGTGCGCACGATCTGCGTCGGGACGGCGATGTCGATGGGAGCGGTGCTCCTCGCGGCCGGGGCGAAGGGCAAGCGCAGCGCTCTCCCGAACGCGAAGATCCTGATCCATCAGGTCTGGACGGGCCAGTTCGGCGGCCAGGCTTCGGACGTCGAGATCCGTGCGCGCGAGGTGCTCGACCTGAAGCGGCGGGTGGAGGCCATCCTGGCCGACCACACGGGCCAGCCGCTCGACCGCGTCTCCCAGGACACCGATCGCGATCACTTCATGACTTCAGCCGAGGCGGTCGAGTACGGCCTGATCGACGAAGTGCTCACGAGCCGGCCGGCGCTAGGCTGAGCCCAGCGCCGGAGTAGCTCAGCTGGTCAGAGCAACGCCCTTGTAAGGCGTAGGCCGTGGGTTCGAATCCCACCTCCGGCTCTGAAACCGCTCGGCTCCCACTCCCGTAGCGCACGTGGGGAACTAGAACGTCGAAGGGAGTGTGGGAGATGAGGAAACGAGTGTTCAACACGCGTCCACGCGCGCTGCTCGTGATCGCGCTGCTTGCGCTCGGGGCGCTGGTCGTGGCGGCGCCGCTGAGCGCGGCGAAGCCGACGCAGTTCACGGTCAACCCGCTCGTGTCGGACCAGCCGGGGGTCGCACCGGTGACCGACCCTGACCTCCAGAACGCCTGGGGTCTGACTTCGAGCGCGACCAGCCCGTGGTGGGTGTCTGACAACGGAACGGACAAGTCGACGCTGTACAACGGCGGCGGGGTGAAGCAAGGACTCGTCGTCTCCGTGGCGGGAGGCCCGACCGGCACGGTCTTCAACCCGACCGCCGGCTTCGTGCTGCCGACCGGCGGGAAAGCGCTGTTCCTGTTCGACGGCGAGGACGGGATCATCCGCGGCTGGAACCCCGCGCAGGGCACGACCGCGATCGTCGTCAAGGACCGCTCGGACGTCGACGCGATCTACAAGGGGCTCGCGATCGCCGACACGGCGAACGGGCCGCGCCTGTACGCGGCCGACTTCCACAACGCGCGCATCGACGTCCTCGACGGCAGCTTCGGGCTCGTGCCCGACAGCGGCTTCGAGGATTCGTCGCTGCCGAAGGGCTTCGCGCCCTTCAACGTCCAGGTGATCGGCGACCGCGTGTTCGTCGCCTACGCGAAGCAGGACGAGGACGCCGAGGACGAAATTGCGGGCCAGGGCCTGGGACGGGTGGATGTCTACGACCTCGCAGGCAACCTGCTCGGCGGGGTCACCGGCCATGGCCAGCTGAACGCGCCGTGGGGCCTCGCGATCGCGCCGGCAAGCTTCGGCACGTTCGCGGGCGACCTGCTCGTCGGCAACTTCGGCGACGGGCAGATCAATGCCTTCCGGGAGGTCAGCCCGGGGCAGTTCGTGCACGAAGGCGAGCTGCGCGGCTCGGACAACCGGCCGCTCGCAATCGACGGGCTCTGGGCGCTTCAGGTCAGCCAGGGCGGGAACAACGGCACCGCAGGACAGCTGTTCTTCACCGCCGGCCCGGACGACGAGACCCACGGGCTGTTCGGCACGATCGCGCCGAACTGAGAGAGGCGCCGGGGGCGGCGCGCGTGCGGCCGCGCCGCCCCTACGCCAGCGACTGGATCAGATCCGCGGCGCGCGTCGTGCCGGGGCTCGCCTGCAGGCGGGCGGCGGCCTCCGCGAGCCGCAGGCTCGGCGACGCGAGCAGGCGGTCGATTGCCTCGTGCAGCTGCTCGTCCTCGAACTCGTAGGTGGACAGCCGGACGCCGAACCCACATTCGGCCATGCGTTGCGCGTTGTCGTGCTGGTCCCAGAAGAGCGGCAGCACGACCATCGGCTTCCCGAAGTGGATCGACTCGGTGACCGTGTTGTTGCCGCCGTGCGTGATCACCAGGTCGACGTGGGGGAGGATCGCCGGCTGCGGCAGGAACTCGGCGCCGGTCATGTTCGGCGCCAGCTCGATCAGCTCGTGCTGCGGCCCTTTGCTGACGACGTAGCGATGCGGCGTCTCGGCCAGCGCCGCGACGAGCCGGTTCATCAGCTCGACGTCCGCGGAGCCGAGGCTGCCGAGGCTGACGTAGACGAGCGGGCCGTCGCCGGGCGGTGACTGAAACTCCGCGTCAACCCCGCGCACGCAGGAGTCGAGGCGGTGCCAGCAGTTGTCGAGTGGCTGCGAGCGGCGGTAGTCGGCCTCGGCCGGGTACAGGTAGAGGCTGAGGAACGACGACTCGTGGATGAACTCGAGCTCGGGCAGCGGCGGAGCGCCGCGTTCCTCGCAGAAGGCCGAGAACCCCGCCTGCAGCGGCTCGTGCAGCTCCCGGTAGCGTTCGCGGAACTCGTCCCAGGCCGCCTGGTCGCCGGTTGGGTAGCCGGAGAAGGTCGGCGGCAGCGCCGGGTCCTTCAGCTCGAGCGGGTTGCAGGAGACGATCCGCACCCACGGCCGCCCAGAGGCCGGCACCGCCGGGAAGGCGACCACGTTGTCCTCGACGATCACGTCGGGCTCGAGCTCGCCGAAGATCTCGCGCAGCCGGTCGTCGACGTAGCGTGCGCCGTCGACGAGCTCCTGCCAGACCGGGAGGATGAACGTCTCCAGCTGCTCGATCGTCGGCTTGCGGAACTCCGGCGCGGTGTCGCGGACGAAGTCCTTCCAGAACTGGCCCGGCGCCTCCTCGACCTCCGGCGGCGGCTTCAGCCGCATCAGCGCCTCCTCGAACCCCTGCGCCTCGAGCGTCCCGGCAAACGACTCCTCCACGACGAAGGTGACGTCGACGCCGCGCTCGCGCAGCACGCGGCCGATTCCGACGCAGTTGTTGGTCGGCCCGAACGCGCCCTCGGGGAAGAAGACGACTCTCACGTTGCGAGCGCTTGCTCGAGGTCCGCCCAGAGCTCCTCGACGTCCTCGAGCCCGACGCTGAGCCGCAGCAGCCCGGGCGGAACGCGGTCGCCTTCCCAGCGGGTGCGCGACTCCAGCACCGAACGCACGCCGCCGAGGCTCGTCGCGTTCTCGATCGTCCGCAGCGAGGTCTCCACGCGGCGCGCCGCGTCGCCGTCCGCGACGTCGAACGAGAGCAGTCCGCCGAAGCCGGGGTAACGCACGACATGCACCGCAGCGTGGGAGCGAAGCCGCTCGGCGATCTCGGTCGCGCTCCGCGTGTGCCGCTCCATCCGCACGTGCAGCGTCTTCAGCGAGCGCGAGAGCAGCCAGCACGGGTCCGGCGCGGCGACGATCCCCGACCGTCCGCGGAACTCGCGCAGCCGCGCCGCGTCCTGGGGCGACCGGCACGCGACTGCGCCGAGCAGGAGGTCGTGATGGCCGCCGAGGAACTTCGTCGCGCTGTGGAGTGCGAAGTCGGCCCCGCTCTCGAGCGGTCGCAGGTACACCGGCGTCGAGGCGGTCGAGTCCACCACGACGCGAGCCGGATGTGCGACCGCAGCCTCGAGATCGGGCATCTCCAGAAACGGGTTGGACGGCGCCTCGAGCCAGACGAGGTCGACGCCGTCGGGTGGAGCACCCTTCTGGTCGAACTCGACGGAGCGGAGGCCCCAGCGCTCGAGCGTCGCGAAGAGGATGCTGGTGCCGTAGTAAGCACCCGCCGCGAGCGCGATCGTCTGCCCGGGCTCGAGCAGGCCCAGGACCAGCGCCGTCGCCGCTCCGGTGCCGGAGGGGAAGAGGAGCGCCTCGCCGCCCTCGAGCTCCGAGAGTTGGCGCTCCGCCTCCACCGCGTTCGGATGCGCGTAGCGCTGGTAGTACAGCTCGCCGGGCTCAGCGTCCCGGTACGGCCAGATCGTCGCGCGGTCGAGCGGCTCCACGAGCGCGGACTCTAGTGCTGCGCCGGGTCGCATTTGACGCCGTCCGCGATTTCTTTGCTCGGGGTCGCGCTGCTGGCCGGCTCCGCGGCGGGCGCCTCGAAGGGCGGGTCGGTCGACCTCGTCGCCTACTCGACGCCGAAGGACGCCTACGGGAAGATCATCGCCGCCTTCCAGAAGACCTCCGCGGGGAACGGCACCAGCGTCAACCAGTCCTACGGCGCCTCGGGCGACCAGCGGCAGCGCATGGCTCTGGCACGCGCGCTGGCGGTCGAGCCGAGCGTGCTGCTCCTCGACGAGCCCTTCGGCGCGCTCGACGCGCGGGTGCGAAAGGAGCTCCGCGCGTGGTTGCGCCGCCTCCACGACGAAGTGCACGTGACGGCGATCATCGTCACGCACGACCAAGAGGAAGCGATGGAGGTCGCGGGCCAGATCGTCGTGCTCAACGAGGGGCGGGGTCGAGCAGGTCGGCTCGCCGCGCGAGCTCTACGAGCAGCCGACCAATGAGTTCGTGATGAGCTTCGTCGGCCCGGTGAACCGGCTCGGCGACACCTTCGTGCGACCGCACGACGTCGAGCTGCTGCTCGAGCCGGACGCGGGCTGCTCGGAGGCGATGGTGGAGCGCGTCGTACACCTCGGCTTCGAGGTGCGGGTCGAGCTCGTCCGAGACGACGGCCAGCACCTGCTGGCGCAGCTGACGCAGGAGCAGGCGCAGCAGCTCGAGCTCGAGCGCGGCCAAATCGTCTACGTGCGCCCGAGTCGGGAAACCGTCTTCAGTGCGGCAGCCAAGCGTCCGGGTCTGCCGCGATCCGCCTGACCTCGTCTGGAAGCTCGCCGGCCGCGACATCGGCCAGCGTGACGGTCTCGAGCACTGCGCGCAGGTTGCCGCGCACGGCGATCCAGACCTCGCGCAGCGCCTCGGCCGCGCCCGCGTACTCGACCTGCTCGGGCTGCTCACCGCGCACGTTGGCGATCGGCCCCTCGACTGCGCGGATCACGTCGGCCACGGAGATGTCCGCCGGCTCCTTCGCGAGGCAGTAGCCGCCTTCGGCGCCCCGCTGGCTCTGGACGAGGCCGCGTGCTTCAGGTCGAGCAGGATGTTCTCGAGGAACTCGAGCGGGATGCCCTGCGCCTTCGCGATCGTGTCGCTCTTGACCGGCCCGGCGCCCGAGGCGGCGGCGAGCTCGGCGCCGGCACGGACGGCGTAGTCGACCTTGGCGGAGACGCGCATGCAGGCGAATCTAGCCTGGGCTAGATCTCGCCCTCGGCCGCCTTCGGCTTCCGCGGGGTGGGCTTGCGCTTCGGGGCAGCCTTCTTCGGCCTACGGCGCTCCGGCTTGCGCTCCGGCCCGTCACCCGCGTCCGCCGGTTGTGGGAAGACACAGTTCTTGCCGGCCGCCTTGGCCGCGTACAGCGCCTCGTCGGCCGCTGCGACCAGCTCTTCCGGGGCGGCGAGCTCGCCCTTGACGGCGACGCCGAAGCTCGCCGTCGCATGCAGCGTCTCGCCGCTCGGCAGCTCGACGGCGGTCGTCTCGAGCCTGGCGCGGATCCGCTCGGCGAGCTTGATCGCGCCGGGCAGGTCGGTCTCGGGAAGGATCAGCGCGAACTCCTCGCCGCCGTAGCGGCCCGCGAGGTCGATCTGGCGGACGCCCGCGCCGAGGATCTCGCCGACCGCCCGTAGAACGGCGTCGCCGGAAGGATGGCCGTGGCTGTCGTTGACTGCCTTGAAGTCGTCCAGGTCCAGAAGCACGAAGGCGAGCGAGTCGCCCACGCGGTGGGCGCGGCGCCACTCCAGCGCGAGCTCCTCGTCGAGGGTGCGGCGGTTCGCGAGGCCGGTCAGGCTGTCGACAGCAGCCTGCGACGCTACCCGGCGGAAGTCGCCGAGCACGCGCAGGATCGGGCCCGCGAAGAGGAACGCGACCATGATCAGGAGCGCGAACGAGCCCAAGCCGGCGTAGCGCACGCGCTGGACGTACGGGCGTACCTGCCGGTCGATCGCCGTCTCCGGGCGCAGCGCGACCAGCCGCACGCTGCCGGAGTCGGGGACGAAGCCGGGAAGCCCGCGGAACGCGGTTCCGCCAAGCGTGACCGTTCGCCCGTCCGTCACGAGCTTCCGTCCGCCGATCACGCGTCCGTGCCTGGTGAGCACGAGGCGGTCGCTGAGGCCGCGCGGGGCGTCTCGGGTGAGGCGGCGAGCGAGCGCGGCGTCGAGCGGGACGCTCGAGACGATCCTCGCGACGCGCCTGCCGTCGACGGTCAGCCATATCGACCGGGCGAGCGCATTGCGCCTGACGCGGCCGGCTACGAGCCTCGTGCGGAGATAGAACGCGACTCCCGGGTGCGTGGCCGCGACACGCTTCAGCACGCCGGCGTCGCGCGTGATCACGGCTCGCTGGACCGCCGGCGAGCGCGCGAGGTCGTCTGCGCGCGCGGCCGCACTGTCGCCGAGGCGGTCCAGCTCGCGCAGGCCGTTCTGCAGCTCGGCCCGCAGGGCCGCGTCCGCGTGTGCCTGCTCGTTGCGAACGGCGCTGGCCTGCAGGATCCGGACGGTAGAGATGATCGGGATCGCTCCGACGATCAGGACGCCGACCAGGAGCTGGACGGCCGAGCGCCTGCTCACGGGCGGCTGGGCATGCCGACGCCGGCGGGCGTGGGCCTTGGGGTCGACGGCCGGCGTAGCCGCAGCGCTCATCGCTTCCGTTATCGGCCTTGCATCCGGCCTGCTTGAGCCGGACCGCACATTAGAAGTCCGAGTCCGGGTGCCCCGATTCGGTGGCCGCGCCCTGCGGCGTCATCCAGACGAGCTCGTTCGCGGACGGGTCGCGGTAGACCGTGCCCGACGGCGTGCCGAGCACGATCGTGATCGTGTCTCCGCTGAGCGTCATCTGTGAGCCCTTGAAGTCTGCGGCCGACGCGTAGTCGCGGTTGGTCTCGACGGAGCCGAGCTCCGTCAGCAGCGAGTTGACGGCCGCGCTGTAGACGGTCAGGACGTCGTTCCGCCCGGGGCCTTCGATGTGGACCGTGACCGGCGTTGCCGACCCGTCCCAGCCGGCGAGGACCAGGTTCGCGTCGACCGGGCCGGCGAACGTGAAGACGAGCTCGTCGCCTGCCTCCGGGCGTCCGGCCTGCCCGTGGTCGACGGTGTCCACGTCGGCAGGGGCCGGCAGTCCGGGCGGAGGCGGCGGCGGGGTCGGGGGAGGAGGTGACGGTGGCGGCGAGGCGGGCGGAGGCGGCGGAGCAGGAGCTGGGGGCGGAGGCGGAGCGGGCGAAGGGTGTGGCAGAGGCGCAGGCGGCGGAGGGGGCAGGGCAATCGATGCACCCGGGGTGTCGAGCGGCGAGGTCGGCTCTTTCAGCGACGGAGCGTGCCTGGCGAGTGCGGGATGAGCGGCCCGAGCGGGTCTCGGCCTGCGCGCGCGGGCCGGCCGGCTGACGCGAACGCGCTTACGCTCGCGGAGGCGCCCGAGCCGCACCTCGCGGACGATCTTCGGGTCGACGACCGCAGCCGCGACGAGCCCGGGCGAGGAGGGGCCGCGGCCACCGCCGGTGCCGCCGCCAGCACTCGAAGCTTCGCCGTCGACGAAGAAGTCGCGTATCGAGCCGCCGCCGCCGGTGACGCTCGAAAGCTCGGCGAGGATCGGCAATCCGATTGTCAGCCAGAGCCCGAGCACGAGCGGGAGCGCGATCGCGAGCGGCGCGAAGCGCGAACGCGGAAGCAGCACGGCGCGAGGCGCCGGCAGCCACCGCTGTACTGGGGTCGTTCGCCGCACGTAAAGCTCCTTTGCCGCAGTTCTGCTCACGTAGTAAAGGCTGGTTTCGCCGGTCGGGAGTCCCCCGAACGGGGATCCGGCCTCACCTGCGCGAGCGATCGCGATACGCTCGCGCCGTGGCCGCCGAGACGGACCGGACCAGCGAGAAGCTCCAGCGCTTACAGGAATTGCGCGACCAGGCGCGGCACGCGGGCAGCGAGCGCGCCGTCGAGCGGCAGCGCTCCCAGGGGAAGCTACTCGCCCGCGAGCGCGCCGAGAAGCTGCTCGACTCCGGCTCCTTCGTCGAACTCGACCGGTTCGTGCGCCACCGCGAGGCGGAGTTCGGGATGCGCGAGAAGCGGCCGTATGGCGACGCCGTCGTCACCGGCTACGGGGCGATCTTCGGGCGGCGCGTCTTCGTCTTCTCGCAGGACTTCACGGTCTTCGGCGGCAGCCTGTCGGAGGTTTTCGCCGAGAAGATCTGCAAGGTGATGGACCTTGCGGCGAAGTTCGGCTGCCCGGTCATCGGCATCAACGACTCGGGCGGCGCGCGCATCCAGGAGGGAGTGGTCTCGCTTGCGGGGTACGCGGAGATCTTCTGGCGCAACGTCCAGTCCTCCGGCGTCATCCCGCAGATCAGCCTGATCATGGGCCCGTGCGCCGGTGGGGCCGTCTACTCGCCGGCGATCACCGACTTCGTCCTGATGGTCGAAGGCAGCTCGTACATGTTCATCACCGGCCCCGACGTGGTGAAGACGGTGACGGGCGAAGAGGTCAGCTTCGAGGAGCTCGGCGGCGCGGCGACCCACGCGGCCAAGTCCGGCGTGGCGCACTTCATCAGCCCGGACGAAGAGGCGTGCCTGGAGGACGCGCGCTACCTGCTCTCCTTCCTACCGCAGAACAACGTCGACCCGCCGCCGTACGGCGAGCCCGCGGACCCGGCCGGCCGCGAGGACGAGGCCCTCGACACATTGATCCCGGACGATCCGGCGAAGCCGTACGACATGAAGGACGTGATCCGACGTGTCGTCGACGACGGGGAGTTCCTCGAGGTGCACGAACGCTGGGCCGAGAACCTCGTGTGCGGCCTCGCGCGGCTGAACGGGCACTCGATCGGCGTCGTCGGCAACCAGCCGCGCGCTCTCGCGGGTGTGCTCGACATCGACTCCTCGGTGAAGGGCGCCCGGTTCGTCCGCACGTGCGACGCGTTCAACATCCCGCTGGTGACGTTCGTCGACGTCCCAGGCTTCCTGCCGGGCACGGCGCAGGAGTGGGGCGGGATCATCAGGCACGGCGCGAAACTGCTTTACGCGTACGCCGAAGCCACGGTGCCGAAGCTTGCGGTGATCACGCGGAAGGCCTACGGCGGCGCATACGACGTCATGAGCTCGAAGCACATCCGCGCCGACTTCAACTTCGCGTGGCCGACGGCGGAGGTCGCGGTGATGGGGCCGGAGGGCGCCGTCAACATCATCTTCCGCAAGGAACTCGAGGGCGCGGACGACCCCGACGCGCGGCGCTCGGAGCTGATCGAGGACTACCGCGAGCGGTTCGCGAGCCCGTTCGTCGCCGCCGAGCGCGGCTACGTCGACGAGGTGATCGAGCCGCGGCGCACGCGACCGGTGCTGGCCGACGCGCTCGAGACCGCACTGACGAAACGCGAGCGGCGCCCGCCGCGAAAGCACGGGAACATCCCGCTGTAGGCCGTTTCGCCCTAACTACGGTTCGCCCGGCCTCCTCCCCGAGGCGAGCGTATCCAGCGTCGGCGCATGTGTCTGTGCCGGGACCGTGCCGGAAGTGTGACGTTGCGCCGCTGCCGCACCGACGGGCCGCTTCGGGTCGCGGCCGCGCTACGAGGCGACGGCCGTGATCGTCAGCCGTGCCGGCGCCTCCTCGGCCAGCTCGGCGGCGAAGGCGTCCACGATCTCGGGGTCGAACTGGCTCCCGGCGCAGCGCTGCAGCTCCGCCACCGCCTGGTCCGACGCGACGCGGCGGCGGTACACCCGCTCCGAGGTCATCGCGTCGTACGCGTCCGCGACGAAGATGATTCGCGCTCCCAGCGGGATCTGCTCGCCCGGGAGGCCGTCGGGGTAGCCGCTTCCGTCCCAGCGCTCGTGGTGGTGGAGCACCCAGTCGGCGACGGGGTCCACGCCGAGGCTCTCGAGCATCCGGAACCCAATTTGCGGGTGGCGCTCAAGCACGATCCGCTCGGGGTCGGTGAGCGGGCCTGGCTTGCGCAGGATCTCCTCCGGGATGGCGAGCTTGCCGAGGTCATGCAGGCTCGCAGCGAGGCGCGTGAGCTCGACCTCTTCCTCGGGCAGGCCGAGGCGGCGAGCGGTTCGCGCGGCGAGCTCGGCGACCCGGTGCGAGTGGCTGCCGGTGTACACGTCGCGCGCATCGACCGCGCGGGCGAGGCTGGCGGCCGCCCGGAAGCGCGCGGCGCGGTCCGGCCCGCTGGCAAGCCGCTTCAGCTCTGCGAGCTCGATCACGTCTGGCCGGTAGCCGCGCACGCGGTTCTTGCCGTATTCCTTCGCCCAGTAGAGCGCGCTGTCGGCGAGCCGGATCAGCTCGTCCCGCTCGCCAGCGTGTGCGGGCGAGGTCGCGACACCCGCGCTGACCGTGACGGATCCGATCTGGTCGACCTGCAGCGCCGAGATCCGTTCGACGATCGAAGCTGCGGCCGTCATCGCTGCGTGCTCATCGTGGCCCGGAAGCAGCAGCGCGAACTCGTCGCCGCCGAGCCGGAACGCCTCGCCGCTCTGGCGCAAGCGCGTCGCGATCCGCTCGAGCACGCGATCGCCGGCCGGGTGCCCGAAGCGGTCGTTGACGCGCTTGAAGTCGTCGACGTCGACGAGACAGAGGGTTAGCGGGAGACGCCTCTCCTGGGCGTGCCGTAGCTCCCGCTCGAGCCTTTCGTGGAAGTGCCGGTGGTTGCCGAGCCCCGTCAGCGGGTCGGTGAGCGCGAGCCGCATCGCGCGCAGGGCGCGCACGATCGCGCGCTGGTAGAGCTGGATCGCGAGCAGCGGCCCGACGAGCGCGACAGAGAGGAACGGCGAGCGCTGCCAGAGCACCACCAGCATCAGCGCCGCCGAGGCCATCAGCGAGAACGGCACGATCGTCCAGCGCACGTTCGAGCGCGCCAGCGCGAAGAGCGAGCGGTGCGAGCTGACTGCCACCACTGCGGTGATCAGGATCAGGTTCACGCCGTACTGCGCGGAGGCCGCGGCGCCGACCCGCGCGAGCACGCCGCTCGCGCCGTCGCCGTGCAGCGGCGACGACACCGCGCCGGCGGCGGTCGCCGCGAGTGCGAGCACCGAGACGTTGTACGCCACGCGTATCGGCGGCCGGTGCTCCAGCAACTGGGTGACGGCTGGCGCCAGGAAGACGACGAGCAGGCCCGCGGCCCAGCCGAAGAGGACGATCGAGGCGACGCCGAAGACGAACGACAGCGAGACGCCGCCGGTGTCCACCCCCTCGACCGGAACCGGGAAACGGTCGGCGAGCGTGGAGGCAAGGAGGAGCGCGGCCAGGCCGAGCAGCGTCGCGGTCTTGTGCGGCGTGACCGCAAAGGACACGACTGCTGCGCAGGCGACCCCGAGACCGGCCGCGCAGACGGGTAGGAGTACTGCGAGGAGCCGCGGGGGCGGCAAGACGCGGCGCGTCATGTCGCGGCTACCAGTACAGGTTGTAGTCGACCTCGATGCCGAGGCCGCCGAGCGCGACGAGCAAAAGCGCCAGAACGACGGCGATGGCAACGAGTCGAGGCTTCCAGTGCAGCACGTGAAACCTCCCCCTCGGTGCTTTGCAGAACGACGCCGCCGATTGTCGAGGTTGCCGGCGGGGGCGACATCCCCCGGAAGGGGGAAACGCAGCAGGCGCTACCTGGTGCCCTGGAGGCCGGCTTCGGTGAGCGGGCGCCGAGCCCAGGCGAATTGCTGGCGATACCAGCCCGTCAGCGGTGTCACCGCGACGCCCTGTCCCGAGGAGTGAATCATCCAGCCGCCGCCGAGGTAGATCCCGGTGTGCCCGACCGACGCCGGCCTGGAGCGGGGGCCGGCGGGGCCGAAGAAGAGCACGTCGCCGGGCTGCAGCTTGGCGAAGCCGATCCGCTTCGACCTCGGCACTTCGCCGCTCATCTGGTACGTCGTCCGGCCCTTGATCGTCGCCGCCAGCGTTGCGCCGCCCGAGTATGCCTGCAGCTTGTAGACGCGCCAGACGAAGCCGGAGCAGTCGAAGCCACCAGGCGCCTCGACGCCGAACGGCGCTTCGGGCTTCTCGCTCGTGCCGCCCCAGACGTAGGGGAAGCCGACGAAGCGGACGGCCGTGTCGAGGACGCGCTTCTGCCAGCCGCGCACCAGCGCGAGCTCGAAGGTCGCCGCTGCGTCTTCGACGTACTGGGTCTCCCAGCCGCCGAAGCGCAGGATCCGTGCGGCGGAGTACGCGGTCTCGGCACGGGTGGCCGGGTCGCTCGGAAGGAGTTCGAGGTCGTCCTGCGCCGCCGGGTGGTTCGTGCGCAGACCGAGTAGGCGCGCGACCGTCTCGGTGCCGAAGCGCGAGGGAACGGCGAGGCCGGCGGCGCGTGCGTTCGCACCGAAGGTGGCGGCCGCATCGGCGAGACCGAGCGCGCGAACGAGCCGCGCGTCGAGCTGCGTGACCGTCACCGGCGCCGCTTTGTTCGCAACAGTCGCTGCGGGGCGCTTCGTCAGCCCGCCGATCAGCGTTGAGAGCTCGCCCTGGGTCAGTGCGTCGTCGGCCCGGAAGCTCGCGACGGTCTTCGCCATCAGTCCGTGCTGGACGACGTAGCGGATCTGCGCCTGCGCCCAGGACGGCTTGCTCGCCGTGCCGGAGTTCGCCGCGCCGCCGCCGTCGCCGAGGCGCGCGGCGGACGCCGCCGGGACGAGGAGCAGCGCGCAGCAGGCGAGGACGGTGAGGTAGCGGCTCATCCGCCGTTCGTATCGTCCGGGGTGCGTTCGGCCTTTAGGCTGCTGCGCCGTGGACGTCCGGATCACGCCCGAGCCCGACGACCGCGACGCCGTCCTGGCAGCGGTGCAGGCGCTGCTGGCGCGTGACCGCATTCCCGCTGCGTATCGCAGCGGCTGGCGTGAGGCCGGTATCCGCGAGAACCTCGGGTACGAGCAGCCTCAGGGCGAGACAGGCCTGCCGCGCAGCAGGCCGGGCGCGATGCGCGCGTAGTCGAGCCCCGAGAGCCACGTCAGGACGACCGCGACGAGCAGCGCCCACCACGCGAGGCTGTCGTCCCAGGCCCCGGCCGCTGCGAAGCCGCCGACCGCGGCGGCGGTCGCCTGCGACCACGTCTTCAGCTTGCCGAGGTCGCGCGCCGCCATCACGACCCCACGCTCGATCGCCGCGAGCCGGAGGCCCGACACGAGAAGCTCGCGTGCGACGATCGCGGCGACCATCCAGCCGGGGCAGACGCCGGCGTCGACGAGCATGATCAGCGTCGTCAGGACGAGCACCTTGTCCGCGACCGGGTCGAGCAGCGAGCCGAGCGGCGAGGTGTGCCCGCGCCAGCGCGCAACCCGGCCGTCGAACCAGTCCGTCGTCATCGCCGCGATGAAGACGGCCGTCGCCCACCAGTAGTGCCCGTCGAAGTCCCAGAGGAACAGTCCGACCACCACGGGCACGGCGGCGATGCGAATGAGCGTCAACTGATCCGCGAGGCTCATCGGGTGGAGAATACGGGCCGTGCCTCCGTTCTCGAAAGTGCTCGTGGCGAACCGCGGCGAGATCGCCATCAGGGTCTTCCGGACGCTGCGAGAGCTTGGCATCGGCGCAGTCGCGGTCTACTCCGAGGCGGACCGCGACTCGCTCCACGTGCACATGGCCGACGAGGCGTATCTCGTGGGGCCGGGGCCGCCCGCGGAGAGCTACCTCGCCCAGGAGCGGCTGCTCGAGGTCGCGCGGCGCGCGGGCGCCGAGGCGGTGCACCCCGGCTACGGGTTCCTCGCAGAGAACGCAGGGTTCGCGCGGGCCGTCTCGCGGGCGGGGCTCGTCTGGATCGGCCCGCCCGGCTCGGCGATCGAGATCATGGGCTCGAAGACGGCCGCCCGGGAGCGCATGGCCGCGGCGGGAGTTCCGGTCGTGCCGGGCACGACGGCGCCGGTGGCCTCTGCCGACGAGGTGTTGCAACTCGGCGACGAGCTCGGGTGGCCGCTCGCGATCAAGGCCGCGGCCGGCGGTGGCGGCAAGGGCCTCAAGGTCGTGCGCGGGCCCGAGGAGGCCGAGGGTGCGCTCGAGTCCGCGCAACGCGAGGGCCGGGCGTACTTCGCCGATGCGTCCGTCTACGTCGAGCGCTACCTCGAGGACCCACGGCACGTGGAGGTGCAGGTGCTTTCCGACGGCCAGGGCAACGTGATTCACCTTGGCGAGCGCGACTGCACGATCCAGCGCCGCCACCAGAAGCTCGTCGAGGAGACGCCGTCCCCTGCCGTCGACGCGGAGCTCCGCAAGCGGATCGGCGAGATCGCTGTGGAGGCCGCGCGCGCCGTCGGCTACCGCAGCGCCGGGACGATCGAGGGGCTGCTCTCACGCGACGGCGAGTACTTCTTCCTGGAGATGAACACCCGTATCCAGGTCGAGCACACCGTCACGGAGATGGCGACGGGGCTCGATCTCGTCCGCGAGCAGGTTCTCATCGCGGCGGGAGAGCCGCTATCGCTGCGCCAGGAGGACGTCCGGCTGACCGGACACGCGATTGAGTGCCGGATCAACGCAGAGGACCCATCCAACGGCTTCCTGCCGACGCCCGGGCGGATCACGGGCTACCGCGAGCCGTCGGGGCCGGGCGTGCGCGTCGACTCCGGCGTAGCTGCAGGCTCCGAGGTCGTCGGCCTGTACGACCCGCTCGTCGCGAAGCTGATCGTCCACGGCGTCGACCGCGAGCATGCGCGCCGACGCATGCTGCGCGCGCTCGAGGAGTACGAGATCGGCGGGATCACGACGTTGCTCGGCTTCCACCGGGCTCTGCTCGAACACCAGTGCTTCGTCGAGGGAGCGACCTGTCACGGCGTCGTCGAGTCGCAAGAGCTTGCGGAGTGTGCGGAGCGGTTGTCTCATCTGCAAACAACAATATCCGTGCAGTCGGACGGCAGGCCGAGCCGGGCTCGCCGGCTAACGCTCGAGCTCGACGGCCGCCGCTTCGAGGTGGAGACACTGGAGCCCGAGCCGCCGTACGCCGCGCTCGCACGCCGGAGGCGAGACCGAGGTCACGGCGGCGCTCACGCTGGTACCAAGGACGCAGTTGTGACGCCGATGCAGGGGACGGTGCTCGCGGTGAAGGTCTCCGAGGGCGACGAGGTGCAGCCGGGCGACGTGATCTGCATCGTCGAGGCGATGAAGATGGAGAACGAGATCACCGCCCACCGCGCGGGCGTCGTCACCGAGCTCTCGGTCGCGCCGGGACAGGCGGTCTCGAACGGCCAGGTCGTCTGCGTCGTGGTCGAGCCCAACGACTGAGAGCGCGGGCGCGCGCGGCGCCTCGGCCGCAGTCACCGGCCCCTCCACGATGAATCGCATAGCTAGAGTCCTGCGCCGGTGGACCTGTACGAGTACCAGGGCAAGGAGCTCTTCCGGCGCTTCGGGATCCCCGCGTCCGAGGGCCGACTGGCGACCACGCCGGCCGAGGCGCGCGCCGCAGCCGAGGAGCTCGGCGGTCAGGTCGTGGTGAAGGCGCAGGTGCTCACCGGCGGCCGCGGCAAGGCCGGAGGAATCAAGCTCGCGGACGACCCCACGGACGCCGAGGGGAAGGCGGAGAAGATCCTCGGCCTCGACATCCGCGGCCACGTCGTGCGGAAGCTCTGGATCGAGCGGGCCTCCGAGATCGCGAAGGAGTACTACCTCTCGGTGACCTTCGACCGGGGGGCGAAGCAGGCGCTTTTCATGCTCACCACCGAGGGCGGTGTCGAGATCGAGGAGGTCGCCGAGAAGAACCCGGACGCACTCGCGCGGCTTCACGTCGACCCGCTCGAGGGCTACCAGCCCTACCAGGCGCGCCGCCTCGTCTACGGCGCCGGGATCGACGACCCGAGCGAGCAGAAGCAGCTGCTCGACATCATCGGGAAGGTCTACCGCTGCTTCGTCGAGAGCGACGCGATGCTCTGCGAGATCAACCCGCTGATCGTCACGCCGGAGGGGGAGGTGCGCGCGCTCGACTCGAAGTTCACGGTCGACGACAACGCGCTGTTCAAGCACACCGACGTGGCCGAGATGCGCGACCTCGAGGCGTATCCCCCGGAGGAGCGCGCCGCACGCGAAAAGGGCGTCACGTATGTGAAGCTCGACGGCGACGTCGGGATCCTCGGCAACGGCGCCGGGCTTGTGATGTCGACGCTCGACGTGATCGCGCTCGTCGGCGGGCGACCCGCGAACTTCTGCGACCTCGGCGGCGGCGGCGACGCGCAGGGGGTGGTCGACGCACTCGAGGTGATTACGGCCGACCCGCACGTAAAGTCGATCCTCTTCAACATCTTCGCCGGGATCACCCGCTGCGACGTCGTGGCGCAGGGGATCCTGCAGGCGCTCTCGCAGATCGAGATCTCGCATCCGATCGTCGTCCGCTTCGACGGCACGAACGCCGAGGAAGGGCGCACGATCCTCGCCGAGGCCGCCCCGCCGAACCTGCACACCGAGGCGACGATGCTCGACGCCGCGCGCCGCGCAGTGGAGCTCGCCGCGTGACCGACGTCTGGAGCGAGCGGGCCGAGGGCTATCGCGAGAGCGAGGCGCACCGCAGCGGCCGCGATCTCGAGCTCTTCGCGGAATGGGCGGCCGGCCAGACGGTGCTCGACGTCGCGACCGGCGGCGGCCATGTGGCGAGGCGTCTGCGCGAGGCCGGCTGCACGGTCGTCACGTGCGACCCCGCCCCGGGCATGAAGGCCGACGTGTTGTGCCAAGCCGAGCATCTGCCTTTTGCGGACGGCAGCTTCGACGTTGTCACCTGCCGGGTCGCCGCGCACCATTTCGAGGACGTGGCGGTGGCGTTGCAGGAGATCGCGCGCGTGAGCGGGGGCCTTGTCTTGGTCGCAGACAACCTCTTCGTCGACGAGACCGGCGAGGAGGCGGACCGCCTCCGCGACCCGACGCATGTGCGCAACTACTCGGAGGACGAGTGGCGTGGGCTCTTCGCCGACGCCGGACTCGACCTCGAGCAGTTCGAGCGCGAGGAGAAGTGGGTCCAGCTCGGTCCCTGGTTGGAGCGGGCTGGGTGCACCGGCGACGAGGCCGCCCGCGTCCGCGAGCTGCTTGCGGACCGGATTGAGGACGGGAAGCTGCGGCTCGACCGCGGCATCTTCAAAGCGAGGAAGCCGCGCTAGTGGCGATCGTCGTCGACAAGGACACGAGGCTCGTCGTGCAGGGGGCGACCGGGCGGGAAGGCTCGTTCCACACCCTCCGGAACCGGGCGTACGGCACGAAGGTGGTCGCGGGCGTGACTCCGGGCAAGGGTGGCACCGAGCTCGAGGGCATCCCGATCTTCGACACCGTCGCGGAGGCGGTGGCCGAGACCGGAGCCAACACCACGATGGTCTTCGTCCCGGCTCGCTTCGCCGCGGATGCCATCTACGAGGCCGTCGACTCCGGGATCGGCACGGTGATCTGCATTGCCGAAGGGCTGCCCGCGCACGAGATGCTGCGCGTCTACAACTACATCCGGCCCAAGGGGATCACGATGCTTGGCCCGAACTGCCCCGGTGCGCTCTCGCCGGGCAAGGCGAACGTCGGGATCATCCCGGGCGAGATCTTCCGCGAGGGGCCGATCGGGGTCGTCTCGCGGTCGGGCACGCTGACCTACCAGATCGGCCACGAGCTGACGCAGCGCGGACTCGGCAACTCGACCATCGTCGGCATCGGAGGCGACCCCGTCGTCGGCTCGACCTTCATCGACATCCTCCAGGGCTTCCAGGCGGACGACGACACCGAGGCGATCGTGCTGGTCGGTGAGATCGGCGGCGACGAGGAGGAGAAGGCCGCCGCGTTCATCGAGGCCGAGGTGACGAAGCCGGTCGTCGCCTACATCGCCGGCTTCACCGCCCCGCCGGGGAAGACGATGGGCCACGCGGGTGCGATCATCTCCGGCTCCTCCGGCACCGCGCAGGCGAAGAAGGACGCGCTCGAGGCGCGGGGGGTACGCGTCGGCACGACGCCGACAGAGGTCGCCGACCTGGCCGCCGAGATCGCCGGCGCTCCCGCATAAGCATCGTTTAGCGATCTTCTTTGGTGCCCTGCCGCCGGCGCGGCCGGGTTGTCCGGCCTCGAGGGAAAAAAGGGGGAACAATCCATGAAGGACGTGCTCGTTGGAGCGTGCGCCGAGGACGGATCTGGCTACTTCGTCACGCGGTGCCCGCGAACGGGACGTTCACCACGGTTCCGGATGCGCATCATCCGGGCGACTGCGCGAACACGTTCGACTCGGCCGACCACGGCACGTTCAACGGTGTCTGGACGCGGAAGATTACGGGTGACTTCGACTTCAACGCGGACGCGACGATGCCGGCCTCCGGCTCGTGGGACGATTTCATCCCGGCGTTTTTCGCGGCGCATGGCGAGTCGTCGACCGTGACCGACACGTCGTGCGAGTTCGATTACTACAACGCGTGCGGCGATCACTGGCGCGACGCGGCGTACCCGTATCCGAACATCGTCGACTCCGGCAGCATCAAGGACTACCGAGGTAACGAGGTGACCCGGGGAGGCGCTGGCCGGCGATGACCCCGGCCAGCGCCTCCGCGACTTCTCGGCCTAGACTGGCGGCGTGGCGACCATCTCGTTTGCGCGCGGGATTCCGGCTCCGGAGTGCCTCCCGGTGTCCGACTTGGCGGACTGTGCGAAGTCGGCGCTCGAGCGCGACGGCTCGGTGGCGCTCTCCTACGGCAGTACCCTCGGGTACGCGCCGCTGCGGGAGTGGCTGGCGGAGCGGCACGGCGTCGAGCCGGGCCGCGTCCTGGTCACGAACGGCTCGCTGCAGGCGTTCCACTTCGTGCTGGAGTCGCTCGGCCGCGAGGGACGCCGCGTGCTGGTCGAGCGGCCGACCTACGACCGCCCGCGCAAGATTCTGGCCGCAGCGGGCGTCGAGCTCGGCGAGATCGCGGTCGACGCCGAGGGGCTCGACGTCGACGCAGTTGAGCAGGCGCTCGAGGGGCCGCCGGCCGCGTTCCTGTACACGATCCCGACGTTCCAGAACCCGACCGGCTCGACCCTGAGCGAGGACCGCCGCCGTCGCCTCGCGGAGCTCGTGCGCTCGCGCCGGTTGGCGGTGCTGGAGGACGACCCGTACGGGCTCGTTCGCTTCGAGGGCAACCCACTGCCGTCGGTATTCGAGCTCGAGGGCGGGGTCGACGTCATGTACTCGTCGTCGTTCTCGAAGACGATCGCGCCCGGTCTCCGCGTCGGCTACACGATCGTCCCCGAGGCGCTCGCGTCGGAGCTGGAGGATCTCGTCGCCTCCACCTACATCACACCGGCGCTGCTCGCCCAGGCGACGGTGTACGAGTTCCTGCGCCGGGGTCTCTTCGACCCGAACCTCGAGCGCGTCCGCTGCCTGCTGCGCGCCCGGCGCGACGCGATGCTCGAGGCGCTCGACCGCGAGCTCGCCGGCCGCGCGCGCTGGAATCGTCCCGAGGGCGGCTACTTCCTCTGGCTCGAGTTGCCCGACGGCGTCGACGCGTCGGAGCTGCTCTCGCGCGCGAACGACGGAGGCGTCTCCTTCGTCGCCGGTGCCGACTTCGGCGGTCCGCCCGCGTCGGCCCGCCTCGCCTTCAGCTTCGTCTCGCCCGAGGAGATCGACGAGGGCGTCCGCCGGCTGGCGCGGCTGGTCGCTGCGGCGCCGGCGACGGTCTAGCTAAGCGGCCGAGCGGCCGGCGACCGTGGCCACGGGCCGCGGCACGAGCCGCGGCTGCCGCGGCGGCACGAGCGCACCGCGGCTATGGGCCCTGAAGGTCGGGCACGGAGCGTCGAGCGTGAGGGCGCAGAGACCGGCCCGGTGGAAGTAGCAATCGCCGCAGGTTGGTTGACTCGACTTGCTCACGCCCCGTTTTGCTCCCCTCGCTCGCCTGCCCGAATTAGTGCGGGATGATAGGGCTCAGCCGGGGCGAATCAAGACTTGTCTGTGGAGAAAACAGTGCAATTTCCGGCGCTTTCAAAGATGCCGGAAACTATGGGTTCCTACCGTTCTCGGCTTAACGTTGCCAGCGCCCGCAACGCTTGTGGAAAGTTCTTCACAGGGATGATCCGCAGCCCGTCCGCATAGCGCCGAGCCTCCCGCGCGTTCTCCCCCGCCGGCACCAGGAAGACGTCCACACCCGCTTTACGGACACCGAGCGTCTTTTGCTTCACGCCACCGATCGGGCCGACCGTACCGTCGAGTCCGAGCTCACCGGTGGCCGCGACCTTGTGCCCGTGCGTGACGTCCCGCCCGAGCTCCTGGAGAATGTCGAGCGCGAACGCGAGGCCCGCGGAGGGACCGCCGACGCCGCCCGCGTCGATCTTGATCTTCACTGGCAGGGTCACGTGGAGCGCGTCGCGGGCGGAGACGCCGACCAAGGCGCGGCTCTGGTCCTGCGGGTCGGCGATCGTCTTGATCGTCGCAGACCTCACCTTGCCGTCACGGCGGTAAGTGATGCGTACCCGGTCCCCCGGTCGGTGCTTGGCGAGCACGGCGCGAAGCCGGACGACCGACGTCACCTTCTGGCCGTCGGCGGAGAGGATCACGTCGCTGGTCCGCAGGACCTTCGCCGCGGGCGCATGCGGGTCGACCAGGACGATCGTGACGCCGTCGCTGCGCGCGCCGACCTTGTAGCCCAGCTGCTGAAGCGCGACGACTGCGGCCACCTTCTGCGACTGCTGCATGTCCTGCACGCCGATCTGCTGCTCGATGGCCGACGGGATCGGCGGCGCCTTCACGAGCGACGACCCGTCCGCTCGTGCGAACGGGAAGAGGCGCTCGAGCAGCCGCGCCTCGCGCTCGCGCACGTCGACGAAGTAGACGGGGCCGAGCGGGTGGGTGCGCTTCTCGCCCGGCACCCCCACCAACGGGTCTGCGGGGTGGGCCGGGTCGACGAGCCGGATGTCGTAGCCGCGCGCGGGTGCGAGCCAGAGCACCAACGCAGCCGCTGCAAGGAGGAAGAGGCCGCTCGCCGCGAGCCGGCCCGGCGAGAACCAGCGCATCACGTCGAGGATATGCGGCTCAGAGCAGGCTGCGCGTCAGTCCGCCGTCGACGGCGATCACCGCGCAGGTGACGTAGCTCGCGGCCTCGGAAGCGAGGAAGCACACGACGTCGGCGACCTCGCGCGCCTGGCCGAAGCGGCGCAGCGGGATCTTCTCGATGTCCTCCGCCCGGGGCTTGCCCTGGAAGGCCTCGGCAAGCCGGGCGGTCTCGATCCGGCCGGGCGCGATCGTGTTGACGGTGATCTTCTTGGGCCCCACCTCGCGGCCGAGTGTCTTCGCCCACCCAACGACGCCTGGTCGAACGGCGTTCGAGAGCGCGAGGTTCTCGATCGGCTCGCGCACAGAGCTCGATTCGATGTTGATCACGCGTCCGCGGCCGCTGCGCTCCAGCTGAGGGAGGCAGAGCTCGGTCAGGCGGATCGCAGAGAGGAGGAGTAGCTCGACCGCGTTCTCGACCTGCTCGTCGGTGAGGCCGATCGCGGGGGTGCGCGGCGGGCCGCCGCTGTTGTTGACGAGAATGTCGATCCCGCCGAAGGCCTCGAGCGTGCGGTCGACGAGGCGCTTGAGGTCGGCGGGGTTGCGGACGTCGCCGCGGACGGCCAGCGCTCCGAGGCGCTCCGCCTCGCGCTCGAGGATCTCCCTCCGCCGGGCGAACATCGCGACGTTCACGCCCTCGGCGGCGAGCGACTCTGCGATCGCGAGTCCCATCCCCTCCGAGGCGCCGCAGACGATCGCGGTGCGCCCGCTCAGCCCGAGGTCCATGAAGCCGCCTCCCGCGACCGTCGGTTGTTCACGCGCGCATCCCCACCCCGGGTGGGGATGAAGGTTCCACCCGCCGCCCGCTGCGAGCGTACCGCGCAACCTGTGACGTGTCTGTGACCGGGATGTGACGATTTCGCGCCAGACCGTCGGCCAGCGATCGTCGTCCGCGAACGATCACGCTGCTAGGTCGTGAGCACGCCGACAACCTCGCGCACGGCCTCGGCCGACGCGTTCAGCGCCTCGCGCTCGTCGTCGCCCAGCTCGAGCTCGACGATCTCTTCGATTCCACCCGCGCCGAGCTTCACCGGGACGCCCATGTACAGCCCGTCGATCTCGTACTCGCCCTCGAGGTAGGCGGTGCAAGGCAGCACGCGGTGCTCATCGAGCATCACTGCGTCCACCATCTGCGCGGCTGCGGCGCCAGGCGCGTACCAGGCGGACGTGCCGAGCAGGTTCACGATCTCGCCACCGCCCTTTGCGGTCCGTTCGACCATCGCCGCGATGCGTTCCTCCGGGACGAGCCGCCGCAGCGGGATCCCGCCGACAGTCGTCGCCGACACGACCGGCACCATCTGGTCGCCGTGGCCGCCGAGCACCATCGCTGTCACGTCCTTCACCGACGAGCCGGTCTCCCAGGCGATGAAGGTCGAGAAGCGGGCCGTGTCGAGGATGCCTGCCATCCCGAAGACGCGCTGCTTCGGCCAGGCGGAGACGTTCTTGGCGACGTGGCACATCGCGTCGAGCGGGTTCGAGACGACGATCAGCACCGCATCCGGCGACCCGTCGACCACCTGCTCGGTCACCGATCCGACGATCTTCTCGTTCGTCGCGACGAGGTCGTCGCGGCTCATCCCCGGCGAGCGGGGCAGGCCGGCGGTGATGACGACGACGTCCGAGCCCGCAGCCTCTTCGTAGCCGTTCGAGCCGACGACGTACGGCTCGAAGCCGAGCACGGCGCCCATCTGGGTGATGTCGAGCGCCTTGCCCTGAGGCAGGTTCTCCTTGATGTCGACGAGGACGACGTCGGCGTAGTCGCGGGTCGCGAGCACCTGCGCGCACGTCGCGCCGACGTTGCCCGCGCCGACCACGGTGACCTTGCGCCGCTGGCTCACACGCGTGCTCCCATCGCGTCGACGATCGCGTCGGCAACGTCGCTCGTGCCCACCGCGGTCGGATCGTCGCGGCTCGGCTTCATGTCGTAGGTCACGCGCTCGCCCGCGCGGATGACGTCCGCGATCGCGTTCTCGAGCCGATCGGCCGCCTCGCGCTCCTCGAGGTGGCGGAGCATCAGCACCCCGGAGAGCATCATCGCCATCGGATTGACCTTGTTCTGGCCCGCGTACTTCGGCGCCGAGCCATGCGTCGGCTCGAACACCGCCGCGTGCGTGCCGAAGTTCGCGCCCGGCGCGAGGCCGAGACCGCCGACGAGCCCGGCCGCGAGGTCGGAGACGATGTCGCCGTAGAGGTTCGGCAGCACCAGCACGTCGTACTCCTCGGGACGCTGCACGAGCTGCATGCAGAGGTTGTCCACGATGCGGTCCTCGAACTCGATGTCGGGGTTCTCCTCCGCGACTTCGCGCGCGACGCGCAGGAACAGCCCGTCGGAGAACTTCATGATGTTGGCCTTGTGGACGGCCGTGACCTTCCGGCGGCCGTTTCGGCGCGCGTAGTCGAAGGCGAACTCGACGATCCGGCGGCTGCCGCCGATCGACAACGGCTTGATCGAGATTCCCGACTCCGGCGGCACCGTCCCGCCGCGGGCGGCGATCCACTCGGCGAGCTCACCCGCGTGACTGGACCCCTCCTCGTACTCGATCCCCGCGTAGAGGTCCTCGGTCGCCTCGCGCACGATGATCAGGTCGACGTCCTCGTAGCGCGAGCGCACGCCCTCGTAGCTCTTGCACGGCCGCACCTGGCCGTAGAGGTCGAGCGTCTTGCGGAGCGTGACGTTGACGGAGCGGAAGCCGCCCCCGACGGGCGTCGTGATCGGCCCTTTCAGCGCGACGCCCGTTCGCTTGATCGAGTCGAGCACGTGCTCCGGCAGCGGGTTGCCGCCGTAGCGCTCCATCACGTCGGCCCCGGCCTCCTGGACGTCCCATTCGAAGCTGACGCCGGTCGCCTCCAGGACGCGCCGCGTCGCCTCCGTCAACTCCGGCCCCGTGCCGTCGCCGGGGATGAGTGTCACCTGGTGCGCCACGGCGCGGGACTCTAGCTGAGCCGGGTAGATTTCCCGCCGTGAACGACTTCAAGCCTGGGCTCGAGGGCGTCGTCGCCGTCGAGACGGAGATCGCGGAGCCGGATCGCGAGGGTGGCTCGCTCCGCTACCGCGGTGTCGACATCGAGGAGCTCGTCGGCCACTACCCGTACGAGCGCGTCTGGGGCCTGCTCGCGGACGACGACCTCAACTCGGTCATGCCCGACCCGGAGCCGTACGAGCCGGCGGGTCTCACCGGGAACGCACCCGCAGACCTCCAGGCCGAGACCGCCCGCCTCTCCGGCGAGTGGAAGCTCGGCAAGCTGAACGAGATCTCGGACGAGCAGGCGCGGGAGGATCTCGGCCGGCTCTCCGCACAGATGATGGAGATCGTCGCGCGTTCCGCCGCAAAAGCGGACGGGCGCGAGCCGGCGCCCGACGAGGTCGTAGCCCGAGGCGAGACCGTGGCCGAGAAGTTCTTGCTGCGCTGGCGCGGCCACGCCGATCCCCGCCACGTCACGGCGATCGATACCTACTGGATCTGCACCGCCGAGCACGGGCTCAACGCATCGACGTTCACCGCCCGCGTTGTCGCCTCGACCGGCGCCGATTGCGGCGCCGCGCTCTCGTCGGCGGTCGGAGCGCTTTCGGGGCCGCTGCACGGCGGCGCGCCGGCATATGTGAAGCCGATGCTCGAGGAGGTCACGCGGATGGGCGACGCCGAGCGCTGGGTACGCGACGCGCTCGCGTCCGGGAAGCGGATCATGGGCTTCGGCCATCGCGTCTACCGCGCCGAGGACCCGCGCTCGCGCATCCTCAAGCGGACGGCCAAGGAGCTCGGGTCGCCGCAAGTCGAGATTGCGGAGGAGCTCGAGGGGGTTGCGCTGAAGGCGCTGCAGGACCGCCATCCCGAGCGCGTGCTGGCGACGAACGTCGAGTACTACTCGGCGATCGTGCTGGACGTCGCAGAGATTCCGCCTCCGCTCGCGCCCGCAATGTTCGCGTGCTCGCGTGTGGCCGGCTGGTCGGCGCACATCCTCGAGCAGAAGCGCACGGGCCGCCTGTTCCGGCCGTCGGCGCGCTACGTCGGGCCGGCCCAGCGGCCGGCGTCGGCCGTCGACGGAGCTGCGGTCCGGACTTGAGCCTCGCGGAGGCCGGGGTCGAGGCAAACGCGCTCGCCGAGAGCGGCAACGAACGCGACCTGGCGAAGCTGCGCGCGGCCTGGGCCGACGAGCTCGAGGCGCAGGCGCGCTCGACCGACTACCGCGAGCGGGCCGCCGCCTACCGGGCGGTCGGCCAGTTCCGGTTCCGGCAGAAGGAGGAGCTCCTGCGCCGAGGGCTCGAGGACGACAGCCCGGCCTGCCGCGGCTCGGCGCTGCTCTCGCTCGAGCTGCTCTCGCGCGACCACCCGCGAACGGTGAACTCGGTGCGGCCGCTCCTGCACAACCTCGCGAACGCCGACGGCAACGAGGCAGTGCGGCGCCTTGCGATCCTCGGCCTGCGCAACGGCTCTCCCCAGCGCGACACGATCGTGCTGCTGCAGGGGATCGCCGAGGAGGACGGCAGCTCCCGCGACGTGCGGGAGACGGCCGCGAAGGTCGCCGCTGGCCTCGACAAGCGCGCGAAGAGCCGCTAGCGGGTTAGTGGCAGCCGCACGCGCGGCGGCGGAGATGGCGACCGCACGAAGGGCAGACCCGCCGTCGGCGCCGCCACTCCAGTGCGCTTTTCTGCAGTCCGGCCAACGACATCAGCACGCCGACGCCGGCGATCGATGTCATCAGCACCGCGAAGTGTGGATCGGGGGTCATCGTGCATCGGTGATTCCCTGCTTCTCACGACCCCGAAACGTTCCTCCTGCGCGCGTGCGGGTGGCTGCGGAAGTAGACGTCGCGGCGGCGGACGATCGGAGACGTGCGTGTAGAGCTCGGTTGTGCTCAGGTCGGCGTGCCCGAGCATCTCCTGGACGCTGCGGAGGTCGGCGCCGCCCTCGAGCAGGTGCGTCGCGAACGAGTGCCGCAACAGGTGCGGGTGGACGCGCTCCGGTTCGAGGCCCGCGCGCCCGGCGAGGCGGCGGAGGATCAGAAACGCGCCTGCGCGCGTGAGCGCGCCGCCCTGCGCGTTGAGAAAGAGCTCGGGGCGGTGGCGCTTGTCGAGGTAGGGCCGGCCGTGCGCCAAGTAGCGGCGCAGAGCCTCGACGGCATGGCGGCCGACCGGCACGACGCGCTCCTTGCCGCCCTTGCCGGTACAGCGGACGAGGCGCTGCTCGAGGTCGACGCCGGTTCGGTCGAGCCCGACGGCTTCGCTTACCCGGAGGCCGGCGCCGTAGAGCAGCTCTACGAGGGCGCGGTCCCGCATCGTGCGAGGGGTCGAACCCGTGGCCGCCTCGATTAGCCGCTGCGCCTCGGCCGGCGACAGCGTGCGCGGAAGCTTGCGGCGCCGGCGCGGAAGCTCGAGCGCTGCGGCCGGGCTGTCGGCGCGTGAGCCGAGAAGCACCTGGTGCTTGAAGAACGAGCGGACCGCGGCCACGCGGCGCGCGATCGTCGCGGGGGAAAGACCGGCTGCGCGGAGCTCGGCCAGCCAGCGCTCGAGGTCATCCTGCGTCGCCCGCGAGGGCGGGCCGCCGAGCCAGTCGCCGAGCGCCCGCAGATCTCGGCGGTACGCCTCGACCGTCTTGGGCGCTCGGCGTGCCGCGAGCAGCGCGAGAAAGCCCTCGACCTCAGGGTCGGGCGGAGGCGCTTCGGGGCGCGGCGAATCCATCGGACGTTCTTCCTTCGCCTTGCACGGGCGGACGCCTGCCGTAGAGTCGCGTTCCGTGGGCGCGAACGAGGATCTCGAGTCGGCCGCACGGCTCTTCGAGGACGCCGCGGAGGAGCTCGAGCAGGCGGCGCGGCACTGCCGCACGGCCGCGGGGCACATGCGCGGGCGCGAGGTGCCGCGCGGTGCCGCTCACGCGTGGGCGGCACTCGGGCACCTGGAGGTTGCGGAGGAGCGTCTGCGGGATCAGGCGCGGATGCACGCTCGGAAGTCGAACCCGTAACCGGGTGTCCGCCACCGAACAGTGACGGTCACAGTGACCGTCCTGTCTCCACAGCCTGCGCCTACGAAGTCACGCTTCCGGCGCTTAGCCGTGACAGACGCGTAGGGATTTCGGTCGTAGCCTGTCGGAGGGCGGGAGTGGTGGGCACCCCGTTCTCGCGCGTGAACTCTGAGTGTGTCGCGAGGTTACAACTCCGGCGGCGGGATCACCTCGCCTCGCTCGATCCACGAGCGAAGCTGGGGCTCGAAGCTCTCAAGCGATGCGTGGCCCTCGATGCCCTCGGCCATCTCGTCGGAGATCGGGCCGAAGGCGCTGAAGTTGTGCCGCAGAACCGTGGAGTCGCCGTCGGCTTCGAACTCGTACGCGTGGTTGAGCGTGACCCCCCCGCCGAGCATCTGGCTGACGGTCGAGTACCCCGCGGGCGGGTCCCACCAGCTGATCGTCCCGTACAGCTTGCCGGTGCCTTCGCCCCAGTCCTCGTAGATCTGGCCGCCGACCCGGCGGTCGTTGACGACGCCCTTCAGCCGCTCCTGGCCGTAGCTGATCTGGAACCACTTGTCCGTTTCGAGGAAGGCCTCGAAGACCTCGTCGCGCCGCCGCTCGAAGCGCAGCTCGTTGGTGAACGCGATGTGCCTAACTGGATGCATCAGTCCTCCTTCTCCTCAGCTGCCGTTTCGCGGAGGTGCCGCTCGAAGGCGAGCAGCTGCGATGCGCTCGCCTGCTGGAACCCGTTCAGCCACCGCTCGAGCTCGCGCTGGATCGGCACGGCGTTCAGCTCGTTCCAGCGCTCTCGCCCCTTGCGGCGAACGAGCAGCACCCCGGCGCGCTCCAACACGCCGAGGTGCTGCATCACCGCGTAGCGCGAGAGCTCCGGTAGCACCTCGCACAGGGCGCTCGTCGTCTTCGGGCCGTCCTTGAGCGCGTCGAGCAGCGCCCGCCGGTGGGGCGAGCCGAGCGCCTTCCAGATGCGGGCGTCCTCCATTCAGGTGATAAAAATATCACATATAGAGTTAGCCGCCTAGGACCGCGGGTGCGAGCGGTCGTAGACCTTCCGCAGCCGTCGCGCGTCGACGTGGCTGTACATCTGCGTCGTCGAGAGGGAGCTGTGGCCGAGCAGCTCCTGGATCGTTCGCAGGTCGGCGCCACCCTCGAGCAGGTGCGTCGCGAAGGCGTGCCGTAGCCGGTGTGGGTGCGGAAGCAGCCGGCGCAGCGTGCTCGTGTCGAGGCGCCGCCCTCGCGCGGAGAGGAAGAACGCGTTCTCGGCACCGCGTGCAAGCTGAGGGCGGCCTTCGCGCAGGTACGCAGCGAGCAGGTGCGAGGCCTCCTCACCGAGCGGCACGACCCGTTCCTTGCCGCCCTTGCCGCGGACGTGCACGAGCTCCTGCTCGAAGTCGAGGTCGGCAAGGTCGAGGTCGACCGCCTCCTGCGAGCGCAGGCCCGCCGAGTAGACGAGCTCGATCAGCGCCCGGTTGCGCAGGCCGAGCGCGCCGCCTCCGTCCAGCGCGTCGAGCTCGCCGTCCACCTCGTGCGGCCGAGGCGCGTCGGGCAACCGCCGCGGCCGGCGCGGCGCGAACGACGCATCCGGCACGCGGGCCGCTCCCGAGCGTGTAGCGCAGGAACGCGCGCACCGCCGCGAGCTTGCGCCCGATTGTCGCGGGCGCGAGCTTCCGTGGCCGTGCGCGCCCGAGCTCGGTCGCGTAGTCGGCAAGCACGCGCACGTCGACGTCCTCGAGCCGCGCGTCGCGGCGACGCAGCCAAGCGCAGAACTCCTCGACGTCGATGCGGTAGGCGCGCCGCGTCCGCTCCGAGAGCGCCGGGCTCTCGAGAAACCGTTCGATCTGCTCCTGCACGGCGACGATTTCGCCGCGGAGCCGCGTGTTCCGCTACGAAGCGGCGGCGACGATTTCGTCGCTGAGGCTCGGGAAGCCGCGCAGGAACTCCGCGCGCTCCGCCTTGAAGCGCTCGACGAGCTGGCGGTACTCGTCGCCGCGGCCCTGCTGCCCGTAGAGCCGCCGCGGCTGCAGGATCTCGAGCTCGTCGATCCCCGGGACCGAAGAGGCGACGAGGTAGCCGAAGTCGGGGTCACGCTCCCACTCGATCGACCCCTCGGCGATGCCCTTCACGACCGCGGAGGAGTGCTTGATGCGCACCTTGGCCGAGCGCTCGTCGCTCTCAGGCCCACCGACGCGGCCGGTGTTCATGACGTAGACCTCGAGCGGGTGCTGCGCGAGCAGCTCGAGGAAGCGGTTGCCCTGCAAGTCGTGCGGCATCGGGAAGAACGGGTTCGTCCCGGGCACGCGGAGGAACTTGCCGGCCTCGTCGGCGCCGCCCGCGCTCGTGCCGGTGGTCTCCCCGAGCATGAAAAAGGCCGCTGCCTGCGGCCCCTCGAGCTTCGCGACGGCGGGAACGATGTTCTCGTTCTTGTTCAGGATCAGGAGGAAATGCGCCTCCTCGATCTCGTCGGCGGAGGCGGCCTCGATCACGTCGAACGGGAAGGTGGCGCGGCCGTTCGAGGTGTAGTTCGTGTCGTAGAAATCGACCTCGTCGCCGTGCTGCGAGACGTTCTCGAGATACGAGCGCGGCTGCGTGACAGCGCCGTAGATGGTCGGCTCGTCCTCCGGGTTGAGCCCGAAGGTCTTCGCGAAGCAGCCGTTCTCGGTCGCGTACACGCGCCCGTTCGGCATCCACGCCACGAAGTCGTCCTGCACCGGCAGGGAGCCGTTCTGGCGCGTGAAGGTCGTCGTCGTCTTCCCCGTGCCGGAGAGGCCGACGATCAGGCCGACGCGCTTCCCCCGCTCGGTCGGGATGATCTTGCAGCCGGCGTGGAGCGGGATTCCGCCGCGGTCGTAGACGAGCTTGTTCCACATCCGCAGCCCGCCCTTCTTGGACTCGCCGAAGTAGTCGGAGTTAAGGACGCGCGTCACGCCCTGGTCGAGGTCGACGGCGATCAGGCGGTCGTCCGGATACCCCTCGGCCTTCAGGTTCGGCGTGTAGATGACCGTCAGCTCCGGTTCGAGCTCGTCGTCCTCGGCCGGCGTGAAGTAGAGCTGCTGCTGCATGCCGGCGATGTTCGCGTTCGCCGCCTCGATGTAGAGCCGGGCAGGCGTGCGGAAGTCGGGGTCGTTCCCGATATACCCGTCGATCACGACCATCTCCTGCTCCGCGATGTAGGTGTCCTGCCGCTCGGCCCAGCGCTCGCCCTCCTCGCGGGTGATCGCCTGGTTCTGGCCGTCAGGCTCGTCGGTGACGATGAAGGTCGACTTCTTCGAGCGGCTCACGACCTCCGTCTGGAAGTTGAGACTGTCGTAGCGCGTCCAGCGCGCATTCGGCATGCGCGCAGCGAGCTGTTTGAGCTCGTCGGGATCCGGGTTGTCGATGACGTCGGCCGCGTCGGGCAGCCGGAAGAGCATCTTCGCCACGGCCGGGAGCATACCCACGGCCGCCTTCGGCCATCTTGCGTGCGGGCACAATGTCGAGGTGCCGGTGCTCGACCATCTCAGAGGTGCACGGAAGTGGCTCCTCCTGCTGCTCGGCGCCGTAGCGCTCGGGCTGCTCCCCTGGACCGCGTTCCTGACGGCGACGCTGCCCGGGCAGCACGTAGCGCATCACTGGGATCTCGCGTGGGCGGGCTTCGACGTCTTCGAGGCGGCCTCACTCGGAGCGACGCTGGTCGCGATGCTCCGCCGCCTGCCGCAGCTGCCGCTGTTCGCGGCCGTCGCGGGCACCGCGCTCCTCTGCGACGCGTGGTTCGACTTGCTGACGGCGTCGCCCGGCGACGACCTGCGCTGGTCGCTCATCGAGGCGTTCGTGGCTGAGCTGCCGCTGGCGGCGCTCTGCTTCTGGATTGCCCTCGACTCGGACCGCGCGCTCGCTAGCGCGGCCAGGGCTTCGGCAGCTGGCCTTCCACCCACATCGCCGCCAGGCCGACCCGTGGAAGGCACAGAGCGCGCTCGTACATGAGGTAGCGCGGCTCCCAGCGGGGGAAGAACTTCGCGTTGAAGCGGTGCAGCCGCTCGATCTGGAAGAACGCGTCGGCAGCCAGGAGGCCCCGCCCGACGAGTCGCTCGACGCGACTTCCGGGCGCGTGCACGAACCGCGCGAAGGCGGCGAAGTTCAGGGACGCCTCCTGCACGCCGCGCGCGCGGAGCTGCTCGAGGCCTCGGGCGACGAGGAACTCGGTCAACCCGTTGGGCGTGTCGCGCTCGCGACGCATCGCCGAGAGGGAGACGGCCGCGCGCCCGTAGGCCGGAGCGAAGTGCAGGAAGCCGCGGATCCGCCCGTCGCCGTCGCGGCCCAGGACGACGAGGCTGTCGCCGTGGTCCTCGCGCCGCAGCTCGTCGAGCGACATCGCGAAGCCGCGCTCGACCTGCGCGCCGCGCCAGCGTCGGCTCACGGCCTCGAGCTCGGCCAGTTCCGCGTCCGAGAGGTCGCGCAGCTCGCGCACCTCCGCCGCGTACCCCTGCTTCTCGAGGCGAGTGACCGACTGGCGGACCTTCCTGATCGGCCTGCCTTCGAGGGAAAACGCGCGAGTGTCGACTACCGCCTCGTCGCCGAGGTAGAGGGAGCGCAGCCCAAGCTGCTCCCAGAGCGGCCGTAGCCGCTCACCCGCGCCGAGCGCGGCCAGCCGCAGGCCGCGGGCCTCCGCGAAGGCATTCAGCTCCCTGAGCAGGTCGGACATGGCTGCCTCCTGTCCGACCGGGTCCCCGGAAACGATCAGCACACCCGCCTCGACGCGGTAGCCGAGGAACGCTCGCCCGTCGGTGCTGAAGAGGTAGTGCTCGTCGTGCCGCAGCTTGAAGTAGGCGAGCGAGTCGTGCCCGTGGCGGCGGACGAGCTCCCCCGCCGCTCGCCGAACCTCGGCACCCGGGAGCACACGCGGTGCTGCGAGCGGGCGGAAGAGCAGGTACGCGCACCAGGCGAGGGTGAGCACTCCGCTGAAGCCGATCGCCTCGTCGAGGTGGCCGAGCTCGTCGTGGAAGTCGAACGGCCCGACTTGCCAGAGCAGCGCGTCGCCGGTCGCGCGCACGATCGTCGTGGCGCTCGCGCTCTCGGGGGCCGCGATCCACATCGCGAGGCCGCAGAGCAACAGGCTGGCCGCGGCGAGCACGGGAACGCGGCGGACCGCCGTTCGGAGCGTTTCCGGGTCGTGGCGCACGTAGAACGAGTGCCGTCCCCACCACAGCACGATTGCGGCGGCGAGGCTGCCCGCGGCGGCCTCGATGTCGAGGCCCTTCAGCAGGTCGAGCACGGTCAAACCGACGAGCAGCGTCAGTGCAAGGCGCAGCGCGCTCTGCCGGCGGCGCCAGAGGTAGGGCGCGGTCACGAGCAGGAGGATCGAGCCGGGGACGGCCGCGGCGTGCGTGAGCTTCAGCGCCTCGAACGGCTCGACGTAGAGGAGCAGGTGGTTGCGCCAGGTGATGTCCGGCTCGACCGCGGACGCGAGGTTGACGAGGCCCGCGAGCGCGGCCGTCACCGCGGCGAGCTTGGGAAGCGGGTCGGAGCGGCGCACCGCCTGCAGCGGATGGACGCGTACGTGGAGGCCGAGCCGCCAGGCGGCGGTGTCGCGGTGCGCCGGGAAGAGATCGCGCCAATCCTTCGCCACGAGCCAGATACCGGCCACCACCGCGGCAACGGTGGTCGGGCTGTCGCCGACGCGGTGAGCCAGGCCACCGAGGGCGAGCGCGACCAGCAGTGTGACGCCGAGGTGCCACTCGTGCACGCGCGTGCCCAGCACGTAGACCCGCGGCCCGAGCCGGTGACGGTCGATTCGCAGCACGCCTCTCGCCCAGCACCGTAGCGCTGCAAGATGAAGTTCAGGTTTAGAAGCGCCTCCGCTTGGGCTGGGCGATCCGATAGCGTCCGCGCAGGTGGAAGCCAAGCACGACGTGCTCGTTGTCGGGGCCGGCTGCGCGGGCATGCGCGCGGCCATCGAGGCGCACGATACGGGCGCCGACGTCGCGCTCGTCTCGAAGATCCATCCCGTGCGCAGCCACTCCGGCGCGGCCGAGGGCGGGATCAACGCGGCGCTCGGCAACGCCTCCGAGGACGACCCCGAGAAGCACGCCTTCGACACCGTCAAGGGCTCCGACTACCTCGGCGACCAGGAGGCGATCGAGATCCTCTGCAACGAGGCGCCGAGCGACGTCTACCAGCTCGAGAACTGGGGAGCCGTCTTCTCGCGCACCGAGGACGGGCGCATCGCGCAGCGGCCGTTCGGCGCCGCCGGCGAGCCGCGCACCGCCTACGCGGCCGACATCACCGGCCACGTGCTCGTGCACGTGCTGTACGAGCAGGTGATGAAGCGCGACCTGCGCGTCTACGAGGAGTTCTTCGTCTGGAAGCTGGTCGAGCACGAAGGACGCTGCCAGGGCGTGATCGCCTGGAACTTGCTCGACGGCGGCCTGGCGACGATCGGGGCCAAGACCGTGATCCTCGCCACGGGCGGCGCGGGCCGGCTCTACACCGGCACGACCAACGCCTACGCCTGTACCGGCGACGGGATGGCTCAGGCGCTCCAGCTCGGGATCGCGCTCAAGGACATGGAGATGATGCAGTTCCACCCGACGACGCTCGCGCCGACGGGAGTGCTGATCACCGAGGGCTGCCGTGGCGAGGGTGCCTACCTGCTGAACTCGGAGGGAGAGCGCTTCCTCAAGAGCTACGCGCCGAACGCAATGGAGCTCGCGTCGCGGGACGTCATCTCACGCGCCGAGCAGACCGAGATCGACGAGGGCCGCGGCGTCGACGGCAACGTGCTCCTGGACCTGCGGCACCTGGGCGCCGAGAAGATCCTCGAGCGCCTGCACGGGACGCGCGAGCTCTCCATGGTCTTTGCCGGAGTCGATCCGATCCACGAGCCGATCCCGGTCCGGCCCGGCGCGCACTACCACATGGGCGGCGTCGACACGGACACGTGGGGCCGCACCTCGCTCGAAGGGCTCTACGCGGCCGGCGAGTGCGCCTGTGTCTCCGTCCACGGCGCGAACCGGCTTGGCGGCAACGCGCTGATGGAAACGATCACCTACGGCAAACGTGCGGGTGCGCACGCGGCCGACTGGGCGCTCACGCACACGACCGTCGAGGTGCCGGAGAGTGCGGAGACGGACGCGGCGCGAGAGCTGCAGCAGCTGCTCGACCGCAGCGACGGCGAGCGCCCGTGGTCGATCCGCAACGAGCTCGCCGAGACGATGCACGAGAACTTCGGCGTCTTCCGGCGCGAGGAGCTGATGCGCAAGCAGGGCGACATCGTCGCGGGACTGCGCGAGCGTTTCCGGCACGTCGTCGTCGAGGACAAGGGTCAGGTCTTCAACAACGACCTCACACAGGCGCTCGAGCTCGAGTTCCTGCTCGACCTCGCGGCCTGCATGATCCCGGCCGGGATCGAGCGCAAGGAGAGCCGCGGGGCCCACGCCCGCCCCTACGACTACCCGGAGCGCGACGACGAGAACTTCATGCGCCACACGCTCGTGCGCTGGGTCGACGGCGCGCCGAAGCTCGAGTGGAAGCCGGTCAACGTCACGAAGTGGCAGCCGATGGAGCGGACCTACTGATGTGGCGGCTCGCGGCTCTCGGCGCACTCGCGCTCCTGGTCGCCGGCTGCGGCGGCGGCATCGGCCTCCCCGGCGGACGTCGCTCAGGCGGCGAAGAAGACATCGAGCACCGGCAGCTTCGAGGCCGACTTCGGCATCGCCGGGCAGGGGCTGAGCGGCTCGGGGAGCGGCGTCTTCGACAACGGCGATAACCCGGCCGGCCAGCTGAACATGACCGTGGACTCGGGCGGCGGCAATCGGATCCCGGTCGACACCGTCGTCACGGGCGACGTCTTCTACATGCGCTCGCCGGCCTTCGCCCGCTCGATCGCGCGCGACAAGCAGTGGATCAAGCTCGACCTCGCGAAGCTCGCCAAACAGCGCGGGGTTGACCTCGGCGGCCTGCTCAACGCGAGCCCGACCCCGAACAACGCTCTCGCCTACCTCGCCGGCGCCGAGGACGTGGAGAAGGTCGGCAGCGAGAAGGTCGGCGGCAACGACACGACGCACTACAAGGTGCGGGTCGACGTGAGCGAGGCGGCGAAGAAGGCGAGCGGCTCCGCGAAGAGCTCGCTAGAGGGGGTGCAGGCGAGCGGCGTGAAGAAGCTGCCGATGGACGTCTGGCTCGACCCGAACGGCTACATTCGCAAGGTGAGCTACCAGGAGCACGCGGGGCGGCAGCAGGCGGCGAAGGTCACGATGCAGCTCCACGATTTCGGCAGCCGCGTGACGATCGAGCCGCCTCCGAGCGACTCCGTCGTCGACCTGACGAACCTCCAAGGAGGCTAAGTGACCAATCCGGCAATGACGACCTGTCTCTCGCCTGCTATCACGCGGCGCCAGACCTTGCCCTCGCCCTTGTCCAGGCAACGAGCCTGGCCCGCGGACGACCGCGAGCTCTGGCTTGGTGCTAGCGAACGAGAGCCGAGGCCTCATCAGCGGAGTGGCCACTAATGGACGTCGCGCTGAAGATCTGGCGGTACGACCCCGAGAGCGGCGAGCGTGAGCTGCGCGAGTACGAGGTGGACGCGCCCGAGTGGGCGTGCCTGCTCGACGTGCTCGACCTGATCAAGGACAAGCACGACGGGACGCTCGCCTACCGCAAGAGCTGCCGGATGATGATCTGCGGCTCCTGCGGGATGCGCATGGACGGGCGCGCAATCCTCGCCTGCAAGGAACGGATGAAGCCGATCGCGGACGCGGGCCACGTGCCAGTGATCTCCGCGATGGGCAACTTGCCGATCCTCAAGGACCTGGTCGTCGACATGGAGCCGTTCTGGGGGAAGGTGCGCGCGATGAAGCCGTGGCTCGATCCCGGCTACGGCGAGCCCGCCGCGAAGGAGCGCATCGTCTCGCAGCAGCAGATGAACGTCATCCACAAGGAGGCGCTCTGCATCATGTGCGGCTGCTGCGTCTCCGAGTGCAACTCGATGGAGTCCGATCCCGAGTTCCTCGGCCCGGCGGCGCTCGCGAAGGGCTTCCGCTTCGTCGGCGACGTGCGCGACCAGGCGGACGTCGCGCGGCTGAACGAGTACAACCAGGAGCACGGCATCTGGGACTGCACGCGCTGCTACTTCTGCAACCAGCGCTGCCCCAAGGGTGTCGACCCGCGCGACGCGATCGCGAAGCTCGGTGCGGAGTCGATCCGGCTGAACATCGACCACGACATGGGCGCCAAGCACGCGAAGTGGTTCGTCAAGTCGGCCGAGACGACGGGCTGGCTGCGGGAGATGGAGCTCGTGCCGAAGACGCAGGGAACGCTCACCGCGATCAAGCAGATCGGCTTCGCGCTCGACCTCGCGAAGCACGGCAAGGTGCCGTCGCCGTTCCCGCCGCACGTCGCCAAGAACGTGCGCGAGGCGCGCGACCTGCACGACCTCGTACGCCAGCAGGGCCGCGAGGGCGCCCTCGGGATCGTGCAGGGTGAGCACGCGTTGGCGCAGATCGAGCACGTGGTGAGCGCCGATCCCGACAGCGCGCCCGCGAGCCGCATCGCGCCGGAGAAGTCAGGAGGCAAGAGTGGCGGCGATTGAGGCGACGCGGGTCGCCTACTACAAGGGCTGCCTCGCCTCGCTCTCGGCGAAGGAGCTCGACACCTCGACGCAGGCGCTCGCACCGAAGCTCGGGTTGGACCTGGACGAGCTCGAGTCCGTCACGTGCTGCGGCGCCGGCGACATCCACGAGGCCGAGCCCGACTACTACCTGCACCTGAACGCGCGCATCCTGGCGTACGCCGAGCAGACCGGCTGCGACACGCTGATGACGATCTGCAACGTCTGCACACTCAATCTGCGGCAGGCGAACTGGCAGCTCAAGAACGATGACAACCTGCGCGCGCGGGTGTCGGCGAACCTCGAGACCGTCGGCGCACCGCCGTACGAGGGCACGGTCGACGTCAAGCACCTGCTCTGGCTGATCGCCGAGGGCGACGGCTTCGAGCGGCTGAAGACGGTCGCGCACAAGGGGCTCAAGGGCTTGAAGGTCGCGCCCTTCTACGGCTGCCAGATCCTGCGGCCGTCGAAGCTGCTCGGCTTCGAGGACCCCGACCGTCCCTGGTCGCTCGAGGCAATCATCGAGGCCTGCGGCGGCGAGCCGGTCGACTACCCGGCCAAGATCAAGTGCTGCGGCTTCCCGATCATCCAGGCGCGCGAGGAGACTGCGCTCGGCGAGCTGATCCAGCCGATCGAGCAGGCGAGCGAGGCCGGCGCCGACGCGATCGTGACGCCGTGCCCGCTGTGCCACCTCTCGCTCGATGCATGGCAGTCGAAGCTGCGCAAGGCGACGGGCAAGGACTTCGCCATGCCCATTCTGCACCTCTCGCAGCTGATCGGCGTCGCCGCCGGGCTCGAGGAGTCGGAGCTGAAGTTCAAGCGCCACGTGGTCTCGGTCGAGCCGGTCGTCGAGAAGCTCGAGGCATAACTTGCGCATCCTGCGGGTCGGCGGGGCCGCGGCGGCGGCCGGGCTCGCGTGGGGGCATTTCGAGGCGGGCTGGGTGCGGCTCGAGACGCTGCCGTGCCCACTGCCGGGGCTGCCGGCCGAGCTCGAGGGCCTGCGGATCGCGCACCTTTCGGATTTCCACCTCGGCATCGCCTCGCGCGGCCAGACGGCGGTCGAGCGGGCGGTCGAGTGGGTCGAGGAGCGGCAACCCGACCTCACGGTGATCAGCGGCGACCTGCTCTCGCGCCCGAGCGCCGAGGCGCGGCTGCGCGGACTGGTCTCCCGCCTCCCGCGCTGCTTTGCAGTGCTGGGGAACCACGACTACGCGCACACGCGCGACCCGTTCTCGCACCCGGTCGGCCTCGTCGACCTCGAGCCGGCAACGCTGCTTGCGGACGACTCCCGGACGATCGAGCTGCGCGGCAAGCGCGTGCAGATCGTCGGCGTCGACCCCCGCACGTATCGGCGGCGGCTCGCGCGGCCGGAGCGGTTCGCCGACCCGGACGCCGACCTGCGGATCCTGCTCTGCCACTTCCCGAGCGTCGTCGACCGCATACCGGAAGGCGTCTTCGACCTCGTGCTGTCGGGCCACCTGCACGCCGGCCAGATCTGCCTGCCCTGGCCGGGCGGCCGCTTGCGGCTCGCGCATATCCGCTGGACGTACATCCAGGGGCTCTACCGCCGTCCCGCGGCGACGCTGCACCTCTCGGCCGGCCTGGGCACCACCTTCGTGCCGTTCCGCTTCCTCGCAAGGCCTGAGGCGACGGAGCTCGTCCTGACTGAGGGCGCCGGCGAACCGTAGCCTGAGCCGGCGCGACGCCCTGCTCGCCCCGATGCTGCGTCCTCAGTCGTGCCCGTAGCCTCCGGCTACGGGCACTCCCTGCGTCCTTGCCTCGGGACGATCATGACGCCGCGCCGGCGAGCGACGGCCCGCCGGCGCCTCCTACAATCGGGCTGATGGAGGGCAGCGCGAGCGTCGCCACCGACGTGCTCGCCAGCTATGCGGCCGACGCGGCTCGGGAGGTCGAGGGCGTCGCCGGGCTGGTCGAAGGACGGCTGCCGCGCCAGGGCGCGGTGCGCGTGACGGGCGAGCGGCCGGTGACCGTCGAGCTGCATCTCGAGCTGGAATGGGGAGCTCCCGCTCGCGAGGTCGGCCAGGAGGTGCAGCGGCGGGTGGCCGACTACCTCGAGCGCATGGCCGGAGCGAGGCCCCGTGCGGTGGACGTCGTCGTCGACGAGATCGCCGGCCCGTGAGCATTCGCATCGCCGGCCTGACCGGCGCGACCCTCGAGACGGCGCCTTCGGTCTGTCACGGCTGCGTGTGGTGGCAGTCGCGCACCGCCGCCCGCGTGCCCGACAAGCAGCGCTGGATCGAGAAGGCCGAGACCGAGTTCGGCGCCTGGGGAACGATCTACTACGACGACGACGGCGGCGCGCTCGGCTCGATGCAGTACGGTCCGGCGGCGTTGTTCCCGCGCGCGACTGAGATGCCGGCGGGGCCGCCCTCCGACGACGCGGTGCTCGTGACGTGTGCCTACCTCGTCGACCGCACGAGCCCGTGGGTGCTGCAGTCGCTCTTCCTCGCCGCGATCGGCGAGGCGAAGGGCCGGGGCGCGGCCGCTCTCGAAGCCTTCGCGTACCACTACCCGGATCGCGAGTCGGACTACGAGCGCTTCCTCGTGCACCGCACGGTCTTCCCGCACGACTTCCTCGCCGACTTCGGCTTCCGGATCATGCGCTCGGCCGGCCCCGTCGGGCTGGCGCGGCTCGAGCTCGGAGGGCTTGTGCCGGTACTGGAAGAGGGGAAGCGCGCGAAGCTCCTGCGGTCGCTCCGACACGTGCTGCTGCCGGAGCCGGAACCGGTTCCGCGCAGGCCTTAGCGGTACGGGTAGGCGGTGGCCCAGGCCGCGCGCAGCGCGGAGGGCGTCGTCACGAACAGCCGCACGTCGCGGCCGCCGAGGGCGAGCTTCAGGGTCGCGAGGAGGGAGTCGTCGGTCGGGTCGGCAACGGCCACCGAGACGGTGTCGTCCGAGTGCAGCCGGATCGGGATCGCGCGGAGCTCCTCGGCCTCCCGCCACGACAGCATGCCGACGGCGCGGATGTCGACCGAGGTGATGCCGATGTCCACGAACTCCACGTTCGCCTGCTCGGCCAGCACACGAGCGATGTCGTCCTCGAAGCAGATGCGCAGCCGCACGAGCGCCTCGCCGAGCAACTCGCCCTGCTCGCGCTCCTCGAGCGCGCGGTCGAGCTCGTCGTGCGTGAGGAGCCCCTTGCGCAGGAGCAGCGCACCGAGATGCGAGCGAGGCTCGTTCTCGAAAAAGGTGTGGTCAAGTCGTGCGGGCCGCATCCGGCCTACATATCGGCTCGTTGCGGCTGTGTCTTGAGAGTTTTAGGCCGCCACCGCGCGCTGTGCGAGGGCGAGCTCCGCGATCTGGATGCCGTTCAGCGCGGCACCCTTGCGCAGGTTGTCGCAGGCGATGAAGAGCGTGAGGCCGTTCGCGGCGGCGGGATCGCGGCGGATCCTGCCGACAAACGCGTCGTCGGCACCGGCGGCCCGGCGCGGGCTCGGGAAGTCCTCGACGCGCACCGACGGCGCGGCGGCCAGGAGCTCGCGGGCCCGTGTCGGCTCGAGCGGCTCCTCGGTTTCGATCCAGACGGATTCCGCGTGGCCGACGGGCACGGGAACACGCACGCAGGTCGCGCTGACGGGCAGCTCCGGTAGCTCGAGGATCTTCCGCGTCTCCTCACGGAGCTTCACTTCCTCGTCGAACTCCTCGCCGTCGAAGTCCCAGTCGGCCTCGAGGTCGTGCTCGGCCTGCGGCTCCTCGAGCAGCCGCTGGAGCCGTTGGGCGCCCTTGCCCGACGCGGACTGGTAGGTCGCGACGCGCACCGTTCGCAGGCCGGCCGCGTCGTGGAGCGGCTTCAGCACGAGCGTCAGCGGGATCGCGCAGCAGTTCGGATTCGCGATCACGCCGTCGTGCTCGCGGGCCCGTTCGCCGTTCACCTCCGGAACGAGGAGCGGGACGCCGTCCTCGAGCCGAAACGCCGCGGACTTGTCGACGCACACGGCTCCGCCGCGGACGGCATGCGGCACGAGCTCGCGGCTCGCGCTCGCGCCGACGGAGAAGAGGCAGACGTCGAGGTCGCCCGCTGCAAGTGCGTCGGGCGTCGCCTCCTCGACGACGCGGCCGCCGATCTCGGTGCCGGCCGAGCGCGCCGAGGCGAACAGCCGCACATCGTCGAAGCCGCGCTCTCCGAGCAGCTCGACGACCACGCGCCCGACCGCGCCGGTCGCCCCGATCACCCCGACCCTAGGCATGCCGGCGCTCCGCCTCGGGCGTGTCGAGCTCGAACGCCCGGTGCAGCACGACCACGGCCTCGTCGACCTGTTCGGTACGGACGTGGCAGGCGATCTTGATCGGCGACGTCGTCACGACCTCGGGCTCGATCCCGGCCTGTGCCAGGGTCTCGAAGGCCTTGGCCGCGACGCCCGGATGGCTCTTCATCCCGGCCCCGATGACGCTGACCTTGCCGAGGTCGTCGCGCGAGCTCCATTCGACCGCGAGCCCGTCGAGCACGTCGACCGCCGCGTCCCGGTCGTCGGTCGGTGCAGAGAAGACGATCTCCGGCCCCGTCTGCACGATCGTGTCGACGTTCACACCCGCGTCGGCGAGTGAGGAAAAGAGCCGCGAGGCCGTCGTGCCCGAGACGCGGTAGAGCGTCTCCTCCCGCGTGTGTGTGACCCCGGAGATGAGCGCCTTCTCGAGCATCCGATCGTCCTCCTCGCGAACCCAGGTTCCGTCCTCGGACGAGAACGTTGAGCGCACGTGCAGCTTGACGTCGTGGTTCCGCGCGACCTCGACCGAGCGTACCTGCAGCACCTTCGCGCCCGATGCCGCCATCTCCAGCATCTCCTCGTAGCTGACGGCGTGCAGCTTGCGGGCGCTCGGGACGAGCCGCGGATCGGCGGTGAAGACACCCTTCACGTCCGTGTAGATCTCGCAGACCTGCGCGCCCAGCGCGGCCGCGAGCGCAACCGCAGTGGTGTCGGAGCCGCCGCGGCCGAGCGTCGTGATGTCGTAGTCGGTCGAGACGCCCTGGAAGCCGGCGACGAGCACGATCTTGTCCTGGTCGAGCGCCTCGTGGATGCGGCGCGCGCGGACGTCCACGATCTTGGCCCGGCCGTGGACGGTGTCGGTGACGATCCCCGCCTGGGAGCCGGTCAGCGAGATCGCCTCGGCGCCGAGATCGTGGATCGCCATCGCCGCGAGCGCACAGGAGATTCGCTCGCCGACCGAGATCAGCATGTCCAGCTCGCGCGGCTTGGGCCGCGGCGAAACCTCGTAGGCGAGGCGGACGAGGTCGTCGGTCGTGTCGCCCATCGCCGAGAGCACCGCCACGACGCGGTTGCCGGCCGCACGCGCCTCGACGAGCCGCCGCGCGACGTCCTTCAGCTTCTGCGGGTCGCCGACGGACGTCCCCCCGAACTTCATCACCACCGTGCCGAGGCGCGGCTCGGCGCCCTCGAGCGCGGGGAGTGGCTCGAATTCCGTCGCAGTCACGTTGGAAGTGTTCCTACATTTCTCGGCGGCCGCTCAGCGCCCTGCCGAGGGTGACCTCGTCGGCGTATTCGAGGTCGGCGCCGACCGGAAGGCCGCTCGCCAGGCGCGTCACACGGACGCGGCCGCGGAGCCGGTCGGCGAGGTAGGCGGCGGTCGCTTCGCCGGTCATGTTCGGGTTCGTCGCGAGCACCACCTCCTCGACGCCGTTCCGCTCGACGCGGCCCAGCAGCTCGTCGATGCGCAGGTGTTCCGGCTCGACGCCGTCCAGGGGCGAGAGCGAGCCGCCGAGCACGTGGTAGAGCCCGCGGTACTCATGCGTGCGCTCGACCGAGATCAGGTCCGCCGGCTGCTCGACGACGCAGACGATCGTGTGGTCGCGCCGCGTGTCGCGGCAGATCTCGCAGGTCTCCTCCTCTGTGAGGTTGCCGCACTCGCGGCAGAAGCGGACGCGCTCCTTGACCTCCTCGAGCGCCTGCGCGAGCGCGAGCGCCTCCTCCTTCGGCACGCGCAGCAGGTGGAACGCGAGCCGCTGCGCCGTGCGCTGGCCGACGCCCGGCAGGCGCGTTAGTTGCGCGACGAGGTTCTCGACCGACGGGCTGAACACCGGCCCATTGTGCCTGGGCTAGTCGTCGGAGACGCCGGCGTTCTCGGCCAGCCGGCCGAGGGCGACCTCGATCAACGATGCAGCGACCTCCGGGTGCGTCGCCACCAGGCCGCGGAAGCTCGCCCGGTCGAGGGCGAGGCAGCGCAGCGGGGTCTTCGCGCGCACGCGCGCGGTGCGGATCGCGTCCGGCTTCATCAGTGCTAGCTCGCCGAAGAACTGGCCGGGCCCGAGCTCGACGTGGTCGCGCTTCGTCTCGACCACCGCCGTTCCCTCGGCGATGAAGAACATGCCCGTTCCGGCCTGGCCGGGCTGCACGAGCAGCTGGCCTGCCGGCACCTCGACCTCGCTCGCAGCCTGGGCGATCGCGGCGAGGTCGTCGTCGGCGAGGCCGACGAACAGCGGCACCCGGCGGAGGGCGTCGACGCCCGTCTCGGTCACAGGCCCGGCAGCCCGAGGCCGTGCAGGCCGCCGAGCGCGGGCCCGAGCTTCGACTCCATCAGGCTCTGCGAGGAGCGCAGCGCCTCGTTCACGGCGGCGACCACCATGTCGGCGAGCATCTCCGGGTCGTCGGGGTCGATCGCCTTCGGGTCGATCGTGATCTCCTTGATCTCGCCGCCGCCGGTCGCGATGACCTTGACCATCCCGCCGCCGGCCGTGGCTTCGACGGTCTCGTTCTTCAGCTCCTCCTGGGCCTGCTGCATCTGGGCCTGCATTTCCTGCATCTGCTGCATCATCTTGTTCAAGTCCATGCTCATGTCTCGTCGCTCACCTCGCGGGCGTCGAAGGTGCCTTTCATCAGCTCGATGATCTCCTCCTCGCTCACCGGCTCGTCGGGCGCGGGCTCCTCCTCGGCCTCGCCCTTCTCGCCGACCTCGAACTCGAGCGCGAGGTGCCGGCCCGTGACCTCGTAGAGCGCCTCGGCAAGGAGGGTCGCGTTCTTCGGCTCCTCGGCCAGCTCCCGGTGGAACGACGCGGTGCGCGGAAACTCGACGGTGAGCGTGTCGCCGGCGAGATCCTTCGGGTGCGCCTCGCGCAGCACCGACGCGGTCGGGATCGACTTCTCCTCGACCGCCGGCAGGATCGTCCGCTGCCACGCCTCCTGCAGCTGCTCGAGGTCCACGTCCGGAGGCGCCGTGGCGTGGCTCTCCTTCGGCTCCGGGGTGACCTCCGGACCAGCAGGTGTACGAGCCATTCCGCTGTCTGCGGAATGGCGGGCCTCCAGCTGCTCTAGGCGATAACCAACGGACTCGCGCGACAGGTCCGCAGCCGGCCGGGTCACCTTGACGAGCGCGAGCTCGAGCGGCAGGCGCGGATCGCCGCCCTGGCGCATGTCCTCGACGGCCACGGCCAGCAGGTCGCAGAGCCGCAGAACCGTTGCCTCGCCGAGCTGGTTCGCCTGCTCGCGCAGCCGCTCGCGGGTCTCCTCGGTGACCGGCAGAGAGTCCGGCACCTCGCCCATGTGCTGGACGAGCAGCAGGTGGCGCAGGTGCTCGAGCAAGTCGGTCACGAGCCGCCCGAGATCCTGGCCCTGCTCCGAGAGCTCCTCGACGAACGTCAGCGCGCCGGCGGTGTCGCGATCAACCACCAGGTCGCACAACCTGAACAACGCTTCCTCCTCCACCGCGCCGAGCAGCTGCAGGACCGCCTGCACCGTGACCTGGTTCTCGGTGGCGGCAGCGAGCTGATCCAACGTCGAGACGGCGTCGCGGTATGCGCCGCGCGCCGCCCGCGCGATCAGCGACAGCGCCGCGTCCGGCGCCTCGATCCCCTCGCCGTCCGCCACCCGTCGCAGCACCTGCACGAGCTCGGGCAGCCGCGGCCGCGAGAAGACGAACGTCTGGCAGCGCGAGCGGACGGTCGGCAGCATCTTCCCGAGGTCGGTCGTGCAGAAGACGAAGACGAGGTGCGGCGGAGGCTCCTCGATCAGCTTCAGCAGCGCGTTGAAGGCGGCGTCTGTGAGCTGGTGCGCCTCGTCGAGGATGTAGACCTTGTAGCGCCCTTCGACGGGCTGGAGCACGACGCGCTCCCGGATCTCGCGAATGTCGTCGATCCCGCGCTGTGAGGCCGCGTCCATCTCGATCACGTCGAGGGAAGTACCGTCCGCGATCGCGCGGCACACGTGGCAGGTCTTGTCGGGCGTCGGCGTCGGGCCCTGCTCGCAGTTGAGTGCCTTCGCGAGGATGCGCGCGAGCGATGTCTTCCCGGTGCCGCGCGGGCCGGCGAAGAGATACGCCTGCCTGATCTGACCGTGCGCGATCGCGTTGCGCAGCGTCCGCGTCACCGCCTCCTGGCCCACGACCTCGTCGAAATCCTGCGGGCGGTACTTCCGGTACAGCGCGGCCACGTCGCGACTCTATCGAAGGCCTCTCGGAAGAAAGCGCCGCGGCCTCGGGCCGGGCGCACCGCGCGCCTGGGAGGCATTCCTTAGCGCTGCTTCCTCCCGGATCTGACGCGGTTCGGAAGCTCCCACCGCACGGGTCCCGGCCCGAGCCCGCGGCGGCGCCGATGGTACCAGCGGCCTCTCGTCAGCCGTGCCGGCGCGGCCGCCTCCGGCCGTGAGACGGGGTGTCGATCCGCGGCTAAGCTACGCCTCCTGGGCGTGTAGCTCAGCGGGAGAGCGCCCGCTTCACACGCGGGAGGTCACTGGTTCGATCCCAGTCACGCCCATGAGAAAACCCGCCGCAATGACGGCCTTCCAGCATGCCCAAGGGTGCTGGCCCTACAGTCGAATCCTGTTCGCCTAGGCTCATTGCCTCGCGCGTCGAAGCACGTCGGCGGCCTTCGGGCTTTCGGCCGGGGTCCTGGCCGCGGGGCCAGTCGGCTTATTTCACTCCCTTGAGCCGCCCTCGGCGCACGACGAGAAGCCGCGGTCTGCGGGGATCGCAGCTAAACTCGCTGGGCGCGTTGGGCTTAGCGCGGAAGCCGCCGAGGCTCGTACCCTTTTCGACTGTCACATTTGGCCCTGGTGCACGAGGGAGGCTCGTCTGGGCTCCCTGATCGCAGAGAGAAGGAAGGTTAGGAGGTGCTTCTCTCTTGGCGAGTGGAACGGTCAAGTGGTTCAACGAAGAGAACGGCTACGGCTTCATCACCGCCGATGAGGATGGCACGGATCTATTCGTCCACCGCGGCAGCATCGTCGGCAACTGGCGTACCCGGACACTCTCGAAAGGCGCACGGGTCGGGTTTGAGCCGCGCGAGGGAGGCATGGGGCCAGAGGCCGTCAACGTTCTGCCCCTGGCGTTGAAGGGAAGTCTGTGACCGTCTCGTCGCCACGTGCGATCCCGAGCGAGTTCCGGTGCGCCAGATGCGGCTACGGAATCATCGTGAGCGGCGCACTTCCCGCCTGTCCAATGTGCAGGACCACCAGTTGGAAAATCCACGCGACACCAAAGCGGGAGGAGCGGAGATGACTCAAGACACGAACGACCCCAAGGATGAGGGCGGCGCTCAGGAGCGTGCCCAGAGAGAGCTCACCGCGAGCGTTGGCACCCCGCTCGTGCGGCCGGAGAAGGGTAAGAAGAGGCGCCTGTTTGGAGGACGCCGGAAGTCGTCGACATGGGCCTCATGACGAGGAGCGTCGAAGCGTCACGGAGGAGCAAGGCCTAGGCGCGCACAGCCCTGTGCAATCGGACGGGCCGGGGAATTCCTTTGAGGGCGACGTCACCGACGAGCTCGAAGGCGATCGCATCGGCGGTTGCAGCTGCCTCGCGCGCCTGCTCGCTCACCAGCACCTCGCGTGGGCCGGCATAGTCCGCGATCCGCGCAGCGACGTTCACCGTCCTCCCGAAGTAGTCGCCTTCCTGGACCACGACCGGACCGGCACTGATGCCGACGCGCGCAGGCGCGGAAATCGCTCGCTCCGTTTCCTCGATCAGGACGAGCCCGCTGACGATTGCGGCCGGAGGGTCGGCAAAGTGCATCATCACGCCGTCTCCGAGCCACTTGACCGGCCGCCCGCCGTGTCCCACGGCGACCTCCTGCACGACGTCGGCCACGCCGGCCGCGACCTCGGCCGCCGCTTCATCTCCGCGCTCTTCGGCGAGCGCGGTGTATCCCGAGAGGTCGAGGAAGGCGATGGCGGGCAGCTGCCGCGGCTGGCGGGGCGCGATCCCACGCTCGTCCATGAAGCCTTCGGTCAGCGAGACGAGGTACTCGACGAGGATCCGCTCGCGGTGTCGCGCCTGGAGCCACGGAGTGAGGCGGCTGATGAGATGCGTGTACGCGCCGCCCTTCTCGTAGACGAGCGCGTCTTTCTCCTCGTCAGGCAGCGACGACTCGCCGACACGCTCGCGGACAGCGCGGTCGAAGAACTGGATCCCGGCAGCCACGAGCCGCTGGATTGTGCCGCCATAGAGACGGGCGAAGCGCGAGAGATCGTCGTCGCTCGCCAGTTCGAGCGTCCGCAGGACGAGCAACAGGATCTCGGCGTCCTCTGAGCGGACACGATCATCAGCCCCGGGAGCGATGCCGAACTCGCTGCTGAGCCGCCGCACAAGCTCCCGCGACCTTCCGACCTCGGACGCGAGCTGCTCGTAGGTCGTCGTAATCGGGGTCGGCTCCGGCATGAACAGCCCAAGGGGGAACGACAGCTGCCCACTCCGGACTCCACGCGCGACGTCCTCGATCGAGATGCCGGCTGCTTCGAAGCCTGCCATCAGACGAACGACGTGCACCTGAGACGAGTCGAATCTCCCTTCGTCGTCGGGCTGCAGGATCTCGACTTCGATCAGCCGCTGAATCTGCTCGAGCGGGCACGGGACGAGGCCGGCCAACTCGTCCGCGGAGATGGTGGATACAGACGAACTCCTCATCAACGACTCAAAGGAAGGCGTCCTTCCGAGCTGCGGGTGCGAGCTGCCGGTCGGTTCGACCAAGCATCTGCCACCCTGCCCCAGTCGGAGCTGCGAAAGCGTAGTCGATAGCGTCGCGTCGCGGACCAGCGATGACACTAGGGAGCGGCTGCCCACCGCCCTTGGCGCTCCAGATCCGGTCGTAGTTCGGACCGGCTAGCGCCCGAGCGACTCCGTCTCGCGCATCCGCGCAAGGTGCTTGAGCGCCTCAGTCTCGAGTTGGCGCACGCGCTCGCGCGAGACGCCGAGCCGCCGTCCGATCTCCGCGAGCGTCCTCGGCGCGGAGTCGTAGAGGCCGTAGCGGAGGACGATCACCGTCCGCTCCCGCTGGTCCAGGAGCCCCAGCGCCTCCGCCAGCGCCTCGTAGCGAAGCGTGTCCTCGACCCTCTCCTCCGGTAGTGGGGCCTCGCCGGCGACCAAATCTCCGAAGAGGGCATCATCCTGCTCGCTGAGTGGCTGATCGAGGCTCGTCGAAGCGCGGGCTGCCGCCTTCACTTCGAGCGCCTGCCGGAGCGGGAGGCCCGCGCGCTCGGCCGCCTCCTGCAGCGTCGGCTCCCGCCCGAGCTCCATCGAAAGCATCCGTTCCGCGCGGTTCAGCTTCTGCATCCGCTCGACGATGTGCACGGGCATCCGAATCGTTCGCGCTTTGTCCCCAAGGCCTCGCGCCACCGCCTGGCTGATCCACCAGGTCGCGTAGGTCGAAAACTTGAAGCCCCGGCGCCAGTCGAACTTCTCGACGGCACGGATCAGCCCGAGCGTGCCCTCCTGGATCAGGTCGAGGAAGGGGAGGCCCTGGTGGCGGTACCGCTTCGCGATCGAGACGACCAGGCGCAGGTTCGACTCGACCATTGTTCGCTTCGCCCCCAGGTCGCCCCGTTCGACGCGCTTTGCCAGCGCCACTTCCTGGGCCGGGGTCAGGAGCGGATGTCGACCGGCGTCGCGCAGGAAGAGCTGGAGTGCGTCGGTCGTCGTCTCGGGCACCAGCTGGAGCGGTGCCGCGCCTTCGTCGTCGATCACCTCGATGCCCTGCTGCTCGAGCTCGCAGTGGACCGCGTCGAGCTCCGGCGCCTCGAGCTCCTGCCGATCGAGGATGTCGGCGAGCGTGCTCTGCTGAAGCGAGCCCGACTCCTCGGCGGATTCGAGCAGCTGCTGCCACGCCTGGCTCGACAAGACATGCGCCGTCGCTGAGGCTTCGAGGCGGGTTGGGTCGTCCGCGATGGGGCGCTCCTCTCTCTCGACCGGAAATCGGTCGCAACGAGTAGAGGAGCCGGCGACTTCCAGATGCCCTGGCTTCGGCGTCCGCTACGACTGCTCGCCGTGGCCTGGGGTGAGCCTAACAGGGCCTTGGCCGTCTAACCCGCGCTCGGTGCGGGAAGCGCGCACGTTGCGCGTGATTTCTTGTCGAGATCGGCGGGGACTTTGCCTGCCTGCCGCGCCCGGCTCGCGCCCCTCGGCCGCGGGATTGCTCGCGGGCGAACTTGGCGAAGTGCCGAACCTCGGAGCGGGCCGCATAGGGAACCCCCAGCGTTCGCGTCGCGCTGCCAATCTAGTCACTCACGCCCGCCGTAGAGTTGAGTGGCGCCGACAGGATCGGGGGAGAGGTCCGTACTTCCGTGCCCGACGGGGGCAGTTCCGCTCAGTCAGTGCGGGCACGGTAAGTCCGGTTCTGTCGGCGCGCACGTCGCGGCGCGCCATCACTCCCGCTCGCCGAGGATCGGGGCTACCTTGAAGCCAGGTCTGCGGCCAAGGCTAGGGGGTTGCATCTTCTGATCCCCCGAAGGCAGCCTCCGCGTGTGCCTCCCAGCGCTCTCCCCCGGCACACAGCCTTGGTCGCCCCCTCTCACGGGAATCAGCGTTGCCTCCGAGCCGGCAGCGTAGGAGCGCCGGGGCCTCGCGTGCCCAAGTGCTCATTTCACGCGACACCTCCGGGAGTAAGAAGTGGGGCCTAGCCAGACAGACCGCAGTTGACCAGAACTGAAGACCTGTTGGCGCCGTGCCCCCCGGCCGTGCGCCGCCGCATCGGCCCCACTCGTCAAGAGTCCCAGACCGGGCGTTCCCCTGTCCATGGGCCGTCTGGCTCATCTTCCTATCCATGGAGGCCTACTGCACCGCGCGCAGCTTTGCGCTGTTGATCCGTTACGACACGTGGGGGATGATCGCGAGTCGGAAGCATCATCCTGACGCTGACCAACGTGGCCCGGAGTTCAGAGGAGGCGCTATGGCTTTCATGGTTCACCATCTCAAGGTCGACGACTTCGACGCCTGGAAACAGCTGTTCGATGAAGATCCGGTCGGGCGCAAGCAGGCGGCAAAGGGCCACATCATGCTCCGAAGCGTCGACGACCCGAACGAGATCTTCACACGGGTGGTGTTCGACTCGGTCGAGGACGCGAAATCGTTCCGAGACCGACTCGTTGCTTCGGGCGTGCTCGACCGGACGACCCTGTTGACGCCGCCGACGGTCGTGGAGCTGGTCGAGGACCTCACGTACTAGAGCCGAGCGCTGAGCCGCCAACGCTGTTGGCAAACGCACACGCATCCCTGTAGCACGCGCACAGAGGCCTGAATACGCTTCGCGTCGTCTCGCCTCCAAGAGACAAACAGTCGGCGAGCCGACAGGACCTTCCCACGCCGCAGATGGGGGACTGAAAGGCCAGGTGCCCCATCAGCGTGCGGATGCCGCCAGGCATGCAGTCCTGTCGGCTCGCCGTACCTCTGCCCGAAAATACGAAGGTCTAATCGGCACAGCTGAGCCTCGGCGGGCGGGCTGCTCGTGGCGCGGGTGTTCGCCCGGCCATGCCCGCTTCGACCATCTCGACAGATCCCGGCTCCAGGCGTCGACGGAACAGGAAACACGAGAGCAGGAAGCTACCGGCGCCGGCAAGGACTCCAATCCACCAGGTCGCGTCGAACCCGATCCCGACCGTGAGCCCGATCGCGACGACGATGCCGAGCACGGCGTGCCGGGTCTCGTTCAGGCCGCGCTCGACGGCCACTTCGGCCGAGACAGTCGCCCCGGCCGGTTCGTGTACACGGAGCAGGCGCCAGACGCGCTCTAGCTGACGTATGCGCTAGGCGGAAGCGGGAATCGCGACGAGCTGAGGCTGGCGCTCGAGCCCGGCCCTGCCACTTCGGATCAGCTCGGTGAGCACACGGACGACCTCGGGGTCGAACTGGCTTCCCGCGCAGGCCTCGAGCTCCTCGAGCGCGGCCCTGACGGAGAGGGCGCGCCGGTAGCTCCGGTCGGTCGTCATCGCGCTGAAGGCGTCGCAACAGCCCACGATCCGTGCGACCAGGGGAATCTCGTGGCCGGCGAGCCCGTCGGGATAGCCGTTTCCGTCCCAGTGCTCGTGGCAGGAGCGGACGATGCGTCCCACCTCTGCGAGCCGGCCGCCCACGCGCTGGAGGAGGCGTTGTCCCGCGATCGTGTGCGTGTTCACAATCGCCCGCTCCTCGGGGCTGAGCGGGCCGGGCTTGTTGAGGATCTTCGCCGGAATGCGGAGCTTGCCGACGTCGTGGAGCAGGGCCGCAAACTCGGCGTCGAGGCGAGAGCGGGCGTCGACCTCGAGCTCGTCGCACACCGCCAGGACGAGCTGGAGCACGTCGCGGCTGTGGGCGCCGGTATACGCGTCGTCGGCTTCGACCACGTCTCCCAGCAGGAACGCGGTTCCCCGGTAGGCGCCCGAAAGCTCGAGCGCCTGGTCGAGTCGCCGCTGCCGCTCTCGCGACGAGAGACCGACCATGAAGAGGAGTGGGAGCGGGAGCAAGAGAGCCTTCTGGTCATGGAGTGCGGCCAGCGCTGCCAGCAGCCCGAGCGGCGCGAGCGTCAGGTCGATCGCGAAGACCAGGGGGAACGCCGACAGCACCTGCCGCGGCGGGACGCGGAGCGCCGCCCACTCGCGCGCGGTCGAGCTGACGAGGTCGATCCCGAACTGGGCCGCCAGCGCGAGGGCGAGGATCGACACCGTCCGGCTGTCGAGCGAGGCGTCGGCCGGGAACAAGGTGAAGACGAGCGCCGGCCCGAAGGCGAACCACGAACTGCCGACGACGACGAGCATCCGCTCGACCGGAACCACGCGCAGGGCGTACTCCGGCAGCTGCCCGAGCAGGCCTCCCAGCGCGATCCAGAGCGGCAGCTGCGACGGCGGGAGGACGAACACCATCTCGACGACGATGAGCTGGGTCGCGATCGCGAAGGTGCTTCCGACCTCGAACTCGAGCCGCGACGCGACTGCGTAGGACAGCACCAGCAGGCCGACCACCCACGTCTCGGGGAGACCCTCGGCAGGGGCGAGCAGGAGCAGTGCGAGCGCTGCCGCAATGAAGGCGGCGCTCGACGACCAGTAGGTGATCCGCTCAGCGCGGGAGAGGACGCGGGTCTCACGCTCGCGCGCCTCCGCGAGGAGCTGCTCGCTCAGGGGGTCGAAAGCCTGCGGGCTCGCCTCGGGCACGGCCGCCGCGTTACCTGCTGCGCAACGGATCGACGTACACGCCGCCGAGGGAGAACGTCTCGCCCTTCTGCAGGCCGTGCACGTCGAACTCGAACGCGACCGGCGTCCAGCCGCTTGCCGAGGCCGCCGAGAGCAAGTTGACCCCGATCGGCATCACGAGAGAGGGCTCCCAGGTGGGGCCGACCTTGAGCCTGGCAAGCGTGAGGTCGTGGGCCTTTCCGTCGAGGCCCTCGTAGATCACGCTCACGTCGAGGTGGGCCTTGCCGTTTCCGCCCCGGTCGGCGAGGAAGAGCCTGAGGGTGGGGTGGTCGAGGTTCACGCACATCACCGGCGTGACGGCATCAGAGTCGCCCTTGGTGAAGAGCAGCGAGCCGGCACCGTCCGTGACGGGGTCGTGCTCGTTCGAGAGCGTGACGTTCTTGAGGTCCCAGTCGCTGGTGTCGGTGAGGTCGCCCTGCGGAATGAGGGAGTAGCCGGCCAGGTCTCCCCAGGGCAGGAAGACTTGAGACGGCTCTTCGAAGCTGCAGTCCGCCGTCGCGGAGAGCCTGCCGGCCTTTGCGAGCTGGCCTTTCGACTGCAGCTCGCCCAGCTTCTTCTGGAGGTCGCCGAGCTGGTGGGTGTTGTCCACGAGCTGGCTCGTGGCGCTCTCGTCGATCGAGCTCGCCAGCGCCGCGCCGCATGCTCCCAGGGCCGCAACAATCGCTCCGACCGCAATGACCAACCGCAGAGTTCTTCGCATGACCGTCCCTTTCGCCGCAATCCTCCGCAGCGTCCGAGTGGGCGCTGCCGGCTCATCAAGACGCGCCCGCGGGCTCGCAGAATCCCCCTTCCGGGGCAATCTCCGAAGATCACCCGATCGAGTGACCGCTCGGGGCTACTGCTCGGACCCGCGGCGGCGCGCTCGCCACGAACGACCGTCGATTGCCAGCGGCGGAACGGACATCTACATTGGCCGACGGATGAAAGCGGTGGCAATGACCGTGTGTGTCCTCCTTTTCGCGCTTGTTCTCGCCGCCTGCGGGGACAACCAGTCGGCGGCCAGGAACAAGATGGAGGTCAAGTTCGACAGGATCGACTTCGAGATGGGGAACATGGAGAACCTCAACTCTGCGTTCGGCTCGGAACTCACCAGAGCGACGCAGCGCTACATCGCGCTGATCCGCGAGTACGCGAATCTGCTTGGGCCCGCGGAGGCAAAGCGGCGCCTGGTGCAGAAGAGGGACGAGGTCGCGCCGTATTGCTTGCCGTGCAGCGCGACACTCGATTTCGAGGCAAGCAGGTACCCAAGCGATCGCTAACGGCCTCGCTGCCAGGCCGGTGCCGCCTCGGTGATGCCACGGGCGTCCGTTGGGCGACCAACATTCCCGGTCCAGAGCACCGGTGCCGGCTCCGCTAGCGCCGCAGGAGCGGAGCGACCTCCGCGCCGAAGCGGCGGGCCCGGTCCTCGAGATCAGGGGCGTCGTGGCCGAGGTTGACGACGAACCCGTCGCAGCCGGCCTCCACGTACTCGGCCAGCCGCTCGGCGATCCACCCCGGCGGCCCCTCGATCGCGTGACGGCCGCGCTCGTCCTCGCCGGCCCTCGGCTCGGCGGCGAAGTACGTGCTGATGCGGAGGACGATGCGGCCGTCGAACCCGTCGGCGAGCTCGCGCAGCTCGTCAGGCGAGAGCGCCACCGGGTGCCAGACACCGGTCTTCCGCGCGCGGCGCAGGGTGGCGCGCGAGACGCCGGCGACCCACAGCTCCGGCAGGCGCGCCAGGGGCGGCGCGAGCCAGCCGTCGAGCGAGAGCAGCTCGCCCTCGAAGCGCACGCGGCCGGGCATCTGCTCGAAGGCCGCGGCGGCAAGGTCGAGCCACTCGTCCAGCAGCCGGCCTCGCTGCTCGAAGGGCGCGCCCAGCGTCTGGAACTCGCCCTCCATCCAGCCCGCTGCAACCGCCGTGACGACGCGCCCGCCAGAGAAGAAGTCGAGCGTCGTGAGCTGCTTCAGCGCAACGAGCGGGTCCCTGGCCGGGACGATCAGCGCGGACACGCCGAGCCCGAGCCGCTGCGTCCGGCCGGCGAGGAAGCCGAGCGAGACGAGCGCCTCGGCGATGGAGCCGTAGATCGCCGCGTGCTCCTCCGGCACGACCAGGTGGTCGGTCACCCAGCCGGAGTCGAAGCCGGACTCCTCGGCTGCAACCGCGCACGCCGCGAGCCGCTCCGCCTCGAGGCCCTCGCCGTAGTTCGGCAGGATCAGGCCGAGGTGGAGCGGCATGTCGCGGACGGTATCGCCTAGAACGAGCCCTTGACGATCAGGACTCCGGCGGCGGTCTTCACGCGCACGCTGGTGCCCGCGCCGACGGCCGGCACGAACTGACCGCGCTGGCTGTTGCGGTTGATCTCCGCCGCGCCGAAGCGGTTGACCTTCTTGGTGCCGATCTTCTTGCCGCCGACGATGAACACGACGCGCTTGCCGGCGAGCCGGCGGACGTGCTCGACCTCGACCTGGAGCTCGCGCTCCCCGGCGGTCGACTTGAACTTCGCGGAGCCCTTGGCCGCCGGGAACGCCTTCGCCGGCTTCAGCACGATCCGCGTGCCCTCGCCGCCCTTGGCGAGCACCGTCGGAACACTGACCGTCAGCAGCAGCGCCGTGGCCGTCAGCAGTGTCGTGATGCGCTTCATCTCGTGACCTCCCTTGGTCGTCGTGAACCTTGCTCTCGACAGTACGGGGAGGCCTCTCAGCCCCGGGACAAGCCAGGGCAAGGGCTTCTCGCAGGTTGGGTTAAGCCTTGGTAGGCCGGGCGAGGGCCACTCGTGGCGCCCTCGCCCGTGTCGTCTCCTACCTGCGCGCGTAGTAGATGAACTGCAGGAACAGGCCGGGCGTGAACGGCGACGGGTTGCGCATGTCCGTCCACGTCGCGTTCGCGTGGCCGTCCCGGCCATACGCGAGCCCGATGTAGTCGCCGTGGAAGACCGCGCAGAGCTCGCATCCCGGAACCCGCCTAAGAACATCGGACAGCCCCGGTTCGACGAGCCGTGCTCGCGACGGTCTTCGCGAACGAGCCCGGCTGGCCTTCGGCAAGCGCCGTGGTGTACGTCGGGCCGTTCGAACTGCCGCGATCGTGATAGAGGACGCCGACGCTGCTAACCGCGAGGCGCCTAGTGCGCCGCGGCGATGCGGATGTTCAGGTTCGCAACCGGGAAGTTGCGCAGCTTCCGCTTGAGGATGTCCGCAGACATGGGCCGCCCTTTCGTCCGTCTGGAAGTGCAGACGTCGCGGTTCGAGCCCGAGATCTCCCTCGGGTCGGTCCAGTGTGCCCCGCCGTCGTCGCTGTGCGTCTCCATGATCGCCGACTCGATGTACTCGCCCGAGCGCGCCACGAACGCCGTCCACGTGACGTACGTCCGCCCGTAGAAGCGCGAGGCCGGGTTGTTGTCGGTCGCGATCCACTCCTTGTCGTTGAAGATCTGGAGCTTGTCGAGATCACAGCCGTTGCCGAAGCCGACGACCACCGGCTTCTCCCAGGAGAGGCCACCGCCGTGGGACGGCGAGACGACGACATCGCCGTCGCACGCTTCCCCGTCGGGGCGGAACTTCTAGTTCAGCGACGCGTGGAGCGCGACGCCGTGCTTAACGTCGATCGCCGTGACGGGGTCGCTGCCGGTCCGTTTCGGATCCTCGACCGACATGTTCCCGGTCGACCACGTCGTTCCACCGTCGAACGAGGTGTAGTACTCGTCGCAGCACGAGCCGTAATCGTTCGAGCTCGCGATCATGTGCAGCGGGTTCGACCGGTCGACCACGATGTTCGGCTCGTTGTTCGGAAACGGGTCGTCGCAGTCGAGCGTTCCGTCGGGCCCGGCGACCGGGGCCGTGCACTCGAACACCCAGCCGTGCTTCGCGCCGGGCGGAGCCGTGCGGACGAAGGGCTGCTTCTCGCCTCCCTCGCCCTCTCCGCCTGGCGGCTCGGCACGCACGGCGGCCGCAAAGAACAAGCCGAGGAGCGCGGCCGCCGCGAGCAGCAACGCAAATCGGACTTTCGTCATGGATCCCCCTTCCGTTGACGCCGGGCGGGAACGTATAGAAACCTCGTTCGGCAGTCCACCTCAGGCCGTCGTTTCGTGCGCAGAGGCCCGCGGAAAGGACCGCCGTCTGTGGGCCGAGTTCAGACGCTCGCGGAAGTGGAGCTTGCGTTGCGCGCCGACGATCGCGGCGCTCCGCTACGTCAAGAACATCAAGGCCCGCGAGAGCTAGAACGTCGGCCCCGGCGGTGGGCCGTCCGACCCCCGATCTAGGGTTTTCGCGTGCGATCGGCCTTGCTGCAGCGTGGGGTTGCAGAGTTCGTCGGGACGTTCACGCTCATCTTCGTCGGGGCGGGCGCGATCATCGCCACCAAGGGCGGGAACCTCACGGCGATCGGCCTCGCGCACGGCCTCGCGATCGGCGTCATGGCTTCGGCGGTCGGGCACATCTCGGGCGGGCACTTCAACCCGGCGGTGACGCTGGGCTTCGTCGTCACACGGCGGATCGAGTCGCGGCTCGCGGCCACCTACTGGTTCGCCCAGCTGATCGGCGCCGTGCTGGCGGCGTTCATGCTGACGTGGCTGCTGCCTCAGGCCCAGGTCGACGCGGTCAACCTCGGCGCGCCTGCCGTCGGCGGTGGCATCGGCGCCGGCAGCGCCGTGGTGATCGAGGCGGTGCTTACCTTCTTCCTGGTCTGGGTGATCTTCGCGACGGCTGCGGATCCACGCGGCACGTTCGCCTCGATCGCCGGCCTCGCCATCGGGCTCACGATCACGCTCGACATCTACATCGGCGCCAACTACACCGGCGCGGCGATGAACCCGGCTCGCGCCTTCGGCCCGGACCTCGTGCAGAACTACTGGAGCGACGCCTGGGTCTGGTGGGTCGGGCCGCTGGTCGGTGGTGCGCTGGCGGCGCTGCTCTACGAGTACCTGTACCTGCGGCCGGTGTCCCCTGAGCCGGTCGGTCCGCCCGAGACGGGGCTCGAGGAGCCTCGACCGGGCGACGCCGCGGCGATGTAACGCCAAACACGGTACGTTCCCGCTGTGCTGCTGCTCGCCCTGTCGACCGGGCAGAAAGTGGGTCTCGGGCTCGCCGTCGCGGGCTTCGCCGGGTTCTCGCTCGTCGTTGCGATGCTCGTGCCGCGCTACCGGCCGCAGTTCCCGGGCCGCGGCCTCCGCGTGTTCGTCGTCACCTGTCTGCTGCTCTTCGTCGGGATGATGTGCGCGGTGATCTTCATCGCCCGTGAGACCTCCGAGGCGGAGGCCGGCGGCGAGGAGACCACCGCCGCGACGACCGGCACGAGCACCGCGACTCCGACGACGCAGACGGCGACCACCGCGACCACGGCCGCGCCGGCCGCGGAGAACGTGACCGCGAGCGAGACCGAGTTCAAGATCGCGCTCGACTCGAGCTCCATCTCCGCGGGCCGCGTCACCTTCGACGTCAAGAACGACGGCAAGATCCAGCACGACCTCGTCGTCAAGGGCAACGGGATCGAGGCGAAGACGCCACTGCTCGACGCGGGGGAATCGAAGACGCTGTCGGTCGACCTGAAGCCCGGCACCTACGACCTCTACTGCTCGGTCCCGGGCCACAAGCAGGCCGGGATGGACGTGAAGCTCACGGTTTCCTGACCATGACGCCGGCCGACGAGAACCTCCGCAAGATCGACCACATCGTCGTCCTGATGATGGAGAACCGGTCGTTCGACCACATGCTCGGCTTCCTGACGATCGAGCAGGGCCGCGAGGACATCGAGGGGCCGACCCTCGAGATGAAGAACGGGTACCGAGGCGAGACGTTCCACGTCCATCCGGCCTCGCGCACGACCATGAGCAAGGCGCAGGACCCGTGCCACTCGGGCTGGTGCGTCGACGAGCAGGTCGCCAACGACTGCGGCGGCTTCGTCTCGAACTTCATGAAGACACGCAAGGCCGGCGGCGCGAACCCGGGCGTCGTGATGGCCTACCACCCCGCCGAGCACCTTCCGGTCTACGACTTCCTCGCCCGGGAGTTCTGCGTCTGCGACCACTGGTTCTGCTCCGTCCCGGGCGCGACGATGCCGAACCGCTGCTATGCGCTGGGCGGGACGTCGCACGGGCTCCGCAACAACATCAAGCCCAGCCGCCCGTACAACGTGCCGTCGTTCGTGCGCCACCTGAAGCCGGACCAGTGGCGCTGGTACTCGCACGACTACGTGCCGACCCTCTGGCTGATCGACCCGCAGTACGGCCTCTCGCTCGAGAACGTCCCGGCGTACTTCGACCGGCGCGACGTGTTCGGCCACCGGAGCTTCCTCGAACGCGCCAGGAAGGGCGACCTGCCGGCCGTCTCGTGGATCGACCCGAACTTCTACGACCTCACCTTCGGCCCGGCCGGCTCCAACGACGACCACCCGCCGTCCGACCTCCGCGCGGGTCAGAAGCTCGTCCTGCAGCTGGTGGACGCCCTCTTCCAGAGCCCGGCCTGGAGGAAGACGCTGCTCGTGATCACCTACGACGAGCACGGCGGCTTTTTCGATCACGTCCAGCCGCCCAAGGCCGCCGACAATCTGCCGAAGATGCGGCAGTACGGGCCACGGGTCCCGGCGCTGGTCATCTCGCCGTACATCGCGCGCGGGTCGGTGTCGAAGACCGTCTACGACCACACGTCGATCATCAAGACGATCCTCAGCCGCTTTTGCCGGAAGGCGAACGGTTCCATCCCGAAGATGGGCTCACGGGTTGCGGCGGCGAACCACCTCGGCGAGCTGCTGACCCGGTCGACGGCGAGGCGCATCAAGCGCTCCGACTACCAGTCGCTCGTCGACGCGTCCGCGCGCTGGCACGAGGAGATGGTGCTCGACGGCGTGCCGCCGCCCGGTGAGGGCCTCGCGATCCCGCACGAGCTGACCGACTTCCAGAAGGACTTCCTCGGCGCGAAGGCAGATCTGCTCGCTGCGCGGCGCCAGCTCGACGCCGCGGGCAAAGCCGTCTTTTAGGAGGCCTCGACGAAGGCTTCCTATGAGGCGGAGAAGGAGGGATTCGAACCCTCGAGGCAGGGATTCTCCCCACCTAACGCCTTAGCAGGGCGCCGCCTTCAGCCACTCGGCCACTTCTCCGCGAGCCGGGACAGGATAGCCGAGCCTCTTCGTCGCTACCCTATGCCGCGCACCTCGGAGGGGTGGCAGAGCGGTCGAATGCGGCGGTCTCGAAAACCGTTCGGGGCGGTTTCGTCCCGCGAGGGTTCAAATCCCTCCCCCTCCGCTGAACTGGTGGGACCCGCTGCAAGTAGGCGGGTTTCATCGTCTTCGGAAAAGCGCGGCCGGCGGGCCAGCGACGACTGCCGCTGCCCTAGCGCCTACGGCGGCCCGGCGGCCATGTCGCACGCGACGAAATCCAGACGGAGCCGAACAGCGTGAGCACGATCGTCCACCACCAGAACCAAAACCGGCGGAGGAAGGCGGGCAGGCGACGGAAGCGTGATGGCATCGGGGACCGCCTGCCTCGAGCCCCGATCGTAACGCGACGCGGATGAAGGAGACGGGGTCCTCTGCTTCTCGGGCTGACGTTCTCTGGTGGCCGCGTCCGCGGGAGGCCGGGGGAACACATGAGCGCGGCCCCTCACCGCAGACGGGCGCGGCCACCCAATCAGATGTGATTGCAGCCTGTTTCTTGCGGACTGGCGGGTCTGCCCACCGCCGCTGCCCTCGGATCTTGAAGGGGTGAGACCTCGCCGCATGAGGTCCCGCCGCCTCAGCTTAGGTGGCGAGGCCCAGCTTGCAGCGCGCTGAACGCAGTCGCACGCGTCCTGCCGTAGGAGCGAGCTGCTTCCCTTGCTGAGCGTTCGGCTCTCGTGAGCCGAGCGCTCAGCCGTTCTGACGAGGCCCTTCTGCTCCATCACTTGACCGCCCTGAGCTTCGGGCGCGAGGCTTGACTCGACGCTCCCGCGGTGATGAGGCCTTCGCGGCAGGGGTCTACAAACCGTCCTCCCCCGGGGCAGAGGGGGGAGTGCTTGGGGGAGAGCACAGCCCTCTCCTGCCGCACATTTACCTCACCGCCCGGAGCCGCGCGGCCGGCGAGGGCCTGAGCGCCAGCGTTTCAGCCGCGTCGTAGAGTTGAGCCGCGCCGGCAGGATCGGCGAGGGGGAAGACACGCGTTTCCTTACGACGCGGGTTGGAGGAATGTAAGGCGTGGGCTCGCAACAGGGGAGGCCGGGTGGTTCTTCTCCTCTCCCCTGGGAGAACGGGTCCGCCAACCCGAGAAGGACCACCCGGCCTACTGAAACTGACGCAGGAGCCGAGGCATCCTTGCCCTGTGCCACGAGACACGGCTCGCAGCTTCGCGGCCGGCGAGGGCGTCGTCGCTGCACCATCATCACCGCTCTGACCGCTCGAAGGCAGCAGGCCCTACTAGGGCACGTGCGACGGGATCCGCTCGAGCTTCTGCGCGAACCTCGGGAAACGAAGCGTGAACACCGCACCTACCTCCCCGTTCGCGGCCACGCAGCCTCCTCCGTGGGCCCGCGTGACCGCATCCACGATGGCGAGGCCGAGCCCCGCACCCCCTTCGGTGCGTGATCGCGCGGAGTCCGCTCGTGCGAACCGGTCGAAAATCAGTTCGAGCGCGTCTGTCGGGAGGCCGCAGCCCTCATCTGCGACCTCGATCACGAGATCGTGGCCGGCGGCGCGGGCGCTGAGCGCGATCACATCGCCCGGCTGGGTGTACTTGACGGCGTTCTCGAGCAGGGCGTCGAGGGCGGTACGGAGCGCCTCCGGGTCCGCGACCAGCGTTCCCCGCGTCAGGTCGCCGAGCGTCCAGGTTCGGGGCGCGACCTCGGACCAGCGCATGAACACGTCTTCGAGGAAGGGCTCGACGTCGACTTGCTCCGGAACAACGAAGTCAGGTTGCTTGGATTTCGCCAGCAGGAGCAGTCGCTCGAGGATGTGCTCGATGCGCTCGAGCTCGTCCAGCGCGACTCCGACTTCGTGCGCCGGCTCGCCGTTCAGCCGGTGCAGCACCTCGAGGTGGCCGCGCGCGATCGTCACCGGGGTGCGTAGCTCGTGCGAGACGTCGTGAAGGAAGCGTTTCTGCTGGGCGAGCAACGCAGCCCGCTGGCTGACCTCGCTCTCGAGCGTACTCAGTGCATCTTGGCGCCGGCGGGCGTGCCAGACCATCGCAAGGAACATCGCCGCCATCAACGGCACCTCGAAGAGCTCGCCCCAGAGCTGGTCGCCCCTGAACGCGTCGCTCAGGATCAGCCCGCCGGTGGCCAGCGCGACGAGGCCGAGCACGAATCCCGTCGCGCCGGGCTCCCAGACGCGGAAGCCGTAGACGAGCGTCAGGCTGATCCAGATGAAGTGGAACGGGATCGTCTCCCAGCTCGGAAAGAGGGCCATCGCGACGAGGTTCGCGACGGCGAAGACGAGCCACGCGAGCTCGACGGCGTTACGCCGCGCGAAGCCGATAGCCGCCATGCCGCACCGTTTCGATCGGCGCGTCCGCGCCGAGCTTCTTCCGCAGCCGCCGGACGCATACGTCGACGACGTTCGAGCGCGGGTCGAAGTGGTAGCCCCAGACCTCCGCGAGCAGCCGCTCGCGGCTCACGACCTCGCCCTGGTGGCGGACGAGGTGGTGCAGCAGCCGGAACTCGCGGTCGGAGAGCTCGGCGATTAGGTCCCCGAGCCGCGCCTGCCGGCGCGCGAGGTCGAGCGTCAGCGCGCCTGCCGAGACGACGGTGCCGTCGCCGCCCCAGCCGCCGCGGCGCAGCTGGGCGCGGATCCTCGCGAGCAGCTCGTCGAACGAGAACGGTTTCGAGACGTAGTCGCAGGCGCCGAGACCGAAGCCGCGCAGCTTCGTCTCGAGGTCGCCGCGTGCGGAGACGATCACGACCGGCAGCTCGGGCCGCCGCTGCTGCAGCTCGCGCAAGACGGCCAGCCCGTCGAGCTTCGGTAGCAGCAGGTCGAGCACCACCAGGTCGTACGACTCGAGCACGGCACGCCGTAGCCCCTCGGGGCCGTCGCCCGCCGCGTCGACCGCGAAGCCCTCCGCCGTCAGTCCGCGGGCGACGAACGCGAGGATCCGCGGCTCGTCCTCGATGACAAGGATCCGCATCGGAGTCCGTCGGGGAGCCTAACGCGAAGATGACGTCGAGATGACGTGGACATGACAGTTCCGTCATCTAGCGAGACGCCGCCGCGCCGGCTTCGTAGGGTCGGCGCCGATGGGGGAGCGGAACCTCGAGGGAGGCCCTCCGGGCGGCGGATCCACCTTGACCGCCGAGGCTCCGGCGCCCCTGACCGACAGGGCCACGCGCCCAGGTGCTTGGCGTTTCCCGGACGGCGCGGCAAAGCACTGGATCCTCTCATCGATCATCTGGCTCACGGTCGTCGACCTGTTCGGGCTCGTCCTCGCAACGGAGTTCGTGACGCCCCAGGCCTTCGGCGGGATCTCGTGGCTGTCGTTCAGCCGGATCCGCCCCTCGCATGTGAACGGCGTGATCCTCGCCTGGCTGTCGATGATGTACTTCGGCGCCCTCTTCTACATGCTGCCCCGGCTCGTCGGCACCCGCGGCATGTGGAGCGAGCGCCTCGGCATCATCTGCGCCTGGGCCTGGAACGCGATGTACCTGCTCGGCGTGATCGGGCTTCTCACCGGTCATAGCCAGGGCCGCGAGTACGCCGAGTTCATCTACCCGATCGACATCGCGCTGCTGGTGATCTGGTGCGCGAACATCGTGAACATCCTCGCGACGGTCGCGATCCGCACGATCCGGCCGCTCTACGTCTCCGTCTGGTTCTTCATCGCAAGCCCGTTGTGGCTCGCGGTCGACTACGCGATCGGAAACGTGATCTGGCGACCGGGCAACGTCTGGGGCGCGTCCTCGGGCGCGCTCTCCGGCAGCCTCTCCGACGCGATCCTCAACTGGTGGTACGCGCACAACCTCTTTGGCCTGTGGCTCACCCCGATGCTGCTGGCGCTGACCTACTACATCGTCCCCAGAGTCACCAACACGCCGCTCTACAGCTACACGCTCTCGCTGATCAGCTTCTGGGGGATGGCCTTCTTCTACACCGGCGTGGGCGACCACCACATCCTCCAGTCGCCGACGCCGGCCTGGCTGAAGACGATCGCCACGGTCTCGTCGTGGATGCTGCTCGTCCCGGTCTTCGCCTTCACGATCAACATCCTCGGGACGATGAAGGGCAACTGGGACCGGTTCTTCACGAACTTACCGCTGCGCTTCACGATGACCGCCTTCTTCTTCTACTTCCTGGTCAACATCCAGGGGGCGTTCGAGGCGATCCAGCCGTTCAACAAGCTCACGCACTTCACGAACTTCGTCGTCGCCCACGCGCACCTGGCGCTCCTCGGTGCCTTCACGATCCTCGGCATGGGCGTGATCGACTACATCGTCGCCCAGATCTACGCGAGGCCACTCTGGAGCCGCAGCCTGACCGAGTGGCAGTACTGGCTCGTGACCGTCGGCTTCACCGGCTTCTTCAGCGTGCTCACGCTGGCCGGCTTCCAGCAGGGCTTCGCCTGGCAGGACGGCATCCCCGAGGTAAACGTGCTGCCGCAGCTGCACGCGTACTACATCGCGCGCGGGATCTTCGGCGCGATGATCGTGGTCTCGGGAATCGTCCAGATCGTCAACATCGGCATGACGATCTTCTCGAATACCGCGGCGCGTCGGGCCGAGGAGACGCGCAGGGTGGCCGAGGCGGTCGCTCCTCCGGTGATCAGCTGATGGCGGAGAGCGGCGACCGCGGCGACGGCGGGGGGCCGCCACTTCCGCGCGGCTGGGTTCGCCACCCGAAGGAGCGCATGCTGATCACGCCGCTCGTCGCCGGCGTCGGCGGGCTGCTCGCGTTCTTCACCGTGGTCGCGGTCGTCGTCTGGCTGCCCGTGCACACGTTCGACCCGCCCGCCTCGACCGACTGGGCTCCGCTCTCCGATCCGGCGCTCAAGGGGCGGAACCTCTTCGCCTCGAACGGCTGCTACGTCTGTCACTCGGGCTACTCGCGGCCGCAGGACGTGCGCGAGGCGCTCTACTTCCTGTACCCAAAGGTCTCCCAGCCCGGCGACTTCTACGGCAGCGACCAGTCGCCGAACCTGCTCGGCACCGAGCGCACCGGCCCGGACCTCTCGCAGGAGGGGGGCTGGCACCCGGACGACTGGCAGAACGCGCACTTCTACGACCCGCGCTTCATGGACCCGCTCTCGCTGATGCCGGACATGAAGTCGCTCTTCTCCGACAAGCAGGTGCAGCAGCTCGTCGCCTTCGTCGAGCAGCGCAGCGGCAAGTCGGGGCTGCTGCGCTACGCCGGCCAGCTCTACGCGAAGCACGTCGTGCTGGTCAACCAGGGCTATCCGCTGCCCTACCAGGGGTTCCAGGGCGCCCACAAGCCGATCGTCGAGGCGAACGAGAAGGGTTTGAAGCCCCCAAGCAAGCAGCTCGAGGAAGCGCCGAACCTGTCCCAGATCGACCGGAGCTACTGGCTCTCGGGCGACCCGCTGCCGGTGACCGAGCAGAACCTGCTCAGGGGGAAGGAGGTCTTCCTGAACCGCTGCGTCGGCTGCCACGGGCTCAAGGGCGACGGGAAAGGCCCCGGCGCGAGGTTCCTCTCCCCGCCGCCCGCCGACTTCACCGACAAGGACGACGCCTGCTGCGGCGGCGACACAGGCCCGGGTGACTTCTACTACCGCATCCTTCGGGGCTGGTCGGGAACGGCGATGGAGAACTTCGGCGACCGCCTCTCCGTCAACGATATCTGGCGGGTCGTGCTGTTCGTGAAGACCATCCCGAACGGAACGCTCGAGCCAAACCGGACCCCGGAGCCCAAGGACTACATCGTCTGGCAACCCTCGAAAGAGCTCCTCGCCTGGGTGCAGGTCCACCAGAAGCTTGCGAACAACGCCGACTTCGACCCGAGGCTCGCGAAGGATCCGTACGTGAAGGAGGCGATGCACATCTTCCCCGGCCTTGCCCACGGTGACAGCATGCTGCTGAACGACGGCAAGACGGAGCTGTCGCTCGAGACGGCCGCGGCTGGGATCAAGTCGCTCTACCAGGACATGCTCGACCGGGCCTGGAGCGACGCGCGAACGCGCGGCGAGAAGCTGCCCCCCGAAGGCCAGCGGGCGATCCCACCGGAGGTGCCGGGCCAGCAATGAGCCGCGTCCGAGCGTTCCTGTTCACTGCGGCGGTCACGATCGCAGCCTCGCTCACCTGGCCTGCACTTGCGTTCGCGCACGACCAGCCCGAGACGAACGAGTCCCGCTGGGTGATGGCGGACTGGATGCTCGACACCTTCTTCATCTTCTCCGGGCTGGCGGTGGTGGCGTTCCTGGCCGCGTGGAAGGCGGGCCACTTCCAGGAGCTCGACCGCGTCGCATCGATCCCGCTGTACGTCGACGAAGAGGACTACTACACGCCCGACTGGGCGCTCGACGAGGAGGAGTGGACCTGATGGGGATGCCCAGCGGCGACTCTCCGCAAGACGCGCAGGCGTACTACCAGTACCTCCAGGCCCATCAGGAGACGATGCAGCGCGCGGCCACGTGGGAGATTCGTTGGATCGACCTCGCCTGGCTGTGGGGGTTCGTGATCGCGCTCGTGCTGATCGCGCTCTGGTGGGTCTGGCAGTACCGCACCACGAAGCAGAAGATCTACCGGGCAGACAGCTTCGGCGGGTACACCACCGAGCTCGCCGGTCCCGCGACGTCCTTCTTCTTGCTGCTGACCGTGCTGCTCACCGGCTGGGCCGTCGCCATCATCGTCGGCCACCTCGTCTGGGGTCAGAAGTTCTGATGAGCGCTCAGGAACAGTCGCTCGTCCTTCCCTATGTCTCTTGGGCCTCGGGCACGTTCGCCCGGATCCCCGCCGAAAAGTGGGAGGAGATCTACGGCTCGCTGCAGAGCCTGAAGGCCCACGTCCAGGAGTACCCCGGCTGCCAGAAGATCGAGGCGTTCATAGCGCTCGAGAGCAACGGCGACATCCTCCTCCACTGCTACTCGGTGTGGGACACGCTCGAGCAGCTCGAGGCGTTCCTCGAGCGTGGCTACACGGCGGAGCGCATGCTGTCGGACGTCGGCGGCATCCGCTCCGAGCGGGCCCGCGTCATGGAGAAGGTGTTCTGATGGCCGAAGAACCGACGCCGCGGCCTGCGCGCCCCCTCGTCGGGTACCGGGACGTGGGCGAGGAAATCCGCCACTCCCGCAGCGCCGTCATCCGCGCCTGGGTGATCCTCGGCGTGTTAATCCTCCTCTACTTCGGCTGGACGCTGGTCATCTACTTCCTCGAGCCCGGCCTCCGCTGAGGCCTTAGGCCGTGTACCTGAAGCACCTGACGTCGCTCCAGTTCCTGACGTACGTCGCGTTCTTCGCGGTCGTCCTGGCCGCGCTCTTCCGGTTCGTCCCCGGCCGAGCTCCGCCGGTACGCGAAGAGGCCTACCCCGACGAGGAGCTGCACGCGCACGACCGCAAGGTGGCGAAGTACTTCCTCGCGGGCGGCGCGTTCCTCGTCCTCGGGTCGCTGCACATGGTCGTCAAGAACCTCCCGTGGCTCGCCGACTACCTCGCCCGCACCGGCTACGCGGGCCACCTCGTCCGCGATCTCTCGAACACGCACGTGATGATCGTCGGCGGCGGAACGCTGCTCGCGACCGGGCTGTGTTGGCTCGCGCTGCCGCGGATCGTCCGTAGGCCGCTCACGAGCGAGGGCCTGGCGCAATGCGCGTTCTGGTTCACGGCCATCGGGTTGGCGGTCTTCTACGTCTCGCTTGTCGGCAACGGGATCGCGATGGGTCGCCTGATGGAGCATGGCTGGACCTACCCGGCGGCGAAGGAGCACCTCGGCAACTGGTACAAGGCGCCGACCGGGATGGGCGCCGGGGTGATGGGCCTCGGCTACTGGTGCTTCGCGACCAACGTCTGCCTCACGATCTTCCAGTCGCGCCTCGTGAAGGTGCCGAAGCCCCAGTGGCACCTCTGGAAGTTCTTCGCGACAGGTGCCGCGGCGCTCACCGTCGGCACCGTCCAGGGCGTGATTCAGGTACAGCCGAAGAACGCGGACTGGCTCTACAAGGCGGGCCACGCGGGTGACTGGATCGACCCGATCAGCCACGCGCACATCAACCTCGTCACCGGACTGACCATGCTGGTGGCCGGATCCTTCTTCGCGCTCGTGCGCTCGGCCGGGGGCAGGGAGCCCTCGCGCCGCCTCGTCGACGCCTGCTTCTTCGCGCTGCTCGGCGGGTCGCTGGCCTTCTACTTCTCGACGCTCTACCTCGGCTTCCACGAGGGCGGCCTGGTGGTGCACCGCGGGCTCACGCCGGAACAGGCGGAAGAGGCGACCGCGCTCCACCCGTTCCTGATCATGGGCTCGGGGATCGCGATGTTCGCGGCCTTCTGGCTCCTGCTCGCGACGGTGGTGCGCTCGGTACGGGGCGCGGGGGAGCGGCTGCGTCCCTTCGTGCTGGCCGGATGCGCCGCGCTCGCCGTGGGGACGCTGCAAGGCCCGGTCCAGGCCGTGCCGCTCGTGAACGAGGCGCTCGATCGCGGGGGCGAGGCCGGCGACGTGATCGTCAACCTCCATGCCCAGCTGAACATGCTGGGCGGCCTGATGCTGCTTCTGATGGGCCTTTCCCTGACGGCGCTGCATCGGCTCGGAGCCGAGTGGCAGGCGCGGCGGGCGCGGCTCGCCTGGCTGTGCGTGCCGGCGGGGATCGCCGTCTACTACGCGGGTGGCGTGGCCTTCTCGGCCTTGGAGGCACACCGCGTCGCGCGCGGCGCGCGCTTCGGCTCCGTCGTCGCGTCGCTCGCTCCGTGGCAGGCGCTCGTGCTCGTCCCGGCCTCGCTGCTCGTGCTGGCCGGGTTCGGCGCCTTCGCCGGAGCGACCTGGCGGATGACCGAGCGGCAGCGGGCCGCCGGCCGGGCCGCGCTCGCCGCAACGCCTGGCGCCTACTCGGGAACGATCCCGAAGCGCGTGCGCCGCCGCAGCCCGGCCGCGCTCGCGGCGTACGAGCTCCCGCTCGGGCTGATGGGCTTTCCGGGCGTCGGCTGGCTCTTCGCGGGTTTCCCGCTGGTGGCCTCGATCCTGCTGCTGGTGGGTCCCGCGCTCAGCTGGGCGGTGATTCCTGCCGCCTTCAGCCCCTACGGGAACGGGCCGCTGCGCGCGGTCGGCTGGCGGGCGGAGCTGGTCTGGTTGCCGGCGATGGCGCTGCTCTCCTCGGCGCTGCTGTACCGGGCGCACGCGCGCCGGCGCGCGAGGCTCGACGGCCGCCCGCCGCGGGGCCGGACGCGTCGCCTCGCGGGCTACCGTGCCCGGGTGAGCACCGCGATCGGTGCGCTCCTCCTGCTGCTCGTGGCGATCCCGTTCGTCCCCGCGCTCGCGGGAGTCGGCGGGAGCACCGTCCGGTACTCGTACGAGCCCCGTCTGACGCAGGAGGTGACGGGCCAGTTCGTGAGCACGAAGCGCGGCCCGGTCAAGCTCTTCGCCTGGAACGGCCCGCAGGGGACGTACCCTCACGACGCCCTGCGCCTACACGCCGCCGACCTGCGCTCGCTCCTCGTGCGTGCGGCCGCCGTCGACGCGCCGAAGGCGTACCAGCTGTTCGATCTCGACCGTGGCGGGGCGGTGTCGTTGCGCGCCGCGGCCGCGGCACCCCGGGAGCTCGTCCTCACCCCGCGACGGTCGCTGCGGCCGGGACGCTACGCCTTCGTCGCGACACACGAGGGCATGTTCGGCGGACGCGACTTCGCCTACCTGCGCATCGTCGCGCCGTCCGCGCCGGTCTCGGCGATCAGCTCCCGTCCGCACGCCTCCGCGCCCGCGGTGCTGGACGCGCTGCTGCCGCTCTGCGCCGCGCTCGTTGCGCTCTCCTTCGCGTGGCTCCTGCTGCGCTCCCTACTGCGGCGCCCGTCCGGCGAGAAGGTGCTCTGGGGGCTCGGGTTCGCAGCGTTCGCGGTTGCAGCCGCAGCCGAGGCTGTCGCGCAGCGGACCGGCTGGAGCCCGGCGCTCTTCCGGACGTACTACGTCGCGGGAGCGATTCTGACGGTGGCGTGCCTCGGCGCCGGGTCGGCGTGGCTGCTGCTGCCGAAGCGCGCGCGCGACCTGCTTCTCGGCGGCCTCGCGGTGGCGATCGTAGCCGCCGTGGTGACGGTCGTGCTCGCTCCCGTGGACGCCGGAGCCCTCGCCGCAACGCCGCACGGCCGCCCGCCGGCCAACAGCGCCCTCGCGGGGCACGCGTTCCTCTGGGCGATCGCCCTGAACACCTTCGGGACGGTCTTCCTGGTTGGCGGCTCGCTGTATTCCATCCTTCGGCGCCAACGGGTGAGGCCGAACCTCTGGATCGGCGGTGGCGCGCTCGTGGTCGCCCTCGCAACCGGTCTCTCGCGGACCGGCTCGTACGAGTTCGTCTACGTCGGCGAGCTGCTGGGGATCGCCCTTATGTTCAGCGGCTTCGCCTTCGTGGGGAAAGAGGCCGGTCCTCGCCAGCTGGCAGCGTCCTCGAAGCGGTCGCGCCTCACCTACAGCCAGAGGACAAGACCAGCGTAGGGGTCTGGCTCCCGCGAGCGGCCCCTGGCCCTGGTCGAATAACTCCGCACAGGCGCGACTCACAAGTTCCTAGGCAGTTCTTACGGCGTTCTCAGGTCGCTCTCATGCGCTGGTGGTCTCCTTGGCTCAACGTCGATTCGAAGGGAGTCCACAGATGAACGTGAAGGCAGACACAACAAACCATCCTGAGCCACGCTCGTGGTTTCCGAGCACCATCCCGCCGACCCCTGCCGAGCAGGCGGCGGCCTCTTGTAGCTGGGAACGGCGGGGGCTCCTACGCCGGCTGATCCGCCACTGACCGCGGCGACACCAGTGAGCTCGAAGGCCCTCGTCGGGCTCTACGTCTCGCAGCCGACGCCGTCGCGGTTGCCGTCGAAGCGGTGCGGGTCCGGGTTGGCTACATCCCAGCGCACGCGGAAGTTGCGGTACGAGATGTCGCTTGGGTCATCCGCCAGGAACGGGCGCTGTAGGGTCGCCCAAACGACCAAGGAGGCTGCGATGGCACTCGCGCGCGTGGTCATGTTCGACGGCGTCAACAAAGACCGGATGGACGCCATGAGCTCCGAGATGCAGGGGCAAGACCCGCCCGAAGGGCTGAACGCGAAGGAGATCGTCGTTCTGCACGACCCCGAGGCGGAGCGGTCGATGGTCGTCCTCTTCTTCGAGAACGAGGAGGACTACCGCCAGGGCGACGAGATCCTGAACAACATGGATCCCGGCGACACCCCCGGCAGCCGCTCCTCGGTGACCCGCTACGACGTCGCCTTCCGCGAGTCGATGTAGGCGCCCTCCATGGCAGAACGAAGGGCCTCCCGCGGGAGGCCCTTCGTCAGCCACTTGGTGCGTGTACCCGGTGCGGCAAACGAGAGGTTGTGCGGCAGGCGATACCCTTGCTCGCTCTCGGAGAGGTGTCCGAGCGGTCTAAGGAGCGCGACTGGAAATCGCGTATGGGCCGAAAGGTCCATCGCGGGTTCAAATCCCGCCCTCTCCGCTGCTGACTGACTGGGCCCGGGCGACCGGGCCCCATACTTCTCCGCGATGCGGATCGGCCGGCACGACGTCGCGATCACGAACCCGGACAAGGTCTTCTTCCCGAAGCCGGGGCTGACCAAGGGCGACCTCGTCGGCTACTACCTCGGCGTCGCGCCGTTCGCGCTGCACCACATCCGGCGGCGGCTGTTCCACATGAAGCGCTATCCGAACGGCGTCGAGGGGGACTTCTTCCACCAGAAGCGCGTGCCGTCGCACCCGGACTTCGTGGACGAGAAGTTCGTGCGGTTCCCGAGCGGCCATACCACGGTCTTCGCCGTCGTCGACAACGCGGCGGCGCTCGCATGGGTGGTGAACCTCGGCTGCATCGAGCTCCACACCTGGCACTCGCGCGTGGACGACATCGAGCGGCCGGACTACCTGCTGATCGACCTCGATCCGAGCAAGGGCAATCCGTGGGAGCTCGTTCGCGAGGTCGCGCTGGTCGTGAAGGAGGTAATGGACGGCCTCGGGCTCGCGTCGTACCCGAAGACCTCGGGTGCCACCGGGCTGCACATCCTCGCGCCGATTCGGCCGGAGCTCGCATTCCCGGAGGTGCGCCGGTTCGCGAAGGCGCTCGCGGAGGAGGTCGAGCGGCGCGTGGGCGAGCAGGACGTGGCGACGACGACGTGGCGCGTGGCCGACCGGAGCGGGGTCTTCGTCGACTTCGGCCAGAACGCACGCGACCGGACGATCGCCTCCGCCTATTCCGTGCGGCCGACCCCGGACGCGCGCGTGTCGACGCCGCTGCGGTGGGACGAGGTCGCACGCTCCGACCCGTCGCGGTTCACGTTGACGACGCTGCCGAAGCGGCTCGCGAAGGTCGGCGACCTCACCGCCGGGATGTGGCGGCACAAGGTCAGCCTGCTACCGCGCTTCGAGCAGCTCGGCCTGCCGCCGGGGGACACGTCGATCGGCGAGCCGAAACCGAACAGCCGCGCACGCCGATGGGTCAGCGACCAGCGCGGCCGTGACCAGCGCGGCTAGCGGTGTTCGGTACCGAGCAGGCTCTCGACGGTCGGGTCGCCGCGCTTTCGCTTCGGCCTGACCTGGTCCCACGTGCACGCGGATGCCTCCTTGTCGGGACGGAAGCGCAGGAAGCGCGTCCCGTGCCGGAAGCGGTTCCCCTCGAGCTTGTCGAACCGCACCTCGCACACGAGCTCCGGGCGCACCGGATTCCACTCCAGCTCCTTGCCGCGCGACCAGCGGCTCTGGCCGCCGGGAATCCGGCGGTCGCTGAGGTGTCCCGGCTCGAGCATCTTCGGCAGCTCGGCCTCGAGCTCGCGCCGCACGGCGGCCGGGAAGCCCGAGCAGTGCCCGACGAAGTCGAGCGTGCCGTCGTCTCCGTAGAGCCCGAGCAGCAGCGTCGAGATCCGGCCGTCCGCCTTGTCACTCCAGCGGAAGCCGACGATCACGCAGTCCGCGGTCTTGTACGGCTTCACCTTGACGACGCCGTCGCGCGAGCCCGGGAGATACGGCATTCCGAGCCGCTTCGCGATCACGCCGTCGAGCCCCGCCTGCTCCAGCCGGCCGAGCCACTTCGCGGCCTGCTTCGGGTCGCGCACCGCAGGCGAGAGCTGGAACGCCTTCGCCTTGCGCTCGAGCTCTCGGCGCCGCTTCTCGAGCGGCTGCTCGTGCACCGGCTCGCCCTTCCAGACGAGCAGGTCGAACGCGACGTACTCGGCGGGGATCTCCGCCGCCAGCCGCTTGATCCGGCTCTCCGCCGGATGGAGCCGCAGCTGGAGCTGGTCGAACTCGAGCCGGCCCTTGCGCGCGATGATGATCTCGCCGTCGAGCGCCGACTCCGGCGGCAGCTTCGCCCCGACCTCCTCGAGCTCCGGGAAGTAGCGCAGCAGCGGCCGGCCGTTGCGCGACCAGAGCCGCAGCCCGCCGCCGAGGTTCTCGAGCACCCCGCGGAAGCCGTCCCACTTCGGCTCGTACTGCCACTCGCCCGTCGGCAATTCCTCGACGGTCTCGGCCTCCATCGGGGGGAAGGGGAGGTTTCGAGGCGGCATCGAGAGACAACGCTAACGACGTGGCCGAGCTCGATGGCGCCTGGAACGTGCGACGCGTGGGTGGCCTGCTGCCGCCGATGGTCGGGGTCCGCAAGGTCATCCGGGGTGGCTCCGGCGAGACCCGGGTCGGCCCGCTCGTCGGTGTGCCGTTCGACGTCGTCGGACTCAGCCTCCGCTACCGGGCCCCGTTCCGCGGCTTCGTCGACGAGCTCGAGCCGGACGGCGACCGCTACCTCGGCCGCGCGACCTTCCGCGGGCAGGTCTTCGGGCGATTCGCCATGGAGCGGAGGGCGTAGGCCTCTAAGCTCCCTACGTGCGACGGGTCGTCGTCACCGGGCTGGGAGCGATCACGCCGGTCGGGAACACCGCGCCGGAGACGTGGCGCGCCGCCGTGGCGGGCGAGAGCGGCATCGACTGGATCCGCACCTTCGAGACGGACGGGCTGCCGGTGCGCGTCGCGGCCGAGGTCAAGGAGTTCGATCCGACCGGCCTCGCGGGGCCGAAGGACCTGCGCCGGCTCGACCGCAACGTCGTGCTCGCGCTCGGCGCCGCGAATGAGGCGGTCACGGACGCCGGGCTGAACGGCTTCGACCCGCACCGGGTCGGGATCGTCTTCGGCTCCGCGATCGGCGGCCTGATCGGGATCGTCGAGCAGGCGGACACGCTGCGTGACCGCGGGCCCGACCGCGTGTCGCCGTACTTCATCCCGAGCGTGCTCGTCGACTCCGCGAGCGGCCAGCTCGCCATCTCGCTCGGCATCCGCGGGCCGAACTACGCGCCTGTCTCCGCCTGCGCCACCGGCTCGCATGCCGTGGGCGAGGGCGCCGAGATCATCCGCCGCGGCGATGCCGACGCGATCCTCGCGGGCGGCACCGAGGCCTGCATCCACCCGCTGATCCTCGCCGGCTTCACGGCCATGCGCGGCCTCGCCGCCGAAGAGGAGCATCCGCCGCGAGCCTCGCGGCCGTTCGACGCGACGCGCGCCGGGTTCGTGATGGGGGAGGGCGCCTGCGTGCTCGTCCTGGAGGAGCTCGAGGCCGCCCGGGCGCGCGGCGCTGAGATGTACGCCGAGGTGCTCGGCTACGGCACCTCCAACGACGCGTACCACCTCGCCGCGCCCGAGCCCGAGGCGATCGGCGTTGCGGAGATGATGCGCGGCGCCCTCGAGCGAGCCGGAGTCGAGCCCGCGCGCGTCGGCTACATCAACGCCCACGGCACCTCGACGCCACTCGGCGACGCGGCCGAGACGAAGGCGATCAAGGACGTCTTCGGCGACCACGCCTACGAGCTCGCGGTGTCGTCGACGAAGTCGGTGATGGGCCACTGTTTCGGGGCGGCGGGCGCGATCGAGGCGATGATGTGCGTCCTCGCCGTCCGCGACGGCGTGCTGCCGCCGACGATCAACTACGAGCACCCCGACCCGACCTGCGACCTCGACTACGTGCCGAACGAGTCGCGCGAGGCCGAGGTCGACGTTGCACTCTCGAACGCGATGGGCCTCGGCGGCCACAATGCGTGCGTCCTCGTCGGCCGCGCGCCCTGACAGCCACGTAGCCCTTCAGGATCTTGCTCGTGCGGACGAAAGAGAGTTAGACCTGTTGCTGAACGCCGCCACAGAGAGGACCGGGGCATGAGCCGCCACTTCGTTTCAAGGCTGCGCGCTGTCGGAAGACGGCGCGGAGTAATCGTCTTCGCGGTGTCGCTTGCCGTCGTTGCGGCAGTCGAGGCCGGCGTCGTGGCGGCCGGGCCATCGCCGCACGGGATCGCGGTGAGGCCGGACGGCCCCGTCCCGCGCGCGCCTGCGTCCGCTCCGGGCGCGGGGAAGCGCGTGACCGTCGGGCACTCGTACAAGAACGACGTCTCAAGGCCGGTTCGCGCGCTGCCTCGCGCGGCGCGGCCCGTGCCCGGTTTCCACACGGAGGTGAGCCCGAACCCGAGGCCTGCCTCTCGCCACAGGAACGCCCTCGACACGGTGCGCCAGCGCACGCGCTTCGCGCCGAAGATGCCGAGCACGACGCTCGACTTCGACGGCATCGCTTTCCCGGGTGTCGGTTGCAACTGCGCGCCTCCAGACACGAACGGCGAGGTGGGGGCGACGCAGTACGTGCAGATGGTCAACCAGGGCTTCCGGGTGTTCGACAAGAACACCGGCACCCCGCTCACCCCGGCCACCGACATCGCCGCGCTCTGGTCCGGCTTCGGCGGCGTCTGCGAGTTCGATGGCGACGGCGACCCGATCGTCATGTATGACCAGCTCGCCGGACGGTGGCTCATCAGCCAGTTCGCCGGAAACCCCGTGCCGACCGACGAATGCATCGCGGTCTCGCGGACGAGTGATGCGACGGGCGCGTGGTACCGCTACGGCTTCCACCTCGGGTCCGACTTCTTCGACTATCCGCACCTCGGAGTGTGGCCGGACGCGTACTACATGTCGATGAACGTCTTCAACAGCAGCGCCACAGCGTTCCTCGGCTCGCAGCCGTTCGCGTTCGACCGGGCCGCGATGCTCGCCGGCGCGGCTGCGGCCTTCGTCACCACCCGCGCTCCGTCTGTCTTCAACCCGAACGCCGACTCGATCCTTCCGGCTGACCTGGACGGCTCAGTGCTGCCGCCGAGTGGCGCGCCGGAGCCGTTCCTGATGTCCGGGCCCTACAACTCGACCTGGCCGCTGTTCCGCTTCCACGTCGACTTCGTGACGCCGGCGAACTCGACGTTCACAACCGGCGGCATGCTCACGCCCGCCGCGTACACGGCGTTGTGCGTCGTGCCCTGGACGCCGGAGTGCGTCCCAGAGAAGAGCCCGGGCGACAACCTCGACGGGCTCGCGGACCGCGGAATGTTCCGGCTCGCCTATCGAAACTTCGGAGATCACGAGTCGCTCGTCGGGAACATGTCGGTCGAGTCGAACGGCGTCGCTGGGATCCGCTGGTACGAGGTCAACCACGCGACCTCGGGCGCTCCCTCCTTTGTGCAGCAGAGCACGTACCAGCCCGATACCACGTGGCGCTGGATGGGAAGCGCGGCGATGGACGGCAAGGGCAACCTCGCCGTGGGCTTCAGCGCATCGGACTCGACGATCTTCCCGCAGATCCGCTACGCCGGCCGGCTCGCCACCGACACGCCGAGCACGCTCGCCCAGGGCGAACAGCACCTCTTCGACGGCAGCGGCGGCCAGCAGGGGACGAACAACCGTTGGGGCGACTACAGCGACCTGACCGTCGATCCCGTCGACGACTGCACCTTCTGGTACACGCAGGAGTATTACGCGACGAGCGGCACGTTCAATTGGCGCACGAGGATCGGCAAGTTCACGTTCGCGCCTCCGGACTGCGGCTTCTCCAGCGGAGCCCATCTCTCGATCCAGAACGCCGCTCGGGCGACGAACGCGCGACCCGGATTGCACATCGACTTCGACGTGACACTGAGGAACGCGGGGCCGGATCAGGCGACAGGAATCGTCGTGACCGACAACCTGCCCAGCGGCTCCGGGATCGACTGGTCGGTGGATGCCGCCGGCAGCGACGCCGGCTGGTCCATCGTCGGCTCGCCGCCGAACGAGAAGCTGGTTGGGCCCGCAGCTCTCGACGGCTTGACGGTGTCGCACGTGCAGGTGACGAGCCCGACGACCAGCAGCTCGTGCGGCTCCTACGGCAACATCGCGAGCTTTGCGAGCGCGAATGGCGGGTCCGGGAGCGCGTCGGCGGCCACCGGCATCAGCTGCTCGGGTCTGACCGTCTCAAAGACGGGCACTGGGTCGGGCACCATCACCTCGACCCCGGCGGGGATCAACTGCGGTGCCATTTGCTCCGGGCAGTTCGTGAACGGCACGCCGATGACGTTGACGGCCACCCCTGCCGTCGGCTCGACCTTCACGGGTTGGTCGGGCGCCGGATGCGCCGGAACCGGCGTGTGCACCTTCGTCCTCGACGGCGCGAAGACGATCACGGCGACCTTCACGCTTCAGACGCGGCACCTGACGGTCGGCAAGAAGGGGAACGGCCGCGGCGCCGTGACGAGCTCGCCGGGCGGGATCGGCTGCGGCAGCACCTGCAGCGCCGGGTTCCCGTACGGCACGCCGTTGACGCTGACCGCGAAGCCAACTCTGACCTCCGTCTTCAGCGGTTGGAGCGGCGCGTGCACCGGCAAGTCGACCTGCGCGCTGGCGATGACGGTCGACAGGGCCGCGACCGCGACGTTCAGGGCGAAGTGTGTCGTGCCGAAGGTGCTCCGCCTGACGCTGAAGAAGGCGAGAGCGAGGATCAAGCGCGCGCATTGCACCGCCGGCAAGATCACGCGGAAGCGTTCGGTGAAGAGCAAGCGCGGCAAGGTGCTCGCGCAGAAGCCGAAGCCCGGCAAGCGGCTCGCGCCCGGCGCAAGAGTGAAGCTGACCGTCGGTCGCCGCTAGCCCGCGCCGGGCGGCACTGAGCCGTCTGGCCCTTGTATTAGCGTCCGCTGCGGAGTAGGACCGCCGGTGGGCCGGACCGTGTCGCGATACGAGGGAGGGGACCGGGGGATGAAGCTGGTCGAGGGACTGCGCGGGCTCGTCCGGAAGCGCGCGGCGATCGTCGCGGCGGTCTTTGCCGGGGCGGCGCTGTCGGGAGGTGCGGGCGCGGTGCTGGCGGGCGCGACCGGCGGCGGGATCGGCGTGCTGGTGAACGGGCCTGTGCCACGCGCGCAGACGGCCTCGAACGCCGAGCCGGGCGCGAAGGTGATCGTCGGTCACTCGTACCACAACGACACCTCGCTTCCGCTTCGTGTGCTCCCCGCGAAGCCGCTGGTGCCGGGCCGCGAGATGGAGGCGAGCCCGAACCCGCGCCCCGTCTCAGAGCACAAGGACGCTCCCGACGCGGCCCGCCAGACGACGCAGTTCGCCCCGAACATGCCGAGCACCACGCTGAACTTCGACGGGATCCTCTTCCCGGGCGTCGACTGCAACTGCGCGCCGCCCGACACCAACGGCGAGGTCGGCGCGACGCAGTACGTCCAGATGGTGAACACCGGCTTCCAGGTGTTCAACAAGACGACGGGCGCGTCGGTGCTCGGGCCGGTCGGGATCTCCACCGTCTGGAACGGGTTCGGCGGCGTGTGCGAGACGAGCGGCTTCGGCGATCCCGTCGTTCTCTACGACCAGCTCGCGAACCGCTGGATCATCTCCCAGTTCGCGGGGACGAACGTGCCGACCGATGAGTGCATCGCCGTCTCGACCACAGGCGACGCGACCGGCGCCTGGAACCGCTACGGCTTCCACCTGGGCACCGACTTCTTCGACTACCCGCACCTGGGCGTGTGGCCCGACGCCTACTACATGTCGATGAACGTCTTCAACTCCGCGGGCACGGCGTTCCTCGGTCCGCAGCCGTTCGCCTTCAACCGGGCGGCCATGCTCGCGGGAACACCCGCGAGCTTCGTCACCACGCGGGCCGCCGCCGTCTTCTCGCCGACGAACGACGCGATGCTGCCGGCGGACCTCGACGGGTCGACCCTGCCGGCCTCCGGCGCGCCCGCGCCGTTCCTCATGTCCGGCACGGCGGCCACCTGGAAGCTGTGGCGCTACCACGTCGACTTCGGCACGCCGGCCAACTCGATCGTCACGCTCGGCGGGAATCTCACGCCCGCGGCCTACACCGAGCTTTGCGCCAACACCCGCAGCTGCGTGCCGCAGCAGGGCACGACGTCGGGGCTCGACGGAATCGGCGACCGCGGCATGTTCCGGCTCGCCTACCGGAAGTTCGCCGACGGGCACGAGGCGCTGGTCGGCAACCAGACGGTCTCGTCAGGCGGCGTTGCCGGCATCCGCTGGTACGAGATCGGCAGCGCGACCTCCGGGACGCCCGCGTTCACGCAGCAGAGCACATACCAGCCCGACTCGACGTGGCGCTGGATGGGCAGCGCGGCGATGGACCGCGACGGGGACCTCGCCCTCGGGTACAGCGCGTCGAACGCGGCCATCTACCCGCAGATCCGCTACGCCGGCCGCCTCGCCGGGGACCCAGCCAACACCCTCGCCCAGGGCGAAGCGACGCTTTTTGCCGGCACCGGGAGCCAGTTCTCCACCGGCAACCGGTGGGGCGACTACAGCGACCTGACCGTCGATCCCGTCGACGACTGCACCTTCTGGTACACGCAGGAGTACTACGCGGTACCGGCCGACGAGTTCAACTGGCGGACGCGCATCGGCAAATTCAAGTTCCCGTCGTGCAACAACCCGAATGCGTTCCTCACGATCGGCAAGACCGCGGACGCGGCCTCGGTGGACGCGGAGTCACAGGCCGGGTTCACGGTGACCCTGTCGAACGTCGGCGGCCAGACGGCGACTGGGATCGCGGTCACGGACAACCTGCCGTCCGGCACCGACGTGAGCTGGTCGGTCGACGCCGGCGGTTCCAGCGCGGGGTGGTCGGTCAGCGGCTTGCCGCCGAACCAGCAGCTCGTCTGGAGCCAGACCTCGCTCGCGGCCGGGGCGAGCACGCACGTCCACGTCGTGAGCAGCACGACCGCGGGCACGTGCGGAGCGGCGCTCCCGAACACGGCCTCGTTCACGAGCGCGAACGGCGGTTCGGGCAGCGCCTCCGCGGCGATCCAGGTGCTCGGGCCGCTTACGACGGCGTTCGGCCAGAGCTTCGACGGCGTGACGGCGCCGGCCCTGCCTGCGGGCTGGGCGGCCACTAATGCGAGTGGGGCAGCGCCGCTCTGGACGACCTCGAGCTCCGGCACCCCGTCGCCTTCGGCCGACTCGGCGCCGAACGCGGCATTCGTGAACGATCCCGCGACGGTGAGCGACAAGCGCCTCGTCTCGCCGACGATCGCGGTGCCCGGCGCGTTGCCGGTCCTCACGTTCCGACAGAACCGCAACCTCGAAAGTAGCGACGGGAACTCCTACGACGGCGGGGTGCTCGAGATCAGCATCGACAGTGGCTCGTTCCAGGACATCGTCGCGGCCGGCGGGATCTTCGCCGGCGGCGGGTACAACGCCACGATCAGCACGAGCTTCGACAACCCGCTCGCGGGGAGAAACGCCTGGAGCGGGTCGTCGAGCGGCTTCGTCACGACGACCGTCAACCTGCCGCCGGCCGCCGCGGGCCATAACGTCGTGCTGCGCTGGCGGATGGGCAGCGACAGCTCCGTCGCCGGCACGGGTTGGCGCATCGACAATGTCACTGTCACCTCGCGGACGTGCGCTGCGCCACCTCCACCTCCACCTCCGCCTCCACCTCCGCCACCTCCGCCTCCGCCTCCACCTCCACCTCCGCCTCCACCTCCGCCTCCACCTCCGCCTCCGCCACCCCCCTCCTCCCGTGCGGACGCTGACGGTGACCAAGGCGGGGCCGGGGAGCGGGAGGGTCACGAGCTTGCCGGCCGGGATCAACTGCGGCTCCACCTGCGTGGCCACGCTCTCGAACGGGACGACGGTGACCCTGACGGCGACGCGCAGCGGCAGGTCGCGTTTCGCCGGTTGGTCGGGCGACTGCTCCGGGAGGGGGACCTGCGTGCTGTCCATGACGGCGAACCACTCCGTCACCGCGAGGTTCGTCCGCACGCTCGCACCCTGCGTCGTGCCAAACGTCGTCGGCATGACCATGGGCAAGGCGAGATCGAAGATCGCCAGGTCTCATTGCGCCGTCGGATCGGTCAGGCGCAAGACCTCGACTGCGGGCAGGAAGGGCAAGGTGCTCTCGCAGACACCGCGGGCCGGGAAGAGGCTGAAGCACGGCGCGAGGGTCAGCCTTGCGGTCGGAAAGGGGCCGAAGAAGCACTAGCGCGCCCTTGCATTCGTTCGGCCGAGCGACTAATACCAGTCAGTCAGCTGCCGTCAGACGAGAGAGGGGATGGGGGATGAAGCTGGCTGAGCTATGTAGCCGTGCGGTGAGGGCCAGGCGCGTCCTTGTCGTCGCCGGCCTGTTTGCCGCCGCCGCGCTGTCCGTCGGAGCCGGAGTGGTGCTCGCGGGCGCGTCCGGCGGCGGGATCAACGTCAAGGTGAACGGCCCGGTTCCGCGGGCGCCCGAGACTGCCAACACGGGGGCCGCCGGGAAGAACGCGATCGTCGGCCACTCGTACCACAACGACACCTCGCGTCCGTTGCGCGAGATGCGGGCCAGTCCGCTGGCTCCAGGCCGCGAGATGGAGGCAAGCCCGAACCCGCGCGCCGTCTCGCTGCACAAGGACGCCCGCGACACCGTTGTTCAGTCGCAGCCGTCCGCGCCGAACATGCCCGCTCCCGGCCTGAACTTCAACGGGATCCCGTTCCCGGGCGTCGCCTGTAACTGCGCGCCGCCTGACACGAACGGCGAGGTAGGGGCGACGCAGTACGTCCAGATCGTCAACGAGGGATTCCAGGTCTTCAACAAGTCGACCGGAGCATCAATGCTCGGCCCGGTCGGGATCTCGACGGTCTGGAACGGATTCGGCGGCGTCTGCCAGAACACGGGCGACGGCGATCCGGTCGTGCTCTACGACCAGCTCGCCAACCGCTGGCTGATCTCGCAGTTCGCGGGCTCACCGGTACCGACCGACGAGTGCATCGCCGTCTCGACGACGAGCGACGCGACCGGAACATGGAACCGCTACGCGTTCCACCTCGGGTCCGACTTCTTCGACTATCCGCACCTCGGAGTGTGGCCGGACGCGTACTACATGTCGATGAACGTCTTCAACTCGGCCGGGACCGCGTTCCTGGGCCCGCAGCCGTTCGCGTTCAACCGGGCGGCCATGCTCGCTGGCACTCCGGCGACGTTTGTGACGACGCGTAACTCGTCGGTGTTCAACTCCGCGAACGACGCGTTCCTGCCGGGCGACCTGGACGGCTCGACCGCGCCGCCCGCGGGTTCTTCGGCACCGTTCCTGATGTCGGGGACCGCGGCGACGTGGAAGCTCTGGCGCTATCACGTCGACTTCGGGACGCCCGCGAACTCGACCTTCACGCTGGCCGGGAACCTGACGCCCGCGGGGTACACGGTGCTGTGCCCGACGACGCGGAACTGCGTGCCGCAGCTCGGCACGACGTCGCGGCTGGACGCCATCGGCGACCGCGGGATGTTCCGGCTCGCCTATCGCAACTTCGGGGACCACGAGGCGCTTGTCGGCAACCAGACCGTCTCGTCCGGAGGCGTCGGCGGGATCCGCTGGTACGAGATCAACCATGCGACCTCGGGGACGCCGGCGTTCGCCCAGCAGAGCACCTACCAGCCCGACACCACGTGGCGCTGGATGGGGAGCGCCGCGATGGACCAGAGCGGCAACCTGGCGATCGGCTACAGCGCCTCGAGCGCGTCGATCAACCCGCAGGTCCGCTATGCGGGACGGCTCGCGAGCGACCCGCCGAACACGCTCGCCCAGGGCGAGGCCACCTTGTTCTCGGGAACCGGGAGCCAGACCGGCACGAGCAACCGCTGGGGCGACTACAGCGACCTCACCGTCGACCCGGTGGACGACTGCACGTTCTGGTACACGCAGGAGTACTACCAGACCACGTCGAGCTTCAACTGGCGCACGCGGATCGGGACCTTCACGTTCCCGACCTGCGGCGGGACACCTCCGCCGCCTCCGCCTCCGCCGCCTCCGCCACCCCCGCCTCCGCCACCCCCGCCGCCGCCACCCCCGCCACCGCCACCGCCGACCCACACGCTGACGGTCACGAAGGCCGGGGCAGGCACGGGCACGGTGACGAGCTCACCGGCCGGGATCAGCTGCGGCTCCACTTGCGTGGCGACGTTTGCCGATGGCACCCCCGTGACACTGACGGCGAAGGCAACCGGGCGGAATCGCTTCGGCGGCTGGTCGGGCGACTGCTCCGGCACCGGAAGCTGCGTCGTGACGATGACGGCCGATCACGCGGTGACGGCGACCTTCAACCGCAAGGGAGCCGCCCCGACCCCGATCTGCCTCGTGCCGAGGGTCGTGGGCCTCTCGCTCGCCAAGGCACGGGCGAAGATCCGCCGGGCCCACTGCGGCGTCGGGTCGATCACCCGGACGTCCTCGAAGCGCGCGAAGAAGGGACGTGTGCTCTCACAGGCGGTCAAGCCCGGGCGGAAGCTGCGCAAGGGCGCCAGGGTGAACCTGACCGTCGGCAAGGGATAGACGCTCGGTCTCGCTAGCGGGGCTCGACCGCTTCGGCGGTCAGCTCCGCTAGCGAGTCCAGCACCAGATCCGCCTCTCGAAGCGCGTCCTCGTCGGGCGGGAAGTGACTGTTCGGGATCGCGATCACGCGCATGCGCGAGGCCTTCGCGGCCAGGATGCCGTTGTGCGAGTCCTCGACCGCGGCGGTCTTGGTCGGGTCGACGCCGAGGCGCTGCGCGGCCTCGAGGTAGACGTCGGGCGCGGGCTTGCCGCGAGCGACCTCCTCGGAGGAGACCGTGGCCGCGAACAGGTGCTTCACCTCGAGCACCTCGAGAGCGAGGTCGATCAGCTCTCGGTTGGACGACGAAGCCAGGCCCAACGGCCAGCGGGCGGCGAGGCGCTCGACCGCTTCGCGAGCACCCGGGATCGCGGGAAGGTGTTGGCGGTAGCGCGCGGCCAGGCGGCTGACGACCTCGCGGTTGATCTCATCGGGCGGCTCGGGAAGGCCGATCACGTCGTGCATATAGGCCGACCATTCCGTCGAGCTCATCCCCATCATGTCCCGCTGCGCGCGGTCGTGCCAGCGGCCGCCGCGCTCCCGGGCGAGCTGCTCTCGAACCTCGTCCCAGACCTGCTCGGAGTCGAGCAGGACGCCGTCGAGGTCGAAGACGACGGCTTCGATCACAACGCCGCGTAGGCCTGGCCGTGGAAGACGAGCGGTCGCGCGTCGGGCGGGCCGGGCTCTGCGGCCTCGACCTCGGCGACGAAGAAGGTGTGGTCGCCGGCGGGGTGCTCGGCGACGACGTGCCCGCGCAGCCACGCGGCGGCGCCCTCGAGCTGCGGCGGCCCCGGGGCGGGACGGACGGAGATCCGCTCCCAGAGCGCGATCGGCGGGACCCCGCGCGCGAAGTGCTGGGCGAGGTGCTCCTGCCCCGAGGCCAGGACGCTGACCGCGAGCTCGTGCGCGTCGCGCAGCAGCTCGTGGAGGGCCGCGTCGCGGCGGATCGCGAACCCGGCGAGAGGCGGCTCGAGCGAGAGAGAGACGAGCGAGGCAACCGTCAGGCCGGCGCGCTGCCCCTCGAGGTCGACCGTGACGACCGCGACCGGGGACGGCACCCGCCGCATCACCGCCCGCAGCTCTTCGCCGCTCATCACGCGGCGATCATACGAGCCCCCTACGTCGTGACCGGCACCGGCTCGTCGGTCTCGCGGTCGTGCGGCCAAAGCAGGTAGGTCGCCGCGAGAGCGATGGCGCAGCCGAGCAGCGTGTCGAGCAGCCGGCGCAGGGCCCAGTCCCCGACAGCCCCGGTGGGGGCGCCCGCCAGGAGCACCGAGCCGATCGTCGTGAGGCCGCCGCCGAGGACCGGGTACGGCGGCCCGATCCCGATCCCGCAGAAGAGGATGATGATGCCCAGCGAAAAGAGCGCCCGCTCGGGCACGACGAGTGAGACGGCGGCGAGCAGGAGTACGCCGAAGAGCGTGCTGCCGACGCGTGCGGCGGCGAGGCTCTTCGGGTTCTTCCCGGGGGTGAGGAGCACGAGGAACGCGGCGAAGAAGACCCAGTAGGCGTCGCGGCCGCCGTTGACCTGGAAGACGTACATGAGGATGCCGAGCGGGATCGCGCGCCGGACGCCGTCGCGCGCGTGTTCGTCGAAGCTCCGGAGCGACGCCCACATCGCGTTGACCGGCAGCGGGGCGGTGGCCGCCCTGGTCTCCTCCGACTCGTCTCGCCTCCGTCTCGCTGTCCCGATGAAGACGACGAGCAACCCGGCGAGGGCGCCGACGGCGATGTGCGCCACCGCCCAGCGGAACGAGACGAGCTCGAACAGATTCGCGACCCGCGCCATCAGCGCCACGAGCAAATAGCCGAGGGAGAGAAGGAACCCGAGTACGGCGCCTAGCGGGCCGGCAGCCGCGCCGACCGAGGTCAGCAGCGCGACGGCCGCCATCGCGAGCGCGGCCCACACGGGGTGGGTGCCGGTCCCGAACGCGACGGCCGTGAAGACGAGCCCCAGGCCCGCGGTGAGGAGCGCCAGCCGCCGCGAGATCCCGGACGGCCCGGCCGAGCCCGCGGCCGCGACAAGCAGGCCGGCGAGCGCGCCGAGCATCGTCCCGCGGAAGTCCGGTAGGGGGCTGCTCAGCGCCGCTCCGACGATCAGGCCCGCTGCCGCGTAGCGCACGAGCCCCCACGCGGGTGGCACGCCGGTCGACGCGAACCAGCTCCGCCAACCCGTCTGGGGAACGGCCTTTTCGGTCACGGCTCCTGCGCACCCGTGAGCGCGTCGAGCTTGCGCTCGAGCTCGTCGAAGCGCTTCTCCATCAGCTCGCGGTCGCTTTCCTCTTCCTCTCGGTGCGCCGCGCCGGACTCGCGTGTCGCCCGCGCGACGAAGGTCGAGGTGATCACCGCGGTGACGATTGCGATGAACGCGATCCCGTAGAGCATCACCAGGGCTGCCACGATTCTGCCACCGACCTGCTTCGGCGCGACGTCGCCGTAGCCGACCGTGGTGACGGTCTGGATCGCCCACCAGAGACCGACCCCCACGTTCGGGTACTCCTCGCTGTCGATCAGCGTGATCAAGGCGCCGGCGCCCACCATCACGACGGCCGTCGCGACGACGATCACGCCCGCCGCGTTGCCGACCGACGGCGGCTCCTGCAGGAAGCGCTCGACGCGCCGCTCGATGAGGTTCAAACGTCCCATTGGCCGTGTTTCCGCCTGCGGCACCGGCTCTCCTCTTTCAGCGAAGACGCTCTACACGACGGCGTTCTGCCGCGCCGCCTCCCGGAACCACTCGGCGCTCAGCTTCGGCGTCCGCTCGAGCGTGTCGAAGTCGACGTAGATCAGGCCGAACCGGTTGCGGTAGCCGTATATCCACTCGAAGTTGTCCTGGGCGCTCCAGTGGAAGTAGCCGTCGACCGGAACGCCTTCGGTGGTGGCGCGTTGGAGTTGGCCGAGGTAGGCGCGGATGAACATCACGCGATAAGGGTCGTAGACCTGCCGTCGTTGGAGACGGCATCCGAGGCTGCGCACCCGTTTTCGGTGATGAAGATCGACGTCGCGTTCCAGAGCGACTGCACGTGCCGTGGCGCCCAAGAATCGGTGTCAGACACGGCGACAAGAGTGTCACCATTCCGCGCCGGAACTGAGACGGCCCGCCGGTGAGCTGCGCATCGCGCCGTACCGTCCCGAGATGCCGAGAGAGCGCCGCATCGAGGTGCCCGGCGGCATCTACCACGTCGGGTCCAAGGGCAACCGGGGATGCGTGATCTACGAAGACGACTTCGAGCGCCGCATCTTCTTGAGGCTCTTGACGGTCGTGACGAAGAGGTTCGGCTGGATTTGTCATGCGTACGTGCTGATGTCGAACCATTTCCATTTGCTCGTTCAGCTCCACGTGGGCGGCCTCTCTGCCGGCATGCAGCTGCTCAACGGGTGCTTCGCGACGTTCTCCAACCGCAAAAACGGCTATGTCGGGCAGCACCTCTTTCGGAACCGCTTCTGGAGCGAGCTCGTCGAGGACGACAGCCGCGTCCTAGAGACCGCTCGCTACATCGTGCTTAACCCCGTTCGGGCGAACATCTGCGAGAAGCCGGAGGACTGGGTCTGGAGCAGCTATCGGGGGTGTGCCGGCCTCGACTTCCCGCCGCCGTTCCTGGCGACGACGCAGCACCTTCGGCTTTTCGGCGCTACGCCGTCAGTGGCCCGCCGTGCATACCGCGAGTTTGTGCACGACGGGATTGCCGCGCCGGCACCCCGTGTCAGACACGGTGACGGGTTACGCCGCGCGCGCCGCTAGTCGTGCGCGCACTTGCCGTATCCGCCGCGGATCGCGTTCCGCTCGGCGTTCATCGCGCTTTCGAGCGCCACGTCCGACGCGTTCCCGCGGTTGTACGGGTGCAGCCCAGGCCCCTGCCACATCACGTCGGGGGTCACACCGGGCCCGGCGGCCGTGATCCGGTACTGCTCGCCGACGCCGGAGGGCCGCTTGCGGTTCGGGATGTTCCGCGGGTGCGCGTAGCCGCCGACCCGCGGGTTCCGGCGGTAGAAGCCGTAGCAGAACATCCCGGGCGGCCCGTGCGAGACGAACGAGTTCTCGCGCAGCCAGCCCTTGCCGTAAGCCGAGTTGTACGTGTCGAGGAAGAGCAGCCGGCCGTAGTTGTCCGTCGGCGCACCGACGCGGGTGGTGCCGAAGCCGCGGATCCCCTTGCCTTTGTAGGTGTACTGGCCGAAGACCTCCTGGAAGCGGCCGCCGTAGATCCAGTCCGTGTAGACGTCCAGCGTCGCGAGCGGGCCGGTCCAGTGCGAGAGGCGCAGCCACCAGGTCTTCTGCTGCCTGAGCCAAGGCGCCATGCCGAGGTTCGGCAGCGCCGTCTGCCAGCTCTGCAACGCCCAGTACGAGCCGTTCCGGGCCTTACAGGCAGCCACGAGCCAGGCGAGCTCCGGGCCGTCGTACGCGCAGGCAGCGATTCTTGAAGTGCTTCCACGTCATGCGGCGGTGCTTCCAGCCGCCGGAGTAGTCGACCTTGAACTCGACCTGGCGGATCCGCGGCGACGCCGGCCGCGGCCGCGCGTTGACGGCACCCCAGGCGAGCAGGTGCGTGACCCTGCCGCGCACCGAGTACGTGACCATCGCCGTCCCCTTCTTGTTGACGGCGAGCTTGATGTGGGACGCGTTGCGCGCGATCAGCTGCGACGCGTCGGCCGTCCCGGCGAGCGAGAGCGCGACCACGGACGCGCAGGCAAGAGTCACCAACCGCATGTGAAGGTCATCGGAGCCCGGTGGAGCGGGCTTTGCCCCTCGTTCGGGTGAGCTAAGAGGCGAGCCGCTCGTCCACGGGCTCGTCAGGCACCGGGACTTCGAGCGGGAGGCTCAGGAAGACGTCGACGACGGCCGGGTCGAACTGCGTGCCGGAACCCTCGCGGATCCGGCGGCAAGCCTCGCCGCCGCTCAGCCGCTTGCGGTACGGGCGGTCGGTCGTCATCGCGTGGAAGGCGTCGCAGACGAGGATGATGCGCGCCTCGAGCGGGATCTCCTCGCCGGCCTTGCCGTCCGGGTACCCGGCGCCGTCCCAACGCTCGTGGCAGCTGCGGACGATCGTGCGCACCTCGGCGAGACGGTCGATCGGCTCGAGGATCCGCTCGCCCAGCTCGGGGTGCATCTCCATGACCGTGCGCTCCTCCGTCGAGAGAGGCCCCGGTTTGAGCAGGATGCTCGTCGGGATCCCGATCTTGCCGATGTCGTGGAAGAGCGCGCCGAGCTCGAGCCGCTTGAGGTCGTTGCCCTCGAACCCGAGCGCCTCGCCGACCCGCAGCGCCATGTCCATGATCCAGCGCGTATGGGACGAGGTGTACTCGTCGTTCGCCTCGAGCGCGTTCGCGAGCGCCTCGACCGTGGAGACGAACGTCTCCTCGAGGCTTTCGTAGCTGCGCGCGCGTTCGAGTGCCACCGCCGCCTGGTCGGAGATGCCGCGTAACAGGCGCAGGATCTCCTCGATGGTGTGCTCGCTGTCGGTGGTGGGCTCGCGCACGGCGATGAAGCCCTCGAGCTTGCCGTCGTTGCGCAGTGGTGCGATCGCGAGGTCCGGCCAGGAGAGGCCCGGCGGCGGCGGAACGAGGACCGTCGCCTCCGCGGCCGCAACGAGGAACGGGCCCGAGCGGTCGCCCACGACGGCGCGGACAGCAGCCGCCGGGATCGAGATCGACAGCATCGGCAGCAGCGTCGGGTCGCCGTCGTAGTCCGTGTGGGCGCCGATCTGGAAGTCGCCGTTCTCGTCCGGGAGCCAGAGCGCGCACTTCTTGTCACCGAGGAGGCGCGCGGCCGCGCGCACCGTCTCGGTGCCGATCGCGTCCGGCGTCTCGCTCTCGGAGAGCGCGCCCGTGTACTCGAGCAGCGCCTTCAGGTGACCGGCCTCGCGCCGCTGCGCCTCGTACAGACGCGCGTTCTCGAGCGCGACCGACGCATGGCCGGCGAGCACCTCCAACAGCCGCACATCGTCCTCGTCGAACTGCCCGACGCCGAGCTTCGAGATCGCGATCACCCCGATCACGCGCGCGCCGTAGCAGAGCGGCACCGCGATCTGCGACTCCTCGATCATGTGCGTCCCCGGGATCATCACCGCGTACTCGCACTCGAGGGTGTTCGGGACGAGCAGAGGCTCCGCGCTGTCGGCGACATGCCCGGTGATGCCCTCGCCGATGCGCGTACGCGGGAAGTCGACGCGCTCGCCGCTGCGCGAGAGCAGCTCCCCGCGGAAGGCGATCGGCACGACCTCGTCGCCCTCGATCACCGAGACGCGGCAGTTGTGGTAGTCGATCAGCAGCCGGAGCTCGTCGGCGATCACCTCGCCGATCTGGCGCACGTCGTTGAGCCGGTTCAGCTTCCCGGCGAGGCTCTGCAGCATCTTCAGGTGCGCGATCGAGCGCACGTCGCGCCCGCTGCCGGGCTCGCCGGCCGGGCGCTCGCCCGCGTGCTCGTCGAAGAGGACGATCTGGTTCTTGCCGCGCGCCTTCGCGGTCATCATCGCGGCCTCCGCGCAGGCGACGAGCTCGCGCGGGTTCATCGCGTGCTCCGGCCCCTGTGAGATGCCGACGGAGATGGTGATCTTGCCGGCCGGGCCGAACTCGACCACGTCGAGCGCGTCGGTCAGCCGCCGGGCCAGCGTGAGCGCGTCGCCCGCGTCGCCGTTCGGCATGATCACGCCGAACTCCTCGCCGCCGAGGCGGCAGACGACGTCCGAGCCGCGCAACGCGCCGCGCAGCAGCTCGGCCAGGTCGGTCAGCACCTGGTCGCCCGAGCCGTGCCCGTGGACGTCGTTGACGCGCTTGAAGTCGTCGATGTCGAGCATCAGCACCGCGACCGCGTCGCGCGAGCGGCTCGCGCGCGTGAGCTCGGCGCGCAGGCGCTCGTGGAAGTAACGGTGGTTGTAGAGGCCGGTCAGCGAATCGGTCTGCGCCTGGTACTCGAGCCGGGCGCGGATCTGCGCGTTGTCGAGCGCGAGCGCCGCCGCGTCGGCGAAGCGGCACGCGAGCTCGAACTCGTCGTCGCTAAAAGACGCGTCCTCGCCGAGCCGGTAGATGTTGAGCGTCCCCTTGACGACGCCGCGCGCGATCAGCGGGACGGCGATCAGTGCCTCGGGCTCGTCGGCCGGAGTTCCGGGGACGGTCACCGTCCGCGGGTCGAGGTGCGCCTGGTTCGCGCGCACGGGCTCGCGGTGCAGAGCTGCCCAGCCGGTGATGCCGACGCCGAACTCGGAGCGGCTCTCCATGATCTTGTCGGCCCAGGTGTCACGTGCGAGGACCGGGATCAGGACGGTCTGCCCTTCGTCGGCCTGGTAGATCGAGAGCGTGTCGTGCGGGACGAGCTCGGCCAGCGTGTCCGCGATCCGCTCGAGCAGGTTGTCGAGGCTCTGCTCCGAGAGGATGTCGTGGAAGACGTCTGCGAGCTGCCGGTAGGACTGGACCAGCGGGTCCGGAGGCAGGGGCTCGTACGCGGACGCGTCGACGTCCGGCGCATGTGCAGGAGACACAGCCGCAAAGAGATGCCGCACGGCCATAGTTTCTCGACGAACAAGCTCCAGGAGATCCCCCGGAAAGGGGAACTGAAAAAGGCGTCCAACTAGCCGTTTTCGGCTTCTTCGAGCTCCCGCCGGAGGTCGTTCACGGCCGGCAGCACGGCCAGAGCGGGCAGGATCGGCAGCCAGAGGTTGAAAATCCGGTAGACGACGACCCCGAGCAGCGCGCGCACGAACGGGAAGCCCATCCAGTGCAGCGCGAAGGTGAGCGCGATCTCGACGACTCCGGCGCCGCCGGCCGGCAGCGAGCGACGGGTGAGCACATAGCCGGTCGCGTAGCCGAGGATCAGGGCCGGCACCGAGAGGCGCGGGTTGCCGAAGACCTGGAGCGCGCCCCAGAGGCACGCGATGTCGCCGGCCCAGTACATGGCGGTCCCGAGCACGCCGAGGCCGTGCTCGCGGGGTGGGGCGACGAACATCGAGCGCAGGATCGAAAGCCCTGCGACCGCATGCGCGAAGGCCTGGCGGACGCGGCCGCGGCCGTGCGCCTTCGCGTAGCGCGGCGCGCGCTTCGGCGAGCTCAGCCAGATCGCGACGATCGCGCCGGGGATAACGAGCAGCCAGGGGAGCGTAAGCGTCAGCGAGACGTCGGCGCCGCTCACGAGCAGCGCGATCGCCGAGCAGAGCGCAGCCGGAGCGAGGACGGCGTACTCCAGCGCCCCGAGCGCGAACACGCGGGCGACCGCGCCGTCGCGGTCCTCGCCGGCGCTGCGCAGGACCCAGTAGTCGACCGCGAAGCCGCCGCTCGTGCGGGTAGCGGCGAAGACGCCGAAGCCGCCGATCACCGCCTGCAGCGTTCGCCCGAAGCTCAGGCCGGGGCCGCCGTCCACCCGCGCCGTGTCGCGCACGGCCAGCACGTAGCCGCAGTACGCAAACAGCTCGCCGCCGAAGCAGAGCAGCAGCCACTCCGGGTGCAGGTGCCGCAGCGCCTCGTTGAGCGGCTCCGCGCCCGCGAGGTCGGCGAGCAGCGCGACGGCTCCGAGCGCGAGCACCGTCGGCACGACGAGCGCCAGCAGCGGCCGGCGTTCGAGCCAGTCGCGCGAGCGGCGGAGCGGGCCGGGGCGAGCCGGAGCGGCTGGCTGCGACATCGTCAGACGCTAGTCCACGAGTGTCAATTCCGCGCGAAATCGGGTAATTGACACTCTCGACACTAGGGAGTAGCTTCGATGGCTCATTCACAACGGCGTCGCAACGATCGGGGGGGAGGGGTCGTGCGAGAGAGCGAGGACCGACCCTCGGTGCGGCGGGGGGAGAGATTCTTCAACCGAAGGGATCGCAGAGCCCCCGGTTGGCGGCTTGCAGCTCTGGTCGCCGTCTCCGCAGTGTTGCTACTCCCCCAGACGCCCTCCGCCGGCGTCGTGCTAGCACACGCCACCTGTTGTGACGTACACGATCGACGGGATCGACGGGACGAACGGCTGGTACCGCGGCAATACGCGCGGCAATTACGTCGTTGTGCGTTGGGTTGTCAGCTGGCGATTACAACAACACGGATGGCTGCAGCCCCGCGATTCAGATCCCGGGACCGAACCCCGGCACGACGCGGACCTGCACCGCATACGGCGTAAACGGTGAGGTCGTGAGCGTCACAACGCGCGTTGTCCGAATCGATGCGACGCCCCCGGCCGTAGCGGCCAGAGCGAGCCGGAGCCCGGACGCAAACGGCTGGTACAACCACGCCGTCCCGGTTGCGTTCAACGGCACAGACGGCATCTCGGGAGTCGCTGGTTGCACGACGGCGACCTACGCAGGCCCGGACAACGCCAACGCAGTGGTTTCGGGTACCTGCACCGACGTTGCCGGCAACGTCGGTGGCGGCTCGATGGCGCTGGCGTACGACTCCACTCCGCCACAGCTGACGAAGCTGCGCGCGAAGCACGGCGACCACGCCGTGACCTTCAAATGGCAGGTCTCGGCGGACACGCAGCGCGTCGAGGTCACGCGCCTGCCCGGGCGGAAGAAGCGCGGGGCCAGCTCGACCGTCTACGTGGGCAAGGCGAGCTCGTTCCGAGACAGGGGCCTGCACCCCGGGACGCACTACCGCTACACGGTCAGCGTGTTCGACGCCGCGGCCAACAAGGTCGGCCGCACGGTGCGCGTCACGGGCACAGGGGCGCTCATCGCCCCGGCTCCCGGCGCAAGCGTCAAGGGGGCGCCGCGCCTCCAGTGGGCGGCCGTTCGCGGGGCGCGCTACTACAACGTGCTACTCGTCCGCGGCGGGACGATCTTCAGCGCCTGGCCCAGAGGGACGAGCCTCAAGCTCCCGCGGAGCTGGGTCTACCACGGGCACCGCTACCGGCTCCACCGCGGTGTCTACCGGTGGTTCGTCTGGCCGGGCTTCGGCGCGCGGTCGGCGAACAAGTACGGCCGGCTCGTCGGCCGCAGCTCGTTCCTCTTCGCGGGCCGTTAGGAGGTCTTGGCGGATAGCGCGCGTTCCGGCGGCTCAGCGGTATTCGCCAAGCTCTCCTGTTTCAGAGAAGCAGGAAGACCAGCGCGACCACCAGCCACGCAAGGACGAGGCCGGCCAGCACCCAGAGGAGGAAGGCGGCCTCGCTGATGCGCAGCCACTTGACCTCGACGTCTGCGACGTGGAACCAGATCCGCCGCGGCGCCTCGGCAGGGCGCTGCTCGAGCTTCTCGCTCCCGTTGCCGTCGGCCACGGAACGGATTGTATGCGGGCTCGAGGTCAGCGCCCGGAACGGAAGAGCAGCGACGACATGGTCTTGAAGCAAATAGCGAGATCGACCACGACGTTGCGGTTGCGCAGGTACCAGAGGTCGTACGAGAGCTTCTCGGCTGCGGAAGAAGCGTCGCATGCGTACCCGCAGCGGAGCTGCGCCCAGCCGGTGATCCCGGGCTTGACGAGCAGGCGCCGCGTCCAGAAGGGCACGGTCTGCTCGAGCAGGTCGACGAACTCCGGGCGCTCGGGCCGCGGGCCGACGATCGACATCTCGCCCCGGATCACGTTCCAGAGCTGCGGCAACTCGTCGAGGTGCGTCTGCCGCAGGAGGCGCCCGACCCGCGTCACCCGCGCGTCGCCGACCTCGGCGTAGCACGGCGAACCGACCTCCTCGGCGTCCTCCCGCATCGTCCGGAACTTGAAGATCGTGAAGTGCCGCCCGCCCTCGCCGACCCGCGTCTGCCGGTAGATCACCGGGCCGGGGGTAAGGCGTACGAGGAGGGCGAGGACGGGCAGCAGCGGGAGGGCCAGCAGGAGGCCGAGCGAGGCGATCGCGAGGTCGAAGGCCCGCTTCGCCACGCGCGTGTACGGCTTCTGGCGGAGGTGCAGCATGCTCATGAACCAGGTCGGCGTCAGGTGCCGGAGCGGGACGCGGCCGAGCGCGTGCTCGATGAAGTGGGACACGCCGACGACGCGGAAGCCGGCCGGCGCGAGATCGAGCAGCGGGTCGACCGCCCACGAGCTGACGCGCTCGTCGGTGAGGATCACGATGTCGGGCCGCTGCTCCGCGACGATCTCCGACAGCTCCTCGAAGGAGCCGAGCCGTGGGACCTTCGCCGTCGTGCCCTCGGGGCGCTCGCCGACGAGGCCGAGCATCGTGAACGGCGTGCCGTGGCCGTTGTTCAGCTCCGCGAGCACCTCGGAGGCGCAGCCACCCGTGCCGACGACGAGCACTCGGCGCTTGGCGATGCTGCGCACGACGTGCTCCCAGGCCGCCGAGAGGAGAAACACGGCGACCGCGGCCTCCGCAAGGCCGGCGGCGCGAAGGTCGAGGTCCGGCACCCACAGGTCGAGGGCCGAGATCGCGACCAGCCCGGTAATCGTGCCGACCGCCGACGCGACTGCAGGGCCGAGCGTGAAGTACGCGCTGAGGGCGGTTCGGAGCCCGACCGTCCAGACCGCGGAGACGACCGTCGCGGCGAAGACGGCTCCGATCGGCGAGAGGCTCTGGACGAAGAGCGCGTAGACCGGGAGCCAGATCAGGATCACGCGGCCGGCGAGGACCAGCCACCCGATCTGGTCCCTCGGTCCCGCGAACGCGGTAGCCCGTCGCTCGAGCCAGGAGAGCGGGTGGGAGGCCCCGCGCTCGACCGGCTGCGGCCGGGTGTCGGGCGCGACGCTCACGCCGCCTTCCTGTACGCGCGCCGGCCGACGACCAGGTTGAGGCCGCGGGCGAAGAGCGGGCCTGGGTCGCTCGCCCGGAACCACGCGTGCGTCACGCGCCGGTGCGGCAGCAGCACGCGGGCGGCGGCGCGTAGCCGGCGATGCCGGAGCTGCCAGGCGAAGTGGCAGAGCTCGCCCTCCTCCCACCGGTAGCGCATCGCCGGACGCGCGGTCACGGGCGCGGGGTCGCGCCCGAGGAGCCAGTCGACCCACACTGCGGCGAGGTTCGCTCCGGCGTCGGCGTCGAGCAGGATCGAGGCGAAGACGCGCGGGTTGAGGTCGATCACGGCGAGGCGGTCGGCGAGCTCGAGCAGCTGCAGCTGGAAGATGCCCTGCCATTCGAGCGAACCGAGAAGCTCACGAACGCGCTCGGGGAGGCCGTCGGGGGGCGTGATCGTCTCGGAGTAGGCGTGCATGCCGGCAATCGGCGGCCAGAGCCGCGGGACGCGCGAGGTGGTGAGCGCGAGCAGCCGGCCGTCGGCGAAGACACCCGTGCACGAGAGGAACTGCGCGTGCTCGAAGCGCTGGACGATGAACGGGGAGGGGAAGTCGGGCACCGCCTCGGCGAGCGCCTCGGAATCGTCGACGATCGAGACGCTCCGCTGCTGCAGCCCGCCGTTCACGGGCGCGAACGACTGGACCGGCTTCAGCACGACCGGGAAGCCGAGCTCGGCAGCCGCGGCGTCCGCCTCCTCGAGGTCGGTGCACGGCAGGCTCGTCGGGGACGCGAGGCCCACGGCGGACGCGGCGTCGAGCAACACGAGCTTGTCGACGCTGCGGCGTACGACCTCGCGGGAGGGCAGACCGAGCCGCGTGAAACGCTCGAGCTCGCCGCGGTGCTCGGAGACCGCGAGCAGCGACGCGTCGCTGCCGGGAATCAGCGCGTCGTAGCGGCCCCGCAGCAGGAGCTCGCCGAGGCCGGCGACGAAGGCGTTGACGCTCTCGCGCGGGTCGGGAAGGCGGATCCGCTCGGCGCAGGCGCGCGACCAGTGGGTCGCGGCTGGGCTCAGCCGGGAGACCGCGCAGACCCGGTAGCCGGCGCGCGTCAGCCCGCGGCACGCTCCGAGCGCGGCCCGCTCCTCGGCGTCCGTGACGACGACGCTGCCCTTCACCCGCCGGTCCCCCCGGTGTCGTGGTCGTGCGTGACGGCGACTGCCGTCGGGCCGATCGCGTCGAAGTCGTTGACGTAGTAGGTGTTGCCCTGGCCGAGGTAGTCGCCGATCCCGGCCCAGCCCTGGCCGACGAACACACTGCGGCGGACGACCGTGCGCGTGGTCCCCTGGTCGAGGTAGACGCCGACGTGCCTCGTCCGGAAGTAGGCGTCCTCGATCACGTTGTCGCTGCTCGCGGGCTTTTGCCCGGCCGCGAGGTTCGACCACTCCGCGTTCACGCCACGGTCGACGTCGGGCCCGACGCGAACGCGGTTGAAGGTCGTGCCGGTCGTGTAGTGCTCGATGTAGATCCCGACCGGCGTGCGGTCGATCGTCGCGTCGGCGACGCGGGAGCCGTGGGTCGCCGTGCCCGTCCAGATCCCGGTGATGCCGCAGCGGCGCGCGTTGATCCGCTTCGCGGTCCCGGGGCTGCCGAGCCAGAGGCACGCCTCCGCCCGGCCGTTGGAGGACCCGCGCAGCGGGCGCCGCACCCGCGAGATGGTGAGGTCGGAGAGCGCGAAGGGTGCGCGCGTGCGGTAGTGCAGGTCGTTCGGGTCGACGAGGACGCCGTAGCTCCGGAAGCCCTCCGCGACGATCCGGCGCGCGACGAAGCCGAGGGGCTGGCGGACGAGGAGGCCGGTCTCGACGCGACCGTGCCCGTAGAAGCGGGTGTCGAGGACGGAGGCGTGCGAGGCCGATCCCCAGACGTGGACGATCGCCCCGTGGAGGGTCTTGGCGGGGTCCCTGACGTTGAAGGTGAGCCCGCGAATGGAGGCTCCCGGCGGGCCCGCGTTTGCGCCGAGCACGACTCCCGCCTTCAGCACCGCTCCTCCGAGACGTGCCGCGTACAGCTGGTCGCCGTCCCGGTCGGCGAACGGTCGCGGGTTGTCGTAGACGCCGGGCGCCAGGACGATTGCCTCGCGGCGCCCGTTCGCCAGGGCGGCGGCGAGGTCGCTCGACGAGGACACGAGGAGGGCGCCGCCGGGCACCGCGTACGGACGCGGCCGCACGGGCTGCCGCACGTTCGGCGGCGCCACGTTCACGCTTGTCGTGCTCGCGGGCACGGCCGCGCTCTTAGGCTCGTCCGCGCCACAGCCGGCCTGCGTCGCGGCGAACAGGCCCGCAGCCGCGGCGGCTACGGCTATGCCGAGGGACGTAACGCTTCTCCCCATGACGCCCAACACCTCCCGACGGGTAATTACCCATCCGTGACCGCACTCGTCTCCGAGCACGCAACCGTTCTCGAGACGACGCGGGAGCGCGCGCCGCTGAGGTTCGAGACGGTCGACTCCGAGGACGCGTTCGCGCGCCTCGGCGACCAGTGGAACGAACTCGTCTACGCGATGCCGCGCCCGAGCCCGTTCATGCTCCACTGCTGGCTCCTGGAGTGGTGGCGCTTCTACGGAGAGGGGTGTCGTCTCGCCGTCGAGACGGCCTACCGAGGGGGGAGGCTCGTGGGCGCGCTCCCGCTGGTCACGTTTTCGCATCACGGCCTCCGCGTCGCGACGTTCGTCGGGGCGCGGCAGTCGTGCCTGGGCGACGTGCTGCTCGCCGAGGGCGAGGGGCCGGAGCTCGTGGAGGCTCTCGTCGACCGCGCCCGGGCCGAAGAGCACGACTACGCCGACCTCTTCGGCCTCGCGACGGATTGCCGGCTAGCGTCGCTCGACGGGCCGCGCAAGCTGCGCTTGTTCCAGCGGGTCGAGGCGCCCGTGCTCGACCTGAGCCGTGGCTGGGAAGCGACCTACCGCGCGAAGACCGACTCACGCAAGCGGGCGCACCACAAGCGGCGCCGCCGTCAGCTCGCCGAGCTCGGCAGAGTTGAGACCACCTGCGCGCATACGCTCGACAAGCTGGAGCCCGCGCTCGAGGAAGGCTTCCGCATCCACGAGCGGCGCTGGCGCGCTCGCCCGGACGGCTCGGGGCTGGTCACGGCCACCGGGAAGGAGTTCAACCGTGCGGCCAACCGCGGGCTCGCCGAGCTGGGCGCGTCGCGGATCGTCTCGCTCCTCATCGACGGCTCCACGGTCGCGTTCGCGTGGTACTTCGTGCTCCGCGACCGGGTCTACCTCCACCGAATGGCCTTCGATCCCGAGTTCGCGCGCTGCTCGCCCGGGCTCGTGAACGCGCTCGACTCGCTGAGGATCGCAGCGGACGAAGGGGCCACGCGGGTCGAGTTCCTCGGCGGGGCGGAGCGGTACAAGGTCGAGCTCGCCGACCGGTTCGAGCCCTTGCACCTCGGGCTCGGGCTTCCTGGGAGCGCGTCGGGCCGCGCAGTCGCCCGGGCGAAGGCGCACTACCTCGGTCTGCGCGAGCGAGGGAAGAGCTCGCAGCTCGCGCGAAAGGTCTACTACGGCTCCGAGCCGCTCCGTCGCCGCCTGTCCCGGCCACGCGACGTGCTTCGGCCGAGCGGCGTCCAGCGCGCGGGGGACTAGCCGTGTCCGGAGCCTGGACGCGGAAGGGCGCGATTCCGGGCGTCGGCGCGACGCTCCCGCCTCCGGTCAAGGCCGCAGTCACGCGCGTGCGGTCGTCCTGGTGGCTGGTGCGGAGCCGCGGCCGCCCCGACCGGAGCGGGCTCCGGATCCTCTTCTACCACCGGGTTTCGGACGACGACGACCCGCTGGCCGTCTCGCCCCGCCGCTTCCGCGAGCAGATGGAGTTGCTCGCTCGCGAGGGGTACGAGGTCGTCGATCTCGCGGCGGCGGTGGCGCTGCTCGAGCGCGGAGTCCCGGCGCCGGGCGTCGTCGCGCTCAACTTCGACGACGGCTTTCGCGACGTCGGCGAGAACGCGCTGCCGGTGCTCGAACGACTCGGCTTCCGCGCGACAGTCTTCCTGCCGACCGGGGTAATCGACGGCACGTCGACGTTCGCGTGGTACGACGACGAGCAACCGGCGCTCCTGAGCTGGGAGGAGGTCCGCGAGCTCGACGGCGGAGCGCTGAGCTTCGAGGCGCACACCGTCACGCACCCGAACCTGCTCCTCCTCGATGACTTGGCCTCGCGGCGCGAGATCACCCAGTCGAAGCTCGACCTCGAGGCGCGGCTGGGCCGGCCGGTCGACGCCTTCTGCTATCCGGCAGGCCTATTCGCCGAGCGCGAGCGCACGTTCGTGGCCGAGGCCGGCTACCGCGTCGCGGTGACGTGCGAGCCCGGCGTCAACATCCCGGGCGCCGACCTCCTGACCCTGCGCCGGCGCCAGATCGATCCGCGCGACCGCCGCCTCGACTTCCGCGCGAAGGTTGGCGGGGGCCACGACACGCCGCTGCCGCTGCGCGGCGTCTACCGACGTCTCCGCTACGGCGAGGGCTCGGAGCCGCAGCCGGCGGCACCCGTCGTCACCACGGGACGCTGATGGAGTACGCACCGACCGCGCCCGCCTCCGTCCGCGCACGCGCGCCGCGCGCCCTCGTCGCCGGCGGCTGGCTCGGAGCGGCGGTCGCGATCGCCGCGTTCGGAGCCGCGCTCACGCTCCTGCTCTACCGCAATCCGCCGAGCGCGCTGGTCGTCCTCGGCTTCGCGGTCGTCGTCCTCGGCTCGCTCTGGCTGGCGATCGTCGCCTACGACACCGCCCTCGCGGTCGCGGTCGTCCTCCTGGCGGCGGTGCGGTTCGAGCCGGCGCCGACGGACGTCGTCTTCGCGGTGCTGATCACGGTGGGGTTCATCACGAGCCGGTTCCGCCTCCGCCGCGTGATTCCCGGCGCGGTGCTGCTCGTCGGCGCCTTCCTGGCGCTGAACCTGGTCTCGGCGATCGCCGTCGCGGATGAGCAGCGGGCCGTGTCGTTCTTCTCGATCACGTTCTACGTCGCGTGCTTCGGCCTTTGGCTCGCCGCGTACGTCACGTCATCCACGATCGCGCGCCGCATCACGCGCTGCTACGTCGCGGCCGCGGTCGCCTCGGCCATCGTCGCGTCACTCGCGATCCTGGTCGCGTTCCCGGGAAGCGACCTCTTCACCCGCATCGGCCGCGCGGAGGGCCTCTTCAAGGACCCGAACGTGTTCGGGCCGTTCCTCGTCCCGGCGGCACTGATCGTGATGGAGGAGATCCTCACTCCGCGCCTCCTGCGCGGCCGCCGCACGACCAAGCTGTTGATGTTCCTCGCGCTTTCGCTCGGCGTCCTCTTCTCGTACTCCCGCGCCGCCTGGCTCAACCTCGTGGTCGGCCTGCTGGTCGTGCTCGTGATCGTCAGCTTCCGCCGCGGCGGGGGCAAGCGCGCGGGACGCGCGCTGGTGATCGTGGCGCTGGCCGGCGATCTCGCTCACGGCAGCGGTCGCGTTCTCGGGCTCGCTGTCGTTCCTCGAGCAGCGGGCGAAGGTGCACCAGAGCTACGACACGGGGCGGTTCAGCGCCCAGTCGGAGAGCATCAAGTGGGCGACGGAGTACCCACTCGGAATCGGGCCGGGCCAGTTCGAGCGGCGCGCCCACATCGCGGCACACAGCATGTACGCGCGGACGCTGGCCGAGGAGGGCATCCCGGGGTTGATCGTGCTCCTGATGCTGATGGTCGCGACGCTGGGCTGGGCGCTGCAGAACGCGATCCGCGGCCGCGACACGTACGGCATCGGCTCGGCGGCGCTCCTAGGAGCCTGGCTCGGGATCCTCCTGAACGGCGCGTTCGTGGACACGCTGCACTGGCGTCACCTGTGGTTCGTCGCCGCCCTGATCTGGGCCGGCGCCTCGCGCTTCAAGACCCGCGACGCTTACTAGAAGCTCGAGGTGAAACTAGCGGAGGGGCTTTCGGAGAATGACGGCCTGTTTCTCGTACCCACGCCTCTCGTAGAACTCGACCGCGCCGAAATTGCTCAGGAGGTTCGTGTCGGTGGAAATGAGCTCGGCGCCGTTCTCGCGCGCCCCCTGCTCCACGGCCTGCAGGAGGCGGCCACCGATTCCCTGACCGCGATACCGGGCTTGAACAGCGAGGTACTCCAGATACGCGCGCCGTCGTGCTACGCCACGCTGTAATTGAACAGCCGCCTCTGCCATCGCCTCGTGAAGTTGAGCGTAGGCATCGCCAACCGCCTCGCCTGCCGCCTCCGCGACCGCCAGATGGAGTGGTCGGCAAGCGGCGTCTGGAGCATGGTCCTGAGTGCAGCAACCTGTGCGCGACGGTCGGGCACTTGAAATCGCTCCGGTTCTTGCGCTGCGTAATTGCTCTGCCAGGTCGCGAGCCGCGAGAGCAAGACCCTCGGCGTCTCCGGGTTTCGGTGGCCGTCTGACGATGTCCGCAGAGGGGCCATGATTGTCAGAGGCACGGGACTTTCACGTCAAGCCTTTAGAGGCTTGATCGGAACTCAAGATCCGATGTGCCCGGCAACGCCGCCTTCGTGAAAGATGCCCAGGACGTTTCCGGCCGGATCGCGAAAGGTTGCGAACGCCTCGCCTTCCCCCTGCGGTGTAAGCGGGGTCACGATCTCGCCGCCTGCCTCCACGATCTTCTCCAAGGCTCGCTGGACGTCCTCGACGTTGATGTAGATCAGTAGGCCCGGCTGCAACGACGGCGGACGCTCGGTGAGCCATGCGCCGCTGACCTCGCCAGCCGCGTCATCGAAGGCGATCTGGCCCCCATCGCGCCGCCTGATGTTCCAGCCGAAGACGGTCTCGTAGAAGTCGGCGGAGCGGTCAACGTCGCCGGCGGGGATCTGAACGTAAGAGATCTTCCCGGGTGTCGGAGGCATCAGGGCTCCTCAGTCGGTTCCGTCATTCTCTCGTCCGAGACGACTGCCGCCTCCGGCTCGCGATCGAGAGCGTCTTCGCCAATTTGAAGGGGCAGATGCGGCTAGAGGCTTGATGTGAAACTCGCCCGTGCTTCTGGCGTCCACCAGCTACTGAGGGTGGAAAAAGGAGTCCAGGGATAGGGCGCGCTGGTCGGAAACGGGGCCGGGCGGGCGTTTGGCAGCGGCGATGGCGATCTGGAATCCTCCGGGCAACCTACGACGGGAGGCGTCATGAGGTTCTTGGTCGTCGCAACACCCAAGTTTCCCGCTCCCCCCGACATGATCGCAACCATGATCGATCGGTCTGAGGAGTGGAATCAGCGTTATCAAGACAAGTTCGAGGCGGAGGGCCTCTTCCCCGGCGGCGGCGGTTTCGCGATCGTCGACGTGTCGGATGAGGCGGAGTTGCATCGAATGATCATCGAGCATCCGTTCTCGGCCTTCTCGGAGATTGTCCCCCGGCCGATCGTCGACTCTGCGACCGCTTGGCGGCAGGGGCGCGAGGCTGTCGCCGCGATGATGGCGTCCGCCTAGGACGCGTTCGAGACTCACGCGTGGGTGGGGCCATGCCGAACGGCGGCCTCGCCTTGCCACCTCGTTCCGAGCCCCAGCCGCTACTCGGCGTGGAAGGCCCGCAGACGCGATGAGAAGCGCGGAATTTCACATCAAGCCTCTAGCTGTCACCTACACAGGTTGTGAACGGCCGAGGATCTATCCGGCCTTCCTTTGAGGCTGTGGGTCTTCCCGGACCTACGCCCAAAGGAGGGCACGGATGTATCTGCACGCTAACGCCAAGCTCGGACTGGCCGGACGGCTCGCGCTGGTGCACGCGATCGACGATGGATGTTCGCTGATGCCGCACAGCTCCCTCGGAGACCGGCCGCCGAACAGCCGCGTTCACAACGTCTGTGGGTAGGACAGCTAGGCGCCGCCGTCCAGCACGACGTGCCCGAGCACGGGTGTGTCGACGAGATCGAGCTTGTTCCGCAGCTCGACCGCGTCGCTCGGATGCAGCTGGTCCGGCCGTGACACGACGATCACGGCGTCGGCGTGCCGAGCCCACGAGCGTGACTCCGGGTAGCCGACGAAGGGCGGCCCGTTGAAGACGACGCACGTGAAGCCGGATTGGCCGAGCTCCGCGAACAGGATCCCGAGCGCATCAGGCGTGACGAGCGCCGCCGAGGCGGCCTCGCCCGCGCCGAGCACTGCGAGGCTCCCGGTGCGCCGCGGCGAGGCGGACGTCGGCGGCTCGACGATCATCTCGCCCGCCGTGTCGCTGTCTCCCTGGCGCGCGGCCACGAGGATCTCCGAGAGCCCCGGCGCCGGCTCCATGCCGAAGAGCTGCTCGAGAGCCGGGCGCCGCAGGTCGGCGTCCACCACGAGCGCGGTCTCACCGGCCTGAGCGAGGGCGCGGCTGAACCCGGCGGTGACCCGCGCCTTCGCCGTGTCTGCTTCGGGGCTCGTCAGCATCAGGATGTGCTGGCGGCGAGGCGGGAGCTGCGCCGCGACCACCGCCGCGAGCGCGTCGTAAGCCTCGCGTTCGCGCAGCGCGGCCTGCGGGTCGCGGAAATGGCGGCGCGCCTTCGGGATCTCGGTGAGGATCGGGTAGCCGGTCAGCCGCTCCAGCTCCCTTGAGTCGCCGATCCGCGGCGCGACCCGCTCACGGCCGAGCGCGACGAGCATCGCGACGAACAGCGCGGCTACGAAGGCAAACGCCGCGTTGCGCACGGGCCGCGGCGAGGCCGCGCGGGTCGGCGGGACCGCGGCGTCCGCGAGCTGCAGCTCCGAGCCTGCGGTGGCCTCGCCGAGCGAGAGCTCGCTCAGCCGTTCCCGGATGAGCGGGGTCTGCGCCTTCGCTCCGGGCTTGCCCTTCAGCGCCGTGATGGCGGCCTGCAGCCTCGCCTCGGCAGAGCGGATGCCCGCAAGCTCCGCAGCACGCTCGCGTGCGAGGAACGCGCCCGCGACGACGTTCGCGATTTGCGCGGCGCGCTCCGCCGTCTTGGCCTCGGCGGTGATGGTGACGATGTTGGCCGTCGGATCGACGGACGCCGAGATCTTGCCGGCGAGCGACCCGACGGTCTCTCCTGGAAGGCGGCGGGCGCTGCGCGCGAGCACGTCGCGCGTCACGAGCAGCTTCTGGATCGTGGCGAGCTGGCGCTCCGCGTCCGTGGTCGTCGTGGGCGTGGCGCTCTGGCTCTCGTCGAAGAGGATCGTCGCGGAGGCGCTGTACGTCTTCGGCAGCGCGAGCGACAGCAGCAGCACGATCGCCGTCACGGCGATCACGATCGCCGCGATCAGGAGCTTCGAGCGCCGTAGCGCGTTGGCGTAACGGCCGACGTCGATCGGCTGCTCGGGCGGAAGCTCGATTGGGCGAAGCTGCGAAACCGGGGTGGTCGGCTTGTGCTGCTCGATCATTTGCTCACCTCCGAGGGAGCCGCATGCAGGGGTCGCGAGTCACTGGGCGCCTCGCCGGGCGAGGGGCGCACGGTGCACGGGGGCGAGCGTTCGCAGGACTGCGAAGTCGCCGGTCTGCGGGACGACGAGCTCGCGCAGGGGAAACGGTGTGCGGGCGCGGTAGATCAGCACGGCGGAGGCGCCGGCCGCGAGATAGCCGGCACTGGCCGCCGCCGCGGCGCCGGAGGCCCCGAAGAAGGGGATCAGCGCGAAGTCGAGGGCGATCCCGACGACGAAGCACAGTGTCGGTGGGATCGAGTACTGCGTCGGGAGCGACGACGCGATCAGCGCGTTGCAAAACACGATCATCGCCGTGAAGCCGATCAGCCCCGGCAGCAGCAGGAGGAACGGCGTCGCCGAGGCTTGGAAGGATGCCCCGAAGACGAGCGGGATCAGCGGGGGCACGATCGCGGCGCTGACGACGATGCTCGCGAGCGTCACGTACGTCGCGGACCTCCACGCGCGCAACGTCTGGTCGAGCCGCGGCCCTTCCGCGCTGCGGGCGGCGAGCGGTATCAGCGCGGTCGAGACCGCGCCCGGGAAGTACAGGAGGATCTCCGAGAGGTTCACCGCGACCACGTAGAACCCCAGCGCGGTCTCCGACGCGATCAGTGCGAGCAGGATCTGGTCGATGCGGAAGCCCAGCGAATCGGCGAGCGTCCCGAACCAGGCGCGGACGCCGAAGGAGATCGTCTCGTGGAGCAAGCCGAAGCTCGGCCGGCCGAGCCCACCCTCCCGCCGGATCGCGACCCAGAAGAGCGCCACCGCCCGCATGGCCTGCGTGGCTGCCCAGACGGCGAGACCAAGCGCGACCGTGAGCCCGAAGGAGGCCCAGAGCACCACGGCGAGCAACGGGTACAACCACGAGGTGACCGCGGTCACCAGGGCGTGCGTACGGAACCGGCTGCAGCCGAGCATGAACCGGTAGCCCGCGTCCGCAAGGCAGGCGGCCAGGATGCTGACCGCGAGCACCCAGAGCTCGACTGCGCCAACGCCATTCGGCCGCACGGCGGGGACGAGCCAGAGAGTCCCACAGACGACCACAGCGCCCACGAGGCCCATCAAGGTCGAGAAGGAGAGACTGTTCGTCAACAACGCGGGTCGCTGCTGGGGCCGCCTGGCCGCGAAGACGACGGTCGCCTCGGTCACGCCGAGCCGCGCGATCCAGGCCGTTACGAGCGCAGTCACCGTGAGGAAGGCCACCGCACCTCGGCCGGAAGGGCCGAGTGCCCGCGTCACCAGCAGCAGGCCGACGAAGAGCCCCGAGTTCCCGATGATCTGCGCCCAGAACAGCAGCGCCGGGCCGCGGTTCGATTCGGGTTGGTCGCGTAGCTGCTCGCTCACTCACGTCACTGGAAGTTCCGCTCGGCTGGTCGCGGGCAGGCCGTTGCGGGTTGCGGGGGTTTCGGGGTCGAGCAGCTCGGCGAGGCGGCGCGCCCCTTCGCGGTGGCGCCGGAGCAGCTCGTGCGCGTTCTCGGCGAAGCGCTCGCGGTAGCGGTCGTACGAGGCCGCGAGCGCGAGAAGCGCCTCGGCCGCCGCCTCGGGGTCGCCCGGGTCGACGCAGAACGGCCACAGGCCGCGCGCGTAGTAGCCGAGCGCGTCGCCGACGCGGGTCGATACCACCGGGACGCCGCGTGCAAGCGGCTCGAGGACCGCCATCTGCGTCGCGTCGCGCAGCGAGGTGGACAGGCAGACGTGAGCAGCTCCCTGGACCAGCTGGATCTCCTCCCAGCTACGTGGCCCGCACACGTTCAGCCAGGGGCGGTCACGCGCCAGTTCCTCGAGCTCGTCCAGGAGCGGCCCGCTGCCGTAGACGTCGAGCGTCGCCGGCCGCTGCTGCCGGACACGGTCGACGACCGCGACGGCGGCGAGCGGGTTCTTCTCGCCGTAGAGGCGCCCGGCCCAGACGATCCTCAACGGCTCGTCGGAGCCGAAAGGCGGGCGGGAGGCCGGCGGAAGCTCACGCAGCGGGAACGGGACGTACGTCGCCTCGACGCCGTAGCGGTGGCGACAACCGACGACGCCTGCGCGAGAGAGGGAGACGGGGCGGGAGCGGCGGAGGGCGGGACGCGAGAGGAGCCGCTCGAACAGTGAGCCGAGCACGCGATGGTAGAAGAACGAGCTCGTCGAGAACGAGGCGCCCGATCCGTGCAGCACGAAGACGACACGCTTGCCGCGAAGGCGCGCGGCGAACGCTGCTGCGTTCGGAAGGAGGTGGCGCGTGCCGTTCGCGACTACGACGTCCGCGTCGCCGACCTCGCGCCACAGCGTGCGCAGGCCCCCGACCGGGAGCGGCCACCCGCCGCTGCCGAGGTAGTGCGTCGGGACGGTTGCGTCGGCCTCGGCGTCACCGCCCCGCGGCCGGCAGGCCAGGACGCGAACACGCCAGCCGTGGCCGCGGAGGAGCCGGGCGGCGATGTCCACGAACTGCTCGATCCCGCCATTTCGCGGCAGTACGAAGCTCGACACCAGGAGGGCGCGCGGGAGGCGCGGCGCGTCCGTTGCAGTGGCGTCCATGCTCAGGAACGCGCCGCCCTCCCGACGCGGCTGCGGCGCTCTCGTGTGCCCCAGAACCAGACCGTGAGGAAGAGGACGTACGCAAGTGCGAACGCGACGGCGATCTGGAACAGGCGCCGCCCATCGGATGGAATCGACGCCTCGAAGCTCGTTGGAACGATCGAAGCAGCGATCCTGCGGCATGATTCAGGTGCCGATGGCACCTGAAGCGTCGGAACAGTCTGCGAAACTGCGTGTGAGTAACGTGGTATCGCGTTATGGAATTGATACTGCAATTGCGCGCGACCTGATTCACTCGCTGTGAATCGGCGTGCAGTAGCCGGAATCCCGCCCTGCAGAGCGGGATAGGAAGCGATGGCCACAGCCGACGGGGCCACGGGGCTCCCGACGGCCGCAGTATCACAGCCTGCGGCCTGATATCGCGCAGATACCAGCCCTTTCGGCCCCCTTTCGGGCCCTCCGAAGCTCCCGGGAGGGCCCGCTACGGCGGTTGGGGCCGCGGCGCAGGCGGCCGCGGCGAGTGCCGCGCACGCCGCGGCCCACCCCCGGAGCCGGCCCAGGCGGACCGCCGGCTCTGATGGAGAATAGATCCGAGTCTCGGGATGCCTTCTCGCGATATTCGGTAAGTACCCCAACGCGCGACTAGCACATCACTCGGTGACAAGAATTTGATAAATCAAATCGATTTGCCAACGCGAAAAGGCGGCGCTATAGTCGGCCTTGGGTCTCCTGGATGATTCGCTCGCAGACGCTTTCGGAAGGACCACCGCGGAAGCGCCCCGCCGCCCGTCAGATCGTTCCGGGCCGCGTGACGCCGACTCGGCCGCGCGGAGGCCTGCCGCGACCGGAGCCCGCGGAGCCTGCGAAGCCGCGCGCCGCTCGTAGGCGCGCCAGCACGCGCGATACGGCGCGGCTTCTGCTCCGCGAGTACCACGAGCGCGGCGACCTCCGCGCGCGCGAGCGGCTGATCCAGCAGTACATGCCGCTCGTGAAGAGCCTCGCCCGCCGCTACAGCATGGGGGGTGAGCTGTACGAGGACCTCGTCCAGGTCGGGTGCATCGGGCTGATCAAGGCCGTCGACCGCTTCGACCCCGAACGGGCCGAGTTCGGCCAGTTCGTGATCCCGAACGTCGCGGGCGAGATCAAGCGCTACCTCCGCGACCGCGCGTACCCGGTGCGCGTCCCCCGCCGCCTACAGGAGCTCCGGCCTGGGCTCCGTGCGTGCTCGGCCGAGCTGTCCGCGCAACTCGCGCGCCCGGCGACGATCTCGGAGATCGCCGACCACTCGGGGATCGCAGAGCAGGAGGTCGCGGCCGCTCTCGACACGGAGCGGATCCAGGCGCCGCTCTCGCTGTCGGAGGCATCGACCCACGACGACGAGACCTACTGCGAGCTGGACGTCCTCGAGGGCGGCTACGAGCGCGGGGAGCAGCGCGCCCTCCTGGCCGCCGGCTTTCGGGCCCTCGACGAGCGCGAGCGTCGTCTCTTGCACCTGCGCTACTTCGCGGGGCTGAGCCAACCGCAGATCGCGAAGGAGGTCGGCATCTCGCCCATTCACGTCTCGCGCCTCACGCGCCGCGCGCTCGTGAAGCTGCGGAACGAGATCGGCCCCGAAATTCCCGAAGCGCTCGCAAGCTGACGCCGCGGCGCAGGCCTCTCGCGTTCTTCGGCGTCCGCGCGGGCGCTCTACAATTCGCGTCCCGTGAAGTCCAGGCCCCGCCAGGCAGCCGACCCGGCGACTCCCGCGCCTGTCGAAGCACGCACCGAGGAGATGCCCTACCCGGTGACCCTCGTGCACGAGCAGAACGAGTGGCTGGCGACGATCGACGCGCTGCCGGGCTGCACGGCCAGGGGTGCGACGCCCGACGATGCGATCGAGCGCGCCTCCGAAGCGATGGCCGCGTGGCTCGTGACCGCCAGGCGGGAGGGCAAAGACGTCCCAGAGCCGAAGACCGCGCAGTCCCACAGCGGGCGCCTGCTGCTGCGGATGCCGCAGACGCTCCACGCCGAGCTGGCGCGCACCGCCGAGCGGGAGAAGGTGAGCCTGAACCAGTTCATCACCGACACCCTCGCCGGCGCGCTCGGCTGGCGCACGACGGGCCGGAAAGCGCAGGTGACCCGCGCGGTCCCCGGCCTCGACGACGGCGACGACGATCTCGAGCCCCGCTCGGCGACCTCGGGCGAACGCTCGCGGGTCAGCAGCACCGTGTTCGTCGTCAACGGCATCATCGTCGCTCTCGCGGCCGTGGTCGCGATCGTCGTGCTGGTCGTCGTGCTCTGGCCCTAGCGCCGCCTCGCATCCAGGCGGTTATGCGTTTAAGGTGTGAGACCTACGACGAGACGTGGGGAGGTCGAATCGTGGGTTCAAAGTCGAAGAGGCTTCGGTGGGGGATCGTCGCACTCGCGTGCGTCGTGATCGCCGCTGCGGCCGCCGGCCGGGCCGCCGCTCAGGGAGCGCCCAAGCCCGAGCGGTCGCCGTCGCCTTCGGACGCCGATCCACCCGGAAGCACCGCCGAGCGCGCCGGCAGCGCAGAAGACGCAGAAGTGCTTCTCCTCCTCGTATCAGAGCCCCGTCCCCTCGACTTACACCGCGCCGCCTACGCAGACCTCGAGGCCGGCGGTCACGTTCCCGCGAACGCCAGCGCGGCCGCATGTGCGCGCGGCCCTGACCCCGGTGCACCGAACCGTGAAGAAGGACCCGCCGGTCAGGCTTCCCACGAAGCGGGTGGAGTCGATCGCCGCCACCGGGGGCGAGATCCTCGCGACCTCTGCCCACGGTCTCACGAAGGCGCCCTCCTCGAGCGAATCCCTGCTGCTGCTCTTCGTCGGGCTCGCGCTCGTTGTGCTCGTGGTCGGCGAGACGACGTTCCTCCGGCTAGCCACGCGCGGCCCCGAGCCGGGCGCGCGGCCGAAGAGCCGCTTCCTATTCGCCGGGTTCGGCTGAGGCGCTGAGCACCCGCCGGCTCGGCGTGACCGGCGTCGGAAGGCGCAGCCACCCGAGCTCGCGCCGGTAGAGGTCGAGATGTGCGGCGCGGTAGCGCGGCGCGTCGAAGAGGCGGAGCGGCACGAGCCCGCCCGGCCGCGCCGAGGCGGCGTCGCAGCTCGACGTCCGCGACGAGCCGCTCGAGGGCGCCGGCGAGAGCGTCCGGATCCGCGGCGGGAACGAGCATGCCGGTCTCTCCGGCGGTGACCGCTTCGGCGACGCCGCCCACGTCGGTGGCGACCACCGGCAGGCCGGCCGCCATCGCTTCGAGAATCGAGACGGGAAAGCCTTCTGAGCGGCTGGAGAGGACGAAGACGTCCGAGCGGGCGAGCAGCTCGGCGACGTTGCCCTGGGCACCGAGGAGCTCGACGCGATCGGACAGGCCGCGCGCTTCCGCGGCGGCGGCGACCTCGGCCAGGTCCGGGCCGTCGCCCACCAGGGCCGCGCGGTAGTCGGCGTCGAGCAGCGTCAGCGACTCCAACAGCGTCGCGAAGTCCTTCGGGTAGGCGAACCGTCCGACGCTGACGATCCGCGGGCGGCCGGTGCTCTCGACGCGGGCGCCAAACGATCCGACCTCGACGGCGTTGTGGATGACGACCGAACGCGAGGGGTCGCAGGCGCGCGCGGCGAGGCCTTGCACGCGCGTCGCTTCCGCGACGCAGACGACGGCCGTGGTCAGCGGGCGCGTGAGCCGCTCGAACCAGAGGTAGACGCGGCCAAGGAGCCCGTCGTACGCGGCGAAGGACCAGCCGTGCACGGTGTAGACACGCACGGGCACGCGTGCGAGCCACGCGGCGAGGCGACCGAGCACGCCGACCTTCGAGCTGTGCGCATGCACGATGTCGGGCCGCAGCCGCCGGCACAAGCGCACGAGCTCCACCAGCCCGAGCGCGTCTTGCCACGGGTGGATCGGCCGGCGAATGTGCTCCAGCTCGACGTACGGCACACCCGCGGCTTCCGCGGCGTCGCGCAACGGTCCGCGGCCCTGCGCGGCCACCGTGACCTCGAACCGGTCGACGAGTCCCGGAAGCAGGAGCGAGACCGCGGTCTGGGCGCCGCCGAGCTCGCTCAGCGTGATCAGGATCAAGAGGCGCGGCTTGCGATCCTCCACCCCCCGTAGGTACCCGCATTGGCCGGCGTGGTGCGCCAGAGGGAGCCGGGATGACCGGTTTTCAGACCTGCGCGGGCGTGCACGCGGCAACCCGCGCCGAACACGTACACTTGCTCACAAGCCCGGTGCTGCGGAGGCGAGAGGGCCGCCCTCAATCCCCAGCACGCCGCCACGGGCCGACTTCCCCTTTCTCCGGCTCTTGGCGTGCGGCCTCCGCCCACCGGGCGTTCGTCGTCCACCTGCGCGCGGACCCGGGCGTAACCGAGACGGCGGCGACGCCGTTCTCCCTGTGAAAAACGACACACAGGAGGCACGATGCTTCTCTGGCTACTCGTTCTGCTGCTGGTGATCTTCGCGATCGCCGGGGGGGCCGCGGTCAACAGCTTTCTCTGGCTGCTGCTGATCGTCGCCCTCGTCGTTGCCGTGTTTGCGCTGATCTCGGGGCGCAGCGCCGCGTAGCACCTCGCGGGCGGCGCCGGTCTCTGATCCGGCCGGCGCCGCCCGCGTACCCGAAAGGGGGAGACCGGGCACCGTTCCGTCCGCCGATATCCAAGGCTCCGGCGACTGCGGCCAGGAAGGAGCCCGGTGACTGCGGCACAGTTCGAGCAATTGACGGCGACCGAGGTTGAGTGCTTGCTACGCCGTCGTCTCCACCTGTTTCTCGACGCGGGAGCGCAGCCGTGTGCCGCGCTCGTGCTGGCGGCGCAGGTCGAGGTTCCGGAGGAAGCCGCGGTTGAGCTACTCGAGCAGGGCTTCTCGGTCGATCTGACCCTGCGCTTGCTGTACACGGTCGAGTAGCCGTCAATACAGCGGCGGGGGTGGGACTCGAGCCCACGGGCGACCTTTCGGCCGCCAGCGGTTTACGAGACCAGTCCTAAGAGTGCTCCTTTGCTAAGAGCGCTCGTCAGCGATCTCCTGATCGTCGGCACCGAAGACGAGCCGCAGCACGTTGCCGCGCAGGACCCGGAGTGGAATAGTGCCGTCGTAACGGGGGGCCACGGGGCAGCACATGCGGCAGGCCGCGTCCGGGGTCGACGACGCAGGAGGGCTACCGTGAACGAACTTTCCAGGCTCAAGGTCATCGGCGCCGCCGCGGCGGTCGCGCTCGCGCTACCGGTCGCCGGCTCGGCGACGACGGCGCGGACTGACGACGCGAGCATCGAGGCGCCGGACGTGGCCACCCTCTCGTCACCAGGCACGCCGGCGGCGCTGCAGTCGCCGCTCGCACCGTGCTCGTCCGGCGCGCACTCCCTCTCGCACTACGGTGCGCGCGTCTACCCGGAGGCCGGGAACAGCGGCTACGTGAGCGTCCACACGGATGTGCACATGGTCTACGACGCCGCCACGAACCTGTTCCTGCCGGGGAACAACGTCGTGCTCACGGACCGGGCAACACAGTGCCTGACCGACTTCAGCCTCGACTTCGAGCGCACGAATGCAAACGCTGCCGGGCCGAACATGTCGGTCGACTCCGTCCTGGTGAACGGGCAGCCCGCAGCTTTCACCTTCGTCCAGCCGACGTATCCCGGCGACCCGAACGGGCAGGACGACCCCGACCCGCTCGCGCACGCGGCTTCGAACTCGAACCCCGTCAGCGCGACGAACCCGAACCCGCCTGCGTGCTCGCCGCAGATCGGCAACAACTCGCAGAACGGCACGCAGTGCCCGGCAAACAAGCTCGTGATCACGCCGTCCGCGCCGATCCCGGACGGAGAGACGTTTACCGTCACCGTCGACTACACGGGGCGGCCCGGCGTGCACGTCGACGGCGACGGCTCGACCGAGGGCTGGTTCAGGGTGAACACTGCCGCAGCGCCCAACGATGGGAGCTTCGTGACGACGGAGCCGGTCGGCACGGCGTCGTGGATGCCGCTGAACAACCACCCGACCGCCAAGCCGACGTACGACTTCTACGACACGGTCAACACCGGCAAGACTGCGATCGCGAACGGTGAGCTCGACGGCGCCGACCTCGGGCCGGCGTTCACCACCCAGGGGCCGACGTCGGTCAACCTGCCGGACGCGAACTTCCCGGGGGGCTCCTGGACGTGGCACTGGCACTCCCCCGAGCCGGTGGCGAGCTACCTCGTCGAGAACAGCATCGGCAGCTACGACCTCATCGCGCGCGCCGCGTCGGGCGGGCTCCAGCTCTACCAGGCGCAGGGCAGCTCGATCGCCCCCGCGCGGAAGGCGCTCAACAAGATCGCGATGGACAATCAGGAGGACATCACGGCCTTCCAGACGATCTTCGACGGGCCGTACCCGTTCACCACGGCCGGCGTCGTCGTCGGCATCCCGCCGGCGAGCTTCGAGGAGGAAATGCAGACGAAGATCACCTTCGCGGGCGGGACGATCGGCGGGGCAACGGGCATGTCGCTGGGCACGCTCAACCACGAGAACATGCACCAGTGGTTCGGCGACAACGTCTCGGAGGCCGGCTTCGACCTGACCTTCTGGAAGGAAGGCTTCGCGAGGCTCGGGGAGTACCTCAACAGCGCGCGCACGGCGGCCGGCGGGGGCTCCGGCGGCACCGAGTTCGAGAACAGCCTAATCGGCCAGTTCAACTCGAACTACGGGACGTCGAGCTCGACGTTCTGGACGGTCGCCCCGTCCAACCCGACGGTCGGCAACCTCTTCTCGACCGCGAACACGTACACGCGTCCCGGAACGGCCTACCTCGCGCTCTGGCAAGCCCTCGGACGGGATCAGATGATCTCGGCGATGCACGACATCCAGAGCACGTACGGCGGCGGGAACATCACCGAGCCGCAACTGGAGCAGGCCTTCCGCGACCGCCTCCCGGTCCCGAGCGCCTCCTGCAACGCGCGACTCGACCAGTTCTTCCCCGAGTGGTTCGACACCGCGTTCCCCATAGGAGGCGCGAACACGACGAACAAGCCCAAGATCACAGGTCCGGGCCTCAGCGGCACCGGCTTCGTCTGCGCCATGGTCGACCCGGCGGCGCCGACCGGTAACAACGGTTGGTACACGGGTCCCGTGTCCGTGAGCTGGCAGGGCTTCGGAGCCTCCGCCTTCACCAAGAACGGCTGCGACGACGGCCCGATCGACGAGGGAGTCGTCACACGCTCCTGCTCGGTGACGACGACCGCACCTCCGATCCTCTCGTCGGGTGACGTCTCCGAGACGGTCAGGCACGACTCGGTCCCGCCCGTCGTGAGCTACACGGGGAACGCGGGCAGCTACACCGTCGACCGGACCGTGTCGATCCAGTGCAACGCGTCGGACCCCAGCCCCGGCTCGGGTCTCGCGTCGGACACGTGCGCCGACGTCTCCGCGCCTGCTTACACGTTCTCACTCGGCAGTCACACGCTGACGGCCTCGGCCGAGGACGTGGCCGGTAATGTCAGCTCGGGCTCGGCGACGTTCACCGTCGCCGTGACATTCGACTCGCTGAAGGTGCTCGTCGCCAGGTTCAGCACGAACCCGGACGTGACGAGGGGCCTCAACGACAAGCTGACGGCCGCTGCGAAGGCGAAGACCCCCGCCGAACGCGCGCGTCACCTGAACGCGTTCGCGAACCAGGTGAACGCCCAGACCGGGAAGGCGCTCACCGCGGACCAGGCGCGGATCCTGCTCGAGCTTGCACAGGCGCTCGCGTAGCGCCTGCCGTGGTTCCGAACGTGGGAGGTGAGCCATGCGGGCCGAGAGGAGTCCGCCATGAGCGACTCCATACCAGGCAGGCAGCTGCTCGCAGCGTAGGTGAGCCTCGGGGCAGGGTCGCGTTGCAGCGCCCGGCGTTCGAGCACGCATCGAGCGACGAAGGCAAGGGGAGCCGGCCCGGAGGTTGAACTCTGAACGGATGCCGGAGAGTTTCATCCGACCCGGGGAGAAGCCGCCCCTCGTCGAGCGCCGGATCCGCCGGATCCTCAACGCGCGCTCCGTGACGGTCGGCCTAGCCCTGACGTTCGTCGCGCTCGCGCTGGTCGGAGGCATTCTCATTCGCGTCGTCGACCATGAGAACTTCCCATCGGTCGGGCTGGGAATCTGGTGGGCGCTGCAGACGGTGACAACTGTGGGTTACGGCGACTTCGTGCCGACCACGCTCGCAGGTCGGGTGATCGGCGCCCTGGTGATGGCGATCGGGATCGCCTTCATCTCGTTCGTCACGGCAGGCGTGACGAGCACGCTGGTTCAACGCGCCGCTAGGACGGCTCACGAAGCCGATCTCGCGAATCAGGAGCAGACCGAGCAGCGGATCGTCAACGAGCTGGGCAGGACGAACCAGGCGCTTAGCGAGCTCGGACAGCGCCTCGACGCGATCGACTCCAAACTCGGCGACTAGCACGGCGTGAACGACTTGACCTTGTCCGGCCTCCTTGCGGTGCCGAGGCGAAACCATTCACCGGCGGTGACGATGAACACGACTCGTTCACGCATGGGTGATGGTTCTGCCGCGGTTTGACGTCGCCCTAGATCAGCTCCTCCGTCGCCTCGAGCGTTCCCTCGATGAGCTCGCCCCGCTCGTGCCCGGACAGGGCCAGGTTCCGTGCCCGCTGGTGGAGGACGTGGGCAGATCCGATCAGGGCCGCTGTCGGCCAGGAGACCAACTTGACGACGGTTACCACGCCAAGGACGCCATAGAAGGCAACGTCCTCGATTGTCGTCGGGCCGACGAGTGGCAACGAGACGAGCGCCCCTGGCATGTTCTTCGCGGGTCTAACGGCCACCTCGGTTGTCTCGACTTGAGTCACTTCGATCATTGCTCCTTCCTTCCCCGACGACTCGGCTCGGGGCGGCGCTTATGTCTCGGACTGGTGAGCATGTGGCAAGAGTCTTGTTTCGTGGTGTCTCGTCGTCCTCCGCGGCGATTACCGTGAACGCGATGGTTCGTCCGACCGCGTCGAAGGGAAATCACATGTGGGAGCGGATTCGGTTGCTGGCGCGTATCGTCGTGGGAGTGCTCCAGGTCGCTGTTGCGTTCGGACTGATCGCCTAGCCCGCGGGCGCAAGGGAAGAGCAGCACGGCCCGGCGATCCGGCCGGGCCGCTGCGCCTTTCGAGACCAATCCTTCTGAGTGTCTATTCATGGGCGTACGCGGCATACACCGCTGACTCGAGCTGCAGGTCGTCGCGAGTCTCATCGTTCTCGGCGGCGGCGGGAATGCTGTGCGCAACCGCCGGGGCAGCCGCGGCGGCGGCAGTGACAAGTAGCCAGCCGATGGCGCCCGGCGAGGCCAAGCCCAGGAACGCCGCCAACGGCCGAAGATGAAGGGCAGCGGCCAGCGCGACGACGGTGCCGGCGACAGCGGCAGCCGTCGGGCGGCTCACTCCGCCGCTCCCGCGGCTCGCGTCGAGCGTCTGCGCCAGTTGCGTGACGACAATCGAGCCGAACCCCACACTCTGGGCCTGCGCAGGCGAAAGCAGGAGGCGGGCGAGCGCGTACGCCCCGATCGCCGGTCCCGCCGTCGCCACTGCACGGGTGATGATCTCCGCTCGGAGCGGTGCTCCCAGACCGCTCTCCCCTTCGCGGGCGAGTTGCGACAAGTCTCGACCCTCGGGTGACTGGATCACCAGGGAAATGGCCGGCAACACGTCAGAGACCAGATTGACCGCCAGTACCTGACGGGCAGTGAGCGGTGCCGAGACACCGGCACTCGCCAGCAGCACGATGAAAGCCACCTCTCCGAGATTCCCGCCGAGCAGCATCGCAAGCGAGCGCCGGAGGTTTGCCCAGAAGTTGCGGCCCTCGATCAAGGTCTCGACAAGCACGGCGAAGTCGTCGTCGCCGAGGACGAGATCGCCCGCCTGCCGCGCGACCTCCGTGCCATCGCGACCCATCGCGACACCGACGTCCGCGAGCCGAAGAGCGGGTCCGTCGTTCACGCCGTCCCCGGTCATCGCGACCACATGTCCGCGGCGCCTGAGGGCCTCGACGATCCGCAGCTTCTCGAGCGGGGGAATCCGCGCGACGACCGAGGCGCCTTCAAGAGCGTCGGCTAGCTCATCGTCGGAAAGGTGCTCGATGTCGGACCCAGTCAGAACCTGGCCTCCGTCGAGCAGCCCGATCTCGCGTCCGACGGCGCGGGCCGTGGCCGGGTGGTCGCCCGTGAGCATGATCAAGCGGATCCCGGCGCTCCGACAGCGCTCGACGGCTTCGGCGACTCCTGCGCGCAGTGTGTCGCGGATGCCCAGGAGCCCGAGGGCGACGAGACCCTGGGGGTCGGCCACGCCCGTCTCAGCGGCACCCTCACCGACCATCAGCACGCGCAGGCCTTCGCCCGCGAGCTCGTGGGCAAGGACGAGCAGGTCATCTCGACCGCGGTCGTCCAGCTCGAGGATGTCGCGGCCGTGCCGTACACGCGAGCAGCGGGGTACCAGCTGTTCTGCCGATCCCTTCACGCAGAGGCGACGCTCGAATAGGGCAGCGTGGAACGGTTGGGAGGCGTCGAACGGGGTCTCCGCGGCGCGGGCTGCGTCGAGCCCGGCGTCGACGCCCGCCGACCGCGCACCCTCGACTACCGCCACGTCCGTCGCGTGCGCAGCCGCCCACGAGGAACGGGGCGGCGGACTCGCGATCGCAGCGCACCGCAGGACATCGCTGAGGGCCCGCGAGAGTCTCCCCGGCTCTCCACGCTCCCCATCGGGCGCAACCACGGCCTGCAGGCTGAGCCGATTCTCGGTCAGAGTCCCGGTCTTGTCGACGCACGCGACATCGACGCGACCCAGTGCCTCCACCGCCGTTAGTCGCCGTACCAGCGCGTTTCGTTTCGCGAGGCGACGCGCGGCTCCGGCCTGACCCACGCTCGCGAGGAGGGGCAGGCCCTCCGGCACCGCGGCGATCGCCGTTCCCGCGCCGAGCGCGAGCTGCGCCCCCAGCGGCCGGCGCCAGAGCAGTCCCGCAAGGATCACCAGCGCCCCACCGGCAAGGACCACCGGCAGTACTTCGGTGAGCATCGCCTGCAGTCGCCGGCCGAGTGGGCTCTCTGTCTCGGTCGCTGCGGCCACGGCGGCCGCTGTCGCACCGAAGCGCGTGTCGCGACCGACGGCAAAGGCGACGGCGCGCCCCGATCCGACGCTGACGTCCGCGCCGTCGAGGACGATGCGGGCCTCGAAAGGGCCCCTGTCGACGTGCTTGCCCACAGGGAAGGACTCTCCAGTCAGCGATGCCTCGTCGACCGCGAGTCCTCGCGCGCGCATGACGCGTGCATCGGCTGCCACCCGCGCTCCCGGGCCGAGGAGGAGTACGTCGCCCGGCACGATTTCCGACGCTGGGAGATCCACGGGCTGACCGTCGCGTAGGACTTCCGCCCGGACCTGCCCCATCTGCTCGAGCTCCGCTGCGGCCGAACCCGCCTGGTGTTCCTGTACCGCACCCAGGAGCGCGTTCAGGAGCACCACTGCGGAGATCAAGACGACGTCGCCGGCCACGCCCGTGACGAAGGAGAGCCCGGCGCCGACCGCGAGGATGCCGGTCATCGGTGAGCGGAGCTGCTCGACGACGCCGCTCGCGAAAGCGTTGCGCCCGTTCTCGGCGCCGGCCCGTCGAGTCCTCGCGGCAGCGTCCTCCGTGCTGAGTCCATGCTCGCGGCTCGCGAGCGCGCGAAGAACGTCGTCGACCGTGCGCCGCCCCCACCGCTCCGGGCGTGGATCGACGAGGCTCGCAAGCGACGAGCGCGGGGGCGATCCGCCACGGAGTCGAAACCACGCGACGACGAGGCCGACGATGGCGGCCAGGTTCGACAATCTCGTCGCTGTCCCGCGCTGTGGAGCACCCCGTGCGATCAAGGCCGAGCCGAGTGCATTCGCAACCAGCGCGAGACGCAGCGTGTCCTTCATGCTCGCCTCGCGTCGTGTCGCCGCGTCGAGAACGGCCGCTGCGCTCGCGAGATCGGGGGCGATCACGTCCACGGCCGGGTCGAAGGGCTCGCTCAGGTCGGCCATCAGCCCGATCGACAGATTGGCCAGCCCGAGGCTCTCGTCAACGTCGATCCCATCTGTGACGAAGGCGACACGTCCCGCTGAATGTCGCAGCGCTGTGACCAGATCCCCTTCCACGAGATCGAGTCCCGCCTCCGCGGCGAGCTCCAGCGCTACCATCTCGGTCGCGCCCCCGTCGTGCACCAGAGCGGCGTTGACCTGGAGCGCGTGGCAGGCCCCGACGAAGCGCCTGGCGTCGCGTGCGAGGCGCGGCCGGAGGGAGAAGACGGCTAGCGGTTCCGCGCCAGCGCACAGGACCAGAGAAGACATTTCGTCTGTCGCCGCCGCTCGTGCTCCTTTGGGCCGCAAGGAGAACTGCCTGCCGTCGATTGTCGCGTGGGCCGCCTCCCCGTCGAAGCTACCGTCACCCTCACCGATCCGCTGCCCGGCTGGCTGCATCGGTCCCCACGGCCATCCGGCAAGACCGGCGATCGAGACCGCGAGCTCTGCTGCGTCCTCCATGCCGAGTGAGGGATCGAGGATCGCCGTCGTCTCCAGGCTGATGCCGTCGGAGAGCAAACGAGGGCATGCGAGGAACACGGTGTCTGGTCGATACAGAACGGCATCGCCACGAACCGGCAGCGCTCCGCAACGGAGCGCACGGAGATTCGCCCCGGCATCGGCCGCCTCGCGAGCGAGGACGCCGGGCCGTGGTCCGAGGAGAACCACGACGCCGAGCGCCCGCGACAGCGAGCGCGTCGCCAGCAACGTCACTGCGCCTGCGACCAACGACGCTACGTCCAACCACTCGAGGTACGAGGTGCCTGAGCCGGCAGGCTGGCGTCGAGCAGGTCGCCCTTCCGCGGGCGCTCGGCGCAATTCGACGACGAACGGACCCCCGTAGAGCCGAGCGCCGGCGTCCACACTCGCACCGGGTCGGACCCTCCGTGGCAGCCCATCGCGGGCGATTGCCGAACCTGCGCCCCGCACGACCCGACCGCCTACCGGAAGGCGATCTCCATCGTCGAGCGTTGCCAGCCACTCCGTCGCGCCCGGAGCGCCCATGCTCGAGCGCCCGGCGTAAGCCTGGAGCGCACGCCGCCGTTCGAGTGTCTCGATTACCTGACGAATCGCCACGAGTGCCGCCACGGCTAGGCCAAGCGGGCTGCCGGCGAGCGTTTGGGCAACGATTGCCGTCGCGCCGAGGAACGCCGTGCGCCCCTGGGCGCCGAGCGCGCGCTGGGTAAGTCCGCGAAGTTCGGGCGACCCGTCGAGAACCGAGGCCGCGGCGGCGACTCCTGCCGCGCGGCCTGTCCCGGCAATGGGTTCAGCCTCGCGTCTCCGACATGTGACGACTGCAAGCCCCGCACCGGCACCGAGGGCCCGGGCGAGTCGTTCGAGTAGCTCCAGGGTCGAAGGTTCCGTGCGGAGCGCTGAGGTTACGGCCGGCGCGGCACGCTTCGCCAGGCGCTTCGTCTTGGCCGGAACCTCTGGCCTCGACGGGGCAAGCCGCGCCAGCTCGGCCCTTACACGAGCAGCATCAGTGACTCGCTCGTCAAACTGGACGAGCACGTTCCGCGTGAGCGTGTTCGCCCGTACGGCCGTTGCGCCGCCGATCGCATCGAGCAGGCGCCACACATCGGGCTCACCGGCGATCCAACCCTCAGGCCAGTGGATTCGTACCCGGCCTGGGGCGGCGTGCACGACGCGTCCGAGCGACGCGGCCACCTCGGACTTTCACTCCACCGCTCGTCGATCAGCGTTCGAGGCGGCTCTCGCGCGCGCTCTCGGCCTCTGCCCAGACGTCCTCGACGATCTCCAACGCATGGGCGAGCAGGGAGCGCGCGAAGCGCACCGCCTCCGCCTCGACCTGCGCTACGAGTTCCTCGGCGTGGGCGAAGGCTTCGGTTTCGTCGATCTGAGTCGTTGTCACCTGCGCGCACCCGTGGCTTTGGCCCGCGTCGAGCGGGCTGGCCGCTCCCGCTTAGGTGCAGGCGCGGACGCCTTCTCTGCCGCGCCGTCCTCGGGGCCATGGCGCGCGTGCTGAGCTTCGCCAACGAGATCGCCGGCAAGGTCGCCGGCAGACGAAGCGACGCGCTCCGCGCCGTGTGCAACCTCGGTTGCTGCGCTGGTGAACGTCTCGCCGGCGTTCATCGCATTGGCAACCACGTAGACGACGCCACGCCTGACGAGGTTTCGTCCACGCTCGGACATGAGAACAGCCGTCGCTCCGGCGGCAAACCATGCATTCATTGGTCATCCCTCCTTACCGATGGTTGCAGGCATTAGATTATCTCCGCCCGTCTGGGCGGGTGATCATCGCTCTAATCACGCCCCGTAACCCTGCCTCGACGGGTCTGGGCGGCCATCATCCGGATCGGATGATCATTCCGGCCTTGTAACCAGACTCCCAAGTTAGCGAGTCAGCTCGCGGCCTCGAAAGTAGTGTTCTTCTTCGGGATCTTCTTCCCGATTCTCTGGATCTTCGGCGCCTTCATGTCGCCGCCGGAGGGGGAGGGGCTCACGGCGGCGTAGGCACACAGCCGCGGAGAGGGCCATAGCTTCCGGACCTCTCCGCCCGCTGCGCTGGCGTGCCGAGGCTTCGTGGGGCTTCGAGCCCGCCGACGAACTTCATCCGGAGCCGATGTGGCCCGTGCCGGCTGACTGGCCAACTTTCCCGAGTTGAGCGAAGGAAAGGAACAGTGGCTGATGCAAGGTCGCGATGGCAAGGAGTCATCGAGTAAGGGGAGAGAAGTGACCCGGAACAATGTCCCGGAAGGGGACCCTGGCAGTGACCTCCCCGGAGTGCGGGTGCCGACATGGGTGTGGGTCGTCCTGGGGGTGCTGGCGGCGGCCCTGCTTGCAGTGAGTATCGGCCTGCTGCTCGAAGCTCGCGATGCCTCGACGAAGGCGCAGGCTGCCAAGGCGTCGGCCACCCAGCTGATGAACGGGCTGGTCGCCGACGTCGCGACGACCAACCAGGAGCTCAACACCTTCAACAGGCAGTTCGAGTCGGTCTCCGCCTCGGCGCAGGCCAAGGCGTCCTCCGCACAGGAAAAGAAGTCGCAGCACTCGTCCTCGAGCAAGAAGAGCCCGTGACGACATCGTCGATAGAGCCGCGCGTCGAGAGAGGCGACAAGGCTGTCGGACGAACGGCCGGGGTCGCGCCGACCGAGGTAGCGCCGCGCGAGGGCGAGTCGGCGACCGAGACCACGACGCCCGCGGCAGTCGACACGCCGGAGCGCCAAACGGCGCGGACGCCCGGCTGGGCATGGGTCGCGATCACGCTGATGGCAGCCCTGGTCACAACGGGAGCGATCACCTGGGCAGTCGTCCGCAATGCCAACCCGAGCACGCCCGCCGCGGTCAAGGACATGAACACCCTGGTCGCGGAGCTGACGACGCTCAACGGCTACCTGGCCACGACGAACAGCCTGATGTCGAACGCGATCGCGAACTCGCAGCAGCTGAGCGCGAAGGCGCAAGCCAAGCTGGCGAGCTTGTCCACACAGCTCAGCGCCGTGGACGCCAATCTCGGCCAGGGCCGCTCGCTGCTGGGCGACCAGCTTTCCGGAAAGATGCGCAGCAAGCTCGAGAAGAGCCAGGAGGAGCTCCAGTCACGAGCGGGGAAGCTCGCGGGGCAGAGCGCGCACCTCCAGCAGCAGGGGCTTTCCGGGGTTAGTCGGGACGTCGGGGCGGTCGGGAACAGGCTCGGCGCTACAACGAGCGCCGGCACTCACCGCGCGAGCGCGATCGAGTCCCAGGTGAGGACGCTCCAGGCCCAGGTCCACACGCTCGAGGGCTCGCTTCGGGCCGAGAACGAGCTCAAGGCGGCCGTACAGGCCGAGCGCCTCCGGGCCGCCCGCCTCGAGGCTCGAATCGGCGCGATGCAAGAGGTCGTCAAACGCCTACAGAAGCTCGTCGACCGTCTGCAGGCCAAGCGGTGAGCTGCGCCCCGCCGCTCCTGGCGGCAACCGCCGTCGGCGCCGCGGTCGGCAGACTCGCGACTGAAGAAGCACGATGATCAAGCTCATCGAAGGGCTTCCCGACGATGTCTTGGGGTTCGAGGCCATCGGGAAAGTCGAATCCGCCGACTACCAAGCGGTCGCTTTCCCGGCGCTCGAGCGTGCGCTGGAACGGCACCCGAAGATTCGCATCATCCATGTGCTCGACGAGCGCTTCGCCGGCTACACCGCAGGCGGCGCATGGCAGGACGCCCTGCTCGGGCTCACGCATTCGCGCTCCTTCGAACGCATCGCCGTCGTCACGGACTCCGAGAGCATCCGTCGACTCGTCAAGCACGGGGGCTGGTCGATTCCGGGAGAGTTGAAGCTGTTCGCGAACCGGGAGCGCGAACAGGCGAAAGCATGGGCCAGCGAAGGGCTCGACCCGCTCTGATCGACTGCCAAACGTCGCCTTGGGCGCCTCGCGCCTCGGCCGGGCCGCCTCCCGCTGCTCTCGCGTGTAGGGGCGGTAGCGGCCTCGGGCGGGGCGATCGCCAGGAGGAGACCGATCGGAAAGAACCCGAGGAGCCAGACCCACCCGTCCTCGCCAAGACGCCGGATGGCGTCGATTGCTGCTCCATCCGCTTCACGGCGCCGACGTTGCCGGAGTGCACGCTCATGACCGCCGGCGGCCGGGGCGCCGGCCTTCCGCGACCTCCCGCTCAGCCACAGCAGGACGTCGTAGCCGGTCCGCTCGCTGGGCGCCACTCGAGCCCGAGGTCGTGGCCTGTGGGCTCGCGACGAGCGAGTACGTGCGCTCGAAGGGGCAGCGCCTCAGCGAGTCGCCTGTTTCGGGGAACCAGTAGAGCCCGGCGAGGGTCGCGGTCGCACGGCTGCGGCGCGCTGTCTTTGCCCGGCCGGCGGAGTAGTCGGACTGGGGTGAGACCGCCTCTCAATAACAGGTCCCGGTGCGCAGCACGAGGCGGCCGACGAAGTGCGCACGAAGACCGAGAACTCCTTTACCCACGCGGCTTTCGCCTTAGACAAGCGGCGGGGGTGGGATTCGAACCCACGAGCGCCTGTTACGGCGCCAGCGGTTTTCAAGACCGCCCCGTTCGACCGCTCCGGCACCCCGCCATCCTTCATTGTCGCCGCCTTGGTCGGGCTTCGCCCGGGCTAAGGCTCACCGTGTCCCGCCGTCGTTTGAGACTAGTCCTCGATGCGGGCGGGGGCGCCGAACTCCTGCAGCACCTCCGGCACGTCGCCCTGGAAGTTCTCCAGCACTGCGAGAGCCCAGCGGTCGGTGACCGCGGTTCCGTTCAGCGTGTGGACGTACTCGGTGCCGCCACTCGCGCGGTAGCGGATCCCGAGCCGCCGCGACTGGTAGTCGGTCGTGTTCGACGCCGAGGTGAGCTCGCGGTAGCGCGCCTGCGACGGGAACCACGCCTCGATGTCGTAACGCTTCGCCGCGGCCGCGCTCAGCTCCGCGGCCTCGATGTTGACGACCCGGTACGGGAGTCCGAGCTCCTGCGCGAGTGACTCCTCGATCGCGAGCAGCCGCTCGTGCTCGTCCCACGACTCCTCGGGAAGGACGTACGCGAACATCTCGACCTTGTTGAACTGGTGGACGCGGAACATCCCGCGTGTGTCGCGGCCGGCGGCACCGGCCTCGCGGCGGAAGTTCGTCGAGAAGGCCGTGTAGCGCAGGGGCAGCTCCTCGCGTTCCAGGATCTCGCCCATGTGCAGCCCCGCGAGCGCGACCTCCGAGGTGCCTGTGAGGTAGAGCCCCTCGTCGGCGACCTCGTAGATCTCGAACCGCTCCGCAGGGAAGAAGCCGGTGCCGTACATCGCCTCCTCGCGGACGAGCACGGGCGGGATCACCGCCGTGTAGCCCTGTGCGACGACGCGGTCGAGCGCCCACCGGTAGAGCGCGAGCGCGAGGCGGGCCGTGTCGCCGACCATGTAGCCGAAGCGCGAGCCCGAGAGGCGCGCACCGCGCTCCATCTCGAAGCGGCCCAGCTCGAGGTGCTCCTTCGCCTCGTCGAGCTCCGGCCGCTCGCCGACCTCGCGGACGACCGCGCCCTCCGCGTCGCCCGACGCCTCGTCCGGAACCGACTCGTGGGCAGGGTTCGGGACCTTTTGCAGCAGCTCGTCGCGCCGTGACTCCGCCGCTGCGAGCTCTTCCTCGATCCGCCGGAGCTCTTCCTTCACGGCCTTCAGCTCCTCGACCTGCTCCGGCGTCGGCTTGCCCTTCAGCTTCTGGCGGCTGCGGAGCTCGTCGACCTGCGGGACGAGCTCACGCCAACGTGTGTCCGCCTCGAGCAGCTCGTCGAACGCCTCGCCGCCGCCCTTTCGCGCAATCCCCGGCCGGACGCGGCCGGGATCGCTGCGCGCCGCTCGGAGGTCGATCAACCCTGCTTCTGGTTCTCGACCAGGTACGCGGCCAGGTCGGCGATCTGCTTGTCCGAGAGCGTCTGGCCGAAGTTGGGCATCGTGGGCGAGAAGCCCTTCTCGACATACGCGGTCGGATTCGCGATCGACTCGTGCGTGAACTCCTCGAGCGAGCCCTGGTTCGCGTTCTGCGCGTACGCGGTCAGCTTGTCGAGGTCGGGCCCGACCGTCCCGTTCGTACCGGCCGGCTGGAACCTGTGGCAGCCGCCGCACCCCTGCGACGTGAAGAGCGTCGCGCCGGCCTTCGCGTCCCCCTTCGCGCCGGCCTGCGCCGTGGTCGTCTGGGGCACCGACCCGACCACTGTGCTCGCGGTTGGCGAGACCGTTGCTGCTCCGCCGCAGCCGGCGAGCAGGAACGCGAGTGCGACAAAGGGGGCGAGGCGGCGCATCCGCGCGAGTCTACTGAAGCCGCCCGGCGGCCTCTTCGGCTCTGGCGAAGAGCCACAGACCGAGGGCGGCGAGCGCGCCGTAGCCGGCCACATCGACCGGCGTGTCGTTCACGAGGAGCGAGATCGCGAGGGCGGCGAGGCAGGCGTCGAGCAGCGCGAGCCGCGGCCGCTGCAGCCCGAGGACGACGAGCGCGACGATCCCGAGCGCGAACAGCAGTGCTGCGTGCCACGTCGAGCCGATCGCAGCCGCGGAGAGGTGGAGACGGTGGCCGAGGTCCCCCAGCACGGAGCCGGGCCCGCCGCCGACGGCGTCGGTGACGTGGCTCGAGCCGCCGGTCGCCGCGTCCACTCCCACGAGCAGGAGCGCAACCACGGCTGCTGCGGCTGCTGCGGCGACGGCGCGCGTGGCCGGCATGCGCCTGAGCCTGAGCCACAGGACGAGGAAGCCGGTCAGGTAGACGACGAGGCCACCGCCGTCTGCACCGACGCGGCTCGCCGCGATCCCCGCCGCGATGACGAGGGCCACGGCCGGAAGCAGCTGCCGGCCGGCAAGGGCGCCCAGCACGAGCGCGGCGGGGAGGAGCAGCGTCTCGACCTGGTTCGTCATGCCGTAGAAGCGCCCGCCGCCGTCGGGGTGCGGCCCGATCACGGCGAGCGCGTTCCACTCGGGCCGTGCCCACATCACCGCGAAGAGCAGCGCGAAGAAGGCGCCGAGTGCGAGCCCGAGGGAAAGCCGTGGCCGAAGGAAGATTCCGCCCGCGACCGCGACCGCGGTTCCGGCGCCGGCGACCACCACGACCGCATGGGACGGTGTCGAGACGCCGGCCGAGCTCGCTGCCACGGCCGCGCCGATGCAGGCAGGCGGCGCGAGGAAGGCGGCCCGGGCGGCGGCGGCGCCGCGTGTGACGAGCGCGAGCACCGACAGCCCCAGCATCAGGACGACGAGCACGATCGTCGCGCCGACGCGCGAATCGTGCGCCTGGTCGAGGCGCCGGTCGAAGCGCGCGAGCCGTCCGAGCGGATCCTGCTCGTCCCGGGAGCGGATGCGCGGCCGCTCTCCGCGCTGGAGCGCGCGCACCGAGTGCGCGACGTCAGCGATCGAGATCAGCCCCGGGAGGCGAGTCGCCGTGTCGGTCAGCAGCCCCGAGTAGCCGGGGCCTCGCACGGCGATCGGGTAGCGGTCGACGTTGTGGTGCCGACCGGGCGGCGGGAGGGCGACGAAGAACGTCGTCCGCGCCGGTCGGCGCGAGAGCCCGATCAGCTGCTCGCCACCGGGGATGCCGCTGTCCACGATCGCGTTGCCCATCTCCCCCCGCAGGAGCGAAGCCAGGGCGCCCCGCCGGCTCACGGTGGCGCCTTCCCCGACGACGAGCAGGCCGTGCGCGGCCTCGTGCGAGTGGAAGACGGGAGAAGACTGAGGGAGGACCACCACTGCGACGCGCTCCGAAGGAGCAGCCGCGGCAGGAACGGTTGCTGCGGTGAGCGCGAGGCCCAGGGCTACAATCGAAAGGAACCTTCTCGCCTTCAAGGGGGCCGATTCTCGATGAAACGCAAGGCTTACGGTCGCGACGCAGGGCTGTCGCTCCGCATGCTGTTCACGACGTCGCTGCTGGGACTGCTCTACGTCCTGTTCGCGGTGGCGCTCTTCTACCTGCTGAACGCGACCCTCGTCGTGATGCTCGTGATCGTCGGGGGGATGGCGTTCCTCCAGTACTTCACCTCGGACAAGATCGCGCTGGCGGCCTCCGGCGCAAAGGTCGTGAGCCCCGAGGAAGCGCCACAGCTGCACGAGATGGTCGAACGGCTGTGCGGCCTGGCCGACCTACCCAAGCCGCGTGTCGCCGTGATCGAGAGCGACGTGCCGAACGCGTTCGCGACTGGCCGTAACAAGAAGCACGCCGCTGTCGCCGTGACGACCGGGCTCTGGAACCGGCTCGAGCCGCGCGAGGTCGAGGGCGTGCTCGCGCACGAGCTCTCGCACATCGCCAACCGCGACGTGCTCGTGATGACGGTCGCCGGCTTCTTCGCGATGGTCGCGGCTCTGCTGACCCGCTTCGGGCTCTACAGCGGCATGTTCGGCGGCTTTGGCGGCGGCAACCGGGACAACAACAACTCGGTGCCGGTCTGGCTGATCGTGCTGCTGGTCTCGATCGTGACCTACTTCCTGAGCCAGATCCTGATCCTCGCGCTGTCGCGCTACCGCGAGTTCGCAGCCGACCGCGGCTCGGCGCTGATCACGGGCGCGCCGGAGTACCTGATGAGCGCCCTGCAGAAGATCGCGAGCGGCATCACGCAGATTCCCCAGCAGGACCTTCGCCAGGTCGAGGGGATGAACGCGTTCTTCATCGTCCCGACCAACTGGAAGTCGCGGGCAGGCGCGCTCTTCATGACGCACCCGCCGCTCGAGAAGCGACTCGAAGCGCTCGCCGAGATCTCGCGCGAGATGGGGCGCCCGGTCTCGTAGCGGGTTGGGGCTGCGCGACGTCCTCTTCGGGCGGAAGAAGCTCAAGGACGCCGCCGGCGAGCGGCTGTTCGCGATCTCGACCGCCCGGATCACGCTCGAGACCGAGCTCAACCTGAAACCCGCGGGATCGGCGGGCGTCTGCTTCAAGGCGCTCTCCGCCGGCGAGTTCGTGCGCGCGGAGAACGAGCTACAGGAACTGCTCGACTCGGTGGCGGTGGAGTCCGGGTCAAAAGTGGAGCGGCGCACGGACGAGTTCGGCTTCGAGTGGCTAATCGTGCGCGACGCCGACTTCGAGGATCTCGTGACCGGCGTGCACCTCGTGGCCTCGGAGCTGGTAGCGCGCGGCTTCGGCGGGCAGCTGCTCGCGGCGGTCTTCCCGTTCGAGGGCCGCGGCTTCGACGAGAAGCGGGTCTACTGGATCTACGGGTTCAAGCGCGGCGCGTTCTGGCCGTTCGTGCCCAAGGGCGAGGGCAAGGAGCGCGACAACCCTGAGGAGCTGGAGCTGAAGGCGAAGCTCGAGCAGGAGCTGCCGATCGAGCAGGATCTGTCACGGTGGTTCGGGGTCTTCGACGCGCCGCTCTAGCCGGCCTCGTCGCGCCGTCGTCTCGACGTAGCGGGGGAGAGATTGTCACGCGGTCGTGACGCTCGCGTGACAGACACGCGCGCCGTGCCGCGGTACGCTCGCAGCGGGCGGCGGGGTGGACCTGCACATCCCCACCCAGGGGCGGGGACGCGCGCGCGTGAACATCTAGAGTCGGCGCCGGAGCCGCGCGGCAGGCCCGCTACACGCCTGGGAGGTCCGGGATCAGGCCTTCGCCTTCGAACAGCTCGCGCGCCTCGGCAAGCGACAGGTCGTCCGGCGGCACGATTGCCTCCGACGGCGCGAGGCCCTCGTCGGGCAAGCGGGCGCCATTCAGCCGCACCGCGTCGGCCATCCGGCGCAGGAGCTCCGCGAGCCGCTCCTCGTCCCCTGCCTCCAGCGCTTCGGCGGCCTGCTCGTCGAGCTCGTTCAGCCCCTTTGCGACCTCGTCGTCGACCTCGTACTGGCCCTCGCCCATCACGCGCACGATCACGGCTGTAGCTCCTTCTTCTCCTCGCCCTTCCCGAGCTCGGTTTTCATCTGCTCGAGCTCGCGGTCGACCTGCGATTGCGACGCGATCGCTCCCAGCTCGCGGTCGAGCTCCGTCTGGTCGGAGGTGAAGTCCTCGAGCGCGCCGGACGTCGTGAGCTCGTCGATCGCGGACGCACGCGCCTGCATCTGCTCGGTCTTGTCCTTGGCGCGCTGGATCGCGAGCCCGGTGTCCGCCATCTGCTCGCCGATGCCCGTCGCCGCCTCGCCGATCTGCACCTGCGCCTCGGCGGCGGAGTACTGCGCCTTGATCGTCTCCTTCTGTGTCCGGAAGGCCTCGACCTTCGCCGAGAGCGCCTTCTCGCTCGCGACGAGCTTCTCCTGCTGCTGCTGCAGCTGCTGCGTCTGCTGGTCGAGCGACTGCAACTGCTGCTGCAGTCCGGACTTGCGTTCCAGCGCCTGCCGCGCGAGATCCTCACGGCCGGCGGCGAGCGCCTCTCGGGCCTGCGAGTCGAGCTTCACGAGGCTTTGCTGCAGCTGCTGCTCCTGGAGCTCGAGCCGCTTCTTGGCCGTGACGACGTCGGCGATGCCGCGCTTCACGTTCTGGAGGAGCTCGAGCTGCTTCTCGTACGAGTAGTCGAGTGTCTCGGCCGGGTCCTCGGCGCGGTCGAGTAGCTTCGAGAACTTCGCCTTTACCACCATGGACGCCCGTGACATCAGGCCGGCCATTCGTCCTCCTCTCGGATGCGGAGCGAGAAGCCTAGCGAGCGCAGAAACGGAGGAGGCCCCGCTCTTGCGGGGCCTCCTCCTGGTGCTGCTGTCGCTCGACCGTCAGTGGTCGCGCGCCACCCGAAGCGCGTTCAGGATCGGCACGCCTGTGCTCCGTCGTGTTGCGAGCTGGACGGTGATCTCGCCGCCGATGGGGCTGACGAGCGTTGTCCTGTCGAGCGCGGTGTCCCGACCGGCGAGCGCGGCGATGTCGAACGCGATCAGATACGGCTGACCGTTCACGATCACGTCGAATTGCCGCTGGCCGGGAGACTTGTTCTGGATCTCGGCGAACTTCAGCTCCAGCCGATAGACGGCGTTCGGCAGGCCGCTGAAGCGGTAGGTCATATCGCTGACCCGCGCCTTCTGGTAGAGCGGGTCGTCGTCCGTCCCGGCGATCGCCGAGTGCGAACTTACCGTCTTCGGCGGGTGCTGGATGTACCCCGCCTTGTTGGCGGCTGTGTACGCACGGTCGGCCAGCCACGGGCCGCCGGCGGCGTCCGTGTAGGCGTCACCGCCGGAGTTGAAGCCCCACGCCGGCACGACCAGCCGCACCGGGACAGACAGGTTCGGCTGCCGGCCGCTGTTCGTGCGGAACGTCAGCGTGGCCTCGTAGACGCTGCCCGGTGCCAGTCCGGTCGTGTCGACCGTCACGTCGATGTCCGTGTGGCCACCCGGGTCGATCGTCCCTTCGGTCGGATCCTCCGACAACCAGGGGACGTCGCTGAACGCCGGAACACCGCTGTCGATCAGGTAGGCGGTGTTCGGGCTCTGCCCGATCATCCACAGGTTCCCGCTCTCGTCCATCCCGAGCCCGGCTCCATTGAAGTTCGGGTTCGGATGTGGGAGCGTGCTAACGGCTGCGCATGTGGTCGGGTCGACCCGGTAGACGGTGTCGGTCGGGCTGTTCGTGGCCTCCCAGACCTGACCGACGGCCGGGTTCCAGGCAAGACCGGAGATGTTGAAGTCCGGCGCGTTGCACTGGCTGAGCACCGCTCCCGGTGTCGGGTGCGAGAACCCGGCCACGTGGTAGAGGATGCCCTGGTTCCAGCCGCCGATGTAGAACGAGTCGTCGTCCGGGCGGTAGGCGAGCCCGCGCTGGGAGATCGACGTCCACGGGAACGACCCCGCGATGTGCCTGGTCTGCGCGCCGGTCGACGTATCCCAGCAGTAGATGCCGTTGTCGCCGCCGACGTTGACCTGGCACATCTCGTTCGGACCCATCAGTGCCATGTCGCCCGCCCACGAACCCGCGAACCCATTCGGGAAGGTCGCGAGCGGCGGCGGTCCGGTGACGTCGAACTTGGTGTTCGTGCAGCTCGGTCCGCAGACGCCGCCGTCGACGTCCGAGAGCCAGACGTCGCCGTCGTAGCCGACACCCCAGCCGAGGCTGAGACCCGGGCTCCACTGACGCAGGATGTCACCCGGTGCGTTCGACCTCGCCCCGGCCGGCGTCTTGCCGACGTAGAGGTCCTTGGTCGTCCGCGCGTTCGGGTCGTAGTCCGGGTTCCGCTTCAGCCCGGCGGCCGACGGCGCCGCAATACCGCCGCCCGACTCCTGGACATCCCACGTCATCGGCAGGCCGCCGGTGTTCGACAGCGTGAGCGTCTTCGTCTCGGTCTGGTTGACCTGCACGACGAACTCGAGTGACGTCGGACTCACCTCGCCCCTCGGCGTACGGAGCGAGAAGTCCTGCGTCGTCGTCTGATCTTCCTCGACCGTGACGTCCGCCGAATCGGTCTCGTAGTTCGTCTTGCTGGCTTCGATCGTGTAGTCCCCGACGGCTAGCTGCATTCGGTAGAAGCCGCTCGCGTCCGTCGAGGTCTGGCGCACGACGTTGCCGTCCTGCAGCGCCTTCACGGTCGCACCGCCGATGCCGAGGTTGTCGTTGGCGTCCGTCACGTTGCCCTCGACGAACCCGGACGGCGGCAGGAAGTAGCGGACGGCGAAGTCCGGACTGCCGATCACCGCCTCGTTCGACGAGTACTGGAACGCGACCGTGCCTGACTCGTTCTCGATCCCGAGCGTCGCCGAGCTCCCGCGCTCGCGGGCGTCGTCGGCGATGTTTCGGTACTCGGTCAGGACCTGGCCGTTCTCGTACAGGATCAGCTCGAAGTCGAGACGCCGGGTCGAATCGCCGAAGTAGGTGGCGTTGCGCCACTCGATCACGAACCGGTTCGGGCTCGAGAGCGTCCCCGTCCACATCGAGGACGACCCGTCGACGATCAGATCGTCCCAGTACGGGTAGAGCGCCGCGTTCGGGGCTCCGGTGCCGGGAATCGACGTGTTCGAGAAGATGCAGTTACCGGTCAGGAAGTTGACGTAGCCGTTCGTGCAGACGTACGCCGTGTTGTAGGTCTGCCCGTAGAGGCTGAACCCGAACGGCAGGCTCACCTGCGTGAACGAGTCGTCACCGGACAGCGCGAGGGCTGTGTCACCCTCGATGTAGTCCGGCGTCTCGACCCGGCACCTGTAGCCGAACGAGTCCGATCGCGACGGCAGCGAGAAGTCTTGCACCGTGTCGCCGGAGATCGTCACCTCGTTGGTCACTGCGGTGTTGCACCGTCCGGCCTCTGCCCTGACGTCGTAGGTCCCCTCGGGCACCGAGGCGAACTCGTAATGCCCACTGGCGTCCGTCGTAGCGGGCGGGATCGGCGTCCCGAGGATGGTCACCGTCGCGTTCTCGAGCGGGTTGCTTGCGTTGTCCGTGACGGTGCCGCTGAGCGTGCCCGACGGCGCCGGATCGAGCGCGAAGTCGAGCGTCGTCGTCTGACCATCCTGGATCGTCGCCGGCTGCGTATCCGCCGTGTAGCCGAAGGCGCTCGCCGTCACGTCGTAGTCCGCGACCGGCAGGAGGATCGAGTACTCGCCGTTGGGGCCGCTCACCGTCGACGCGCCCAGCGGAGCGATGTCGATGTCCGCCCCTGCGATCGGATCACCGGTGCTGCTGTCGGTGACGGTGCCCTGCAGCGTCCCGCTGGGCAGTGCCGTGCAGGAGGGGAACCTGAAGTTCCCGATGCGCGTCCTCCAGTTGAAGCTGGAGGTCACCTGGTAGTACTCCTGCGTGTACCAGAAGGTGCAGTCGTCCACCGGGTCGACCGTCATGTCGCTGTAGTCGCCCCAGCGGTTGACCGTGTCCGTCTGGCTGCCGGTGCCGTCGAAGAGGTGTTCCTCTCCCTGGGCGAGCGTGTTCGGCGGGTCCCCCGCCAACCGGCCCGCGTAGCGGATCTGCGGGTTGATCGTGGAAGAGGAGGCGCTGAAGCCGACGGCGAGGTCGCCGTCGTTGTCCATGGCGGCGCTGCCCATCCAGCGCCAGGTGTTGTCGGGTTGGTAGGTGCTCTCCTGGACGAAGCTCGGCGTGCCCGAGGTCACGTTGTTGACTTCGAACCAGCGAATGCCCGCTACGCCGCCGGCCGAGACCGTCATGTTGCCGACGAGCGCCTCGTGGTCGCCGAAGTTGCGGTAGGCCGAGCGGAACATGCCGCGATCGGCGATTGCGTCGAGACCGTCCGCCGTGCCGAGCTGCGGAACGCAGTTACGCGTGGTCGGGCAGAGCACCGTGAACGGCGCGGGCGTCAGCGTCCCGGCGACTGTCCACGTCGAGTTCGCCGGGTTCGCGAAGTCGACGTGGAAGTGGTGCAGCGGCCAGCTCGAGAGCACGCCGACGCTGAGGAACGGGTTCGGTGCGTCCGCGGGCGGCGGCGTCAAGCCGTCGAGGTCGGCGGGCATGAACGCGTCGTCCGTCGGAGCTCCGCGCGGCGCGACGATCATCGTCGCGGGCTGGCCGGAGAGCATCGCGTTGCGGTCGAAGGCCCACGCCTGCGGGCCCAGGAACGCGGTGCCGGACGAGTTGAACACGTTCATGCTCATGTAGTAGGCGTCGGGCCACACGCCGAACTTCGGGTAGTCGAAGAAGTCCTCGCCGAGGTGGAAGCCGTAGCGGGCATACGCGCCGCTGGCGTCGCTCGACGTGGACACTGCGATGCACTCGTCCGTGGGCACGCCTGCGCCGCCCGCGAACTGCGTGATCATCCAGCGGTTGGCGAGCTGATCGTAGAGCACGACCGGGTCGCCGAAGCCGTTCGTCTCGCAGACACCGCCGAAGCCGGACCAGAGCGTCGAAATGCCGACCGGCCCGAAGACCGAGCTGCCCGTGCTCTTGTCGAACACCTGGAAGCCCTCGTTCACGATCTGGACGTACTGGTCGAGGCCGACCTCGCCGTTCGTGTCCGGCGGCGCGCAGTTGCACGCCACGCCCGGGAACGGGATGCCGTCGAAGTTGAGGATGGGGCTGGGCATGTTCGGACTCGCCATCGTGTCCTGGACGACAGGATCCCTGGCGTTCCGAATAGCCTTGCCGTCGATCAGCGACGGGTTCTCCGCCGCCTCCCCGCGTGGGAGGGTCGTCACCCGCTTCGGCATCGACCTCACCGGAGCCGAGATGTCGTTCTTGTACGACCTCCCTACTGTGATGCCTTGCTCCGCCGGCTTCGCCTTGCCCGGCGGTGCTACGTTGACCCCGCCGCCGGTAGTTCCCGGCGCGGCCGACCCGTGCGTGGCGGCCGTGGCCAGGAAGACCGACGCGAGGAGCAGGGCAAAGAGTGCCCCGCCTAACGTCATCGTGCGTGCCCGCATCTGCGGAATCCCCCCTTCCGGTTGTCGGGACAGGGGTTCTCCACCCGTGTCCTCTTGGGGCGATTCTCTGGGGCAACCTCCGTCGAAAACAATGGATCCCTGAGTTCAAAAAGGGTCCATCTCGCCCGGCGCTAGATCCAGATCCGGGAACTAGATCCGGGATCTAGACGACGATCTGGTCGCGGCGGCTGACGCCGAGCTTCCCGAGGATGTTGTGCACGTGATTCTTCACCGTCGCGAGCTCGATCGAGAGCCGGCGCGCGATCTGCTTGTTCGAGAGCCCGTCCGCGATGAGGGCAGCGATCTCGCGCTCGCGCGGGGTCAGCGTGCCGCTCCCGTTGCCTCGGCGGTGGTCTGCGGACAGCGCGGCGACTCGCTCGGCCAGCGCCGCCGACACGCGCGGCGAGCACTGGAGCTCGCCGTCGGCCGCCGCCGCAACGGCAGCGAGCACGTCGGGCAGCGGTTGCTCCACGGTCGCGTAGCCGGCGATCCCCGCCTCGACCAGGTCGACGACGCCGGTCTCGTCCTCGGGCAGTCCCGTGGCGACGATCTTGGCGCCGGGAGCGGTGGCGGCGAGCGCGCGCACGGTCGCCGGCCGGGCGATCGTCGGTCCGTCGAGGAGGATGACGTCGGCCGCACTCATGCCGACTGCCATGCAGGCGACGTCGCCGTGCGCGCTGCCGGCGACCTCGATTCCGTCCTCCTCGGCCAGCGCAGCCGCAAGCAGGTCACGGTGGACGCAGACGTCCGCGACCAGGAAGACACGCACGAGCGTCTCCCGTTTGCCAGCGAGTCGGTCCGCAGCGCCTGCCTCGCGATACGCCTCGGTTGCCGTTTGCCGCAGCGATGGGGGTCTCCGTCGCATGCGCCCTCGTTGTGGCTACCGGCGACGATATCTCATCGCTCGGGGTGTGGGTGTCAAGGCGTGATAATGGGCCGCTGTGATCGTCGAACGCAGCATGGACCCCGGCTGGCTCTCGAACGCCTACGTCATCGCGGACCGGCCCGGCGGGACGGCGGTCTTCGTCGACTCCGGCGCCCCGCTCCGGCCGCTGTTCGATGCCGTCGCGACCCACGGCCTACGGGTCACGCATCTGCTGACGACGCATGCCGACGCCGACCACATCGCCGGTGACGACGCGATCCGGGGGCGCTACGACTGCCCAGTGGTGAAGGGCGACCTCGAGACCGGTGGCCTCTCGATCCGCGCGTTGCCGACGCCCGGGCACAAGGACGACCACCTCGCGTTCGTCGTCAACGACGAGGTCTGCTGCAGCGGCGACGTCCTGTTCAAGGACGCCGTGGGCGGGGGCGACTTCGAACAGATCCGCCGCTCGGTGATGGACGTGCTGATGAAGCTGCCGCCGGAGATGCGCGTCCTGCCGGGCCATACCGACGAGACGACGATCGGCCGCGAGTGGGAGGAGAACCCGTTCATCCGCGTCTGGCGGGGCGTCGGGCCGGAGGGGACTGAGCCCGTGCGCGTCGGAGGCGAGGAGGCGACGCTTGTCGTCTGGTCGCCGGACTACGACGGCAAGGGCAAGGCGTGGGTGCGCTTCGCCGACGGCCGCGACGCGATCGTCGGCGGCTCACGCTTGGAACGCGGCTAGGCGCTCTGCCTCCTCCTCGAGCTCGGCTCGCACGGCCCGCGGAAGGCGGCCGAACGGCTCGAGCGTGATGCGTCCGCTGTCGTAGCGCCAGGCGCCCGCGACCTTCCCGTCGACCAGGAACGTCCGCTCGGACTGCGGGTTGCGGACGTGGAAGATGTGCTTGCGGTACTCCTCCGCGAGGATCCCGGTTCGGCGGGCGTGCACGAGCAGCGTCGCGTCCCACGTCGGCAGGAAGCGCGGCGGCGCGGGCGTGTCCGGCGGCGGCAGCGGCGCGCGCGGGAGGTCGAGCAGCTCACGGCCTTCCTTGTCTCGGAATTGCCGCATCGGCACCCGCTCGAGAGCCACTGCGAGCGCGCCAACGCTCATCCCGGCCCAGTCGGCGATGTCGCGCCGCGGCGCCGGCCCGAATGCGCCCAGATAGCGGCGGACGAGGTGCTCGCGCGCGTCATCCTGGTCGAGCTCCGGCTCCGGCCCGACCCAGTCCTCGGCGAGGCCGAAGAGGTCCGCACGCCGCCGCTCCCAGGTGCCGGAAGGCGGGACCCGCACGAGATCGAGCCAGATGCCGACGCCCGGGATCCAGAGGCCGGCGTCGGCGATCTCCTTCTGGCGCCTTGGCCCGTCGGCGAGGAAGCGGCGCAGGCGCTCGGCCACACGCCGGACCGCGCGCTCGTCGCTTCGCTGCACGCTCCGCGACCACGCCATCCGCTCGGAGCGCACCGCAATCACGAGCGGCCAGTAGTCGGCGCGCGAGACGACGTGGATGGTGTTGCGCATCAGCGTCGCTTGCACGAGCGAGCGCCGCTCGAGCGCTCGGGTCAGGGCGCCGCGCTCGAAGCCGGCAACGCGCGACCAGAGCCCGACGTAGCCGGACGGCGCGTACTGCGTTTGCAGGCCGCCCACCTGCTCGACGGCGCGTGGGAGCCGGAGCGGCCGCCGCTCGAGCAGCAGCTGCCGTGCGAGCAGCGCTCGGTTCAGCTCGGCCGGGGTGACCACGCGCTCCGCCATGGCGGGACGCTAGCGCCGCTAAGCTCGCGCCATCGCGATCGTCCTTCACCGCTGCAAGAACGTGTGGGTCAAGTTCGCCGGCCACCCGTGCTGGCGGGTGCAGAAGGCGCTCGACGAGGCCGGTGTCCAGTACGAGGTCGACAAGCTGCCGTGGCCCGGCAACCGCGACGAGACCATCCGCCGCACCGGCCAGAAGGCGTACCCGTGGCTCGAGTTCGAGGACGGCTCGATCTACCGCGAGGAGTCCAAGGACATGGCGCAGCGGATCCGCGACGGCAAGCTCGACGAGGCGCCCCGGCTCCAGCGGTGATCGTCCCGGACAAGATCGACGCGTACGCGGAGGCGCACACGACGGCGCCCGACCGGCTGCTCGCGGAGCTCGCCGAGGAGACGCGGTCGACGATGAACGCGCCGCAGATGCTGACCGGCGTGGTCGAGGGCCGGTTCCTCGAGCAGCTCGTCTTCGCGCTCCAGGCGAAGCGCGTGCTCGAGCTCGGCACGTTCACCGGCTACTCGTCGCTCTCGATGGCCGCGGGCCTGCCCGAGGGCGGACACGTCGACACGTGCGAGGTGTCCGAGGAGCACGCCGAGGTGGCGCAGCGCTACCACGCGCAGAGCCCGTACGGGGACCGGATCACCATCCACATGGGCCCCGCGCTCGAGACGATCGACCGGTTGGGCGGCGAGTGGGACTTCGTCTTCATCGACGCCGACAAGGAGAACTACGGCAACTACTACGAGGCGCTGGTGTCGCGGCTGAAGCCGACCGGACTGATGGCGATCGACAACACGCTCTGGAGCGGGCGTGTGATCGACGACGAGGACGACTCGCTGCCGACGCGTGCGATCCGCGAGCTGAACGACCGGATCGCGGCCGACGACCGCGTGATCGCGGTGCAGCTCACCGTCCGCGACGGCGTCACGCTCGTTCGCCGCCAATAGGTGATCTCGCGCGCGCGTGAGGCTTCCTGCAGGATTCAGTAGGAATGGCCCAAAAGTAGTGGGTTTCATAGGGGATTCCGCGCTATCGTTGATGAAGCAACGTTCGCCCGCCAGCGAACGGCCAGCACCTACAGCTCTGACATGAATCCGCCGTTCGCCCACCTTTCGCCAACACTGCTCGCGCTTGCAGCGGCAATTGCTGTCTCTCTATCGGTGTTCCTGGTGTCGGGCGCAGGGCTGCAAGGAGAGCCAATACCGCTGTTGCCCGCGCTCGGCGGCGCGGCCGACCGCGTGGCTGTAGACCTCGAGACTCCCGCCCGCGAGCGCGCTTCGGCGCCGGCTACGACAACGGCCTCCGCCGCACCGCCGGTCGTCCCGACCGCGCGGGTGACGGCTCCACGCCCCGCCGCCCACAAGGTACATCGAGCTCATCACACCCGGGCTCGGGTAGTCCGCCACGCCCCGCCTTCTCCGGTGCAGGTCGCGGATTCGGCTCCGGCTCCGTCAACGGCGGTCGCGGTGCCTGCGCCCCAGGTCATCAGTGTGCCGAAGGGCAAGGCGAAGGCGCACGGCCACCGGCATGGCCACGCCGGCAAACCGGCGGTCGCCGGCGCCCTCCGGCATGGGAACGGCCACGCGCACGGGCACTCGCCCGAGCATCACCAGGGACTTCCCCCGGGGCAGGCCAAGAAGGTGCCGGCAGCTCCCCCGAAGGCCAAGGGCGGCGGCCCGCCGGCTGACCACGGCGGCGGCAACGGCCACAAAGGGGACAAGAAATAACGCGCGGTGGAAGTGGCGGACTGCGGCTCGCCACTGGGCTGCTGCTCCTCGCTCTCCCACTCACGGTCGCCGTGTGGGTTTTCGGCGGAGTCGCGGCGAAGCGCGAGCGCAACAACGCGGATCAGCGGCTCGTCCGTGAGCTCAACACGGCTGTTTCCGCGTACACCAACCGTGTCGACGACGCTCAAGCGAAGGCCATGGAGCTCGCAGGGTCGCCAGCAGTAGCGAACGCCCTCATGCACGGCAACGGCCGGGCTCTTCGAAGGTTCGAACGGCGCAACCCAGGGGTCGTCCTCAGCACAGGACGAAAACGGCTGGCGCCGGGGACGGTGACGCTGGCGAACGTCTTGGTCTCGGTGCGGGGGAAGAACGTCGGCCGGGTTCGCGTCGTGGTTCCAGCGCGGCCCCTCGTGCGGGACCTCGCGTCTAGACCCGGCCTCAGGGACGGACGGCTTGGGCTGCTGCGTGGGGAACGACTCGTGCTCGAGGGTGAGACCATCCCTCTCCGCGCAACGCCGCCTCGCCGGAAAACGGTCGATTTGCGCGTCGGCTCCATGGACACGCGCGCCGTCGCCGTTCAGCTCCCCGGGCAGTCACGTGACGCCGCACTGATCACGCTGCGCAAGCGCTCGGAGATCACGGCTGCCGCGAACAGCGTCCGCTGGCGGGTGATCGGAATCGGGCTGGGCCTGATCGGCGCCCTGCTCGTGATCGCGTATGCGGTCGCTCCGGCGATTGCGCGCAGCCGGCTGTCGCGCCAGCAGCGCGACGAGGCCGAGCGCGTGCTCGCGCACCTCGGGGACGGAGTGTTCGTCGTCGATCGCGACGGAGTGGTTCGGCTCTGGAACCAGGCCGCGGAAGCGATCACGGGGCTTCGGGCCACGGATGTGCGCGGCCGGCGGGCGGAGGAAGCGATCCCGGGCTGGGCAACGATCGCGACGTTTGTCCCGGTGGCGGATCGACCCGGCGAGGGCGAGGGACCTTCGAGCTCGGAGACGGTGCCGGTCGACATCGAGGGCCGCGAGCTCTGGCTCTCGGTCGTGGCGGTGGCGCTGGACGACGACACCGTGTACGCCTTCCGCGACGCGACGCACGACCGCCGCCTGGAGGATTTGCGCTCGCAGTTCGTCGCGACGATCTCGCACGAGCTCCGGACACCGCTCGCCTCGCTGCACGGCGCGGCGATGACGCTCCGGGAGCACGAGCTGCCGGCGCAGACCCAGGACGACCTGCTCGAGATGATCGCGGAGCAGTCGAACCGCCTCGCCAACCTCGTCGAGGAGATCCTCGTCGCCGGGCAGCTCGACAGCGGCTCCCTCAGTGTCGTCGCCGATACGTTCGATCCCGAGGAGCTGGTGCGCGGAGTGATCACGGCCGCGCGTTCGCGGGTGGCGGAGGAGAGGACCATCGAGGTCACCGTGCCGCCGGGCGTTCCGAAGGTGCGCGGCGACGGCGAGCGCACGCGTCAGGTGCTGCTCAACCTGATCGACAACGCGATCAAGTACTCGCCCTCGAGCGGGCGGATCGACGTACGCCTGACGACCGTCGGCGACCACCTCCGTTTCAGCGTCCAGGACGAGGGCCTCGGCATCCCCGTAGGCGAGCAGGAACGCATCTTCGACAAGTTCTACCGCCTCGATCCCGACCAGCGGCGCGGCATCGGCGGAACAGGCCTCGGCCTCTACATCTGTCGCGAGCTCGTCCGCTCGATGCACGGGCGGATCTGGGTCGACTCGGAGCCCGGCAAGGGGACGACGTTCGCGTTCGAGCTGCCGGCGGAGCCGCTACCGGCTCCCGTTTAGCGCGCGGCTACACTGTGTCCGGCACGGGGCTATAGCTCAGCTGGGAGAGCGCCTGGATCGCACCCAGGAGGTCGCCGGTTCGAGTCCGGCTAGCTCCATGAGAAACCGCCGCAAAGCGGCGGTTTTTCTTACCGCCTGACAGCGCCTGTCCCCATCCAGGCGCTCGCTCCCGCGGACGCGCTGAACTGCCCTACGGCACGAAACTCCCACGTCAGCAGGGGAATCTTGGAGCGGGAGCGACAGGGGTCGAGCCCTGGCTTTGCACTTCGGAAGGTCGAGATCCGATTCGCCGAACATGGGTGATCAGTCTCGGAAGCCACGTGGACTCATGTAACCGCGAACAGTTGCCGCTCGCCCCCGATGCCCTTGAGCTCGTGCGTGCCGCGATCGGCGAAGGCGAGGTCGGAGCCGGCCACGATGTCTCGGACGGTGTCGGAGACCAGCACTTCGCCGCCGCGCGCTTCGGCCATTACGCGCGCGGCGACGTGGACGGCGATCCCGCGCAAGAGGCCGTTCTCCTCGCGCACCTCACCTATGTGCACCCCCGCGCGTACCTCGAGCTCGAGCTGTCGGGCGTCGTGCTGGAGCCGACGGGCGGCGCGAATCGCCCCAACCGGCCCTTCGAAGGCCGCCATCAGCCCGTCCCCGGTACGGTCGACGATTCGGCCCGCATGCGTGGCCACGGCTAGATCGGCGTGGTGGCCGTATTCGGCGAGCAGGTCGGTCCAGCGCTCGTCGCCGAGTTCTACAGCGCGCGAGGTCGAGCCGACGATGTCGCAGTGAAGAATCGCTCGCACCGCGCCCGGCTCACGCTCGGCGGGCGAACGCCCGTGATGAAGTGCTCGACCTCGGCGCAGAACGGCTCGAGACTGCCGAGCCACGGCGCATGTGCGGATCCCTCGAGCTCGACGAAGCGTGCGCCAATGATGCGTTCTGCGAGGTAGCGGCCGGTAGGACCGGGTGCGACCGGGTCGTGTTCTCGATTGAGGACGAGCGTCGGCACGCGGATCGAGCCGAGCAACCCGCGGACGTCGATCTGCGAGTTCGCACGTGCCAGGGCGACGGCCGCACTCGGGCTGGCGGCGGCCTGCTGGTACGTCGCGAGCCGCGCAATCGTCGCCGTGTCACCGTCGGGGACGAATGAGCGTGCGAACTCCGTGCTCCCCCAATGGCGCTCGAGGTCCTCGAGGTCGGCCTCGGTCTCCTCGTCACCAAACGGGTAGTCGTCACGGCGGCGGAAGGTCGCCTGCGTTCCATGCAGGACGAGGCTCTGTACGCGCTGCGGGTGCGTTATGGCCAACAGCACGGCGAGCGGTCCTCCCTCGCTCCAGCCGATCACGTGCGCTCGCTCGAGCTCCGCGGCGTCCATAACCGCCCGGGCGTCTTCCATACGCTGGTCGGGAGTGGGCACGCCGGGCGTGCGGTCCGACATGCCGGTGCCGCGCTTGTCGAAGCGAACGACGCGCGCGAAAGACGTCATCCGCTCGAACCAGCGCACCCAGCGCGGCTCGTTCCAATCCAGGCCCAGATGCGTCACCCAGCCGGGGATCATCAGGAGGTCGTGTGGACCCTCGCCGACGACCTGGTACGCAATGTTCGCGTCGCCGCTGCGCGCGTACAGAATCGGAGGAGCCATGTCGTTGATTGTCGTCCCGCGCCTTTCGCCGCTGCAAATCAACCTCTCGCGCGATTACGGGAATTGCTTGCAGAGGCGGGGTGTAAAGAGCGGGAGCGACGGGACTCGAAACCGCGACCTCCGGCGTGACAGGCCGGTCATGCCCCTTCCGGGCTGAGCGGGAATCTGCGGGGATTCCGGCCGTGAGCAGGGTCTTTCGACAACGGACTTGCGGGTATTTGCGGGCGTGGGCTGGAGCTTCCGGCGACCTCGTGCGGGATGAGCACGGGATGCGGCGTTGCCCAGATAGTGAACGATTGGGGGTCTGCGCCATCGCAACGCACCTCGCGGGCGAGGGAAGGTCGAATGAAATCGTGTTGAGGCCGCCCATCCAGTCCATGGGGCGCTCGGTGCTAGCGCGTGCGGAGCTCCCTTGCGGTGAGGCTTCAGTTCCCGCTGGGAGCGAAGTGCTCGCCGTAGGGGTGCCGGCGAAGTGCCCGCTTATTGTGCGATCTTAGCCCTGTTGGACGTGGCGGACCCGATGATCTCGAGGTGTGCAAACGAGTCGTGAAAGTTCAAACCGGGGCGGGCATCGCGCCCTCGGCAAGCTTGATCCGGGTCCAGACGTTCATGTTGACGACGACGCCGACGATCTCGAGGATCTCCTCCGGGCTGAAGTTCTCGGCGAGTGCGTCGTGGAAGCGCTGGAATGCCCCGTCCCGGTCGGTGTCGGCGGCACGGGTGAGCGCCTCGGCATACCGGAGGGCCGTCTGATCGGCTTCGGAGTGAAGCTCGGTTTCCCACCACGCGATAAGGGTGTCGATCTTGGCCCGGGGGATGCCCGCCTCGCGCGCCGCCTCGTAGTGCAGGTTGAGGCAATAGGTGCAGTTGTTCAGCTGCGAAACTCGCAGGCGCAGGAGCTGCGCAAGCTGGCGGTCTATCCGCAGGTCGGCCGTGTACCCGGCTTCGATCATCGCGGCGATGAGCCGGAAATCGGGCGCGGTCTGCCGTGTCACGACCCGGCCGGTCGCATCGCAGGCGTCGGCGCAGTCGAGGTTAAGTCGAACACACCGGACCAGCTCGGGCAGATCGCTCTCCGCGAGGCAAGCGTCTGCGCAGGCGGTACAACTCGCGGCACAGTCGACACACTCGTCGATACAACGGAGGAGAGCTTCGCGATCGAGGCTGCTGGGATGAGGATGCAAGTTGACGATCTCTCGAACAGTCATGGTCTCCTCTCCGTCCGAGCGGGCCCGTCCACCGGTCCACGATGGCTGGCCGTGCGCTTATTGGTCAGCGCGACTCTTCTTCGACCGTCCGCTCGGCCGTCGGAAAGGCTTCGAGGCGCTCGTCCGCGATTGGCCTGCCGCTTTCGATCGAGCGGCCGTATGTACCGGCGGCAAGACGTGCCTCGGCGCGCTCGACGGCCGCGAGTTCTTCGCGTAGGTCGTCTGCAAGACCCTCGTCGAGCTCGTCCTGATAGAGGTCGGACGCTTGGTTCGCGGGGTCGAACTCGTCCGCCGGCTCGCCGGTGTCCTCATGCCCGAGTCTCGCGAGCGACCGTTCGATGCGCTCGCGCTCTTCCGCCAGCAATTCGCGGGCCCGCTCATGATCCATCGTCGCAACGTTAGCGGCTGCGGGACCGAGGATCGTCGTCCACATTTGCTCGCGTCAACGGCCTGCACGGGCTGTGAGCGCTAGCGGACGCGCTTAGATGAACCTCGTGCAGAAGCCGAACGACAGCGGTCAGGCGACGGAGGCAACTCCACGCTTCACCGGACGGACCGCGTGGGCTCGAAGCATTCAGACGCCGTTGCGCCGGTTTCTGCGAACGGAGACGGGAGGCGCCGTCGTCCTGCTCGCGGCAACGGCCGTGGCGCTTGTGTGGGTGAACGCCGACGCGCACTCGTATGACTCGCTCTGGTCGACGAGGTTGTCGATCGACCTCGGCGGATCGGGCGTGTCGCTCACCCTGCGCGACTGGGTGAACAGCGGTTTGATGACGTTCTTCTTCTTCGTCGTCGGGCTCGAGGCTCGACGGGAGTTCGATCTCGGCGAGCTTCGCGAACGACGACGATTCGCCTTACCGCTGCTCGCCGCGCTAGGCGGCATGGCGGCGGCGATCGCGATCTACCTCGCGTTCAACGCCGGCCATTCGTCAGCCGGCGGCTGGGGCATCGCGATGTCCACTGACACGGCATTCGCGCTCGGCTTGCTTGCGCTGGTCGGCCCGATGTTCCCCGACCGCTTGCGCGCCTTCATGCTGACGGTCGTCGTCGTCGACGACATCGTCGCGCTCATCGTGATTGCAGTCGTGTATTCGGGTTCGGTGCGTGCGGTGCCGCTGCTGGTCGCGATCCTGTTCTACGCGCTCGTGCTCCTGCTCCGGACCCTGCGCTCCCGGCGCCTCGCCCGTGTCGGCTTCGTGTATTTCGTCCTCGGTGCGGGTGCCTGGGTGGCGCTGTTGAAGGCCGGCGTCGAACCGGTCGTGATCGGTCTTGCGATCGGTGTGTTGCCGCTCGCCTACCCGGCTGAGCGCGGCACCCTCGAGCAGGCGACCGAGCGATTCCGCGAGTTCCGAGAGCAGCCAACCGCCGAGCTGGCGCGCTCCGCGGCCGCGCAGGTGCGCGCGGCGACCTCGAGGAACGAATTCCTCCAGCAGCTCTGGCACCCCTGGACGAGCTACGCGATCGTGCCCGTCTTCGCACTCGCGAACGCAGGCATCGCGATCAGCGGATCATCGCTCGGGCGAGCGTTCGGCTCGCCGATCACCCTCGGCGTTCTCTGCGGGTACGTGCTCGGGAAGCCCGTCGGCATCCTCGGCGGCACGTGGATCGTCACGCGGCTGAGCCGAGGGCGACTACGGCCTCCAGTCGGTTGGGCGGCGGTCGCCGGCGGCGGCACGATCGCCGGGATCGGATTCACGGTCGCACTCCTGATCGCGACCCTCGCCTTCAGCGGCCAGCAGCTCGACGAGGCGAAGGTCGGCATCCTCAGCGCCGCGATCGCCGCAGCGGTGGTCACGTGGCTGCTCTTCCAGGCCACGGCCCACCTGCCGCGTCCGTTGCGCTGGCGCGCACTCCTCGGCACCACGGAACCGCTGACCGACCTGTACCTCGACGTGGATACCGGTCGGGACCACATTCGTGGACCGCTCGACGCACGCGTCACGGTGGTCGAATACGGCGACTTCGAATGCCCTTACTGCGGGCAGGCAGAGCCGGTCGTCCGCGAGCTCCTCTCCGACTTCGGCGACGTCCGGTACGTCTGGCGGCATCTCCCGCTGAACGACGTCCACCCACACGCACAACAGGCCGCCGAAGCCGCAGAAGCCGCCGACGCGCAAGGCGCCTTCTGGGAGATGCACGATCTCCTGCTCGACCACCAGGACGCGCTCGAGATGGACGATTTGCTCGGTTACGTCGAGCAGCTCGGACTCGACGTCGCTCGTTTCGCGAACGACCTCCGCGATCGCATCGGTGCCGCTCGCGTCGCCGACGACGTCGACAGCGCCGACCTGAGCGGCGTCTCCGGCACACCCACCTTCTTCGTCAACGGCCGCCGGCACTACGGGGCCTACGACCTCACCACACTTTCTGCCGCTGTACGCGCGGCAGGAGCCCGCGCAGTGCTCGCGGGAGCCTGACGGACGAGGCATCTCGACCTCACGTACTCGGCGATCCGGATACGGATCGAGCGGCGGGTCAGGGTGAGCAGCGGCCGCTTCGTTGCCGCGGTCGCATTGTTGCTGGTGCTCCCGCTCGCGACGATGGTCCGCGCACTCGCCGCGCGAGCGTTCGTCCCCGCCGTCTGGCTGGCGTTGCACGCGTACGAGCTCGTCTGGTGGCGGGAGGCCAGCGCCGAGTCGCGCTCGATGCTCGCCTCGTCCTAGGCCACGCCGCGCGAGGTCGATCCGCGGGACTACCATCGCGCCGTGAGCCCTGTTCGCCCAACGGTCCAGGTCGTTGGTCGCAGGCTCGACGCGGAGCACTACCGGCTTCGAGACTTCCTCACCCGCACCGCCCAGCCGTACGAGTGGTACGAGGCGGGCTCGGCCGACGCCGACCGCCTGCTGGAGACGCTCGGCCTCGTCGACGCGCCGCTGCCGGTGCTCGTCGACGTGGACGGGAACTACACCGCCGCGACCGTCGAGTCGATCGTGGCGGCCTGGGGCGGCTACCGGCCCGCGAGGCTGCAGCACTACGACTTCGTCGTCATCGGTGCGGGCCCGGCGGGTCTCGCGGCCGCCGTCTACGCAGCCTCGGATGGGCTCTCGACGCTCGTCTGCGACCGCGACGTTCCCGGCGGCCAGGCCTCGTACGCGACGATGATCGAGAACTTCTTCGGCTTCCCCGACGGGATCGGCGGCGCAGAGTTGGCGCGGCTGGCGGGCCGTCAGGCGGAGCGCTTCGGCGCCGAGCTTCTGCTCATGCGCGGCATCCGCGGCAGCCGTATGAACGGCCACGACGAGCCGGTCGAGCTGATCCTCGACGACGGCTCGGAGGTGACCGCTTACGTCGTGCTCGCGGCTCCCGGGATGGACTGGACCCGGCTCGACCTCGACGGGATCGACGATCTGATCGGCGACGGCGTCTACTACGGGGCCGGCCGCAGCGAGGCCGCGCAGTGCGCGGGCCAGGACGTCGTGGTGGTGGGCGCCGGCAACTCGGCGGGCCAGGCCGTCCTCAACTTCGCGAATCAGACCGCCCGGGTAACGATGGTCGTTCGGGGCGACCGGCTGGCGAAAAGCATGTCCGCCTACCTGATCGAGCGAATCGAGCGGCACCCGCTGATCGACGTCCACCTCGAGACGCAGCTGACGGAGCTGCACTCGAGCGGCGGTGCGCTCAGCGCCGTGACGTTCACCGACTCGACCGGCAACGCCGAGACGCGCGCCGTCGACGGTGTCTTTCTCTGCCTCGGCGGGAAGCCGCACACCGAGTGGTGCTCGCGCGAGCACGTGATCACCGATCCCCGCGGCTACATCCTCACAGGGCAGGACCTCCAGGCCGAGGCCGGGCTGCCGGACTGCTGGCCGCTCGCGCGCGACCCCCTCCCCCTCGAGACCAGCCGCGTCGGGCTGTTCGCGGCCGGCGACGTGCGGCACGGGTCGACGAAGCGTGTCGCCGCGGCCGTGGGGGAGGGATCGATGGTTGCCTCCCTGATCTTCAGCCGCCTTGCCGAGCTCGGTGTCACCTACTGAGCTCGAGGCCGTTCTCGAGCACGCGCGCAAGCGAACCGAGGCGCTGCTGGCACCGCTCGCCGACGAGCAGCTGACGCGCCAGTTCTCGCCCCTCCAGTCGCCGCTCGTCTGGGACCTCGCGCACATCGGCTACTTCGAGGAGCTCTGGCTGCTCCGGAACGGCAGCGGCCGCGCAGCGGCCTCTTCCGAGCTCGACGACCTGTACGACTCGTTCGCGCACGAGCGTGCCGAGCGAGGGTTGCTTCCGATCCTCCCGCCCGAGGCGGCGCGCGCGTATGTGAGGAAGGTGCGCCAAGAGGTCATCGAACGGCTCCCGGAGCTTGCGCAGAACGACTTCCTGGTCGGGATGGTGGCCCAGCACGAGCTCCAGCACGGCGAGACGATGGCCCAGACCCTCGCGCTCGCCGGGCTGCCGGGCCTGCCGCTGCACGGTCCACCCGAGGTGGAAGCGAGTGGGGACGTCCTCGTTGCAGCCGGACCGTTCACGCTCGGCTCGGACGATCCGTGGGCCTACGACAACGAGCGTCTCGAGCACGAGGTCGACCTGCCGCCGTTTCGGATCGATTGTGCTCTCGTCACGAACGCCGAGTACGCGAAGTACGTCGAAACGGGAGGCGCCTCACCACCCTCGCACTGGGACCGGGTCGAGCCGGCGCCGCGCGAGCCGGTTCAGCACGTGTCCTTCCACGACGCCGAGGCGTACGCGCGCTGGGCGGGAAAGCGCCTGCCGACCGAGCCTGAGTGGGAGAAGGCGGTGAAGCTCCTCGGCGATGAGCTCGAGCACCCCTATGGCGCCGTGTGGCAGTGGACGTCGTCCGTCTTCGAGGGCTATCCAGGCTTCCGCGCCTTTCCCTACGGGGAGTACTCCGAGGTCTTCTTCGCCCAGGGGTACGGCGTGCTCCGCGGCGGCTCGTGGGTAACCGATCCGCTCGTGGCGAGGCCGACCTTCCGCAACTGGGATCTTCCCGAGCGTCGTCAGATCTTCTCCGGGATCCGGTGCGCGTCCGATGCTTGAGACCGCCGCGACTCACGGGCTCTTCGAGGCGACACGCCGAAGCCTCCAGGCGGTGCCGAAGGAGCTGCCCGCGGTCTGGCTCTACGACGCGCGCGGCTCTCGGCTCTACGAGGAGATCACACGGCTGCCCGACTACTACTTGCCGCGGCGCGAGGCCGAGATCCTGCAGGCCCGTTCCTCACTGATCGCCGAACGGACGAAGGCGCGAACGCTCGTCGAGCTCGGCTCGGGCAGCGCGCCGAACACCCGCTTCCTCCTCGACGCGCTGAGCGGGACACTCGAACGCTACGTTCCGTTCGACGTCAGCGAGCGGGCCCTGCAAGACAGCGCCGAGGCGATCGCGGCGGCGTATCCGGCGCTCACCGTCGAGCCGGTCGTGGGCGACTTCGAGCGGGACGTCGGAGCCCTGCCGGGTGACGGACCACGGCTGGTCGCGTTCCTCGGGAGCACGATCGGGAACCTCTACCCCGCGTCGCGGGCTGCGTTCCTGTCCGCCCTCGCGGTCGAGCTCGGAGACGACGACGCGCTGCTCGTCGGCGTCGACCTGGTGAAGGACGTCCGTCGGCTCGAGGCTGCCTACGACGACCCGACGGGCGTGACGGAGGCGTTCGTCCGCAACGCTCTTCACGCGGCGAACCGCGGACTGGAGTCGACGTTCGAGCAGCGGCACTTCGACTACGACCCGCGGTGGGACCCCGACCACGACTGGATGGACGTCGGCCTTCGCGCGCGGGATGCGCACGTCGTGTCGGTCGGGCGCCTCGGGCTTGAGTTCGAGTTCGCCGAGGGAGAGCGCCTCCGCGTCGAGATCAGCTCGAAGTTCCGGAGGGAGGCGTTCGAGCTGGAGCTGGAACGAGCCGGCCTGTCCCTGGAGTCGTGGTGGACCGACCCTGCGGGCGATTTCGCGATCGTGCTCGCGCACCCTCGGAGCTAACGTCAGGCAACGGAAGGAGAGGTCATGTCCGCAGGCCCCATCTGCAGCCACCTCGACCAGATCGAGGTGACCGCGCTACCGGAGTCGATCGAAGGGTGCGAAGAGTGCCGGAAGATCGGCGGCGTCTGGGTTCACCTGCGCATGTGCATGACGTGCGGGAAGATCGGCTGCTGTGACTCGTCGCCGAACCGACACGCGACGGCCCACGCGGGGGAGAGCGGCCATCCGATCATCCGCTCGGCCGAGCCCGGCGAGGACTGGAGCTGGTGCTACATCGACGAGGTCGCCTTCGCGGCCGCGCGGCCGTAGTCCGGTCGTCGCGGGCGGCCGCACTGGCCGAGCCAGGCTTGCGCGGGCGAGTTGCGTCCTCTTCCGCAACGCGTACGAGGTTCCGCCGATGGCGGGGCGGCGACCGGTTCGCCAGTATCGCGGCGACCGGACTTTTCATGCGGACGTGGTGCGGCGACTCAGAGGAGCTTGTCGAGGGTGATCGGAATCGATCGGATGCGCCGACCCGTGGCGTGGTGGACGCCGTTTGCGATCGCTGCCGCGATGCCGACTAGTCCGATCTCACCGAGTCCCTTGGCGCCGAGCGGCGTCAGCGGGTCGGGTTCTCCGACGAAGACGACGTCGATGTCGGGGGTGTCCGCGTTGACCGGAATGAGGTAATCGCCGAGCGTCGCGTTGACGATCCGCCCAGTGCCTGCGTCGGTGACCGTCTCCTCGAGCAGCGCCTGTCCGATCGCTCACGAACACGCCCGAGCACGTCGCCTTCGCGCCCGGATTTGGTGGCAAAACGAATGTGACACGGGTCGTCTGAAAGACTTGCCGGGATGTGGAGCAGCGTCCGCCTCGGCCGGATCGCCGGGATCGAGTTCGGCGTCAACTGGAGCTGGCTCGTCATCTTCGCCCTGATCGTCTGGACGCTCGCCTCCGGAATCTTCCCCTCGACGAATCCCGGTCTCTCGAAGGCCACTCACATCGCGATGGCGGTCGTCGCGGCCTTCCTCTTCTTTCTCTCCCTACTCCTGCACGAGTTCGGACACGCCATCCAGGCTCGACGCGAAGGGATCGAGATCGACGGGATCACGCTCTGGCTCTTCGGCGGCGTCGCCAAGTTCAAGGGCTCGTTCCGGAGCGCGGGCGCGGAGTTCCGGGTCGCAATCGCGGGCCCGCTCGTGTCGCTTGCACTGGGCGTGCTCTTCGTCCTCATCGCGTTGATCCCCGGCATCCCGTCTGCCGTCGACGGCGTCGTCTCATGGCTCGGCTACATCAACCTCACCCTGCTCGTGTTCAACCTGATTCCAGCGCCGCCGCTCGATGGCGGGCGGGTGCTCCACGCTGCGCTCTGGCGCTGGCGTGAAAACTACGTCTGGGCGACCCGCGTCGCGGCCAACGTCGGGCGCGGCTTCGGCTACTTGCTGATCGCGGTGGGAATCGCGATGTTCGTCTTTCAGAGCTCGTTCAGCGGCGCCTGGCTAGCGTTCCTCGGTTGGTTCCTGCTCAACGCCGCGACCGGCGAGGCGCGTTACCTCCTGACCCAGCAGGCCCTGAGCGGCTTGAGCGTGCGCGACGTGATGACCCCGAACCCCGTCGTCGTCAGCCCCGAGGCGACGCTTGGAGAGTTCATGGACACCATCATGTTCTCGCGGCGGCACACGACGTATCCGGTCGTCGCGGACGGCAAGGTCGTGGGCCTGCTGCCGTTTCGCTGCGTTGCGAACGTTCCGCGTGTCGAGTGGGACGAGCGCCGCGTGCGCGACTGCCTGGTCTCGCTCGACCAGGTGCCAGTGCTCCGGGAAGATGAGGACGCGGTCGACGCCCTTGCGGAGCTGAGCCAGTCGACCGGCGGTCATGGCCTAGTCGTGTCGAACGGCGGGCTCGCAGGGATCATCTCGTCGAGCGACCTCGCCCGCGCACTCGACGCGAGGAGGGGCCGCAGGGCGACAGCCCGCGCCTGAGCCGTCCGCTGGCGCCTTCAGCAGATGTCCTGCTTACCCCTACCCGCGCCGATCCCGGAGTGCCGGTGAAGGGCCGGCGGTAGATTGCGCCACAGCCGACAACAAAAGATGCCGATTTGCAGGATGTTACGACGGAAGCGACGGGACTCGAATCCGCGGCCTCCGGCGTGACAGGCCGGCGTTCCGGTCGCCCGTTCGGTCCTCCAATGGTGGGCGTTGTCCTACTGGAAAACGCGCCGCAGAGTGTTGGGGAAGGTATTGGGGGAACTGACCCGAAGGCTCGGGAAGCCGCTAGGTCAAGCCGAATTCCGGCCAAGAGAGCGCCGAGATCGCACCCAGGAGGGCGCGGGTTCGAGTCCGGCTAGCTCCATGAAAACCGCCGCAAATCGGCGGTTTTCTTGCCGGGCGAGAGCGCATAACTACATCCAGGAGCTCGGACGTCAGATTCACTCAGCTGTACTCGTAACCACCACTTCGCTTGGTGATTGCGGCCACCAGAAGCCGGTGTCGGCAGCGAAAATGTCGGGGCAGTGCCGGGGCAACCGCGGGGCGTTTGTCGTCGCAGGACGCGGCGGAGCGGGCCGGAAGCCCCCGCGGTCAATACGGGACGCCTCGCGTCAGACGCCGGGATGACTCCGCTCTAAGCGGAGGCTGTTCGGCGAAGCGCGCCCTGCCGTTTCGTCATTCGTCTTCAACGAGTGTGACGCCACGCTGTGGCCGGACGAACGGATCGGAGTGGCGCGCCGAGAGCTCCTCGGGCCAGTCGCGCGGATAGTCACCGAGGCTCTGGCCCTCTCCTCCGGGGATGCGGAGTTCGACCGAGATGCGTCCGTCCTCGATTCGGACGAGGTTGTAGGCGGGATGCGGGAAGCCGCGCGTCCGTAGCGTCGAGACCGTGCCCGAGTGCACGAGCAGCATGCCCGCGACCGGCCAGACGTAGGGCACGTGGCGGTGACCGGAGAGAACCAGGTCGACCCCGCTCTGGCGGAGGAGGGAGAGCACGTCTCCCGCATCCAGCACCTGGTTTCGCTCGCGGCCGGTTCCTGGGATCGGCATCAGGTGGTGGTGGCAGACGAAGACGCGTAGGTCGGAGTCTCCCGCGAAACCTTCCTCGATCCAGCCGTAATGCTCGCGTCCAATCTCGCCCTCGTCGAGGTCCGGCTTCGACGAGTCGACTGCGACCAGCGCCAACTCGCCCTGCGGGAACTCGAGCCGCAACCGCGAATCCCGGGCGCCGAAGGTGTCCTCGAAGCGGAGGTAGCCGACGTTGCGGGCGTCGTGGTTGCCGGGAACGCGCACGACCTCCCCGCAGGCGATACGCGCCAGCTCCTCACGTGCGAGCGGGTACTGGTCGGGATAGCCGTCATCGGTGAGGTCGCCGGCCACGACGACCAGGTCAGGCTCTCCCGCGTTGATCTCGTCGATGGCGGTACGCAGGAGCTCTTGCCGGTAGCGACCGCCACCCACGTGGACGTCCGAGATCTGCGCGATCAGCATCGGCAGAGTCTAGGAAGGTTGGGGCGCCGCGGTCTCGCCCTCACTGCCGCAAACCGGCGGTTTTCTTTGGTCGGAAGAGAGCGCATGATTACGTCCAGGAGGTCGGACCTCAGGTGCACTCAGCTGTACTCGTAACCAACACTTAGCGTGATGATCGCAGCCACCAGAGGCCGTGTCGGCAGCACATCACGATTCCCCTCCGGGAGCCGCGGTCAGCTTGTCCACCGCACGGTCCAGCTCGTCGAGGGCGGCTTCGACCCGCTCCCTCCGCTCCCGCCAGACCTCGTCCGGAGCGGCTCGCATCTCGCGAAGACGCCTCGCGGCCTCGTCGTGGCGCGTCCTGAGGTCGGCCATTGCGAGCTGGGACTGCTCGTCCGCGCTGCCGTCCTTGGCCGCTCTTCTCTGTGGCCGCTCGAGGTACGCGTCCCAGTCGCGCAGCTCCGCCTCGACGGCCCGCTCGAAGACGCGGCGGTTGTCTGTCAGCTCTGCGGCCAGCCGGTGCCGCGCGATCGCGAGCCTCGTCCCGAAGTCCTCGAGCGCGTCCTCGAACCGGTCGCGCGCGCCGCGCGCGGCGGCGGCGGCCGATGCCTCGGCCGCGCGGACGGCGTCGAGGTGGCGTCTGATCCGGGCATGCTCCTCGGCGGTACCGCTCGCGTCGTACTCGAGCCGCTTGACGTAGCTGTGCGCAACCGCGAGCCGGTCCTCGCTTGCAACCTCGCTCATCGTGAATCTCCTTTCCATTCTGGTTTCCGTACCTAGGCTCGTAGCTGCAACTGCCAGGCGGCTGCCACTTCCTTGGTCGCGCCTGCCGTCGACTGTCAGGGCAGCAGCCCCGACGGCGAGACGCCCGGATGCCGGGAGGAGATCCTGACGCGCAGCGCGGCGGGCCGGATCGCGAACCGGAGTGGCGGGCTCAGATCAGCCGCCTCGCCGTCGACGCCGGCGTGCACCGGTGCGGGACCCGTCACCTCGAACGAGGTCGCGCCCCAGGCTCGTCCCGGCATCGGGCGAGTGGCTGGAGCGTCGAGGACGACGATGCCGAGCTCGCCGCTGTCGAGCGTTCGTCGGCTCCCGGCGACCAGCGGGCGGTCGAGCGCGTAGGGATTGTTCGAGACGAGCACGACGGCCGGCGAGCGGTGTTCACGGCCGAGGTCGTCGACGAGCTGCAGCTCTGGCAACGATGCGCTCGGGCCGAGCACCGCACGCGCCGTCTCGAACAGGGTTCGCGCCTTCTCGTCGCGGTACTGCTCTTGGCGAACAGCGTCGCCGTAGATCCCGAGCGAGACGTTGTTGAGAAACAGGCGACCGTTCACCTCGGCGACGTCGATCCGCCGCTCGACCCCGTCGACGAGCGCATCGAGCGATCCGACCAGGTCGTGCGGATCTACGCCCAGATCTTTCGCGAAGTGGTTGCGTGTACCCGCGGGCACGCAGACGAACGGAAGTCCGTGTGCCCGGGCAGCTGCCGCGACGATCGCCAACGATCCGTCTCCGCCGGCTGCGCCCAGCAGATCCGCCCCGCTCGCCACGGCTTCGGAGACGAGCGCGGCCAGGCTCTGACCAGCGCGCAGGACGACGGCGTCGATTCCCCGGTCGCGCGCTCGCTCGGCCACGGCGGCGCGTGCCGCCTTCCCGCCGCCGGACGTCGGGTTGACGAACAGCACCGGCCGTAGCGCCGGATCCCCCGCTCGCCAGCCGTAGTGCGCTAGCCGGTTCGGCGGGCTCATGGACTGGCGGCTTTCGCGGCGGTGAGGTCCGACGGCAACACGATCTGACGATGTTCGCAGCCGTGGCGGCAGCAGAGCCGCGGCACGTGGCAGTGGGTTGGCAGCGTCGTGCGCGAGTGTCCACGCGACAGGTACTCAAAGCGAAGGGAGGAAGCAATGGCGGAGACCGAAAACGTTGTCGTCGTGCGGTTCACCGATCCGAGCAAGGCCTATCAGGCGCTGAGCGTGCTCAAGGAGTGCGCCGCCGAGGGTCGCATCGGGCTCGAGTCCGCGGCCATCGTGGAGCGCACGGAGACCGGAGAGCTGCACATCCCCGAGGGCACGGACAACGTCGAGCTCCTGGGCACCGCGAGCGGCTCGCTGCTCGGGATGCTGATCGGTGTGCTCGGCGGCCCGGTCGGTGTTCTCGTCGGTTGGGGCTCCGGTGCGTTGATGGGCGGCGCATTCGACATCGATCACGCCGTCACGTCCGACGAGGCGCTGACCGTTCTCGGCAGGGCGCTTCCGCCGGGGTCGACTGCCGTCATGGCAAGCGTGAACGAGCCGGCGGTCGAGGTGATCGACGGCGAGATGGAGAAGCTCGACGGCGAGGTGACCCGCCGCCCGACCTTCGAGGTCATGGCGGAGCTCGAGGCGGCCGAGGATGCCGCTGAGGCCGCGGCGCGCGAAGCGCGGCGAACGCTGCACGAGGAGCACAAGACCGAGGTGAAGGCCGGATTCGACGATCGCGTCGGGAAGCTCAAGGAGAAGCTGCACGTTTCGTGACAACCACGCTGGGCGTTTGACAGGGTCGGCGGCGGCTGCGACGATCGTCGCGTCGGAACCCGGTGGCCGCGAGGTCAGCGGGTTTCGACGTTTCTGGGTCGTTCGAAGCGGATCGCCGCGGCAGCAGGTCGGCCGGGGAAAGGCAGCGCTCTGGCAGTGGCTCCCGAGACCCTCCACTTCGAATTGAGCGAAAGGAGCTCTGACCGTGGACCACGTGCACCCACAGGGCCGATCCCACCTCCCGCTCGAGCCGAATCCGGCGCTCGTCCACCACGCGCACGAGCGGGCGCAGAGCGTCGAGAACCGAGTCGCCGACCGCATCACCGCGTTCTCCGGGTCGATGTTGTTCGTCTACATCCACCTCGCCTGGTTCGGCTGCTGGATCGGGTTCGGCGTCGAGAAGTACCCGTACGGACTGCTGACGATGATCGTTTCGCTCGAGGCGATCTTCCTCTCGACCTTCGTGCTGATCAGCCAGAACAGGGCCGATGCGAAGCGGCAGGTGATCGCCGACCAGCAGTGGCAGACCGTCAGGGAAGAGGACACGCAGAATGAAGAACTGCTCGATCTCTCGCACCAGATCCTCGAGCTGACGAAGGCCATTCACGCCGTCACCAACTCGCGCTCAGCCGCGAAGTAGCGCCTGCGCGCGAGATGGCCGATGCGTCGTCATTCGGGTGGAGACGTGATCAGCCTCGGTCCTGGCGGAGCGGCGCACTGTCGGGCGGGTACGGGCAACGCTGCCGAGCTGATGGAACGGAGGTGGCGATCACCTGCTCCGCCAGATCCCTCACCTCCCTGCGCATCAGAGTCCAAATGCAGCTCGTCGAGGCGCTTCCTGGGGTGCGACTCGTCCGGCGTTGAGCAGCGCCATCGTTACGACGACGCCGAAGACGAAGCCGCCGACGTGCGCGAAGAACGCCACGCCGCCTCCGTTCGCCGACGCCGACGTGAGGCCGGCGTGCGCTTCGACGAGTTGGTAGACGAACCAGCCGCCGAGGTAGACCCAGGTCGGGATCTTGACGAAGAAGACGAGCACCAGCGTGCGGATGTGTGCGCTTGGGTAGAGAACAATGAAGGCGCCGAGGACAGCGGCGATCGCGCCGCTGGCCCCGAGCGTCGGGACGCGCGCGGCGGCCGCCGTGCCGAAGAGCAGCGTGACGGCGGTTTGCGCCATCGTCGCGGCGAAGCCGCCGGCGATGTAGAAGCCGAGGTAGCGGAGGTGCCCGTACGCGTCCTCGACGTTCTTGCCGAAGATGGCGAGGAAGAGCATGTTCCCGAGGATGTGGTCCCAGCCTCCGTGCATGAACATGGCCGTGAACCAGCTGACGGCCCAGGGCTCGGGCCCGTGGCAAGCGTTGTCGACGGTGCAGGGGTAGAAGGAGGCGTGGTAGACGGCCGAGTCGAGGTGCGGGAGCTCGTAGAGGATCCAGACCGCGAAGTTGGCGGCGATCAGCGCGACGTTGACGATCGGGAAGCGGCGCGAGTGCAGGCCATCCGAGAGGGGCAACATGGAGCTCACGCTGGAACGGCCGGCTGCCACGCGACTGCCATTGCGATCTGTATTCCTGCCGTAACGTGACGGAGGGACCGCAGAAGGCCGCTCCGGCCCGCCAGCCTCGGGAGTCGCGCCTGTCGGAGCACAAGCAAAGACCTGCGCGAATGTGGCGGCGGCTCGCTCGACCCGCGGCGCTGCTCGTGCTCGGCGGCGTCGGGATCTATCTGCTGCTTCCGAGCCTGCTCTCCGTCTTCGGCTCGTGGCGGTCGCTCGAGCATCTCGACTGGCCGTTCGCGATCCTCGCCGTGGCATGCGAGGCCGCGAGCTTCGTCTGCCTGTGGAAGCTCGACCGGATCGCCCTGCGGGCCAGAGCGTGGTTTCCGGTCGCGGCCGCGCAGCTCAGCGGGAATGCCGCAGGGCGCGTCCTGCCCGGAGGCGGCGCGACGGCGACCGGAGTCTCTGTCGCGATGCTGCGCAGGGCGGGCGTCGACACCGGCCAGGCCGTGGCGGCGCTCGGAACTTCATCGGCGCTGCAACTCGCTACGGCGTTCGCGCTGCCGCTGCTGGCGCTGCCGGCGATCCTGGGCGGCACGCCCGTCGACCACAGCCTTGCGGTCGCGGCCTATCTCGGCGCGGCGCTCTTCGTGCTGCTGGTCGGAGCCGGCGCGATCGCCTTCACCACGGATCGTCCGCTGGAGCTGGCGGGGCGTGCGGTCCAGTGGCTGCTGAACGCGACCGTCAGGCGGCGCCGCCACGTGAGTGGCGTTTCCGAACAGCTGCTCTCAGATCGCAACTTCATCCGCGCGACGCTCGGCGAGCACTGGAAGACGGCTGTCCTGGCTGCGGCCGGCAACACGGGCTTCGACTATCTCGCGCTGCTCGCTGCCATTCGCGCCGTCGGCGCCGAGCCGCAACCGTCGCTGGTTCTGATGGCATACGTCGCCGCCGAGCTTCTCGCGCTGATCCCAATCACGCCGGGCGGCCTCGGCTTCGTCGAGGCGGGGCTTGTCGGCACGCTCAGGGTCGCGGGCGTGCCTGGCGGCGACGCTCTGGCGGCGACGCTCCTCTACCGCATCGTCGCGTACTGGCTCCCGCTCGCCGCAGGAGGCATCGCCTACGTCCTCTTTCGGCGGCGCTACGGATCTGCCCGGACCCGCCCGCTCTCGCCCGCGAGCTAGCCCCGCCTGTCGTCATCGAGCGCGGCGGGACCGAGGAGCCGGCAGCGGTTGGCAGCCGGCGCGACGAACGTGGCAGCGGGATGGCAGCCACGGGCCGCATGGTCCGGCTGTGAGCTCTTCGAGCGACGAAGCGTCCGCGCGGAAACGCGCAAACCGTCCTGAGGACCGCGACGACGAGCCGCCGCGCAAGCTCGGCCTCGGCTGGCGGTCGGTCGGGCTCTTCGCCCTACTCCTGCTGCTGAACTACCTGCTCGCCGCCGCGTTCTTCGGGTCGGCGTCGAAGCCGCGCGTGACCATTCCCTACAGTCCGACCTTCGTCGCGCAGGTGCGGAGCGGAAACGTCGCCTCGATCACGGCAAGGGACAGCGTCATCCAGGGCAGGCTGAAGCAGGCGATCCGCTACCCGGCGAACGACGCGAAGGCGAGGACAACGAGCGAGTTCGCGACGCAAGTGCCCGCCTTTGCGAACACGGTCGGCCTCGACCGGCTGCTGCAGGAGCACGGCGTCGTCGTCACGGCCAAAGCCCCCGCCGGGACGCCATGGTGGCAGACGCTACTCGTCAGCTTCGGCCCGACGATCCTCTTCATCGGACTCTGGATCTGGCTGATCCGGCGGTCCAGTGGCACAGCAGGCGGCATGTTCTCGTTCGGGCGCGCGAAGGCGAAGCAGTACGAGCCGACGAAGGAGCATGCGACCTTCGCGGACGTGGCCGGGATCGACGAGGCGAAGGAGGAGCTGACCGAGATCGTCGATTTCCTGCGCGACCCGGGGAAGTACCGCAAGCTCGGGGCGCACATTCCCCGCGGCGTGCTGCTGAGCGGAGCGCCCGGAACCGGGAAGACACTGCTCGCGCGCGCCGTCGCCGGTGAGGCCGGCGTTCCCTTCTTCTCCATGTCGGCGTCCGAGTTCGTCGAGATGATCGTCGGGGTCGGCGCCTCGCGGGTGCGCGACCTGTTCCAGCAGGCGGAGGCCGCCGCTCCGTCGATCGTGTTTATCGACGAGATCGACGCGATCGGGCGCTCGCGCGGCTCGGGCGTCTTCAGCGGCGCCAACGACGAGCGCGAGCAGACGCTCAACCAGATCCTGACCGAGATGGACGGCTTCGACGCCTCCACCGGCGTGATCGTCCTCGCGGCCACTAACCGCCCCGACGTGCTCGATCCCGCGCTGCTGCGGCCCGGCCGCTTCGACCGGCGCGTGACCATCCAAGCGCCGGACAAGGAGGGACGCGAGCAGATCCTGCGCGTGCACACGCGCGGCATCCCGCTCGCCCAGGACGTCGATCTCGACGCGCTTGCCGCGACCACCGTCGGGATGGTCGGCGCCGACCTCTCGAACCTCGCCAACGAGGCGGCGCTGCTCGGCGCGCGCCGGAAGCACGAACGCGTGCAGATGGCGGACTTCACCGACTCGCTCGAGAAGATCGAGCTGGGCGCGGCGCGGAAGCTGACGCTCACGGCGGCGGACAAGCGGCGCACCGCGTACCACGAGGCAGGGCACGCGTTGGTCGGCATGCTCACGCCGGGCGCCGATCCCGTCCGGAAGATCTCGATCATTCCCCGCACGATGAGCCTCGGCGTTACCCTCTCGGCGCCAGGCAGCGACCGCTTCAACTACGACAAGCAGGGCCTGCTCGCCCACATCAAGGTCGCCACCGGCGGGCGAGCCGCCGAAGAGGTCGTCCTCGGCGATGAGACGACCGGCGCCGAGTCCGACATCCGCCGTGCCACGCAGCTTGCACGCGACATGGTTGGACGCTTCGGGATGAGCGCGCAGATCGGCTTTCTCTCCGTCCTGCCGCAGGACGGGCAGGCTGCGTCCATGCCCGGCTATTCCGAGGTCTCCGAGCGGACACGTCAGCGCGTGGACGACGAGATGCGGCGCATAGTCCGCGAGGCGCACGACCAGGCCGTGCAGTTGCTTTCAGAGAATCGACACCGCCTCGACGGCCTCGCCGAGGCGCTCTTCCAGGCGGAGACGCTGGAAGGGCCGGCGGCCTACGCGGCGGCGGGGCTCGAACCGCCAAACGACGACGCGACGCCGGCGCCAAAGCGTGGCCAGCTCGCCGTCGAGCACATTCACGCCTGAGGTATCGCGGCGCGCGCCGTCGCCCTCTCGGACGACGCGACGGGCGAGGCCGGAGGCTACCCGGGATGACACGGTCGGCGTAGCGTGAGATGCTGTTCGCTTCCAAAGGCGAAGTCGCGCGATGGCGAATTCACTCGAGATCCGGCTGCTCGGGCCGTTCGAGGTCGCCGCCGGCGGGCGTCAGGTGGACGTCTCCGGGACCAAGCGGCACGGGTTGCTCGCGCTGCTCGCGCTCCACCGCGGTCGCGTCCTCGGCGTGGACGAGCTGATCGACGGCTTGTGGGGCGCGGACTTGCCTGCCTCGCCGCGCAACGCGCTCCAGCACCATGTCGCCCGGCTGCGCGCCGCGCTCGGGCAGGAGACGATCGTTGCGTCCGGTGACGGCTACGCGCTGGTGGATGCGGCCGTGGACGCGCTGGATTTCGAGGAGTTGCTCGGAGAGGCGCGCCTCGCCTTGCGCGATGGCGATGCCGCGGCCGGGGCGGAGGCTGTTGCGCTGGCGCTCGGCCTCTGGCGCGGTCCGGCGCTGCAGGGGCTCACGGATACGACCTGGTTCAGCGGCGAGGCGCGGCGGCTGGAGGCGCTTCGAGTCGACGCCCTCGAGGAGCAGTTCGAGGCGTCACTCGCGCTTGGGGAGCATCGGGAGATCGTCTCGGCGCTGCGCGCCGCGGTCGAGGAGAACCCGTTCCGGGAGCGGCTGTGGGGGCAGCTGATGCTCGCGCTCTACCGCAGCGGCCGCCAAGCGGATGCGCTGGGCACGTTCCAGGAGGCGCGGGGCGTGCTCGCGCAAGAGCTGGGGCTCGAGCCGGGACCGGAGCTCCAGCGCCTGCAGGCCGCCATCCTTGCGCACGACCCGACGGTCGCCCCCGTCGACGGCGCGCAGAGACGGCGCGGCAATCTGCCTGCCCGGGCAACGTCGTTCGTTGACCGCGAGGAAGAGCTGGCCCAGGTAGTCGAGTTGCTGCGCGAACACCGGCTCGTAACCCTGACCGGGCCGCCCGGCGTCGGGAAGAGCCGCCTGGCGCTCGAGGTCGCCCGCTCGCTCGAGCCCGAGACCGCCGGAGGCACCTGGCTGGTCGACCTGACCCGAACCGCCCGGACGGCCGACGTCGTCCGCCTCACCGCGAACGCCGTCGCGGCTCGCGGTCGCGACCCGCTGGCGCGTGTGATCGCTCGCCTGCGCGATGCGGAGGCGATTCTGCTCTTCGACGCCTGCGAGCACGTCCTCGAAGAGGCAGCGCGCGTCGTCTCGGCGGTGTTGGACGAGTGTCGCGATGTCCGCGTCCTCGCGACGAGTCGCGAGGTGCTGCACCTCGCCGGCGAGGCACGGCTCCACGTCGAACCGCTGCGGCTGCCTGTTTCCGGCTCGACCGACGGCGCCGGCTCTCCCGCTGTGCAGCTGTTTGCCGCGCGCGCGCAGGCGGCGCGGCCAGGGTTCGAGCTCGACTCCGAGGCTGCCCGGCTCGCCGCCGAGATCACGCGCCGAGTCGACGGACTGCCCCTCGCAATTGAGCTCGCCGCCGCCCGCGTCAACGTGCTCGGACTCGGCGAGCTCCTGTCGATCGTCGAGCGCCGCCTCCCACTGCTCGACGAGCGCTCCGCAGCCGAACCGAGCCGCGCCGCCCTACGGGGGCTCGTCGAGTGGAGCTACGAGCTGCTGCACACGGACGAGAAGACGCTGCTCCACCATCTTGCCGTGCACCGAGGCGGCGCATCGCGGCCGTCGCTGCTCGCAATGGCTGCCAAGCACGGCCTGGACGAGGCAACCGTCACCTACCTGCTCGGCGCGTTGGTCGACAAGTCCATCGTCTCGGTGTCGTTCCCGGAGGGGGAGGCACGCTACGACCTGCTCGACACCGTCCGCGACTACGCGCTCGAGCGTCTCGCCGAAGGCGGCGGCCTGGCCGCTGTCCGCGAGGCGCACGCGCAGCACTTCGCGACCCTGGCCGACGCTGCGCGGACGGAGCTACGCGGGCTGGAGTGGCAGGCGTGGATGAGACGGCTCGAGCTGGAGCACGACAACCTCTGGGCTGCCCTCACATACGCACGCGAGGCCCCCGATCCACCCGTCACTGCCCGCCTCGGAGCAGGGCTGGGATGGTACTTCGGCACCGCCGAGCGGGTGTCGGAAGGGCGTGCGTTCATCGAGGCCGCGCTGGCGTCGGCGGAAGAGGAGGCACCGCTCCCACTGCGCGTCGAGATGCTGGCATACGTTTGCTACCTCGCGACCGAAGAGGACGATCTCGAGCCGGCCGTCGAGGCGGGCAAGCGCGGCCTCGCGCTCGCGACGGCGGCCGACGCCCCCTGGGAAACCGCGATGGTCCGACTGGCCCTCGCGTTCGCGCACGACCGCGCCGGGCCGCATGAGCGTGCGGTCGCCCTCGCCGAGGAAGCGCGCCGCGCGTTCGAGGAGTTGGGCGACACGTGGGGAGCCGCATCGTCCGCTCTGACCGGCGCGGTCGGCGCACTCGTCGCCGGGGATACCGCGACCGCGACCAACCTGACCGCGGAAGCCGTTCGCCTCCATGGCGACTACGACATCGGCGCGATCCCGGCGGCGCTGCTCCAGGCCCTGCTGGCGGAGCGCCGCGGTGACGCTGAGACGGCGGCAGCAGGGTACCGCCGGGCGCTCGAGCGCTCGGAGTTGGCCGGCTTCACTGAGCACGCCTCGTTCGCGCTCTCCGGCCTCGGCTCGATCGCCTTCGCAGACGGGAATATCGGCGAGGCCGAAACGAAGTATCGCCGCGCACTGGCGCTCGGCGAGGCGGCGTCGGCGCCATGGCTGGTCGCACATGCGCAAGCGAGGCTCGCGCAGGTCCTCGCGGCAGCCGGCGACGCCGAGGCCGCCGCGACGCTGTATCGCGGCGTGATCGCCTGGTCCGAGGAGCCGCGGCAACATGCGGCGCGCGAGGCGCTGTTCATCGCGCTCGTCGGCAGCCCGGTGACGGCTGCACTTCTCGGCCTCGCCGAGATCGCCGAGGCTGGCGGCGACGCCGAGGCTGCCGATGAGCTGCGCGCCCGCGCAGGGCTCGCGCTCGCCTGAGCCGCCGCGGTCGGCTGGCGAGAAGTCCCAGCCGCGGCAGTGGCAGTCGAGCCGCGACGTGTGGCAGCCGGCTGGCAGCGCGGTTCGCGACGGTTGGGCCGTTCAAGTCAACGAAAGGAGTTGTCATGCCGACCACGACGGTCGAGGAGCGGCTCGCGGAGATTGGCCGCCAGATCGACGGGCTCGAGGCGAAGGCGCGTGCTGGTGGAGGCGAGGCGAAGTCACGGATCGAGCGTCAGCTCGGCGCGCTGCGCCAGCAGGAGGCGTCCGCCCGTGCCGCCGCGCACGAGGGGGCTGAGGCCTTCGACGACAGGTTCGAGCAGTTCGAGGCAAGGTTCCACGTGGCGCAAAGCTCACTGGCCGCGGATCTTGCCGACAACCGCAAGAAGTTCGCGGACGCCGTCGAGAACGAGCTGCACAGCTGGGATACCTACTTCGAGCGGCTGCAGGCGCAGACCGCAATGCGGGCAGCGAGCGCGCGCGAGCAGTCCGAGGCGACGATCAGCGATCTGAGGCGGCGCCGCAACACTTTGGCCGAACAGCTGGCCGACGCCCGCACCGCCTCGGGGGAGGCATGGGACGAGCAGAAGCAGCGGATCGCGGCGGCGCGCGACGACCTGGAGCGGAAGGCCGACGAGGTCTCCGCGAAGTTCAACTGAGGCCTTAGGGAGCGAGAGGAGAGACCAATGCCAATGACGGACCCGATTCTCATATCCGCGCTCGTCGCGATGGGCGTCGGCGTATTGATGGTGCGCGCAGGTGTCGGCAAGGGCCTGCTCGCGTGGCGGAAGAACCACACAGACAGGAGGAGGAAGCGATGAACCAGACGGTTTCCGACTACAAACACGAGTCGGCGCTGCTGTCACCGTTCGACATGGGGCGCCGCACGCTCGCGCGCGCGCTGCCGCCGTGGTGGTTGTTCCTGATCACGGGCATCGCCTGGATGGTCGTGTCGCTGATCGTGCTTCGGTTCGACTACACGTCCGTCTCCTCGATCGCGCTGCTCTTCGGCTTCGTCGCGCTCGCCGCGGGCGTCGCCGAGATCGGGATGATGTTCCTCGCGCAAGGCTGGTGGAAGGTGCTGAACGCAGTCCTCGCGGTTGCGTTCATTACGGCGGCGATCGTCGCGTTCGTCCATCCCGGCAACACGTTCGCGGCGTTGGCCGCGGTGTTCAGCTTCGTGCTCGTCTTTGCCGGCGCGTTCGACATCATCTACGCGATCTCGGCGCGGCGCGAGAACGACGCGTGGTGGTTGCAGCTGGTCGGCGGGATCATCGAGCTCGCGCTCGGCCTCTGGGCAGCCGGCTACTGGGGTCGAAGCGCCATCCTGCTCGTCGCTTGGGTGGCGGCGTTCGCGCTGATCCGGGGCGTCAGGGACATCGTGCTCGCGTTCCAGGTGCGCGAGATCCAGCACGGCGCGGCTGACGGGCATCCGACGCAGCCACGAGCTCGCGCGGCGGCAACGTCCTAGCGATGCCGATGGCAACCGAAGTTCACTCGACGAGCGCGCGGCAAGCGGTCCTGCCACGGCGGCGCATCCTGCTCTGCTACGACGGCTCCGCCGAGGCGCGCCGCGCGCTCGAGCGAGTCGGCGAGATCGCGTCTGTGGTGCCGAGTCGGGTGACGGTCGTCAGCGTGGCCGAGCCGATCTACCCGAACCCTCCGTATACCGGCTATGCCGACCCGGGCGAGGAGCAGGCCCATCGCCGCCACCTCGAGGAGGCGGCGGAAGACCTCCGCGGCCGTGGAATCGACGCGACGACCGTGGAGCCGGTCGGCCACGCAGCGGCCGCGATCCTCGACACCGCACGCGACGCCGACCTCGTCGTCGTCGGCTCCCGTCACCGCGGGCTGATCAAACGCCTGCTCTTCCGCTCAGTGAGTGCCGAGGTCGTCGTCGAGGCGCCCTGCGACGTGCTGGTCGTGCGCTGAGGAGGTATGACTGAAATGGAAGCGAGCTGGCGAGAGCACGGGAACGACCGCAGATTCGTCCTCGCGTCCGCGGTGAGGCCGGAGGACGCGAGGCGGACTGCCGCCGAGCTCCCGGAACCGATCGATCTTGTCGTCACGAGCCCGACGGAGTTCGCCCAGCAGGCGGCGGCGAGAGCCGTGGGAAACCGCTGGGTCTTCACCCTCGAGGAGCCGCTGCTCGCCCGGCGCGCCTTGGGTGAGTCGGGCGGCGACCTGCTTGCGCGTTTCGCGCAGGCACTCCGCGGCGTGCTTGCGTGTGAGGCGAGCGTGTCGCTCGTGATGTGCGACACGCTCGACCTCCTCGGTGGAAGCACCTTCGTGTTCGACGAGAAGGGCCTCATGCACGTAGCCGACTCCCTGGACCAGCTGACGCTGCTGGACTGACTGACGGTCTCTGCGCGATCGACGGCGATGCCGCGATAGTTACGAACGGGTGCTCGTTCTGGGTGATCTGGGCGGATGGGTCGTCGGCGTGTTCCAGCGCATCGGCGACGTCTCGGTCTATTGGCTCGTGCTCGCGCTCGCGCTGAAGACCTTTGAGTCGGCGTTCATCGGCCTTGCCTGGCGCAACATCCTCCTCGCCGCCTACCCGAAGAGCGGGCTGCGCTTCAAGACGGCCTGGGCCGCCTCGCAGGGTGGAACGGCGATCAATGCGCTCACCCCCGCCCAGGCGGGGACCGCCGCGATGATCGGGCTCTTCCGGTCGAGCATTCCCGGCTCGTCCGTCGCCGGCGTGACCTCGGCCACGGTCGTGCAGTCGCTGTTCTTCACGGCGGTGAGCGTGGTGATGGTGATCTGCGTCGCGATCTTCCGTCCGCACACGGTGTCGAAGGGATCTCCGTCCGACGAGACGGGCGACTTCTTCGCCGCGCACCCGCTGTTGATCCCGCTCGTGATCGTGGCGGTGCTGGTCGTGCTGTTTCTGCTCTGGCCTCGCCTGAAGCCGAAGATCGAGGGGCAGTGGCGCAAGGCGAAGCAGGGCGCCGCGATCTTCAGCGACTGGGGCCGCTACGCGCGTGAGGTGGCGCTGCCGTCCGCCATCTCCTACTGCTTCCGGATCGGCGTCAACGTCGTCTTCATGGCCGCCTTCGGGATCCCGATCACGGCGTTCACCGTCTTCCTGATCGCCTCGTCCCACATGCTCTCCGGGATCTTCGCGATCACTCCCCGCGGCGTGGGGCAGACGCAGGCCCTGGACGTCGCAACGCTGAGCCGCCAGGCCCCGACGGGCAGCGTGGCCGCCTTCTCGATCACGCAGGACTCGATCCTACGATCTGGAACGTCGTGCTCGGCCTGACGCTGATGCTCTGGGTATTCGGCTTTCGCAGGTCAAGGCGCTCGTCTCGAGGAAGCCGACCGAGCAGCCTGCCGAGCGGGCCGGGGCCGAGACACCGAAGGCCTGGACCTCTCGGGCCACGGCGAGCCCCTGGTAAATCCGACAGCTCTAGATCTGAGCTCATCCGGCGTGCCTCGGGTCACTGCGCGTACATGCGCTCGAAAAGCCACAAGAGTGCCTCGACCTCCGCAATCAGCACGGCGAACAGCCAGAGGACGACTGCAAACCCGCGCTCCGGCGGCTTCGGCTCCTTGCTCGAGCGCCTCTCCTCGGGGACTGTCTCTGCCACCCCCGTCGGCTCCTTTCTCTGATCTCCGCGGATGCACCACAAAGCCTGCTGCGTATCGGTGCCAGCCCGCTGCCGCGCGTTCCGCCTCTTGCTGCCATCGCCGGAGAGCGCCACATTGCCCGTGGGGAGGGTGGCAGCGGCCTCGTCGCCCCGCTGATGAACACGGTCGCCAGTCTGCTGCGCTTGCCTTCGGCATAGCCGCGCCTGCGCAAGGGCGCTCCGGTGGCGCCTCCGCCGTTATGCCGGCTGCCTCCTTGCGGCGTCCTCGGCGGCGATGCGAGCTCTTCTGCCGGCCGTGAGCTCCTCCGCGACGATCTGGAGCGCCGCCGCGATCGGCACGCCGATGATCGCACCGATCAATCCGAAGAGCGCCCCGAACGCCAGGACGCTGCTAAGGACGGTGAAGCCGGAGACCTCGGCGGCCTTACCGATGATCGTCGGCTGCAGGATGTAGTTCTCAATCTGCTGGTAGATCACCATCACGATCACAAAGACGATCAAGGCTTCGAGGCTGACCGACAGCGCGACGAGTCCGATGATGATGCCGGCGATCGTCGCGCCGACGCTCGGGATGAGGTCGAGGATCCCCGCGATCACCGCCACGGCGAGCGGGTACGGGAGGCCGAGCACCAGCGCAGTGACGCCATAGACCGTCCCGCAGATCACAGAGATCGCCAGGTTGCCGAGCATGTAGCGCGAGGTCGTGTGGATGACCCGATCCGTGACTCGCAGGTACCGCTTCCGCGTGTCCCGATATAGGAGGTTTCCGATCCAGTCCCGCCAGCGCGGTTCGTCGACCAGCCCGAAAAGCGTTAGAAAGACGACGGAGAAGACAAGCGCGACCGCTCCGAACGCCGAGGCTCCGACGTGGGTGACGCCACCCGACACCTTGCCCACGCCGTTAGCGATGTCGCCCGCGTGCTTCCTCAACGTGTCGAGCGAGTCACTCCCCCTGTTGATGAAGCTGCCCAGATCGCTGTGCCTGACCTTGTCGACGATCTGTGGCAGGTCGTCGCTGAAACCGCGCACCGAGCCGCTGATCGCCTGCACCAGGACCAACGCCACGACACCGATCACGAGCACGATCGCCAGCACGAGCAGCGTGGAGCACCACCCCCGGCTCCAGCCCAGCCGCCGCTCCATTGCAGTCACCACCGGCGAAAGAACGGCGACCCCGAAGAGCGACACGAAGATCACGAGCAGGACGTTCGCGATCGACGCGAGCGCCCAGGCGACCGCGGCGACGCCGGCGACCAGCAGGATCGTCCGGACAGAGATCGAGACATTGACCTCACGCCCGCTGGTGTCCCGAGCCCCGGAGGCGGGTTCTACAACGGTCATCGTCCCTTGTCTCAGAACTTCGCGTAAAGCTCGTCCGCTCTGCGCTCGAGCTCGTCGATTGCGGCATCGACCTTCTTCTGGTGCTCGAGATGCGCCTCATCCGACGCGGCCCGAAGCTCGCGGAGGCGGGCGGCGACGTTGTTCCTGAACACGCTCGGTGCCTCAGGGGTGTCGGCGAGCGCGACGCGGTACGTCTCGCGACCGGGCGCAACTCGGTAGATGGCCGTGAACTTCTCGATCTCGTCTTCGTAGAGCGGGCGGCTGTCGACCGTCCCGGCCTCGGCTGCTTCCTCGGTTGACCAGAGTGAGATCGCAAGCGCTTTCCCCTCATCGGTCAGAAGCAAGTACATGCCCCCGTAACCCTGCTGGTCACGGAGCGCGGGAACCACCGAGCCGCGCACGGTGTCGACGGCCTCGTCGAGGCTCATTCGTACTGCATCGATCTCTCCCTCGAGTACACGCGCGATCATGGGCGCACCTCCGTCGTGGGTTTCGATCCATGTGAACCCTGTCGGACGAGGCTGCCAGGGTGCTGCCGTGGATCGGGCCGTTACTGCCACGCCTCTCATGCTGCGGCAGCAACGCCACCGGCGAGGGCAGCGCTCTGGCAGCGGCGTCCGCGACCCTCCGCTCCAACCGAGAGATGGAAGGAGAAGGACGATGGCAAGCACCACGCTCAAAGAGCCGCCGGCGGTCGCGGCGAGCCGCCGATGGGCAGTCGATCCGCGGCGCTCGACGGTGGAGTTCAGGGTGCCGACGTTCTGGGGCATCAGCACCGTCGTCGGGCACTTCGACGACTTCGAAGGCTCCTACGCCCGCGACGACGACGATGTCCGCGCTATCGACTTGACGATCGACGCCGAAAGCCTCGACACCGGCAACGAGACCCGCGATAGGCATCTGCGCTCGGAGCGCTTTTTCGACGTCGTGGAGCATCCGCAGGTGCGTTTCAGCTCGACCTTGATCCACCAGCGCGACGGAAGCTTGGCGATGAACGGCCAACTCGAGGCGGCGGGAGGGAATGTCCCGGTCGCGCTGGACGCAACGGTTCGGGAAGAGGGCGGCGAGCTCGAGATCGAAGCGACGACAACAATTGACCAACGTGAGCTCGGGATCACGTTCAGCCCGCTCGGAATGATCCGCACACCCACGACGCTTCACGTCAAAGCACGGCTGACCCCAGACCGCGGACAGCCCTTAGGGAACCCTCGCGCAGTATGAGTACTCGCGCACGCGCGCGCGAAGAGCAAATCGCGTGCAATCTCGCCGCAGTTGGCCGCGCCAAGGACACTCGCCCGTGACCGGTCTGCCTGGAGGGCCCCACAATCATGATGGGAGTAGACACATGAACCTCACGCTTCTCGGCGCGGCTGGCGCCACCGGCGTTCCGACGGTCGAGCGGGCGCTCGCTGCCGGCCATCACGTCACGGCACTCGTTCGGTCGCGACAGAAGCTCAGCATCACCAATCCCAACCTCGATGTTGTTGAAGGCGACGCGACCGACCGTGCAGCGGTCTCCCAGGCCATGAACGGAGCCGACGCTGTCATCAGCGTCCTCGGCGCGAGAGGACCGGTGATCGCCGAGGCGACCCGCGCCATCGTGGCCGTCGCGAACCAGGAGGGCCCCGAGCGCATTGTCATGTTGTCCTCCTTCGCGGTCGCGCGTGACCGGCTCACGCCGGTCAGCAAGCTCGTCACCCGCATGGCCATGGGGAGCCAGATCAAAGACAAGGCGGCCGGCGAGGACGTCCTGCGCGCCAGCGGCCTTGACTGGACGATCGTCTACGCCACCAAGCTGACCAACGGACCCGAGGCCGAAGCCAGCGTCGTCCCAGAGACCGAGAAGGTCAGCATGTGGCAGAAGATCTCAAGAGCCGATGTGGCCTCGTTCCTCTTGCAGGCGGCGACGGACGACCTCTACAGCCGCCGCGGTGTCGTGATCACCGGCTGAACAAACGAGGCTCGACCGCCGTCGGCGTTGTCAAGCCCCAGCTGAGCGGCATGGCGTCGGGCGCGAACAACACGGCTCGCCAGATCGGGCTCGCGACCGGGATCGCCGGTCTCGGTTCGATCTTCCAGTCGAAGATCGAGTCGACGCTCACCCCGCTGGTCGCGGGCACGCCCGCGTCGTCGCACGTCCACGAGCTTTGGCGGCCGTGGCATCGGGCGGGAGCGGCCGCGCCTTGCAGGCCGTCCCGCCCGCCGACCGCGACAAGGTGGTGGCCGTCGCGCACCATGCGTTCGTGACCGGCTTTAACACGATCGCGCTGGTGAGCGTCGCCGTGGCGGCGGTGGGCTCCGTGGCGGGGTACGCACTGGTGCGGTCGCGGGACTTCGTGGTCGCCCCCGGGCCGGCGCCGGCTCCACCGGCACCGGCGCCGGCGAAGGCGGCTTAAGTAGGCACCTCAGGCCCCCGGCAGCCAGACGAAATGCGGTGGACCCGACCCATCGATTTTTGGGTCAGTCCGCTCATGACCTCCTCCTTCGACTTAGGACCTACTCCTTGGTGGTGTGCACGCTCAACCAAGTCTCTTAGGGCCTTTGCCGCGGGGGCGAAGAAGTCGATGAGCAGTTGGTTGACGCGTTCGGCCTCGTCGTGGTGCACCCAGTGCGACGCGTCGGGCAGGCGCTCCACGCGGTCGAGGTTGGGCACGTCGTCGCGCTCGGGCTCGGCGAGGTCGGAGCCGAGGTAGGAATCGCGCTCCCCCCAGATGACCAGCGTGGGCGCCGAGATCGGGCGAAGCTTCGCGATGGCTTCCTTCTGGGACTGTCGTACCGAGGCGCGGTAGTAGTTGATCATCCCGGCCGCTGCCCCTGGCTGCGACCACGCCTCGACGTAGCGTTCGATTTCCTCCGGCGTGTGGGGCGGGTTCGCCTCCTGCAGGAAGTGCCGGAAGAAGTGCCAGTCCCTGAGG